>JBARKP010000034.1:0-61841 GCA_049801475.1 Methyloceanibacter sp.
GCCGCCTGTGGGCTAGCACACCTCACTGTTGGGCTCATCTGTGACCTATTTGTGACCTTTTGCGAATTTTGGTGACTTCAGAGCCGTGCGGAAAAGCTCTAAGTCATTGATAGGCCACTGGCGCGCCGGAGAGGATTCGAACCCCTGACCCCCAGATTCGTAGTCTGGTGCTCTATCCAACTGAGCTACCGGCGCTTTGCCTTGCCTGAAAGGGTTAGGACCCTAACGCGCAATCGGCCTGTCAAAAAAAATTGGCTTTGAGCGTACGGGAAGGCCTGGCCTACCTAAGCTTTCAGCCGTCGGAAGGCAAGGCCGCGCACCAGACGCCCTCCAATCTTCCAGGTATCAGGCGCTACGGCGCCTGGCGCGGTCGAGCTCCACGACCACGTCCGGAATGATCACGCGGAAGGTGGCACCCCCCTCATTATTGACGAGGGCGATCTGCCCGCCATGGGCGGTGACGAGCTCAGCCGCGATGGCGAGCCCCAGCCCGGCCCCCCCTTTGCGCGCCACACTCTGAAACGCCTCAAAGAGGTGCGCCCTTGCCCGCTCGGCCACGCCGGGTCCCGAATCCCTCACCTCGATCACAGTGACCGAGCCCTCGCGCCACGCGGCAATGGCGATCTCGCCGCTGCCGTCGCCCTCGCTTTCGAGCGCCTGCACCGCGTTGCGGCAGAGATTGCTCAAGACGCGATAGAGCTGATCGCGGTCGGCATCGACCTTGATCTCCGTATCGATTTCCACGTTCCACTCGATGAGTTCGGGGCGTGGCAGGCCAAGGCCCTCGCCCACCTCGGCAACAAGAGGGAAGAGGGGGAACAGCTTCCGCCGCGGCAGCACCTCCTGCGCCTGGCCGAAATCGAGGGTGCGGGCGCAGAGCCGGATGCCGCGATCGAGGGATGCGAGCAGCTTCGGCACCAGCTGCTGGACCCGCTCGTCCTTCACCGTGCTCAGGCGATCGGACAGGAGCTGGGCGCTCGACAGCATGTTGCGCAGGTCGTGGCTGATCTTGCTCACGGCAAGGCCAAGGGCCGCGAGCCGGCTCTTCTGGTTTAGGGTTCCGGCAAGTTCGGCTTGCATCGTCGACAGTTCCCGCTCCGCGGTGCCGATCTCGTCGCGGCGCCCCGACGGGATGATGATGCGCGTCGGATCCTCGGGCCGCTCGCTGAAGCGCACGATATTCCAGGTGAGCTTCGTCATCGGCTTGACCAGTAGCGCGTCGAGGGTGAGATAGACGAGCGCTGCGGTGATGATCGAGATCAGGATCGACAGTCCGAGAATGTCGAGGCCATAGCGGAGCATCGCAGCCCTCAGCGGCGCCTCCTCCATCACCACCTCGATGAACTCGCCAGCGGCGAAGCCAGGCTGGCCGACAACGCGGATCACCCTGTCGCCGGGCTCGGCATAAACTATCAGCGCGTCGGCGATGAGGTCGAGCCAGGCGACGTTGCGCAGATCGTAGGAGGCGTCGATCTCGGCCGGCATGTCCTCCTCAAGGATCAGCCGACGCGAGTCGGTCCCCTTGACGGCGACGGCCTTGACCTTGACGCTTTGCAACAGCTTGTCGCGCAACGATTTGGGAAGCTGACCGCCGGGAGCGGCTTCCGCCGCAAGGGCGGCGATCTGCGCGTCCTCTAGTCGCGCCATGAGCCATTGGCGCCGGAAGTTCGAGACCGAAGGCACGAAGACAAGCACTTCGGCCACCATGACGAACAGAATGGTCAGCAGGAGCAGCTTGCCGGAAAGTCCGGGTCCATCACGGCCCCGCCGGACGGCTGTCTTGCGGGTGCTCGGAGCCTCTTCGTGCACGTCCAACACTCACTCGCTTCGCGCAAAGCGCATCGGGCCCCGATGCTAGCCCAAGCGGCGCAAAAGGTCGATGATGCTGCGGAGCCAGCGCCTCGTCAAAGACGGCTGATAAAATGTAAAGGCCACGCGCTTGGAGAGCTCCGATAGGGTGGGATAGGGCAGCACCAGGCCCGTCAGGTCGCCGATCCGCATCTCCTTGGCCATAGCCATCACCCAGAGCTGGATCAGCTCGCCAGCCTCGGCGCCCACTATGGTGCAGCCGAGAATCTGGCCGTTTGGCCTCGCGATCACCTTGATGAAGCCATGGGTCGTGCGCTCGGCTTGGGCGCGGTCGTTATCAGCATAGGACCAGCGGAGAATGCGAATCCGGCGGTAGCGCTTGCGCGCCTCGGATTCGGTCAGGCCTACCTGGGCAAGCTCGGGATCGGTGTAGATGACGCGGGGGATGGCGGCGGCGCTCGCTCTCGGTCTTAAGCGGAACAGGGCGTTCCTGATCACAATCCCGGCGTGATAGCTGGCAAGGTGGGTGAATTGCTGGCCGCCGGCCACGTCACCAATGGCATAGACGCGGGGGTTCGTGGTCTTGAGCCGATCGTTCACCTTGATGCCGCGAGCGTCGTAGACGATGCCGGCCCGCTCCAGGCTCAGCCCTTTGACGTTGGGCTTACGTCCCGTGGCGACGAGCAGATGGCTTCCCTTGATGATTTCGGTCTCGCCCTGCTTGCCGAGGTGAACGGCGACCCCCTGCACGGCGCGCTCGACCCTCTCCACCCTGGTGCCGGCATGCAGCAGCACGCCAGACTCGGCGAGATGCTCGATGACGACGCGGCTCGCTTCCGGGTCCTCATTGCTGAGAAACGAGGCGGCATCGATCATGGTGACATGGGTGCCCAGCATGCGGTGAGCCTGGGCGATCTCCATTCCGATCGGACCTCCTCCCAGCACAATCAGATGCTGGATCCTCTCGCTCACGTCGAAGATCGTCTCGTTGGTGAAATAGGGCACCTCGTCGAGCCCAGGGATCGGCGGGATCACCGGCGAGGAGCCGCTCGCCACGACGAAGCGCCGGGCGCGAATGAGCAGCCGCCCCGCCTCGACCGTGTTCTTGTCGAGAAAGCTTGCCTGGGCCTGGATCACGCGAGCGCCAAGGCCGGTGAAGCGCTCGACCGAGTCGTTCGGCGCGATCGCCGCGATCACCCCATGCACGTGATCGTGGACGCGGGCGTGGTCGACCTGAGCTTCAATGACGTCGATGCCGAAGGCCCCGGCCGTGCGCACGGCTTCGGCGCGCTTGCCTGCGGCGAGCAGCGCCTTCGACGGCACGCAACCATAGTTGAGGCAGTCGCCGCCCATGCGGCCCTTCTCGATGAGCACGACGGGCACGCCGAGTTGGGCTGCCGCCGCTGCCACAGAGAGGCCCCCGGACCCTGCGCCGATCACGCAGAGGTCGGGCTTAAGCACCTCTTCCATGTTAGCCCCTCTTCCCCCGTCCTACGCCTTACACCCCTTTGCGCTTGAAGCGCCTAACCGCAATCGGGATAAGCGCCACGACCCCAAGCGCCACGAAACCCGCAATCAGCCCCGGTGTGAGCAGGGCCCTCGGCTCGAGCACGAACGGACATAACTTTTCCGCATCCGGTCCCATCTTGGCAAGGCAGGATTGGTGGGCGGCCTGCTGGGCTACGATAAGGCTATCTAGACCTTTGCCAGCGATGGAATAGGCAAAACTTCCCGGAATGATGCCGATTGCGGTGGCGAGCACGTAGGTCAAAAGGCCGACGCCAAGCAGTGCCGGGGCGAGATTGACCAGCCAAAACGGGAAGATAGGGACCAGCCGCATGAACAGGAGATAGCTGAAGGCATCCTCCTGGAAACCTTGGCGCAAGCGGCCAAGCCAGGGGCCGGCCCGCGCCGCAAGCAGTTCGCCGAGAGCGCTTCTGGCAACGAGGAAAACAATGATGGCGCCGGCGGTGGCGGCGACAATGGAGGCGACCCCACCCCAGAACCAGCCGAACAGGAAGCCTCCCGCCAGGGTGAGCACTGCACCCCCGGGCAACGACAGGGCAACCGTACCGGCATAGATGGCCATGAAAGCCACCAACGCAGGCAGGGTGTGATCGGCGATCGCCGCGCGCAAGGATTCCCGGCGAAGCACAAGCTCTTGCAAGGTGAGATAGCGGTGCCAGCCCATGGCGAGGACGAGGGATGCCGCGGCGAGCAGCGCGAGCAGTGGCCAGAGCAGCTTCAGCCAAGCCTGCACGCCCCCTTCCTTATCCGGCGCTAGCGCCATGGGTAGAGTATTCTCGGCTCGGCGTTGCAACCATTCATAGGCGACGGCCTCGCATTCATGGAACGGCCTATCGCGCCAACGTGATGCTCCGTAACCACTCGTGATGGCTCAAGGCTTTCTTGTCGCAGCTCGGCCATTCAGGGCCCCTTGTATGATGGGAGACTCAGGTGCTCACGCCTGCAACAAGGAGGGAAGCATCATGGTCGTACGGCTTTATGCTGTTGTCTGCTTAGCATTTGCTTGTTTGCTATTGGGAGTGAATGGGATCGCTGTTGCCGGCGGTCCTTCGGATGAGCCTTATGCAGGGGGTCAGCCAGACGACTCTTATTCGATGCCCGATTCCACCGAGCACCCTGACGCGGGCAACGACGGCGCCGCCGCTCCCCAGGAAAACGAAGCTGCGCCGGCGCCTGACGATAATGCCGGCGACGACGCAGGCGCGCCGCCCCAGACGGACGAGCCGGAATAAGGGGGCGGTCCAATCTTGGCGTGTTCCTCCCTCGACTTCGTGGGAGGGATGACGCTTCATCTCCCACCCCCTCCCGCATGAAGGCACCGTGGCCCTTCGATTGACTTGGCCCGTGCCGCCACTTATAAGCGCCAAACTCAGCCCTCGCGGAGACTTTCGGCGTGAAACGCACATATCAACCATCGAGGCTCGTCCGCAAGCGGCGCCACGGCTTTCGCGAGCGCATGGCGACCACGGGCGGGCGCAAGGTGCTGGCACGGCGAAGGGCCAAGGGGCGCAAGCGCCTGTCGGCTTGAGCAGCCGCAAGAGCGCGTGCCCGCCTCCACGGTGACGGCAATCGGACGTCTCAAGACCCGCGCTGACTTCCTGCATGTGAGAGAAGGAGCGCGCTTTGCGGCGCCTTCGCTCGTGCTGCAAGCCCGCGCGCGTGGCGATGCCGACCACGCGGGCGCCGGTCTGGCCCGCTTCGGCTTCACCGCAACCAAGACCCTTGGCGGCGCGGTTGTCCGCAATCGCGCGCGCCGGCGCTTGAAGGAGGCGGTACGCCTGGTGGCGCCGACCTACGCGATGGAAGGCTACGATTATGTCTTGATCGCTAGGGCAGGCACGGTACAACGGCGCTTCACCGAGCTCACCAAGGACCTCGAGCGGGCGCTGACCAAGGTTCACCAGGCCCCCAGGCCTCAGAAGCGCTGAACGCTCTCAGACGGGATTCCCTGCTGCCCCTGCCACGCGACCACGCGACCCGCGGTCAATAGAGAAAAGCGACATCTGGCGAGAAGGACATGGACGAGAACAACCGCAACTTCATCCTCGCCATCGTCCTGTCGATCGGCGTGCTGTTCGCCTGGCAATATTTCTTCGTGCCGAAGCACCCGCTTCAGCAGGCCGAGAAGCAAGCGGCGGAGCAGCAACAGCAGCAGCAGATTGAGCCCGGGGCGCCGCGGCCCCGTGCCGGAGGCGAAGCACCCGGCACCGGCGGCGCTCTGCCCCAGCCCGGCGTAACCCAAGCGCCGCTTCAGTCGCGCGAAGAGGCGCTCTCCGCTGACCCACGCGTCGCCATCGACACGCCAAGCCTCAAAGGCTCGATCAATCTGAAGGGCGCACGTATCGACGACCTCGTGCTCGAAAAGTATCGGGAGACGGTCGCGCCGAACAGTCCCAACGTCGTGCTGCTGTCGCCCGCGGGAGGCGCGCAAGCCTACTATACCGAGCAGGGCTTTGTGGCGGAGACGGGCAAGGATTTGGGCGTACCTGGCACCGATGCGCTATGGAAGGCGGAGTCTCCTGGATCGTTGACGCCGCAGTCCCCGGTGACGCTTACCTATGACAATGGCAAGGGGCTCGTCTTCACCCGCACCATCGGGGTCGATGACAACTACATGTTCACAATGACCGATGCGGTCTCCAATACGACATCCGAGCCCGTCACGCTTCATCCCTACGGCCTCGTCTCGCGCAATGGGCTACCGCAGACCCAGGCCTATTACATCCTGCATGAAGGGCTCATCGGCGTCGTCGAGGACCGCAGCCTCAAGGAGATCGCCTACAAGAAGGCGATGAACAACCCTCCCTCCACGTTCGAGAGCAAGTCCGGCTGGCTCGGCATCACCGACAAATATTGGGCGGCCGTGGTGGTGCCAGAGCAGGGCAAGGAGTTCGAGGCACGCTTCGCGGGAACAGGCGCCACAGGTAGCGAGCGCTTTCAGACCGATTATCTCATGAGTCCGCTTACGATCGCTCCCGGGGCCAAGGCGGAAACCAAGAGCTACGTGTTTGCCGGCGCCAAGGAGGTGCATGTCGTCGACGACTACGCCGCGCGCTACGGCATCCCTAAATTCGACCTGTTGATCGATTGGGGCTGGTTTTATTTCCTCACCAAGCCGATGTTTTTCGCGCTCGACTTCTTCTACAAGCTCGTCGGCAATTTCGGCGTCGCCATCCTTATCGTCACCTTCATCATCAAACTCGTGCTGTTTCCGCTCGCGAACAAATCCTACGTGTCGATGAGCAAGATGAAGAAGCTGCAGCCGGAGCTCGTGCGGCTCAAGGAGCGCTTCGGTGACGACCGCATGCGCCAACAGCAGGCGATGATGGAGCTGTATAAGAAGGAGAAGGTGAACCCGGCTTCCGGCTGCCTGCCCATCCTCGTGCAGATTCCGGTGTTCTTCGCGCTCTACAAGGTGCTGTTCGTTACCATCGAGATGCGGCACGCACCCTTTTTCGGCTGGATCAGGGACCTGTCGGCACCCGATCCGACCAACATCTTCAACCTATTCGGGCTCATCCCCTTCGATCCCTCGCAGGTGCCGGTCATCGGCCATCTCCTCGCGATTGGTGTCTGGCCGCTGATCATGGGGCTGACCATGTTCGTGCAGATGCGCCTCAATCCGGCGCCGCCGGACCCCGTGCAGCAGAAGGTGTTCGCCTGGATGCCGCTCTTTTTCACCTTCCTGCTCGCCCGCTTCCCGGCAGGGCTCGTGATCTATTGGGCGTGGAACAACACCCTATCGGTGATCCAGCAGTCGGTGATCATGAGCCGCCAGGGGGTGGAGATCCCGCTTCTGGAGAATCTCGGCATCAAGAACCGCCGCGCCAAAGGCGAGACGGAGGGTTAGCCAGCTCTCCACCTCCGCCTTGTCATTGCCCGCCAACGGGTCCAGCCTTTGGCTGGCCCGATGACAAGCTCCGGCGGGCAATCCAGTAACCAGCGGCCTCACGATTCGGCTTGGTCCAGCGGTTACTGGATCGCCGGGTCAAGCCCGGAGATGACAATGACCGATGCCAGAGACCCCAACACTCCCCCACGGCGAGGCCCTGTTGGGCCCTTGCACCTTCGTCAAAGGTGTCGTGGCCATCGATGGTCTCCCCGGCGACGGGAAACCTGAGGCGGCCTTTGCCGGACGCTCCAATGTCGGCAAGTCGAGCCTGATCAATGCGCTGACCGGGAAGAAGAGCCTCGCCCGGGTCTCGGTGACGCCCGGGAGAACCCGGGAGTTGAACTTCTTCACCACGGGTAAGGACCAGCAGCTCTACCTCGTAGATATGCCGGGCTATGGCTATGCGCGGGCATCCAAATCGGAGGTGAAGGGCTGGACGCGGCTCGTCCGCGACTACCTTAAAGGGCGGCGGGGGCTGAAGCGCGTGTTCCTGCTGATCGATGCCCGCCACGGCATCAAACCCAACGACCGGGAAATTATGACGCTCATGGACGAGGCCGCGGTCTCCTACCAAGTGGTGCTGACCAAGGCGGACAAGCCGAAGCCCCCTGCCCTCGCCAAAATCATCGAGCAGGTCGCGGCTGAAGTCGCCAAGCACCCGGCGGCTTATCCACAAATGATCGCGACCTCAGCCCGGACCGGGGCCGGCATCCCGGAACTCCGCGCCGCGGTGGCCGCGCTTGTTCCGAACGCGATTGTGCCTTGAGCCTGCGCCCCGCTATAAGGCGCAGGTGGCCAAGACCAAATCATCCCCGGTAAGACCGAAGGACGCCCCCGCTCCAAGCGAGGGCGAAGGCCTCTCCGCGGTCCATGCCAAGGCGAACATCCTCTCTGAGGCGCTGCCCTTCATGCAGCGCTACGACAGTGCCACGGTGGTGGTGAAATATGGCGGCCACGCCATGGGGGATGCCGGGCTCGCCGCTAACTTCGCGCGCGACATCGTGCTGATCAAGCAGGCCGGCGTGAACCCGATCGTGGTGCATGGCGGCGGCCCGCAGATCGGCTCTCTGCTCGAGCGGCTGAACATCAGGTCGGAATTCAAGGGTGGCTTGCGCGTCACCGACCGGGAGACCGTCGAGGTGGTCGAGATGGTGCTCGCGGGCTCCGTCAATAAAGAGATCGTCGGCGCCATCAACGCCCAAGGGGGCAAGGCGGTCGGCATCTCCGGCAAGGACGCCAATCTGATGCGGGCGACGCGGATCAAGCGGCGCTTTCGCGATCCCGATTCCAACATCGAGGAGATCGTCGATCTCGGCTTTGTCGGCGAGCCCGCCGCCGTCGATGCCCATATCGTCGACGTGATCATCCATTCGGACCTGATCCCGGTGGTGGCACCGATCGGCGTCGGGCCAAACGGCGAGACCCTCAACATCAACGCCGATACCTTCGCCGCGGCGCTTGCCTCGGCGCTGAAGGCAAAGCGCCTGTTGTTGCTGACCGACGTCGAGGGTGTGCTCGACAAGTCGGGCGCGCTGATCAAATCGCTGACCACGGTGGACGCCAAGAGACTCATCAAGGACGGCACCATCTTCGGCGGCATGATCCCCAAGATCGAGAGCTGCATCGCCGTGGTCGAGGCCGGCGTGGAGGCCGTGGTGATCATCAACGGCAAGGTGCCCCATGCCGTGCTGCTCGAGCTCTTCACCGAGCATGGCGCCGGCACCTTGATTGAACGGCCAAAGGGTTGAGGCACACATCGATGGAGAGCCGCCAGAAGGCCGCGCCGGGAACCGGCTTCGAGCATATCGAGGCGTGGGTGTTCGACCTCGACAACACGCTCTACCCGGCTGACTGCAATCTGTTCGCCGAGATCGACACCCGCATGGGCGAATTCATCGCTGAGCGTTTCGGCGTCTCGGCCGAAGAAGCCCAGCGCATGCGGAAGACCTATTATTACGAATATGGCACCACGCTTGCCGGGCTGATGCGGCTGCACGATGTGTGTCCGGAGGCCTTCCTCGACTATGTCCACAACATCGATTTGAGCGTGATCGCGCCGGCGCCCGAGCTTCGCAACGCGCTCGATGCGCTCCCCGGGCGCAAGTTCATCTTCACCAACGGCTCGCGCAAGCACGCGGAATCGGTCATCACGCGGCTTGGGCTCGACGGCCGCTTCGACGAGGTGTTCGACATCCACGCTGCGGAGTTCGTTCCCAAGCCCGAGCGCGCCGCCTATGAACGCTTCATCGGGGCGCACGCGATCGCTGTCGGCAGTGCCGCCATGTTCGACGACCTACCGCACAATCTTCGCACCGCTTATGGACTCGGCATGACCACGGTGCTCGTGGCCGGCGGGCATACGGATCACCCCGCGAATCGCGCCATCGCCGGCTGGGCGAAGCTTCCCTCCCACATCCATCACCGGACGGATGCGCTAGCGCCCTTCCTTGCCGGTATCGGCGCGAAGCGAGCGGCGGAAGAGGATCGCTCCGGGGCGCTGACCGCTGAAACGCATTGTTGCCTGACCTGACGGGGTCCCCCGAACCATGACGCACGAGCATCTCAAGAGCTTCATCGAAAGCGCCTATGAGCACGCCGGCGAGATCACGCCTAAGACCAGAGGCGTGGTGCGCGACGCCGTGGAGGAGACCCTCGACCTGCTCGACAAGGGCGAGGTCCGCGTGGCGGAAAAGCTCGACGGCACTTGGGTCGTGCATCAATGGCTGAAGAAGGCGATCCTGCTTTCCTTCCGTCTCAACGATCCTCACAAGATCGACGGCGGGCCGGAGGGCGGCGCCTGGTGGGACAAGGTCCCGACCAAATTCACCCATTGGAAGGCAAAGGACTTCAAGGAGGCCGGCTTCCGCGTGGTGCCGGGCGCGGTGGTCCGCCACTCCGCCTATATCGCTCCGGGCGCGGTGCTGATGCCCAGCTTCGTCAATCTCGGGGCGCGCGTCGATACCGGCACCATGGTCGACACCTGGGCCACGGTCGGGTCTTGCGCGCAAATCGGCAAGAACGTGCATCTGTCGGGCGGCGCCGGTATCGGCGGCGTGCTCGAGCCGCTACAGGCCAACCCCGTGATCATCGAGGACAATTGCTTCATCGGGGCACGTGCCGAGGTGGCCGAAGGGGTGATCGTGGGCGAAGGCTCCGTCCTGTCCATGGGCGTCTATCTCGGCCAGTCAACCAAGGTCATCAACCGCGCCACCGGCGAGGTCATGCACGGCCGCGTGCCGCCTTATTCCGTTGTGGTGTCGGGCGCGATGCCGGGCAGGGCCTTGCCCAACGGGGCGCCAGGGCCGTCGCTCTATTGCGCCGTCATCGTGAAGACCGTGGATGAGGGCACCCGCGCCAAGACCTCCATCAACGAGCTGTTGCGGGATTAAGGCAAAGGGGCAACCATGATGCTGGCGCACACGCTGTTTGGTTTCGAAGGCCGCATCACGCGCCGGACTTGGTGTGGGGCACGGTCACCATCGTCGCCATCGGGGGCGCCGCTGTCGTGGCCCGCCTTCTCTATGCGCAAGACTTCGACGGTGCCGTGATCATCCAAGCGGTCAACGATATAGAGATGCTTGCCACCAATCTCGGCTGCAAGATCTGGCAGACGATTGAAATCCTCTAAGCCGCTATATAGGGCGCCGAAAGAGCGGGTGCCGCGACATGACGGAATTGAGCGAAAGGCCGGTTGAGCTAGCGCGAGACCTGATCCGCTGCCCGAGCGTCACGCCGCTCGAGGCCGGAGCCTTGGGCGTGCTCGAACGGACCTTAGCGCAAGGCGGCTTTCTCTGCCGGCGCCTCGTCTTCACCGAGGAGGGGACACCCTCGGTCGACAATCTTTATGCGCGCATCGGCTCTGGTTTCCCGCATCTTTGCTTTGCCGGCCATACCGATGTGGTGCCCCCCGGGGACGAGGCGCGGTGGGGCCATCCGCCTTTCGCCGGCGAGATCGAAGACGGCGTGCTTTATGGGCGGGGCGCTTCAGACATGAAGGGGGCTATCGCCGCTTTCGCCGCCGCGGCGCTGGATTACGCGCGGAGCACAGGCGGCGACCTTCCCGGGTCGATCAGCCTCCTCATTACCGGCGACGAGGAGGGTCCCGCGATCAACGGCACACGCAAGGTGCTCGACTGGATGGCCGCCAATGGCGAGCGGCCGGATCACGCGCTAGTGGGCGAGCCAACCAATGCCACCCGGCTCGGAGAGGCGATCAAGATCGGGCGGCGCGGAAGCCTCAACGGGCGCCTCAAGGTCAGCGGCGTGCAAGGGCACGTCGCCTATCCGCGTCTCGCCAACAATCCGGTCAAGGGGCTGATCGCCGTGCTCGACAATTTCTACGATACGCCGCTCGATTTCGGCAGCGCCCATTTCTCGCCGTCGAATTTCGAGGTGACGAGCATCGATGTCGGGAATGCCGCCACCAACGTCATCCCGGAGAAGGCCGAGGCCCTTTTTAACATCCGCTATAACGACCGCCATTCGCCCGATTCGCTGCAGGCCCTGTTGGGGGAACAGGCGGCGAAGGTGATTGCCAATAGCGGGCTCGAATTCGAGCTCTCCTTCGAGCCGCCAAGCCACACCTTCCTCACCAAGCCTGGGCCGCTCGACTCGATTCTGAGCGAGGCGGTACGCGAGGTCACCGGGCTTACCCCCTCGCTTGCGACCGACGGGGGCACGTCCGACGCGCGCTTCATCAACGAGCTGTGTCCCGTGGTCGAGTTCGGGCTCCTCACCAAGACCATCCATAAGGTCGACGAGCAGGTGAGCATCGCTGACCTCGAGCAGCTCACGGCGGTCTACAGGCGCTTCCTCGATCTCTATTTCGAGGAGTTCGGAATCTATGTTCTCGAATGATCCGCGCCCGATCGGGGTCTTCGACTCCGGCATGGGCGGGCTGACCGTGCTCCGAGCTTTGGCGGCCCGGCTCCCCCAGGAACGCTTCGTCTATCTCGGCGACACCGCGCGGCTTCCTTACGGCACCAAGAGCGCCGAGACGGTGCAGGCCTATGCGCTGCAGGCGACGCGGCTCCTCGTCGAGGAGGGCGTGAAGATGGTGGTGGTCGCCTGCAACACTGCCTCCGCCGTGGCGCTCTATCCGTTGGCCGAGGCGCTCGCGCCCGTGCCGGCGATCGGCGTGATCGAGCCGGGCGCCCACGCGGGCGTTGCCGCTACCCGCAACAACCATATCGCCGTCATAGCCACGGAGGGCACGGTGAAGGGCGGCGCCTACCCTCGCGCAATTCATGCGTGTCGCCGCGAGGTAAACGTCGTGCAGCAGCCCTGCCAGGTGTTCGTGGCGCTCGCGGAGGAGGGCTGGACCAACTCCGACGTCACGGTCGCGGCGGCGGAGCATTATCTCTCCCCGCTGTTCGAGGGGCCGTCGGCGCCCGATACCATCGTGCTCGGTTGTACGCATTTCCCGGTGTTGGCCGGCGCCATCCGGCAGGTCATCGGCAAGGACGTGACAATCGTGGATTCGGCCGAGACGACCGCAGCGGCCGTCGCCGAGGCACTCGCCACCAAGACCATGGGCAATACTAATGGCAGGAGCGAAGCTTCCCGCATGCGTTTCTTCGCCACCGACTCACCGGAGCGCTTTGCGCGCGTCGGCGCGATCTTTCTTGGGCGTCCCATCGAGGTGAGCGCCGTGGAGCTGGTCGACCTCAGGTCTGCACGCTAGCCGCCGCCTAGACGTTTGGCGGAGGAGTGTTGTCGGGCAACGCCGCGGGGTCCTGCATCGGATCGGGAGTCTCAAGCTGCGGCGGTGGCGGCGCCTCGGCCGCGGTGCCTACGTCCTTGAGCAGGGTCCGTAGCCAGCCGCGGCCAAGCAACAGGAGCACGGCGACAGCATAAATGACGATGCCAACCGCGAGCAGGATCGCGAGCGAGATTTCCTCGCGGAGAACCGTCAAGCCCTTCAAGGCATGGGCCAGCACGCGGTCGCCTAGGTAAAGAGTGCCTGCAAGCACCGCGCCCGCGATGAAGAGCTTCACTACTGGACCTAGGCCCGCTCCGGATACGGCGAAGCCCTTGCGGCGGGCGAAGATCGTCAACAGGCTCAAATTGATCCAGGCGCCCGCGCTCGTGGCGAGCGCCAAGCCTACCTGCGCGAAGTCCCCCATCAGCAGCACCTTCAGCGCGATGTTGACGCCTGCCGCGAGCAGCGCCGCCTTGACCGGCGTGGCCGTGTCGCCGCGTGCATAGAAGGGCGCGGTGAAGCTCCTGAGCATGACGAAGGGAAGAAGGCCGATGGCGTAGGCGGCGAGGGTTGCGCCCGCGGCTTCGGCATCTGCCGCGGTAAAGGCGCCTCGCGTGAACAAGGCCTGCATGATGAGATCGGGGATGGCGATGGCCCCAGCGACGCAAGGGACCGTGAGGAGAAGGGCAAGCTGGATACCGCGGGCCTGCGCCGAGGCCGCGCCGCGCTCGTCTCCCGCGGCGAGCCGTCGCGACATCTCAGGCAACAGCACAATGCCGACGGCGATGCCGACGACGCCGATAGGGAGCTGATTGATGCGGTCGGCGTAATAGAGGGCGGACAGAGCACCGGTCGGGAGATAGGACGCGATCACGGTATCGGCGAAGAGCGCGAGCTGCACGCCCCCGGCCCCAATGATGGCAGGGCCAAGAGCGGCGAGGAATTTGCGCGTGCGCAAGTCAAGGCGGGGTGCGCGAAATCTGAGCCCGAAACCGAGCCTCTCGGCGTCGAGGCCCACTAGCAACACTTGCGCCACCCCGGCAATGAGCACGCCCCAGGCGGCGGCGAGGCCCGCATTCGGGAACCAATAAGCGAGACTCAGGGTCACGACCATGCAGATATTGAGCAGAATCGGCGCACCAGCAGCAGCCGCGAACCTGCTATTGGCATTGAGCTCGCCGGAGATCATCGTCTGCATCGACACGAGCAGCAGCGAGGGGAAGGTTATGCGGGTAAACGTCACGGCGAGTTCGTAGCGCTGGGCGTCCTGGTCAAGACCAGGAGCAAGCAGCCCGACCACCCAAGGTGTGAAGAGGAGTGCCAGGCCAAGCAATACGATGTTGATCGCGAGCAAGGCCGCGGCGATGCGGTCGGCGAAAAGCCGCGCGGCCGGAAGCCCCGATTGCTCCAGCGTGCGCGCATAGGCGGGCACGAAGGCGGCGTTGAACGCGCCTTCGGCTAGGATCGCGCGGAAGTGGTTGGGGAGCCTGAAGGCGATGAAGAAAGCGTCGGCCATGGGACCAGCCCCCAGCACGGCGGCCATGACCACATCGCGGAGGAACCCCGTGATGCGAGAGAGGAGCGTCAGCCCGCCGACGGTGGCGATGCGCCTGATCATCGGCGAACCGACGCAGAGGGGTGCCGGACGCTGTTTGGCTTCACTGGAGACCCCCCCTCCTGGTGCGCGACGTCGCCGCGGGTTAAAGCTCCTAACTCAGGGAGGTTGAGGAGTCTATCCAGACTGTCCTTCTTCGAGGCTCGCCCTCGAGCGAGGGCCTGATGGTTAATTCGCGGCGCCCTTGAAATAGCGCGCCTCGGCGTGAAGCTCTTGCTCCCCATGGTCTTGTTCCACACATCGTCATGCACTTTGCGGAACAGCATGTTGATCTCAAGCCCAAGTCGATCAATAGTCGACCTTCACGAGATAAAGGCCATGCGGGGGCGCCACCGGGCCGCAGCGTCCCCGCTCGCGCGCCGCAAGCGTCGCTTCTAGGTCGCGCCGTCCCCACCTGCCCTCGCCGACAAGCTTGAGGGAGCCGACCATGGAGCGCACCTGATTGTGCAGGAAGGAGCGCGCCGAGGCTTCGATCCGGATGATCTCGCCATGGCGCGACACGGCGAGGCGGTCGAGCGTCTTCACCGGCGAGGCCGCCTGGCACTCGGTCGAGCGGAAGGTGGTGAAGTCGTGGTGCCCGACCAGCGCTTGCGCCGCCTCGTCCATGGCCTTGGCGTTGAGGGCTCGGAAGGTGCCCCAGGCGCGCTCGCGCTCCAGCGCCAAGGGGCTGCGGCGGTCGATGATGCGGTAGAGATAGTGGCGCGCTGTTGCCGAAAAGCGCGCGTCGAATTCCGATCGCACAATCTCGCAAGCCAGCACGGCGATCGGATCGGGCCTCAGCAGGGCATTCAGAGCGCCCCATACCGTCTCGGGTGCCCAATCCTTGTCGAGGTCGATATGGGCGACCTGACCGAGTGCGTGCACGCCCGCATCCGTGCGCCCGGCGCCGCGCGGGATCGCCTCTTCGCCCGAGAAGGCCCTGACGGCCTCCGCGAGACGGCTCTGCACCGAAACGCCGTTCTCCTGCATCTGCCAACCGACGAAGGAGGTGCCGTCATATTCGATGGTGAGCTTGTAGCGGGGCATGGTGCAGAGGATCGTTTATACGAGGACCGAGCCAGGGTGGAGCTTGGTGCCGCGCAGGAACTCTTGTGCCGCCATGGGGCGCTTGCCGGCGCGTTGGACTTTCATCAGGCGCAAAGCGCCTTTGCCGCAGGCGATGATGAGCAGGTCATCGAGCACGGTACCGGGCCTCCCTTCGCCTTCCGCAAGGATCGAGCGTAAGGCTCTGATCCGCGCGCGTTTGCCGTTAAGCTCGACCTCGAACCAGGCGCCCGGACGAGGAGAAAGACCTCGGATCAGATTGTGCACCTCGCGCGCCGGCCGCGACCAGTCGATATGCGTCTCGGAAATCTCGATCTTCTTGGCATAGGTGGCGGCGACCTCCGGCTGCGGTTGGCACTGGAGGCTCCCGCGCTTAATTTCGGCAAGGGCTCTCACCATGAGCCCGGCGCCAAGGCCGGCAAGCTCGTCATGCAGCTCGCCGGTGGTCATGTTCTCGCCGATGGGGACGGGCTCCGCGAGGCAGACAGGGCCAGTGTCGAGCCCTTCCTCAACGCGCATGATGGAGACCCCCGTTTCGGCGTCGCCCGCCATGATGGCGCGCTGGATCGGCGCCGCGCCACGCCAACGCGGCAGGAGCGAGGCGTGCAGATTGAATGCACCGTAGCGCGTCGCTTCGAGAATGGGTTTCGGCAGAATGAGCCCGTAGGCCACCACCACGGCTACATCAGCGTTGAACCCGACGAAGCGCTCCTGCTCGTCCGCGGATTTCAGGCGATCCGGCGTGAATACGGGGATATTTGCGGCTTCGGCGAACAGCTGAACTGGAGATTTCCGAAATGTCAGCCCCCGGCCCGCGGCGCGCGGGGCGCGGGTGTAGACCGCCGCGACCTCATGGCCGGCGGCAATGACCGCGCCAAGCGCCGCCACGGCGAAGTCGGCCGTCCCCATGAAAATGATGCGCATCATCGGCCAGTCATACCATCTCTCCTCGAAGGCCCCACGGGAGAGGAAGGCGCGGCCACCGTCCGATTACTAAAGCGCCTGCTCGATGCGCTTAGCCTTGTTGAATTTCTTCACGATCATGTCGCGCTTCAGCCGCGACAGATAGTCGATGAACAGCACCCCGTTTAGATGATCGATCTCGTGCTGCACCAGCGTCGACCAGATGCCTCCGAGCGTCGTCTCCTGCGGCTTGCCTTGCTTGTCGATGAAGCCCACGCGGGTGATGGCCGGCCGCTCGATCTCGGCGGTGACTTCAGGGATCGACAGGCAGCCCTCCTCATGGACGCGCATCTCGCTCGAGCGCTCGAGGATCACGGGGTTGACCATGATCAGTGGCTGCCTCGGCTCCTCCTCGTCGCGGGAGGGATCCATGACGATCAGCCGGCGCAAGATGCCCAGTTGCGACGCGGCGAGGCCAATGCCGGGCGCGTCGTACATGGTGGCCAGCATGTCGTCCATCAGGTGGCGCAAGGGCTCGTCCACGCGCTCCACGGGGCGTGCCTTCTTGCGCAAGACCGGATCCGGAAGGGTGATGATGGGACGGATGGCCATTTGAGCCGCTGACATAAGGTTGGGGCGGCTCCGGGTCAACATGTTCCTGTTTTGGTCTAGCAGGGCCCGAATCGGGCTATAGCTTCACCCCATGGCTTTCGATGCTTTGCGGGTGGGGAGTGTCACGCTCGACCCCGTGCTGGTCTTGCTTGGGCTACTCGGACTTGCGGTGCTGGCTCTCATCGTGCTGGTGACGATTGTCGCCCTGCATATGATCCGGCGGCGCCGCGAGGCGCGCGAGCACGATGCCCATCTCGCCGAGCTCAAAGGGCGTTTGCAGACCCTTGCGGAGATCAGCGTGACGCGCCATGGCGACCTCGCCCGCGCCGTCAATGAGCGACTCGATCGCATGACCCACCGGGTTGGCACCGACCTGAACGAGACCGCGCGGAAAACCACCGATAGCATCGCCAAGCTCTATGAGCGGCTCGTCGTCATCGATTCCGCGCAGAAGAACCTGACCGAGCTCTCCACCAACATGGTCTCACTGCAGGAGATCCTCGCCAACAAGCAGGCGCGTGGCGCTTTCGGCCAGATGCGCATGGAGGCCATCATCCAGGACGGCCTGCCCAAGGGCGCCTACAGCTTCCAGGCGACCCTCTCCAACGGCAAGCGTCCCGACTGCCTCTTGCATATGCCAAACACTAAGGCCGGCGTGGTGATCGACGCCAAGTTCCCGCTGGAAGGCTTCGAGGCGTTCCGCACCGCGCGAGTCGCCGAGGAGAAGAAGGATGCCGCGCGGCGCGTACGTATCGACGTGGGCCGCCATGTTGATGCCATGGCCGAGCGCTATTTCCTGCCCGGCGAAACGCAGGACACCGCCATCCTGTTCGTGCCGTCGGAGGCGATCTATGCGGATCTGGCCGAGCATTTCTCCGATCTCGTGCAGAAGGCGCACCGCGCCCGCATCGTCATCTGCGCGCCGAATATGCTCATGCTCGCGGTGCAGACCATGCAGGCGATCCTGAAGGACGTGAAGATGCGCGAGCAGGCCCACCTCATCCAGCGCGAGGTGACGAAGCTCATGGATGACATGGGGCGCCTGCGCGAGCGCGTGCTCGACTTGCAGCGGCATTTCGGCCAAGCCAATCAGGACATCGAGAAGATCCTCACCTCGTCGGAGCGCATCGCCTCGCGCGGGCACAAGATCGAGACTTTGGAGTTCGAGGGAGAGGCACAGGCGGCGGTCGAAGGTGACCGTGTGCAGCCGCTTGCTGCCCCTTCGCCCCGTCCCTCGCCCGCGAGAGGAGAGGAAGAGCGCCGCGCCACGGTCACGCGCCAGCCGGACCTGCTCGCCGGGGAGTAGCCGTCAATGCTTTCGGACCAGGTTACCTATGATCTCGTCGGAGCCGCGCCGCCAGGAAAGGACCTCTTCTATTTCGCGTTCGGCAATTATACGACGCTCGGCTATGGCGACGTCCTCCCGGTCGAACATTGGCGCACTCTCGCCCCCATGACGGCGCTCAACGGCATCATGCTCATCGGCTGGTCCACGGCGCTCATCTTCGAGGTCCTCCGGCGCACGCAATCGGATAAATCCCAGACGCTGAAGGAACCCTTAGCGGGTCTTGCGCCCTGACTTTGCGGCAGCTGTCTTGCTTTGCTTTAGGGCCTGGCGCTTCTTGCGAGCCCGTGCCGCCCGCTCGTGACGCTCGCCATATTTCATGCCTTCGAGCTTCATGCCGTCGGGATCGAGGAAGAACACCGCATAGTAGTCGTCGTAATACTCGCCCGCCGGATCGATGATGCTCGTGCCCCGCGCTTCAAGGAACGCCTGCAGCGCGTCGACGTCGGCGCGGCTCCCCAAGCGGAAGGCGTAGTGATGAAAGCCGATATCGCCCCTGCGGTATTTGTGCTTGCTGCCTTCGGCGTCGGCCGCCGTGATCCAGAACAGGGTCTTGCCGTTGGCCCAGCCCATCATGCTTTCGTATTCCGCCTCCACGCCGAAGCCGAGAAACTCCATCAGCGGGGCGTAAAAGGCCTTCGACGTCTCGAAGTCGCCGACGCTGATCACCAGGTGGTCGATCCCGACAACGCGCACCATGTTGGTCTCCTTTGCTGCTGCTCACGCCCGATTGTCGCGGGCCTGTCAAGATCATCGCAATCGGATAACGCTTCAGACTGCCTTTAGGAATCGAGCCTTTCTCCTCCGCTCCCCCCTTGAGGGGGGAGCACGTTCGCGCTACGCGCGAACGGAGGGGGGATAGACCGCAGGCTCTGAGTCTGGTTCTAACCCCCTCTCTGCGCTCCTCTTCAAGGAAGGAGGGGGAGCAAGCTGCGAGCGTGAGAGCGGAAGCATGACGGGAGCGTGTCTGGCTGCTATGTAGCCTCACATGACGGCAGCTGAGGGACGTCAACGGGAGCCTTGGCCCGAGCGCCTTGCGCGCGCCGCAAGCGTGTTCCTCGACAAGCGCGTGCTCATCATTCTCGTGCTCGGCTTCTCGTCCGGGCTGCCGCTCGCGCTTTCCGGCTCGACGCTCCTCCTGTGGATGAAGGACGCCGGCGTCGATCTCGGCACCATCGGTCTCTACGCGCTCGTCGGCATCCCCTACACGATCAAATTCCTGTGGGCGCCCATCGTCGATGCCTTTGACGTGCCGGTGCTCGGCAAGGCGCTTGGCCACCGGCGCGGCTGGCTCGTGTTCTCGCAAGCGCTGCTCATGGCGGCGATCGTATTTCTTGGTTTCCTCGATCCGCTGCACGCGCCGCTCATGGTCGCTCTCGCCGCGGTAATCGTCGCCGCTGCCTCTGCCACGCAAGACATCGTCATCGACGCCTTCCGCGTCGAATATCTGCCGACCGATGCTCAAGCCGCCGGCATGGCCTATTTCGTGGCGGCCTATCGCATCGGCATGCTCGTCTCCACGGCGGGCACCGTGGCGCTCGTCGCTTATCTCGAATATCTCGGCGTCGACCGGGGCCTCGTCTGGGCCTACGGCTATACCGCCATGGCGGCGCTCGTGCTCGTCGGCATGGCGGCGGCGCTTTTGGCTCACGAGCCGCGCGGGCAGGAGCGGGAGGCCGACGCCGAAGTCCAGGATGAGCGGCAGGGCAACCCAGTGCTCCGCTTTTTCCGCGCGGCCTACGACGCCTTCGCCGACTTTCTCTCCAAAAAGGACGCCTTGCTGACCCTGCTTTTCGTCGTCCTCTACAAGCTCACCGACACCTTTGCGGGCGTCATGACCGGGCCGTTCGTGCTCGCCATCGGCTTCGACAAGGCGAGCTATGCGGCAATCGTCAAGGGCGTCGGCCTGATTGCCTCGCTGGCCGGCGGGGTTGCCGGGGGGTTGCTCGCCCGGGCGCTGCCGCTGTCGCGCGCGCTTCTCGTCGCCGGCATCTTGCAGGCGTTGGCAAACTTCACCTTCTCCTGGCTCGCCTCGATCGGGGTGAACCACGCGGCGCTCGCGCTCGCCATCTCCACCGAGAACTTCACGAGCGCCATCGGCACCGTGGTGTTCATCGCCTATCTCTCGGCGCTCTGCACAAGCCCGGCCCACACCGCGACTCAGTTCGCGCTTCTGACCGCGCTCGCTTCGTTCGGCCGCACCACACTCGCGTCGATCACGGGTTTCGTCGCCGCGGCCACCGGCTGGGTGACTTTCTTCGCGCTCTGCGCTGCGGCCGCCTTGCCCGGCCTGGCGATCCTGTGGGTGCTCGCCAAGCGCGGGGATTTCGCGGCGATCGAGCGCAAGGAGCGCCTGGAAGCGGCCGGCTGACTCTGTCAACCGGCCGCTCCGAAGGGCTAATCCTTAGTCTTGGCGGCCAGTAGCCGTAGGTGGCGATGACGATGTCGTCGTCGCGGCAGATGGTGGAGTCGAAATGGTGTTTGTGCAGCTCGCGCTGCTTCTTCGGCCATGGAATGGAACTATCGCGCATGGCGGGAAGAATAGCATGCAATTGCGCACCCCTTACATCACCTTGCGGGCTTTGACCGCGGCAGCGAGCGTGCCCTCGTCGAGATAGTCGAGCTCGCCGCCGATCGGCACGCCATGGGCGAGGCGCGAGATCGTGACATTGCAGCCCGCGAGCTGGTCCATCAAATAATGCGCCGTGGACTGACCCTCCACAGTGGCATTTAGGGCCAGCAGCACCTCTTTGACGTGAGGCGCACTAGCGCGCTCGATCAGCTTGGCGATGGCGAGATCCTCGGGGCCGATGCCGTCGAGCGGCGACAGCGTGCCGCCGAGCACGTGGTAGAGCCCGTTGAGCACCTGGGCGCGCTCAAGGGCCCAGAGATCGCCCACTTCCTCCACGACGCAGATGAGCGAGCGGTCGCGGGCCTCGTCGCGGCACAGGGTGCAGGGGCTGACCGTATCGATATTGCCGCAAATCTCGCAGGTGACGATCCCGTCGCGCGCCTCGGTCAGCGCCGCGGCGAGCGGCCCCAGCAGCTGCTCCTTCCTCTTCACGAGGTGCAGCACCGCACGCCGCGCCGAGCGGGGGCCAAGGCCCGGCAGCCGCG
Organism: Methyloceanibacter sp.; assembly: GCA_049801475.1. Classification (GTDB taxonomy): domain Bacteria; phylum Pseudomonadota; class Alphaproteobacteria; order Rhizobiales; family Methyloligellaceae; genus Methyloceanibacter. The sequence goes on from JBARKP010000034.1 coordinate 21,566, forward strand.
CCAGCAATTGAATCAGGCGCTCAATCTCGGCGCTAGCGGCAGCACGTGCCATTCTACGTCAAAACAATTTCAGACCGGGCGGCAGGGGCAAGCCGCCGGTCAGGCTCTGCATCTTTTCCTGCATCATCTTCTCGACCTTGGCCTTGGCGTCGGCATGCGCGGCGACGATGAGGTCCTCCAAGATCTCGGCCTCGCCGGGCTTAAGCAGAGAGGGGTCGATCTTGATCGCTGCCAGTTCGCCCTTCCCGTTCAGGGTCAGCACCACGAGGTCTCCGCCGGAGCGCCCCTCGCAGCGAGCGCGCTCCATCTCGGCTTGCATCTCGGCCATACGGCTCTGCAGCTCCTGGGCCTGCTTCATCATGCTGGAGAAATTCTTCATGAGTTCGTCCCGTCCTCCTTGAACTCTTCGCCGCCCGACTCCTCGGCATCGCCCGAAGCGTAATCCGGCGCGGCCGGTCGCACCGCGGCGATGTGCGCGCCGGGGAAGTGTTGCAGAACTTGCCTGACCTGAGGGTGATCGCGGATCTGCTCGATCTCACGAGCTTCGCGCGCGCGCCGCTGAGCGCCAAGCGGCGGCGCTCCCTCCTCCCCGCTCAAGGCCACGATCCAGACCCGCCCGGTCCAGGCTTTCAGCTTGCGCATGAGCTCCTGGCCAAGCTCCTTCGGCGCCGAACCGAGTGGATTGATCTCGAGATGGCCGGGGCGAAAACGCACGAGCTGCACCTGCTCGGTAAGCGCATGCTTGAGCTTGAGATCGCGCTTCTGCTCGGTAAGCGCGACCACGTCGTCGAAGTTTTGAGGATCCGCCAGTGGATTCGCGTCAAGAGGCGCGGCATCGATTGCTTCGGCCTCCGCCACGGACGCTGCCGCCGACGTCACCTCCGGCGTCGCGGCATGAGCTGGCTTGTGCTGCGCCGGCGCGCCGGAGATCGAACCGCCAGTCCTTTCACCGCTAGGTCCGGACGCATCGCCCAAGCGGCGCATGAGATCCGCCGGCGTCGGTAAGTCCGCGGCGTAGGCGAGCCGCACCAGCACCATGTCGGTGGCGGCCAGTGGCCGGGCTGCCCCTCGCACCTCCTCATGGCCTTTGAGCAGCATCTGCCAGGCGCGGGCGAGCACGGACATGGAAAGTCGGCCGGCAAGATCAGCGGCCCTTGCCCGCTCCGTCTCGCTCGCGGCAGGGTCGGAGGCGCCCGCCGCCTTGACCAGCGTCACGGCATGAACGGCGTCGGCGAGGTCGGCGACGACTTGCGCCGGCTCAGCACCGTCATTGGTCAGCGAGGCAAGCTTCTTGAGCGCGTTGCCGGGATCGCCGGCGAGCACGGTCTCCAGCAGATCGAAGATGCGGCCGCGGTCGGCAAGACCGAGCAACCCGCGCAATGAGCCCGCCTCCACCTTGCCCCACCCGAAGGCGATCGCCCGGTCGAGAATCGAGAGCGCATCCCGCACCGAGCCTTCCGCGGCGCGCGCGATGAGCATCAGCGCGTCGGCTTCCGCTTCCGCCCCCTCTTGCGCGACGATGCTTGCAAGGTGCTCGACGAGCGGTTCGACCTCGATGCGCTTCAGGTCGAAGCGCTGGCAGCGCGACAGCACCGTGACCGGGACCTTGCGAACCTCGGTGGTGGCGAAGATGAACTTCACATGCTCAGGCGGCTCTTCCAGGGTCTTGAGCAGGCCGTTGAAGGCCTGCTTCGAGAGCATGTGCACCTCGTCGATAATGTAGACCTTGTAGCGGCCCGTGTTCGGTTTGTAGTGGGCGCTGTCGATCAGGTCGCGGATGTCGTCGATTCCTGTATGAGAGGCAGCGTCCATCTCGACCACATCGAGATGCCGGCTCTCCAGGATGGCGCGGCAGTGCTCGCCCTCTTCCCCCATGTCGAGGGTGGGTGCGCCGCCACCGCTGAGAGCCGTGCCGCCGCCGGGAGGCACATAATTGAGCGCACGCGCGATCAGCCGCGCGGTCGTGGTCTTGCCGACGCCGCGCACGCCGGTGAGCATATAGGCTTGCGCGATGCGCCCGCTGGCAAAGGCGTTGCGGAGCGTGTGGACCATGGCGTCCTGGCCGATCAGCTCGGAGAACAGTCTCGGCCGATATTTGCGGGCGAGCGCCGCGTGATTCTGGCTCCCGGCCGCGGACGCTACCGTCCCGTGGGGCTTCGGCGCGTTCCATTGCTGATCTTCGTCTTTGGCCATGGGCGACGGACTTTCACGCGGGAAGGCTCCAGGGCCCGCAAACAATGCAACGCGGTAGCCAAGGAGCCTCGACACATCAATATACGAAGGGCGGGTGGGAGGCTGGACGAACAACCCGCGTCAATCTCGTTGGGGCTGCTTCCTTCCGGACCTGACCCGGTTGGCGAGGGACGCGCCTGCCGCCAACCTCCCATCAGGAGTATATCGGGGATAGCCACGCATGTGGCAAGCCGCCATCTCCCTACCCGTTTCAGGGGCGCGCCTAGGCCTTCAGTTCGGTGCGGAAGGGGCTCGACTTGTAGGTGCCGAGCAGACGCACCTCGCTCGTGAAAAAGGCGAGCTCTTCCATGGCGAGCTGCACGCGCCGTTCGTCCGGGTGCCCATCGATATCGGCATAGAACATAGTGGCGTTGAACGAGCCTTCGAGTTGGTAGGACTCGAGCTTTGTCATATTGACGCCGTTGGTGGCAAAGCCGCCAAGGGCCTTGTAGAGCGCGGCCGGCACGTTGCGCACGCGGAAGACGAAGGTGGTGATGACGGGCCCGTCGCCCGCCTTGGCGTGGTCGGGCTTTGCGGCCAGCACCACGAAGCGCGTGGTGTTGTGGTAGGCATCTTCGATGTCCGCCCGGGCGACGGCGAGTCCATAGACCTCTGCCGCCAGCGCCGAGGCGATCACGGCGGCGCTGCGGTCCTGGGATTCGCTCAACGCCCGCGCGGCCCCCGCGGTATCGGCCTCGGCTATCGGTTTCAGCTTCAGCCCGCGGATTACCTTGCGGCATTGGCCGAGCGCCATGGTGTGGCTGTGCACGGTCTTGAGCTCGCTGAGCTTGACCCCCGGCAGGGTGAGCAACTGATGCCGGATGCGCTCGAAATGCTCCGCGACGATGAACAGCCCAGAATCCGGCAGAAGATGATGGATGTCAGCGACGCGGCCAGCGACGGAATTCTCGATCGGGATCATGGCAAGCTCGGCGTCGCCTCCTTTGACGGCGGTAAGCGCGTCCTCGAAGGTCGGGCAAGGCAGTGGCTCCAGCTTCGGGTAGGCGTCGCGGCAGGCAAGATGCGAATTGGCGCCGGGCTCGCCCTGATAGGCGATTTTCTGACGCTTGGCTGCGTTCATGGGAGGAGCTGCTTAGGATGGGGGAAAGCGCTATTCGACGCGAGCAGTTCACGCGCCCGCGCAAGGTCGGCCGGAGTATCGACACCGAGCGGTACCGTGTCAACGAGGGCGACGTGGATGCGCATGCCAGCCTCCAGCGCGCGGAGCTGCTCCAGCCCCTCTCGCGTCTCGAGGGGGGACGGCGGCAAGGACACGAAGCGCTCGAGCACCGCACGCCGATAGGCGTAGATGCCGATATGGTGATAGAGCGGACCCTCGCCGTAAGGGGCCGTCGCCCGCGTGAAATAGAGCGCGCACAAGGTGTCGCCGGAGGCCAAGGGCGAACCAACCACCTTCACCACGTTTGGATCAGTGCGCTCCTCAGCCCTTGTGATCTTCGCGGCGATGGTGCCGATGTCGGCCTCGCTGTGCTCAAGCGCGCCGAGGCAGGTACGAACGAGGCCGGGATCGAGCGTCGGCAAATCGCCCTGGAGATTGACGATGGTGTCGAGCGCGCCGGCCGGATCGAGCTCGCGCACGGCCTCGAAGACGCGGTCCGACCCGCTTTGGTGATCCGGGCTCGTCATCAGCGCCTCGCCGCCTGCGGTCCTGACCGCGTCGCGGACCGCTTCGGCGTCGGTGACGACCATAACGGGACCGCAACCGGCTTCGACGGCGCGCCGCCAGACATGGACGATCATGGGCTCGCCCGCGATATCGGCGAGAGGCTTGTCCGGGAGCCGTGTCGCCTTCAGCCTCGCCGGGATGACAATAAGATTGGACGCCATGGGGGTTCAGATAACACGTGAGATAGAGCCCCGCGACACCTTGGCAGCGCTAAATGCCTCAGTTACAAAAGGCGCCCTACGCCTAATAGTCTCACTTTCCGTCGCAAGAGCTCATAAAGCAGCCTCTGCATCCGGGGGGAAAATCGACCATGAAGCATTACCGCTTGAATCAGATCGCCATGGCCGTGCTTGGCGCTCTGCTGCTGATTTTCAGCACGAGGACGATCGTCAAAATCGCCTTCGAAGAGCACGAGCCTGAAAAGCCCGGCTATGAGGTGGCCGGAGCCAAGAAGCCCGGGGTGGAGCAGCCTGGCGGCCAGGCCGCGCAAGGCGGCGACCAGATCCTCGTTCTCCTCGCCAAGGCCGATCCAGCAAAGGGTGCCGAGGTCGCCAAGAAATGTCAGCTTTGCCACAACTTCGATAAAGGCGGTCCGAATCTGATCGGTCCGAACCTCTACGGCGTGCTCGGCCGCAAGATAGCGTCTCATGAGGGTTACGAATATTCCGAAACGCTGAAGAGCAAGCAGGGGGACTGGGACTATCTCAAGGTCAATCAGATGGTCGAGCATCCCAACGTCTTTGTGCCTGGGACCAAAATGGCGCTCTTCCCCGGCCTCCCGGAGGCGAAGGACCGCGCCAACGTGCTCGCATTCCTGCGCACCAAGAACGACAACCCGCCGCCCCTGCCGGAAGCCGAGGCTGCCGGCGGCGAAGCCGCGGGCGGCAAGGCCGCTCAGGGTACCGCACCGGAAGCGGCGAAACCCGCAGGCGAAGACGTGACAGTTCTCCTCGCCCATGGAGACGCGGCTCGCGGTGCCGAAGTCGCCAAGAAATGCCAGATTTGTCACAACTTCGATAAGGGCGGCCCCAATCTGATCGGCCCCAATCTCTATGGCGTGCTCGGCCGCGACGTCGCCTCTCACGAAGGCTACGACTATTCCGATGCGCTGAAGGCCAAAGGCGGGAAGTGGGATTACGCATCGGTCAACGCCATGATCACCAACCCTGCGGCCTATGTGCCTGGCACCAAGATGGCGCTCTTCCAGGGCCTTCCCGATGCCAAGCAGCGGGGCGACATGCTCCTCTTCCTGCGCACCAAGAACGACAACCCGCCGCCGCTGCCCGAGGCGGCCGCCGAAGGAGGCGCGGCAGCGCCCGCCAAGACCTCGGATGAGGCGAAGCCTGAGGCGCCGGCACCCTCCGCGGAAACCCCGGCACCCTCTGCCGAAACTCCGGCACCGGCGCCCTCCGCGGCAACCCCGGTGGCACCGGCACCGTCTGCCGAAACCCCGGCAGCGCCAGCCGAGGAGCCCGCGCCGTCGGCCGAGACACCGGAACCTATGTCCGCGCCCGACACCTCGTCGCAGCCGCGGTCCGTCTATCCCGACGGACCGCCGTAGAACTAGACATTACGACCGGCGCTTGCCTCGCCAGCAGCGCCCCAGACCACAACGCTAACCCTCCCCGTGCTAGACGGGGAGGGTTAGCAGGCTCGGCCAAGGCGGGTTCGGCCGCCGCAACATGAGCGATAATTCATGCGGCTTGAGGGGCCCCCATGCTAAGAGGCTGGGCTCGCTCGTGGGCGGGGGACCGGCCGCCTCAAGGTCGGTCCCGCAAGCCCGCGGCGGCACCAGGCCAAGGTTCAACGTCAAGCGTAGCTCCCCCGCATGATGCTCCCTCGCTTCGTCCTTTCCTGCTTCCTGCTGAGCCTGATCGCCGCCCCGGCCAACGCCGAGGAGAGGCCCGAGCGCCACCACGCCATCTCCCTCATCGGCACGCCGAAATACCCGGCGGATTTCAAGCATTTCGACTATGTGAACCCAGACGCCCCCAAGGGCGGCCTTGTGCGCATGGCCAATATCGGCAGCTTCGACAGTCTCAACCCGATCCTCTACAAGGGCGAGGCTGCGGCGGGCCTCGGGCTCGTCTTTGAAAGTCTCATGGCCGACAGCCTGGCGGAGCCCTCAACCTCCTATGGCCTGATCGCCGAATGGGCGGCGTATCCTGGCGATTTTTCCTCGGTCACCTTCAAGCTCCGCCCGGAAGCCCGCTGGCACGACGGCACGCCGATCACGCCGGATGACGTCATCTACAGCCTTGAAGTGAACAAAGCTGCTAACCCGCGCATGGCGCTCTATTACAAGAACGTATCGCGCGCGGAGGCGACCGGGCCCAATGAGGTGACCTTTACCTTCGACGTGAAAGGCAACCGCGAGCTGCCGATGATCATGGGCCAGCTCACCATTCTGCCCAAGCATTATTGGACGGGTAAGGACGCGCACGGCAATCAGCGCGATCCGCTCAAGACCACGCTCGAGCCGCCGCTCGGCTCCGGAGCCTATCGCATCAAGCAAGCGAGCCCGGGGCGTACGATCAGTTACGAACGCGTGCCCGACTATTGGGGCAAGGATTTACCCGTGAACCGCGGCCAGTGGAACTTCGACGAGATCCGTTTCGACTACTACCGCGACGATACCGTCGCCTTCGAAAGCTTCAAGGCCGGCAATCTCGACTACCACCAGGAGACGAGCGCGAAGAATTGGGCCACCGCCTATGACTTCGCCGCCATACGCGATGGGTGGATCAAGCGGCAAGAGGTCCCAATCAGAAGCGCGCAGCCCATGCAATGCTTCGTGTTCAATATCCGCCGCCAGCAATTCGCCGACCGCCGCGTGCGGCAGGCGTTCAATCTCGCCTTCGACTTCGAATGGGCGAACAAGAACCTGTTCTACGGCCAGTACGCGCGGGTCAGCAGCTACTTCCAGGGCACCGAACTTGCCGCGCCCGCCGAGCTTCCGCAAGGACGCGAGCTCGAGATCCTGAACGAGGTGAAGGATCAAGTGCCGCCCGAGGTGTTCACGCAAGTCCACCGCAATCCGGTGAACATCAGCGAGGACGACATGCGCGGCAATCTGCGCAAAGCCGTCCAGCTCCTGAAAGAAGCGGGCTACGAGGTGAAGGGCGGCGTTCTCGCCAACACGAAAACCGGACAGCCTTTGACGGTCGAGTTCCTCCTGGTATCGCCGCTGTTCGAGCGCATCGTGCAGCCTTATATCGGCAACCTCGAGCGGCTCGGCATCAAGGGCTCGCTCCGCATGGTGGATTCTGCCCAATATACGCGGAGGCTTAACGGCTTCGATTACGACATCGTCGTCGGCAATTTCTCCCAGTCAAATTCCCCCGGCAACGAACAGCGAGATTTCTGGGGCTCCGAAGCCGCCGCGCGGGAGGGCAGCCAGAACCTGATCGGCGTGAAGGACCTGGCAATCGACAAGCTTGTGGACCACGTTATCTTCGCCAAGGATCGGCAAGAGCTGGTCGCAGCAACAAATGCTCTCGATCGCGTGCTCTTATGGAACGACTTCGTGGTCCCGCAATGGTTCTCACCCAAGGTGCGGATCGCCTATTGGGACCGCTATGGCCAGCCGCAGACCTTGCCGGCCCTGACCCCTGGGTTCCCGCAGGTCTGGTGGTTCGACCGGGAAAAGGCCGACCGCACGGGGGCTTCCACGCCCTGATGGCGCAGGCGTCCATGCGATTGGCAACTGCTAGCGCACTCACCCTCGGCGTCCTTCTCGTCACGGCGGCGCCTGCACCCGCTCACGTGGCGGAGGACAACCACGGGCTCTCGGCCTTTGGCGATCTCGCTTACCCGGCCGATTTCGAGCACTTCGCCTATGTGAACCCCGATGCGCCCAAGGGCGGCACTTTCTCGCTGATGGGCTGGGGCGGAGTGACCACCTTCGACAGCCTCAACAACTACATTCTCAAAGGCGACGCGGCGCAGGGGCTCGAACTCCTCTTCGATACGCTGATGACGCGGGCGGCGGACGAGCCCGACGCAGTCTATGGCCTCGTTGCGTCAGGCGCGGAGGTCGCCGACGATCGGCTTTCGGTCACCTTCACGCTCCGTCCCGAGGTTAGGTTCAGCGACGGCAGCCCGCTGACCGCCGACGACGTCGTCTTCTCCTTCGAGGCGCTCAAGACGAAGGGCCATCCGATCTACGCGCAGATGCTCGAGGACGTGGTGAAGGCCGAGGCGCTCGATCCGCACACCGTCCGCTACACCTTCAAAGGCTCGCTCGTCCGCGATCTGCCCCTCACCGTGGCGGGCCTCCCCATTTTCTCCAAGGCCTATTATGCGACCCACGACTTCGCCGCCACGACGCTGGAGCCGCCACTCGGCTCGGGCCCCTATACGGTCGGCGACGTCAAGCAGGGGCGCACCATCATCTACCGGCGCAACCCGAACTATTGGGCCAAGGACCTGCCCGTGAACCGCGGGCGTTGGAACTTCGACGAGATCCGCTTCGAATATTTCCGCGACCGCACCGCCGGCATGGAGGCCTTCAAGGCCGGGACCTACGATTTCCGCGAGGAGTTCACCTCCAAGGTCTGGGCCACCGAGTACGCCTTCCCGGCGATCCGCGCCGGCAAGGTAAAAAAGGAAGTGCTTCCCGACGAGACGCCGTCCGGCACGCAAGGCTTCTTCCTCAACACGCGGCGGGAGCGGCTGAAAGATCCGCTGGTGCGCCAGGCTCTCGATCTCGCCTTCGATTTCGAATGGACCAACCGCAGCCTCTTCTACGGTCTGTACACCCGCACCGAGAGCTTCTTCGAGAACTCCACCATGAAGGCCAAGGGCGCGCCGTCGCAAGCCGAGCGAAGTTTGCTCCAAAATCTCGGCGTACCGGTGCCGCCGGAAGCACTCGGGCCCGCGTATCTTCCCCCCAAGACCGACGGCTCGGGCCAGATCCGCGACAAGCTCGAGGAGGCGGGCAAGCTGCTCGACCGAGCTGGCTGGTCCATCAAGGATGGCGTGCGGGTGAACGCCAAGGGAGAGCCGCTGAAGCTCGAGATCCTGAATTTCGAGCCGGCCTTCGAACGGGTCACGGCCCCTTTCTTGAAGAACCTGAAGCTGCTCGGCATCGACGCCTCTATGCGCATGGTCGACCCAGCCCAGTACCAGCGCCGCCTTAAGAGCTTCGACTACGACATCACCACCGAGCGCTACGTCATGCGCGACACGCCCGGCGTGGAGCTCCGCAGTTATTTCGGCTCCGCCGCCGCGTCAATGGATGGATCGCTCAATCTCGCCGGCATCGTCGACCCCGCCGTCGATGCGCTGGTCGAGCGGGTGATCTCCGCCAAGAGCCGCGAGGAGCTGGAGACGGCGGCCAGCGCGCTCGACCGCGTGCTGAGGGCCGGGCATTACTGGGTGCCGCATTGGTACAAGGCCTCCAACACCATTGCCTATTGGGACAAATTTGCGCGCCCCCAGACGAAGCCGCGCTTCGACCGCGGCGTGCTGGACACCTGGTGGTATGACAGCGCCAAAGCTGCCAAACTGACTGCCGCTACCGCTGTCACCAAGGATACCCCGGATGAGCCTTTCTCCCGCCGCGCTTATCTCCTCATCGCGCTTCTCGTTGGGCTCGCGCTTGCGGGCATCCTCATCCTGAGGTCCAGAAGGCCGGCCCGGAAGCAATGACCGCCTATATCCTTCGCCGCGTGCTGCTGATCCTGCCGACCATGATCGGCATCATGCTGGTGACCTTCGTCATCGTGCAGTTCGCGCCTGGCGGCCCGGTCGAGCGCATCATCGCCCAGCTCACCGGCACCGATGTCGGCGCCACGGCCAGGTTCAGCGGCGGAGGCGGCGAAGTCGGCGGCGGGCGCCCGCCGGGTGCGGCCCCCGGGGACGTGTCCTCGCCTTCCAAATATCGCGGCGCGCAGGGTCTCGATCCGGAGTTCATCAAGAGTCTGGAGAAGCAGTTCGGCTTCGACAAGCCGGCTTACGAGCGCTTCTTCATCCTGATGTGGAACTATCTCCGCTTCGATTTCGGGGAGAGCTATTTCCGCGACACGAGCGTGCTCAAGCTGATCCTCGAACGAATGCCGGTCTCGATCTCACTCGGGCTATGGATGACTCTTCTGTCCTACGCCATCTCGATCCCGCTCGGCATTCGCAAGGCGGTCAAGGCCGGCTCGCGCTACGACGTATGGACGAGCACGGTCATCGTCATCGCCTACGCCATTCCGGGCTTTCTGTTCGCGGTGTTCTTGATCGTGCTTTTCGCCGGGGGATCGTTCCTCCAGCTCTTCCCCTTGCGCGGGCTCGCCTCCGAGAATTGGGCGCAGCTCCCCTGGTACGGAAAGATCCTCGACTATTTCTGGCACCTCGTGCTGCCGATGACCGCCATGGTGCTCTCGGCCTTCGCCACCACCACGTTTCTGACCAAGAACTCGTTCCTGGAGGAAATCCGCAAACAATATGTGACGACGGCACGGGCGAAGGGGCTGACCGAGCACCATGTGCTTTACGGGCACGTTTTCCGCAATGCCATGCTGATCGTCATCGCGGGCTTCCCGGGCGCCTTCATCAGCGCCTTCTTTGCGAGCTCGCTTCTAATCGAGACCATCTTCTCCTTGGAGGGGCTCGGGCTTCTCGGCTTCGAGTCGATCATGAACCGCGACTATCCAGTGGTGTTCGCCGACGTCTACATCTTCTCGCTGATTGGGCTCGTCATCAACCTGATCTCCGACCTCACCTATACCTGGGTCGATCCGCGCATCGATTTCGAGACGCGCGAGGTTTGAGTGATGGACGTCCCCACCGACGCCGCAATCATCGAGGTCGCCGCCGCCGTGGGCCCCCGCTGGTGGCGGCTCTCGCCGCTCAACCGGCGGCGCTGGCAAACCTTCAAGGCGCATAGACGCGGCTACTGGTCCTTGTGGATTTTCCTCACCCTTTTCGTGATCAGCCTGTTCGCCGAGTTCATCGCCAATGACAGGCCGCTGCTCGTCAAATATGACGGCCACTACTACTTTCCGGTGTTCAACAGCTATCCGGAGACGGCCTTCGGCGGTATCTTCGAGACCGAGGCAGTTTATCGCGACCCCGCCGTCAAAGAAATGATCGCGCAGAAGGATGGCTGGATCATTTGGCCGCCAGTCCCCTTTTCCTACGACACCCCCAACAAGACCCCGCCCATGGCGTTTCCGGTGAAGCCGACCTGGCTGCTCACCAAGGAGGATTGCGAGCTTGCCGTCGAACAGAGCTTTCATCCTTGTAACGACGAGCTCGAATGGAATTGGCTCGGCACCGACGACCAGGGCCGCGATGTCGTCGCCCGCGTCATCTACGGTTTTCGCATCTCGGTGCTGTTCGGCCTCGTCCTGACTTTCTTCTCGTCCATTATCGGGGTCGCGGCGGGGGCGGTGCAGGGCTTTTTCGGCGGCTGGACCGACCTTCTGTTCCAACGTTTCATCGAGATCTGGACGTCCGTACCGCAGCTCTATTTGCTCATCATCATCGCCGCGGTGATCGAGCCGAATTTTTGGATCCTGCTCGGCATCCTGCTCGCCTTCTCCTGGGTCGCGCTCGTGGGCGTGGTGCGGGCGGAGTTCCTGCGCGCCCGCAATTTCGAATATGTCACGGCGGCGCGGGCGCTCGGCCTCTCCAATCTGAAGATCATCTTCAAGCATCTCCTTCCCAACGCCATGGTGGCGACGCTGACCTTCATGCCTTTCATCTTGAACGGCTCGATCAGCACGCTGACCTCGCTCGACTTCCTCGGCGTCGGTCTCCCGGCGGGGTCGCCCTCGCTCGGCGAGCTGCTCGCGCAAGGCAAGGACAATCTGCAGGCCCCGTGGCTCGGGCTCACCGCCTTCTTCGTCATCGCCATCATGCTGAGCCTCCTGATCTTCGTCGGCGAGGCGGTGCGCGATGCGTTTGATCCGCGCAAATCGTTCGGATAAAGGCCTAAGCATGCACGGCTCGCATTCCCACGAACACGCACACGATCACCGCCGCGACACCAATGAGCGGCGGATGGGGCTCGCCGCGCTCATCACCGGCCTCTTCATGTTTTTCGAGGTCACGGGCGGCATCATGGCGGGCTCGCTCGCGCTTCTTGCCGATGCCGGCCACATGCTCACCGACTTCTCCTCGCTTGCGCTTGCCTGGTTCGGCTTCCGCCTGGCGCGGCGTTCCGCCGACTGGAAGCGCACCTACGGCCTCGATCGCTTCCAGGTGCTGGTCGCCTTCTCCAATGGGCTCGCCCTATTCGCCATCGCCGCGTGGATCCTGTTCGAAGCCGTTGAGCGGCTCGCCGAACCTCATGCCGTCGCAGGCGGGATCATGGTGGTGGTGGCAGTGCTGGGCCTCGCCGCAAACCTCGTCGCCTTTGCACTTTTGCACGGCGCGGACCGCAAGAATCTCAATGTCAAAGGCGCTGCGATCCACGTCCTCGGCGACCTGCTCGGCTCCGTGGCGGCGCTGGTCGCCGGCGCCGTGATCCTTCTCACCGGCTGGACGCCCATCGATCCGCTGCTGTCCCTCCTCGTCGCCGCCATTATCGTGCGGAGCGGCTGGAAGGTGGTGGAGGCCTCGGGCCATATTCTGCTTGAAGGCGCGCCGCGCGAGCTCGACACGCGCCATATCGGACCCGACCTGATCGCCAATGTGCCGGGGATCGTCAGCGTGCATCACGTCCATGTGTGGTCGATCACGCAGGAGCGGCGCATGGTGACGCTGCATGCTTGCATCGGGGAAGGGCAGGATTCGGACCCGCTGGTGAAGTCCATCAAGCAGCGCCTGAAGGCGCACTTCGGCCTCGATCACGCCACCGTCGAGATCGAGCGCGGCGAATGCGCCGATGCTGCCGCCGAGCGGCGCGCGTGAGGACGTCCATGGCCAAGACCCAAGAGAACCCCACGTCGATGCCGCCAGCCTCCCCGAAAGAGACGCTCGTGCGAGTCGAGGACCTTTCCGTCGATTTCCATAGCGGCGGCAAGATCACCCATGCGGTCAAGCACGTCTCCTTCGACATCGGCAACGCCGAGACAGTGGCGCTTGTCGGCGAGTCGGGCTCCGGCAAGACGGTGACCGCGCTTTCCATCCTGCGCCTCCTCCCCTACCCCTCTGCCTCCCATCCTTCCGGCGCCATCCTGCTCAAGGGCGACGACCTGATGGCGCTTCCGCCCGACGCGCTCCGCCACGTCCGCGGCAATCAGATCTCGATGATCTTCCAAGAGCCGATGACCTCGCTCAATCCGCTACACACCATCGAGCAGCAGATCGGCGAGGTGTTGAAGATCCACCGCGGTCTTTCCGACCGGGCGGCGCGGATCCGCGTGCTCGATCTGCTCGGCAAAGTTGGCATCGAGGATCCGAGAGGACGGCTTGCCTCCTATCCGCATCAGCTCTCGGGCGGGCAGCGGCAAAGGGTGATGATCGCCATGGCGCTTGCCAACGAGCCGGACTTGCTCATTGCTGACGAGCCGACCACGGCGCTCGACGTGACCATCCAGGCGCAAATCCTCGACCTTTTGCTCAAGCTCAAATCCGAGTTCAACATGGCCATGCTGCTCATTACCCACGATCTCGGCATCGTGCGCAAGATGGCCGACCGGGTCTGCGTCATGACCAATGGCGAGATCGTGGAGCGTGGGCACACGCGCGAGATCTTCGCCGCGCCCCAGCACCCCTATACCAAACACCTCCTTGCGTCCGAGCCGAAGGGCTCGCCGCCTCCCGCCAATGCCAAGGCGCCGGTGATCATCGAGACCAAGGACTTGCGCGTGTGGTTCCCGATCAAGCGCGGCTTCCTGCGGCGCACCGTCGGCCATATCAAAGCAGTCGACGGGATCGACCTTGCGGTCAAAGAGGGGCAGACGCTCGGCGTCGTGGGCGAGTCCGGCTCCGGCAAGACCACCCTTGGGCTTGCCCTGCTCAGGCTCATATCGAGCGACGGGCCGATCGTCTATCTCGGCAGCCGCATCGACGGCTACGACTCAAAGCGCATGCGCCCGCTCCGGCGCGACATGCAGATCGTGTTTCAGGACCCCTACGGCTCGCTCAGCCCGCGCCTTTCGGTGGCGCAGATCATCGAGGAGGGCCTCCTCATCCAGAAACCGGGGATGGACCGCGCCGAGCGGCGGGCGCGCGTTGCGCGCGCGCTCAGCGAGGTTGGGCTCGATCCGGCCTTCCAGGACCGCTACCCGCACGAATTCTCCGGCGGCCAGCGCCAGCGCATCGCCATTGCTCGGGCGCTAGTGCTGGAGCCAAAATTCCTCATCCTCGACGAGCCGACAAGCGCGCTCGATGTGTCGGTGCAGGCGCAGATCGTCGATCTCTTGCGCGACCTGCAACGCCGCTACAAGCTCGCTTATCTCTTCATCAGTCACGATCTCAAAGTGGTGCGGGCGCTCGCCAATGCCATCATCGTGCTTCGTTACGGCAAGGTCGTGGAGCAAGGGTCGGCCCAGACCGTCTTCGCCAAGCCGAAGACCGACTATACCAAAGCTCTCCTCGCAGCCGCCTTCGAGCTCGAGGCCGCGCGGGTGGACGCGGTTTCAAGCTGAGGTGGTTTTGGGAACCCGAGCCCCGTTCAGACGTTCCTGGACCTGGAGCACACCAGACCAAGACTGAAGGAACGGCCCATGCGCGGTATTCTTTTATGGCTGATCGGCATTCCCATCCCCATCATCATTCTGTTGTGGCTGTTCGGAGTGCTTCACTAGGCACGGCGGCTACGCACGGCTCAGCCAGCGACCCTCGATAACCTCCTAACGCACAACACCTCGCTGCCGGACACGGCGATGCGGGCTTTGGCTTCAGCGAAGGGCTCGACCACCACCGCCATATGATGGGCGCTGGCATGCACGAGCTGGTCGCCGCTCGCCATGATCCCGACATGGCCATCCCAAAAAACGAGATCGCCACGCGTGAGCGTGTCGGCCCCTTGCCAGTCAAGAGGACGCCCGAGTTCGGCTGCCTGCATGTCGGCGTCGCGCGGGCAATCGAGCCCCGCGGCTTCGCTTGCGAGTTGCACCAGCCCGGAGCAGTCGATCCCCAGGCTCGTGCGGCCGCCCCAGAGATAGGGTGTGCCGATGAAGGACAGCGCGACGGCGACGAAGTCTTCCGCGGGCAATTCTGTCTTCAGCGCATGCTCAGCAACGACGAAGCCGCCCGTCTGTAATGCAAGGAACCGGTCCTCCGCCGCCGTTGCGGCGAGCAGCGCGTTCAGGCTCAACAGCGCCAGGGGCGGCGTCTTGATGTCGGGCCGCGGATAGAGATAGGTGCGGAGCGCGGCGACCCTGTGGGTGGGCGTCACGATCCCGCGGGCAAGCCCTTCACTCGGCATATAGCCGACATAGCCGTCGCGGGCGAGCTGCACCCAGGCCCAGCCCTTACTCTCGTCAAAGACGGTCAGTGTCTCGCCGAACAGCGCCTCGGTATCGAGGGTCGCATCGGAGCGGGGCTCCCGGCGCACAGGCAGCACGGGGACATGGAGCTGCCGACGCTCGCCGGCGACGTAACGGGGCGCCTTGACGTGGTCTCTGAGCGAGACTGCGGCTAAACCCTCGCGATAAGCGTGGCGGCGCGGGTCCGGCAATACGCCGTTGGTCACGGTCCGAGCTCTCTCTGGAAATAGGCGAAGAGAGCACGCGCCCCTTGCGGCTCGCCGCCTTGGGGACGGCCGGGCTGCTCGCGGGGAACCCATCCGAAGATGTCGAGATGCGCGAAGCGCTTGGCCTCTCTGACGAAGCGCTTGAGGAACAGCGCCGCGATCACCGATCCCGCATGGGAACCTTCGGCAATATGGTTCACGTCGGCGATGCTGCTCTTGAGCAGCTTGTCGTAGGGCGCCCAGAGCGGCATCCGCCAGAGGGGATCGCCGACACTGCGGGCGCTCGCGAGTAGACCAGCAGCCATATCGTCGTCGTCGGTGTAAAGCGGCGGCAGGTCGGGGCCGAGCGCGACCCTGGCTGCCCCTGTGAGCGTGGCGACGGTGATGAGGTAGTCGGGGGCCTCCTCGTCAGCAAGGCTGAGAGCATCGGCAAGCACGAGACGGCCTTCGGCGTCGGTGTTGCCGATCTCCACGGTCATGCCGTTCCGGCTTTGCAGTATGTCGCCAGGCCTGAAGGCGTTGCCGGCAATAGAATTGTCGGCGGCCGGGATTAGCACGCGGAGACGTAAGGGCAGCTTTGCTTGCATGACGAGGTGGGCCAAGACGAGCGCAGAGGCCGCGCCACCCATGTCCTTCTTCATCAGGGTCATGGCGCTTCCGGGCTTGATGTCGAGGCCGCCCGTATCGAAGCAGACGCCCTTGCCCACGATGGTCACCTTCGGGGCGTGCTCCGAGCCCCAAGAAAGATCAATCAGCCGTGGCGACCGGTCGCTGGCCCGACCGACGGCATGGATCATCGGGAAGTTGTCGGAGAGGAGGCGTGAGCCTTCCGTCACCTTGACCGTGGCGCCGTGCTCGGAGGCAAGCTCGCGGGCCGCCGCCTCAAGCTCGGCGGGGCCGAGATCGTTCGCCGGAGTGTTGATCAGATCGCGGCCGAAATAGACGGCTTCCGCCAGTGCCAAAGCCTGCCCACGGTCCACGCCCGCAGGTAAAACGAGACGCTTGGGATCGGCGCCGTCCTCCCTTCTGTAGCGGGTGAAGCGATAGGATCCGGCAAGCCAGGCGAGGGTTGCAAGCAGAGGGTCTGGAAGCGGGGACGCGAAGTGATAATCGCCGGGAGGAAGAGCTGCCGGCAGCGCGCCGGCAAGAAGTGGCGACTGCGTGCCCCAGTCCTCGCTGCCGACGCCGAGCAAGGCCCCGGCAACGCCGCCGCTCTCACTTGGCAGCAGCAGCACGGCACCCGGCTTCGGGACCCATTCTCGTGCCTCGACCCAGTTCCGCTGGACGTCCGTCAGCTGGCGCAGGCTCGCGTCCTCCTTGGAGGCGATGAGCCAGAGCGGAAGCGCAGGCGCGCCCGCTTCGAGGAGCAACTCATCCAGCTCGCGGCGCGAATTCGGAAGGGTCCTGGTCGACATGGATGCCAAGTCTGAACGGGGCTTGATGGCGGGGCGCATTAATGGCAGTGGAGCGTTCCAATGACAATGGCGGGAGGCAGGAACCATGTCCGAGACCAACTACACGCTCGTCATTGGCGACAAGAACCTCTCGTCCTGGAGCCTCAGGCCCTGGCTTGCGATGAAACATGTCCGCATTCTATTCGGCGAGGAGCGTATCAGGTTGCGCCAGCCGGAGAGCAAGCCCGCGATCCTGTGTCATTCGCCCTCGGGCAAGGTGCCTGCGCTCAAGGCAAAGGGCCTCGTCGTCTGCGACAGCCTTGCCATCCTCGAATTCCTCGCCGAGCGGCATCCCGAACTTGCCTTGTGGCCCCGGGATCGTGAGGCGCGGGCTCTCGCCCGCTCCATCTCGGCGGAGATGCATTCAGGCTTCGTGACGCTCCGCAACGAGATGTCCATGGACCTGCTGGCGCGCCTGCCGACCCCGCCGATCGGGGAAGCGCTCGAAAGCGACATCACCCGCATCGTGGCGATCTGGCGTGATGCGCGGGCGTGGCATGGCGGGACCGGACCCTTCCTGTTCAGCGCCTTCTCCAATGCCGACGCCATGTTCGCGCCCGTGGCGACGCGCTTCCGCACCTATGGCTAGACCTCGCCGCTTTCGGCGACGAGGGCTCGGCTGCCGACTATGCCCGCACCATGCTCGCTTTGCCCGAGAAGGCCGAGTGGACGAAAGGCGCGGAAGCCGAGGTGAGAGAGCGGGCAAGCGCCTGACCCTCTCATTCCCCCCTGCCAGGTGGAGGATTATGGTTAATCCTTTTTTGACGCGTGTCCCACATCATAACAGGAGTGCAATGACGAATGGGGCGGACCCCCCGCACGGGTGCCCGCCAAGGAATCTTGCAGTCATGTCTCTCATTTCCCGCCCGTTGCCGCGCTCACGCCGCTCCTATTTGTTTGGCTCGACCGCTGAGAACTACCCGCCGCATGAACGCGGGGAAGGGCTGCAAGTCGGAGCGAGCGGCGTGCGGCCTATCCCACGCGTCAACGTCCAGGCCTTCTGTGAGGACCAGTTTACTGCCGCGGTGATCCAGAGGGCCTGCGACGACCGACGGTTGGCCAGGGCACATGTGACGATACAGATGGGCGGAGTCCAGGCCGCGGTCGCCTTCTACCGCAACATCTCGACGCCCAACGTGATTGTCATCGAATCCCTGCTTGACCGGGAGGAGATGCTTGCTGACCTTGAGCGACTCGCCGAGGTGTGCGACCCGAGCACCAAGGTTATCGCCATCGGCCACATCAATGACGTGCTGCTCTACCGCGAGTTGCTACGCCGGGGAGTCAGCAAGTATGTCGTGGCGCCGGTCGGGGTGTTGCAGGTCATCGACAGCATCTCCGCCATCCATAACGACCCCAAAACCGGACCGGTGGGCCAAGTAATTGCCTTCGTCGGGGCCAAGGGTGGCTCCGGCTCAAGCACCGTCTGCCACAATACCGCCTTTGCCATTGCCGCTTCGCTTAACAGCGACGTGGTCATCGCGGACCTCGACCTGCCTTTCGGCACGGCCGGCCTTGACTTCAACCAGGACCCGATCCAGGGCATTGCCGATGCGCTCAGCTCGGCCGAGCGCTTGGACCCGGTGCTTCTTGATCGGCTGCTCTCGCCCTGTTCCGACCATCTGAGCCTGTTCGCAGCACCCGGCACCCTCGACCGCGCCTATGATCTTGAGCCGCGATCCTGCGAGACCGTGCTCGATGTGGTGCGGGAGAACGTGCCGTGGATCGCGGTCGATGTTCCGCATCTGTGGACCGCCTGGGCGAAGCAAGTCGTGCTCAGAGCCGACCGCGTGGTGCTCACGGCGGTGCCAGACCTTGCCAATATGCGCAACGCCAAGAATCTCATCGATCAGCTGAAGGCCGCGCGACCCAACGACCGGCCGCCGCTGCTCGTACTCAATCAGGTCGCACTGCCCAAGCGTCCGGAGATTTCGGTGAGAGATTTCGGCCAGGCCATGGAACTCGAGCCCAGGGCGATTATCGAGTTTGACGCTCAACTGTTCGGCACAGCCGCCAACAACGGCCAAATGGTCGAGGAGATATCCGACAAGTCGAAAGCAGCGGAGCAGTTCCGCGTCCTCGCCCGTCTGCTCACCGACCGTTCGGAACCGAAGAGCGAGCGCCTGTCTTTGCTCTCCCCGATCTTTCGTCGTCTCAGGCTGACAAAGACACACGCTTAAAGCAACCTGTTCGGCAACAGGAACACGTCTCTGCTATCGGCACCGCGGCCCGAGATCAATCCGATACCTGAGCCACAGTCGCGCATTGGCTCTCCGCAGCCGGGTTCTGGCTCCGCCGAGCCTCGTCCCGATGCCGCCAATAAAGGCGAGCGCGAAGACGAAGATCAGCATGATGGCGCGGAAGAAACGAAAGTCGATGACGGGCGGCCTGCCCGCGCAAGCCCGCATCGCGCCTTCGGTCTGAGCGGCGGGACTCAACCAGGCGAATAGCAACGTCATCGCCGCCGAGGTGACTTACTCCTTCTCGCCGCTGCTCAATCTCACAAGCTTTCCCAAACCTGGTTTTTTCACTCTGAGCCGACCTTCTATGCCCGCCCGCGCAAGAGCCTGGTGGTGACCAAGATGGGCTGAAAGGCGAGCCTCGGCCCGCGCGGCGACAGTTCGCCTAGGCCTTTCGGTCCCCACACCTGATCGCCGCTTGCGCCATCTTCATCGTTAAGCTTGCAAGCTTCTTCATCGTGCCGCCGAGTTCGGAGGCAACGAATCCTTTCCCTTATGCGCAGCTGGCCGACGAGCTCACGCAACGCGGCCTCGGTACCGCGCAATTCGTGACGCTCTCGCCGCGGGACGCAGGCAATCTCGTCATCTATCTGCTATCTGCGGAACGCGCGCGCCCTTTCCCTGAACGCCCGGATTGAGCCCCCGCCTCCGGACAGGGTGTTCGATCGACCGTGCGTGCTCATCTGGGGCGGGAATATTCCGTTCCTCCGGAGGCTCCGCCTGCGGCGACATGGGTCGCAAATGGGTTTATGAAGCTGCTCGGCGTCGCCGCCACACACGCAGCCGAGGAGGTTGCGGTGGGGCTGGCGCAAACCGCTAATCGGCGCTCAGCGGCTTTCGGTGTGGCGTCTTCTGCGCGGGAGGGTCGAGCCAGTTTGCCGGCGTCTGGCGGTTGCGGGCGTGCTCTAGATTTGGCGCCGAGCGAACCCGCTCAAGGGGAATTCCTGATCGACCGGCGCGGAGCGGGTGCTGGCAATACCTGACGCCAATCGCCAAGCGAGCCGTTGAAGGCATTCCGATCGACCGTCCCCTCGATCCCGGGCACGTGGCCGGTCGTGGTGAATTGCCAAAACAGCCAGGGCCGGTTCCTGTAGATCTCTTGCGGCTCGGCGGCGACGGACCGCAGCCAAAAGTTATAGTCCTTGAGCTCGCCTTCCAGCACGTCCCGGTAGAACGCCACATCGGTATAGATGATCGGCCGCTTCCCCGTATGGGACTCCATGACGTCGAGCATGATCTTGATCTTCTCGAGCGCGACGTCCGGCGGTGCCCCGTTTGGGCAGTTGCGGGAGTGCCGGTTCCACTCCAGGTCGAGCACCGGCGGCAGCGCATCCGGGTCATACGGCACGTGCAGGATGAACCAGAGGGCCTGCTCATGGGCGGGGCGGCACCAGTAGAGCATGTGATAGGCGCCGCGAGGCACGCCCGCGGCTTTGGCTCCGTACCAGTTCTGCAGGAACTTGGGATCGAGATGATCTCCGCCTTCGGTCGCCTTGATGAAGGCAAATTGCGTGCCGGCAGCGCGGGCTTTCTGCCAATCGACGTCACCCTGCCATTGGGACACGTCGATGCCCTGAACCGGCATGGCATGGGCACGCGCCACGCCATCATGCGGATCGATGTCGGCCATTATCAGTTGGCGCGCCGTGACTCCGCCGGCGTAGACGGCAGATAAGGCCGCAGACAGAGCCGCGACGGCCAGACGGCGAAACGCAACGAACACGACCACGCCCCTAACGCGTTCCAATCCCTCGCAACTCTCTCAGTTACTCCGCGCGGGTTAAAATTTCGCGCTGCGCACCGAGGTCTGTGGAACCTGCGCAAAGGCCGGGTCTTCCCCGGTTGCGGCTCAGACCTGGCGACTTCAGCGCAGGATATTGTTGAGGTCGGGGTCCTCCGGCTCGTCGCTCTTTGGCGACGGAGCTTCGTCGGAAGCGGCGGGCGGTGCCGCCTTTTCGGCATGCGGGCTCGGTCTGCCGGCGGCAGGAGGCTCGCCACCCGGCTCGCCCCCGGCTTCGTCGCGGTCTTTCCCAATGCGGATCGAGCCCAAGAGGCGGCCGATCGCCTCGCCCGCCGGCTTTCCCTTGAACTTCTTCTGGAGGGCGTCGCCGATCTGCTTGACCGTCTTCGACGCCTGCTCGGGGGTGGCGAACATGCCCTTGATTTCCGGCTTGAAGGTAGGATGGGCGAACGGCCCTTCAATGCGGACCGGAATGGTAAGGCCGGCAAAAGTGTTGGCTCCGCCCTTGCCTTCTGGTCCCGCCACGATCTGCGGCTGGGTCAGGAAGTCGAGGCTTCCCGTCACCATGTCGACGGTTCCCCGCCCCGTGACCTGGAGGAGCGGGCTCGTCATCTCAAGATCGTGGGACTCAGCCACGCCGCTCGCGATGGTGAAGGTGCCGCCAAGGGCGCTGAAAGCGGTCTTGGCACCCGGTCCCTGCTCGAGATCCCGCATCTGGCCCGCGCCTATGCCGGCGATGAGCTCCGTCAAATTGATGCCTTCGATCGAACCGTCGTCGATGGCGATGCTGCCGTGGCCCGTCAGCGAATGCTTGATCTCGTCGCCGGTCATGCCAATGCCGTTGAGCTGAAGCTCAACCTTGCCGCGGCCGGACAGCAAGTTGAAACCGGCAACGGCGTCGAGCAGCGGCTTGGCCGAGACGCCGTCGAGAACCAAATTGCCGGAAAAGCTCGGGACGGGCTTCGCGGCATCGAGGGTGAACTTGCCGCTACCCTGCCCATCATAGAGCTGCATGCCGCCCAAAGTGGCATCGAGCACGCCGTCGCGAAGGCTCAAGCCAAGCGAAGTTGGGCCAATGGCGAGGCGCGCCACCTTTGTTTCGCGCACATTTACATTCACGTCGGCATCGAAGGCTGCGGGCACCACGTTCGGCGCATCGGCGGACGTGGCTGCCGCAGATGGGGGCGCGGCGGGAGCGTCTGGCACTTGCGTCGCCGCACCATCCCCTTCGGGCTTCGCGAGGGAATTCTTGGGATGGGCAGTCTCGGTCTTGGCGGGCGAAGAGGACTCTGCCGCCGCTGTCCCCTCCTCCCCGGACGCTGGCGGACCGGCCTCTCCCGCAGAAGGAGCAGGCTTCGTCTCCGCGGACAGGAACGGATCGAGATTGAGGGTCTCGATGGCGAGCGCGGCGCGGACATGAGGTCTTGGGCTCTTCAGCGTGACCACCGCCTGGCCTTGGCCGGTCCCATGGCTAAGCGCAAAGCGAGCCTGCGTGAAGGAGATCTCGCCCGCCTGCCACGCCAAATGGCTGGAAAGCTCGCCGCTGCCGAGGGCGGTGGCCGACGGGGGCTCCTTGCGCATCCAAGCCAAGACCGAGGGCACCGATTGCGACTTCGCGGTCAAGTCGCCTTCCACGCTGAAGCCGGGCTTCGTCGCGATGTTGCCCGCAAAGGTGGCATCGATGGCTTCCGTATCGAGGGCAAGGTTGAGCCTTGCGGAGCGTGTGTCGAGATCGGCCGGCGACGTCAGCTTGAGGTCGAAGCCTACGCGCACGCCTTTCCAATCAAAGTCGCCCTTCGCGGTGAGCGGATCGACGAGATGCGGAAGGCTCAAGGCGGCATCGATATGCTCGACGCGCCGCTCGGCGCCGTTGACGTCATAGAGGATGCGCACGGTGCCGTCCTCGATGCGCACGTCGTTCAGCATGATGTCCCGGCGCGGGGAGCCACCTCCGGCGTCCGCGGCGATAAAGCTTGGGCGCACCGCTGCGGCACGCTTGCCTGGAGCCTCGCCCGCATCGCCCTGGCGCTCGGCTCCGCCGGATTGAGGTGCAAGCCGCACCGTCAGCACTGGCCGCTCCATGACGACGCGATCGGCGTCGACCTGACGGCTAAATAGCTGGAGGAAGCTCACGTCGAGCGCAAGTCTTGCGATCTTCAGATCGGCACCGGCCCGGTTGGAGGGATCGTTGATCTCGGCGTCGGTGAGCACGATATGGGGGTTTGGCAGGAGCAGAAGCAAGGTGATGCCGTTCACCTTCAGGTCGCGACCGCTCTGTTCCTTGACGCGCGCCGCCACCCGGTCGCGCACCGCGTCGGCAGAGATGAGGACATTGACGGCGACGAGCGCGAGCACCAAGAGCGCGACCACGCCGCCAAGGATCTTGAGGAGCAGTTTCATTCGCATCAGGCTCAATCCGCCCCAAGAGCGAGACCAGGTATGGCTCTATCATGCCGGGAGTAATGCCCCGCGCATTCACGTCTTATGTAGGAGCCAAATTGGAAGACGTGAATGGCCGCAGCGACGCCGGCCATGACGCGACACGCGGCGAAGATTACGCCGAGAAATAAGGTGAGAATAGGCCCGCGGCGTGTCGATGCCGGGAAAGGCGGCGTGTCGATGCCGGGAAAGAAAGTCAGGTTCTACCTCACGAGAATAGCGTGATTGTCCCATTCGTAAGGGGACGAGCGCCGCTCAGCGTCCTGGATGTCCAAAGCGTCGGCCTCGACCAGCCATCCCTGGGCCGCTCGTCAACAGGAAGCCCGCGTGAGCGATGCCACAACCGTCACTCAGCTCGCTAGCCCCGAGAAAGCGCCTGGCGCTCACGTCCCAATAAGTGATGAGCCCGCCCTTCGGCGCCGACGCCGCGACGATGCCGCCGCCTGCATCTGTCGCCACCGAGCCGATACAGTTGCGAAGCGCGCCTTGGGGCGGGTCTGGCGCCCCAACGAGGACCGGGTCTTGTCCGCGTTTAGGACCCCTCGGACGCCGCAAGGTTGGGAATGAGGAAGCGCCTTGCTAGCCGGAATCCTTGCAGAAACCATAGCTCAGCGGCTAACATGCACGTAGTGAAATCTTTTCAGCAGAATTATTCCGATTCATGCATCTGAAAGAGGTCGACGCCAACCTCCTCGTCATCCTCGACGCTTTGCTCGTCGATGCGAGCGTCACGCGGGCCGCCGAGCGCCTTGGGCGGAGCGCCTCTGCCATCAGCCACGCCCTTGCCAAGCTTCGCGAAATCTTCGCCGATGAGCTTTTCGTGCGCGCCGGCCAGCGTCTCGTGCCGACGGCGAAGGCGCTTGAGCTCGCCCCCACCGTCCACGTCATTCTCGCCGGCATGGAGAGCCTGCTTAGGCCAGCGAAGTTCTTCGACCCCTCGGAGACCGAGCGCGACTTCGCCGTTGCCGCAAGCGAGGTCGGCGAGCTTGTCCTGGTGCAGCCGCTCAGGCTGCGGCTGGAACAGATTGCGCCCTCGGTGCGCGTCGGCTGGATGCCCGGCCAAGGCCAAGAGGTCATCGACGCGCTCCGCCAGGGACGCTGTCATTTCGCCATCGACATCGAATCGATGCCGCTGCCGGCGCCGGACATCCACGTGCTCAAGCTGTATGACGACCACCTTGCAACGCTCGCCCGTTCCGGGCATCCCTTGGGCGCGCACGAGGTGCGAGCAGACGCTTTCGCCGCAAGCGACCATATCGCCGTGAACGCGCTCCCCACTATTGAGCTGCTCGACCGCGAGCTAGCCAAGATGAGGCTTGCTTGCGCTATTTCCGCCCGCGTTTCCTCGGTGCTCGCGGGGCTGCTGCTCACGCTCAACAGCGACGCCCTGCTCACGCTTCCTCACTCTTTGGCGCTGATCCTGGAGCGGCAGTTCCCGCTTCTGCGCGTGGCCCAGCCGCTCGGGGAGACCTTTCTTCGCGTGCGGCTGCTTTGGCATTCAAGCTATGACCGCGACGAGTGTCACAGCTGGGTGCGGGATCAAATCGCGGCGCTCGCCCGGGAAAGCCGAAACGCTGCATGACATGCGGGCAGAGGGGATGACGAAGCCGATGCTGAGAGGGCGCGTGCACCTTCTGGCGACGCTGCTTGTGGCCGCCGCCATGGCTCTCATGGCAAGCGCATCCGTGATGGCGGCCCACGCCGACGCGATCGAGAGCGATCTGGCGGTCGTCGTGCAAGGCAGCCAAAAGCAGGGCTCGCTCGACGAGGCCCTCGCCCTGCTCAACATCCCCTCGGTGAGCATCGCGTTCATCGACAAGGGTAGCATCGCTTTCGCCCGCGTCTATGGCGAGGACGCCACCCAGACACGCTCTATCAGGCAGCCTCGCTCTCGAAATTCGTCGCAGCCCTCGGCGCCATGCGTCAGTGTGAACAACGCGCTTACCGCTTGGCGCGTCCCGAGCAACCCGTTCGACGCGACACATAAGGTCACCTTGCGCGGCCTGCTCAGTATGACCGGCGGCATAGGCGTGCCGGGCTTCCTCGGCTATGCGGTGGGTCGGCCGATCCCGGCGCTGACCCAGGTGCTGGATGGCGCTCCCTCGCCAACTCCGCCCCCATCGCCGTGATCGCAATCCCCGGCAGCGCCTATCACTATTCGGGCGGCGGCTATGAGATCACCGAGGCGCTGATGCAGGATGCGGCGGGAAAGCCCTTCGCCCAGCTTATGCAGGCTCGTGCTCGGCCCGGCTGGAATGACCCGGAGCTCCGCCGACTGACGGTCCCTCCCTCTCGCTTCTGTCACAGAGCGCCACTACATTAGGGGTCAGGTCCCGCCGCGCCGAGGGCGGGCCGGGAGGAAATCAATGACTGCACGCTTCCGCGTTGGCCTCATCGCCGCGTTGCTTGTTCTTGTCACCGCCCCCGCCCAAGCCGCCGAAAAGACTTTCCAAGACGCCTCGCTCGACGACGCCGCGATCAAGCTTCAGGCAGACCTGAAGGATGAGGCGGGGACCGTCGAGAAGCCGGTCATCGCGCTCAAGAAGGACGCCGACGCGGCTCTCAAGAAAAGCGATCTCGACAGCGCCGCCGATCTCTACGTCCAGATTGTGACGGTCGCGCCGACCGACGTGCACGCCTGGCGCCGACTCGCCGATCTCTGGCTCAAGATCCCGAAAAGCGACGAGGACGACGGCAGCGCGCGCTACGAGCGGGCGACGACGGCTGCCTATATCGCCTATCGGGGCGCGACCAACGCCAACGATGAGGCCGATGCCCTCATTATGCTTGCGAGCGCCTATGGCAAACGCGACGACTGGCGCCCAGCGCTGAATGCGCTCTCCTTGGCGCTCAAGCTGCACGAGACGCCCGAGCTCAAAACTACCTATGATAGCCTGCGCGAGAAGTATGGCTTCCGCGTCTCCAACTACAGCGTCGATTCCGATGCGGCATCGCCACGGGCCTGCTTCCAGTTCTCGGAGAGCCTGCCGAAACGTATTGATTTTTCGCCCTTCGTCGCCGTGGCCGGCCAAGACAAGCCGGCGCTCTCGGTCGACGATCAGCAGCTTTGCGTCGAAGGGCTGAAGCACGGCGAGAGCTACGCCATCAAGCTTCGCCAAGGCCTTCCCTCCACGGTCGGCGAAGACCTGCTCAAGACCGCCGATTTCAACATCTATGTGCGCGACCGCAGCCCCTTCGTGCGGCTTTCCGGCAAGGCCTATGTGCTGCCGAAGACGGGCCAGCAGGGCATCCCCCTCGTCACGGTCAATACCGACGGGGTCAAGGTGTCGATCTATCGAATCGGCGACCGCAGCCTGATCGACACGGTGCTCGGCGGGGATTTCGAACGCAATCTGTACGGCTACACGCTGAACGACATCGCCGATCAAAAGGGGCAGAAGGTTTGGACCGGGGAGCTCAAGGTCGAGAAGGAGCTCAATGCCGAGATCACCACCGACTTTCCAGTGACTGAGGCGATCCCCACGCTGGAACCGGGCGTCTACGTGCTTGCCGCGGTGCCGGCCAATGTCAACGAGGCGGACTATGGCGAGCGGGCCACTCAGTGGTTCATCGTCTCCGATCTCGGGCTCACGGCCTATTCCGGCAGCGACGGCATCCACGCCTTCGTCAATTCGCTCGCCACTACCGGGCCGGTCGGCGACGTCGAGCTCAGGTTGCTCGCGCGCAACAACGAGGTTCTCGCCACCAAGACCACCGATGCGAGCGGTTCTGCGGCCTTCGACGCGGGACTCACGCGTGGCGAAGGCGGGCTTTCGCCCGCCATGCTGGTGGCTTCGGGACCTCAAGGCGACTACGCCTTTTTGAACCTGAAGCAGTCCGCCTTCGATCTCACCGACCGCGGCGTCGCTGGGCGCGTCGCTCCCGCCGGCCTCGACGCCTTCGTCTTCACCGAGCGCGGCGTCTACCGTACGGGCGAGACGGTGCATGTGACGACGCTGCTCCGCGACTCCGAAAGCATCGCCGTTCCAAACGTGCCGCTCACGCTCGTGATCACACGCTCCGACGGGGTGGAGTATCGCCGCAGCGTCGTTCCCGATCAGGGGATCGGTGGCCGCTTCCTCGACGTGCTGATCATCTCCTCAGCGCCGACGGGAACCTGGCGCGTTGCCGCCTACACCGACCCGAAGCGCCCGGCCATCGGCGAGGCGAGCTTCCTCATCGAGGACTACGTCCCGGATCGGCTCGAATTCGACCTCGCCACCACCGCGACCAGCATCTCGCCCACGACACCCGCCAAGGTCAGCCTGGATGGGCGCTTCCTCTACGGGGCGCCGGCGTCAGGTCTCGAACTCGACGGCGAGATACGTATCGCCAAGGCCTCGGAGCGCCCGGGCTATGCCGGCTATGTGTTCGGCCTCAACGAGGATGATAGCGAGAGCGAGGACGAGGCGGACACCATTCCGCTGGCGGACTTGCCGGAGACCGATGCCGCGGGCAAAGCGACTTTCACCGCGAGCCTCGCCAAGGTGCCGGCCTCGACGCGACCGCAGGAAGCGGAGATCGTCGTGCGCATGGCCGAGCCGGGCGGCCGGGCGGTCGAGCGCAAGCTTACGCTTCCGGTCACGCCTAGCGCCCCCATGATCGGGGCGAAGCCCCTATTCAGCGGCAAATCGCTCGGCGAGTCGGATACCGCCAGCTTCGACGTCGTCATGGTCGCGCCCGACGGCAAGCCCATGACCAAGACGGGGCTGCACTGGCAGCTGCTCCACGTGGAGTCCAAATATCAATGGTACCGCAGCGAAGGCTATTGGCAGTACGAGCCCGTCAAGGTGACGCGCCGCGTCGCCGACGGCAGCGTGGACGTGGCCCCCGACCAGCCTGGCCGCATCGCCGTGCCGGTGACCTGGGGCCGCTACCGGCTCGAGGTCACGAGTGCCGAGCCCCAAGGGCCGGAAACCGAGGTCGGCTTCGACTCCGGCTGGTATGCCGAGGCAAGCGCCGACACGCCGGACGTGCTCGAGATCGCCCTCGACAAGCCAGAATATAAGCCCGGCGACAGCATGACCGTGGCGGTCACGGCGCGCACCGCCGGCAAGGTGACGCTTGCCGTCATGGGCGACAAGCTCTTCACCACCACGACGGCGGATGTCGAGGCTGGCGTCGCCAAGCTGCCGTTGACCGTGGGAGAAGACTGGGGCACCGGCGCCTATGTGCTCGCTACCTTGCGGCGCCCGCTCGACATCGAGGCGAAGCGCATGCCTGGGCGCGCGATCGGTGTTGAGTGGTTCGCAATCGACAAGGCGGCGCACACGCTGGGGGTCGGCATGGACCTGCCCGAGCACATCCGCCCCGAGACGACGCTTCGCGTGCCGATCAAGCTCGCCGGGCTCACCCCCGGCGCCGAGGCCCGCCTCGTGGTGTCGGCCGTGGATGTTGGCATCCTCAATCTCACCAACTACAAGGCGCCGGCGCCAGAGGACTATTATCTCGGCCAGCGCAAGCTTTTCGCCGAGGTCCGCGACCTTTACGGCCAGCTGATCGACGGCATGCAAGGCACCAAGGGCACGATCCGCTCCGGCGGCGACAGCGGCGGCGAAGAGTTGAAGGGTAGCCCCCCAACGCAGGCACCGCTCGCGCTCTATTCCGGCATCGTCAGCGTCGGCCCCGACGGTACCGCCGAGACGCGCTTCGAGATTCCCGCCTTTGCCGGCACCGTGCGGGTGACCGCGGTCGTTTGGAGCAAGGACAAAGTCGGCCACGCAACCGCTGATGTGGTGGTGCGCGACCCGGTCGTGGTCACCGCCACGCTGCCGCGCTTCCTGTTGATGGGAGACAAGAGCACGATCCGGCTCGACCTCGACAATGTCGAGGGCGAGACCGGCGACTATCGCGTGGCGGTCGGCGCGGACGGACCGCTCAGCCTCGCCGAGGCCACGAAGACCATCACCGTCGACGCCAAGAAGCGTGGCGGCATGAGCTTGCCCATCGCGGCCTCGGGCGTTGGCTCCGGCACGGTGACGGTGAACGTCACGGGCCCCGGCGGCTTTGCGCTCGAACGCCAATACGCGCTTGCCGTGAAGCCGGCGACTGAGATCCTCGCACGCCGCACGGTGAAGCCGCTGCAGCCCGGCCAGAGCCTCACGCTCACCGGCGACATCTTCGCCGACCTCGTTCCCGGCACGGGTAGTCTCGCGTTTTCGGTCACGCCTTCGGCGGCGCTCGACGTGGCGAGCCTGCTTGCCGCGCTCGACCGCTATCCGCTCGGCTGCACCGAGCAGATTGTGAGCCGCGCCCTGCCGCTGCTCTACGCCAATGAGCTCTCAGTCAACCTGCACCTTGCGGTCGATACCGGCATCGATCAGCGTATCGCCGATGCCATCGAGACGGTGCTCGCCCGCCAGGGCGCGGAGGGTACCTTCGGGCTTTGGGCGCCGGGGGGCGAGGACGCCTGGCTCGACGCCTATGTGACGGACTTTCTCACGCGGGCGCGGGCGCGCGGATTCGCGGTTCCGGACGAAGCCTTCAGGCTCGCGCTCGACCGCTTGCGCAATTATGTGAGCACGGCACCGGAGGCCTCCACCGACGGGGGCCTGGCGCTCGCCTACGCGCTCTATGTGCTCGCGCGCAACGGGACGGCGCCGGTGGGCGATGTTCGCTACATCGCCGACGCCAAGATCAACGATCTGAAGACCGCGACGGCGAAGGCGGAGATTGGTGCTGCGCTCGCCATGCTCGGCGACAGGATCCGGGCCGAGAAGGTGTTCGACATCGCTCTCAGCGCATTGCCGACGCAGCCGGCCTTCGAGATCGGCCGCACCGACTACGGCTCGTCCTTGCGCGACGCCGCGTTGGTGGTGACGCTCGCCGTGGAAGGCGATGCGCCAAAGCCGATCCTCATCAGCGCCACGGCGCGCGTCGATGCCGCCCGCAATCTCGTGACGCGCACCTCGACGCAAGAGGACGCGTGGCTCGTGCTCGCCGCGCGCGCACTCGGTAAGCAGAATGTCAGCCTCGACGTCAATGACGGCGCGCAGGTGGGACCGTTTTACGGCACCTACGATCAGGCGGACATCGAAGAGAGCGCGGTTACGGTGACCAATACCGGGGACGTGCCGGTTGATACCGTGGTCAGCGTGAGTGGCGCGCCGAAGACGCCGGAGCCCGCCGCCGATCATGGCTTTGCCATCGAACGGAGCTTCCATGGCCTGGACGGAGCGAACGCCGATCTTGCTCACGCGAAGCAGAATCAGCGCTTCGTGGTTGTGCTCAAAGTCACCGAGCCGCAACCGCAATTTGCAAGAGTTGCGCTCATCGATTATGTGCCGGCTGGCTTTGAGATCGACAATCCCGAACTTGTCTCTTCAGGCGATACGGACGCGCTTTCCTGGATCGAGAACGGGGCGACGCCAGCGCATACGGAATTCCGCGACGACCGCTTCGCGGCGGCCTTCGACCGCAATAGCGGTGACCCGTCCGTATTCACCGTCGCCTACGTGGTGCGCGCGGTCTCGCCGGGAGAGTATGTGCTACCGCAGGCGGAGGTTGAGGACATGTACCGTCCCGACCGCTTCGGCCGCACCGGCACCGGAACGGTCAGCGTGCAGTCCGCGAAATGAATGAGGACCTACCGGCAGCGGATGCCACCTCCCCCCTTGCTGGGGAGGCTGGGTTGCAGCTCTACCCCGGAAGCGATGCCGACGCGCAAGACGCACCCCCCTCCGCAACCCGCCAGGTTGGAGGGAATGGACCGTACGCGTGGAGAAGACGTGCTATCTACGCGGCGGTTGCAGTGCTTTGCATTGCGTCCGCTACCGCCGGCGCCGTCTGGGGGCTGATCGATGCGTTCGGACCGGCGCCGCTCGGCCGCGGCCTCGAGCTGTCCAAGACCGTGCTCGACCGCAACGGCCGCCTGCTCCGGTCCTACACCACGAGTGAAGGCCGCTGGCGGCTACCTGCTACCCGCACCCAAGTGGATCCGCGTTACCTCGATGTGCTTTTCGCCTATGAGGACAGACGGTTCTGGCAGCACCCGGGCGTCGATCCGCTCGCGTTCGGACGGGCGGCCCTGCAACTTTTCACCCATGGGCACATCGTCTCGGGCGGCTCGACCATCACCATGCAGGTGGCCCGCCTGCTCGAACCGCGGCGCGAGCGGTCCCCGTACGTGAAGGTCAGGGAAGCGGTCCGCGCGATTGAGCTCGAACGCGCGCTCAGCAAGGACGAGATCCTTGCGCTCTATCTGACGCTCGCGCCCTATGGCGGCAATCTCGAAGGCATCAGGGCCGCCTCGCTCGCCTATTTCGGCAAGGAGCCGCGCCGGCTCACACTCGGCGAAGCTGCGCTCCTCGTCGCGTTGCCCCAATCGCCGGAGCTGCGGCGCCCCGACCGGTCGCACGACGCGGCAAAGCGCGCGCGCGACCGTGTGCTCAACCGCATGGCGCGTTATGGCCTGTTCAGTGCCGCTGAGATTGCACGCGCCAAGCAGGAGCCCGTGCCGGATTCGCGCAAGCAAATGCCGATGCTCGCGCCCCACGCCGCCGGCGATGCGATGGTCATTGGACCAAACGAGCGAGAGCATTGGCTGACCATCGATGGCGCCCTGCAGAGGACCCTGGAAGAGCTTGCACGCGACCGCGCGAAAGGGCTTGGGCTCGACATGTCAGTAGCGATCATGGTGGTAGATAACGCGACCGGCGAGGTGCTGGCCCGCGTGGGGTCGCCAGACTATTTCGACGAGCGCCGCGCGGGCCAAGTCGACCTGACCAAGGCGGTGCGGTCGCCCGGATCGGCGCTCAAGCCCTTCATCTACGGCCTCGGCTTCGAGGATGGATTGATCCATCCCGACACTCTCATCGAGGACCGGCCGGTGCGCTATGGCAGCTATGCGCCAGAGAATTTCGACCTAACCTTCCAGGGCACGGTCACCATCCGCCGCGCGCTCCAGCAATCCTTGAACGTGCCCGCCGTCGCCGTGCTCGAAGAGGTGGGCCCGAGCCGCCTCGTGGCGAGACTTGGCGAGACGGGGGCGAGCCTGATGCTGCCGAGGCGCGAGGCCCCGGGGCTGGCACTTGGCCTTGGCGGCGTCGGCATCAGGCTTGCCGACCTTACCATGCTCTATACCGGACTTGCGCGGCAGGGCACCGTCCAGCCGCTCCTGGAGCAGCTCGACGCTGCAAGGCTTCCGGCCAAGCGGCTGCTCGAACCTGTGGCCGCCTGGTACGTCGCCAAGATCCTGCAGGGCACGCCCCCTCCGGAGAACGCCGCGGGCGGCCGCATCGCCTTCAAGACCGGCACGAGCTACGGCTATCGAGATGCCTGGGCGGTCGGGTTCGACGGGAGGCGCACGATCGGCGTCTGGGTGGGTCGCCCAGACGGCGCTCCGGTCACCGGGCTTGCCGGGCGGACCGCGGCCGCGCCGATCCTGTTCGATGCCTTTGCCAGGGGATCGCAGCCGCTCGAGATCCTACCGCCGCCGCCGCCGGGCGCCCTGATCGCAACGACGGCCAAGCTGCCCCCGCCGCTTCAGCGCTTCGCCCCCAATGCGGTCGCGGCTTCAGGGCTGACGCCGCCCGTGCATATCGTGTTTCCGCCGAACGGGGCGAGCCTTGAGTTGTCGTCTCTTGCAGGCGACGAGCCCGATCCCCTTCCCATCAAGATTGCGGGTGGCACGCCACCCTTGACGGTGCTGCTCAACGGCATGCCACTCGACGCCAAGCGGAACGGCCGAAGCCTCTTCTTCGAGCCGGAAGGACCGGGCTTCGTGCGCCTCACCGTCACCGACGCGAACGGCGCCGCCGACAGCGTGCTGGTGCGGCTGCAATAGCGGCAGGCGCTAGCGCGATTTCTTCCGGGCCGAAGGCGATTTCCTGGACGCAGACTTCCGCGATGGAGACTTCCGCGACGAAGTCGCCGATTTCGACGCGTGCTCGGGCTTGCCCTTGCGCTTGGTAGAAGCGAATTCGTCGAGCTGCCTCTCGCTCATCGATTTGTACATGCTCTTGGATGCACCTTTGAGCTTGCTCGGGCTCGTCTTGCCGCGCTTGGCGGCCAGCGCCGCCCCGGCGGCTTTCTGTTGCGCTCCTGACTTGGCTGGCATGATCGATCTCTTCCCTAATGATTACGCCATACTCTCAACTCGGCAGTCTCGCCACGCGTTCCCTTCCGCTTCGGGCTGCCGCGGCTCAGGGATAGCCGTAGCTCTTGCGGAGCGGAAAGGTGAGCGCCGCGACAAGCCATAAATGCGCGGTCACCGGCAAAAAGCCGGACGGCAAGTCCATGATGATGGTTGGCACCGCGACATTCAAAAGCAGGCCCGACGCCATGAAGGCCATAAAGGACATGAGCGAATGCAAGGTGCTTTGAGGCGGTCCTACCCTATCAGCTCTGCGGTGTCTGTGAAGCCGCCGGGTAGAGCCGGAAGCGGCGGGGACGAAACGCGACCGTCCTAGCGAGATCGAGACTGAGGTCGGCGGGAAGCTCGATCTCCATGCGGTTACGCCTGGCGCCCACCTCAAGATCGACGCGGCGCAACCCGCCGTGGCGCCGGAGCACCAACACCACACCCAAAATGGCGCCGGTCTCATCGTCGACGACCTCGATGTCGTGAGGCCGCAAGAACAGATTCGCCGGACCACTAGGAACGTCGCCCGCGGACAGGTCGAGCGGAGTTCCGTCGAGCCAGACCTTGCCCTTTTCAACATGGACCGGCAGTGCACTCGATTCCCCGATGAAGGAGAACACGAAGGGCGAGTTCGGCGCGTCGTAGACCTGGTCAGGAGTGCCGATCTGCTCAATCTTGCCTTCGCTCATCACCACCACCCGGTCGGCAAGCTCGAGCGCTTCTTCCTGATCGTGGGTGACGAACACGGTGGTGTGCCCGGTCTTGTTGTGCAACTCCAGCAGCCAGCGGCGGAGGTCCCTTCGCACCTTGGCGTCGAGCGCCCCGAACGGCTCGTCGAGCAGGAGCAGACGCGGCTCGATGGCAAGGGCTCTGGCAAAGGCGACGCGTTGGCGCTGGCCGCCGGAAAGCTGCGAGGGATAGCGCTTCTCGAGCCCCGAGAGCTGCACCAGGTCGAGCAGTTCGAGTGCGCGTTTGCGGATGTCTTTCCGGCTGGGGCGGCGGGCGCGCGGGCGAACGCGCAAGCCAAAACAGATATTGTCGAGGACCGTCATGTGGCGGAAGAGCGCGTAGTTCTGGAACACGAGCCCGACGTTCCGCTCTTGCACCGTCAGCGTCAGCGCATCGTCGCCGTCAAACATCACGCGTCCGCCGGTGGGGATATCGAGACCGGCGAGAATGCGCAGAAGCGTCGTCTTGCCCGAGCCAGATGGTCCAAGCAGCGCCACGAGCTCACCGGATTCGATCGCAAGCGAGACCCCGTGCAGCGCTGGCGTCGCACCGAAAAGCCTGACGACGTTTTCTACCGATACATCCAACGGTTTGTCCCAACGCGATGCCAATTGCAGTGGCCCCCGAGCCGCGGCGTCGTAATTCACCTCATTTACCACCCGAGCGTCCACGATTTTCTCCTAGCGCCGGCGTGAGGCAGCGATCTGGTCGGCGTAGCGCCATTCCAGCGTGATCTTGATCACGAGCGTGACGAGGGCGAGCAGCGCGAGGAGCGAGGCGACCGCGAAGGCCGCCGCAAAATTGTACTCGTTGTAGAGGATCTCCACATGCAGGGGCATGGTGTTGGTCTTGCCCCTGATATGGCCCGACACCACCGACACCGCCCCGAACTCGCCCATGGCGCGCGCATTGCAGAGCACCACGCCATAGAGCAGCGCCCAGCGGATATTAGGCAGCGTCACCTTGAAAAAGGTCTTCCAGCCGCTCGCGCCGAGCGACAGAGCGGCCTCCTCGTCCTGCGTCCCCTGCTCCTGCATCAAGGGCACTAGCTCGCGGGCGACGAAGGGAAAGGTGACGAAAATCGTGGCGAGCACGATGCCCGGCAACGCGAAGATGATCTGGATATCGTGACGTGCTAGGAACGGGCCGAAATAGCCCTGCGCGCCGAACAGGAGCACATAGATCAAGCCGCAAATCACGGGCGAAACCGAGAAGGGCAGGTCGATGAGCGTATTCAACACGCTCTTGCCCTTGAACTCGAATTTGGCGATGGCCCAAGAGGCAGCGAGCCCGAACACGATATTGGCCGGCACAGCGATCGCGGCGACCAGCAGCGTAAGCCTGATGGCCGCAAGCGCATCGGGCTCGGTGAGGGAGGCGAGGTAATGCGACACGCCTGCCCGGAAGGCCTCAATGAAGACGGCGGCGAGCGGCAGGAACAGGAACACCACGAGGAACAACACCGCGAGCGTAATCAGCGTCACCCGGACCCAGGGCTGCTCGGTGGTGACGACGGAGCCGCGCGACTCCGAGACAAGGAGTGGGGCGATGGCAGCATCAGTCATGGCCGAACCTTCGTCTTTGCCAGGCTTGGACTAGGTGCACGAATAGGAGGATGCCAAACGAGATCAGCAGCATCGCCGTTCCGATGGCGGTCGCTTGCGGGTACGAGAACTCCTCAAGTCTGATGATGATGAGGAGCGGCGCGATCTCGGAGATGAAGGGCAGGTTGCCCGCGATGAAGATTACCGAACCGTATTCGCCGACGGCGCGGGCGAGCGCGAGCGCGAAGCCCGTGAGGATCGCGGGCAGCAGCGATGGCAGCATGACCAGAAAGACAGTTTGGCGCCGGTTGGCGCCGAGCGTTGCCGAGGCCTCTTCGAGCTCGCGGTCGAACTCTTCAAGCACCGGCTGCACGGTCCGCACCACGAAGGGGAGACCGATGAAGATCAGCGCAACGGTGATACCCAGAGGCGTGTAGGCCACCTTGATGCCAAGCGGCGCCAGCCAGCTGCCGATCCAGCCGTTCGGCGCA
The DNA here is from genome assembly GCA_049801475.1 of Methyloceanibacter sp. GTDB lineage: Bacteria > Pseudomonadota > Alphaproteobacteria > Rhizobiales > Methyloligellaceae > Methyloceanibacter. The sequence continues at coordinate 57,782 of JBARKP010000034.1, forward strand.
TAGACCGACGCGAGCGCGATGCCGGCAACGGCGGTCGGCAGCGCGAAGGGGAGGTCAACGAACGCGTCGAGCAGCCGCCGTCCCGGGAATCTATAGCGAACGAGCACCCAGGCGATGATCATACCAAAAGCGGCATTGATGGTCGCGGCGATCAACGAGGTCACGAAACTCAGGCGAAGCGCGGCAAGCGTGCGCTGCCCGGTGACGATCTCCCAAAACCCCATGAATCCCAGCGTCGCCGATTTCAGCACAAGCCCCGCGAGCGGGATGAGCACGATCAGGCTGAGATAGGTCAAAGTAAAGCCGAGCGCCAACCCGAAGCCCGGGATGGCGCTCGGCCGTTTCAGCCCAAAGCCGCGCGCTGCGGCCATGGGTGTCAGCTCAATTCGTCGATTTGGGCTGATAGATCTGGTCGAAGATGCCGCCGTCGTCGAAGTGTTTTGGCTGCGCCTTCGCCCACCCGCCGAACAGCGGATCGTCGATCGATACCAGCTTCAATTTCGGAAACCGCGCGAGGTCTTTGGCATCGGCATCCTCGGGCTTCGCTGGACGATAATAGTTCTTGGCGATGATCTTCTGCGCCTCCGGCGTATAGAGGAACTGCAGATAGGCCTCCGCCACCTTCCGCGTGCCCTTGGCATCGACTACCTTGTCGACGATGGCGACTGGAGGCTCCGCCTTGATGGAAAGCGACGGCACGACGATCTGGAACTTGTCGGCGCCGAGCTCATCGAGTGCCAAGAACGCCTCGTTCTCCCAGGCGAGCAGCACGTCGCCGAGGCCGCGCTGGGCGAAGGTCGTGGTTGATCCGCGCGCGCCAGTGTCGAGCACAGGCACATTCCCATAGAGCTTCTTAATGAACTCCTTGTCTTTGGCCTCGTCGTGACCAAAGTTTTCGTCGGCATAGGCCCAAGCCGCAAGATAGTTCCAGCGCGCACCGCCCGAGGTCTTTGGATTGGGCGTGATCACTTGGACGCCGTCCTTGACCAGGTCACCCCAGTCCTTGATGCCCTTGGGGTTCCCCTTGCGCACCAGGAAGACGATGGTCGAGGTATAAGGCGAAGAGTTGTAGTCGAGACGCTTCTGCCAATCGGGCTTGATCAGGCCGGCCTTGGCGACGGCCTCGACATCGCCCTCAAGGCCGAGCGTCACCACATCGGCCTGCAACCCGTCGATCACGGCGCGGGCCTGCTTGCCCGAGCCGCCATGGGATTGCTCGATGGTGACGTTCTCACCGGTCTTGGCCTTCCAATCCTTCACGAAGGCCTCGTTAACGGCCTTGTACAGCTCGCGCGTCGGATCGTAGGAGACGTTGAGGATGGTGGTGTCGGCGAGCACCGCGCCCGCCGCGAAGAGTGTGAAAATCATTGCCGCCCCGGCGGCTAGGGTGCTTCGAAATCTCCTCATGGATGCGATCTCCTATTGATGCCCGTAACTCTACCTGGTCAATAGAGATTAGCAAGTTTGACCGATACCATAGTTTTGAGACGGGCAGCGCCGCGCTTCCTGCAAAACTGCTCAAGCAGGAAAATTGTTTCCAACCGGCGCCGTGGCGGCGGGCGTCAGGCGCGCGCTTTCGCTGATGCTCTCTTGGCGCGCTGCTTGCCGGCCCCAGTCTCCAGCCACTCGTCGGCCAGGGCGTCGGCGATGGTGGTGCGGTCAAGGACCTCTCTCGCAGACTCTGCCACCCGGGCGAAAACCCGCCTGATCTCGCAACTCTCCTCGGTGGCGCAGTCGGAGCAGCGCCGGTAGGCGATGCGGCTCAAACAGGGCAACGGCGCAATGGGACCATCGATAATGCGCAAGACCTGGCCGAAGGTGATCCGGTCCGGAGGCATGAGCAGGCTATAGCCGCCAAGCTTCCCCCGCCGGCTCTGCACGATCCCGTGGTGCTTCAATTCGAGGAGGATCTGCTCGAGGAACTTCCGCGGGATATTCTTGCGGCCGGCTATCTCGCCGATCATCAGCGAGTCCCCTGCTTTGGCGAGCGCGACCAAGGCCCGGAGAGCATATTTGGCTTTTTGCGAGATCACTTGGACGAAATATGTTCCTAAACCAGATATGATTAGTAGGGTTATATTTATATAGCCTCATGACCGACGGAAAACAACCAAGTCGTTCGGTGCCGAGATGGTTTGAAGGAGGGTCAGTCGATGAAGGACTATGGGCCTAGACTGCTTATCGCCTTTGTTTCGATGCTTTGTTTCGTCTGTTCGGCGCAGTCGGCGCCTGTGCACAAAAGCGTGCAGCAGCATTGTGTGAACGACTATAAGAAATTCTGCAGCCAGTGGGGAGCCTCCGAAACTGTATGCACAAACACGGCGACAACCTGACCCACGCTTGCGTGGCAGCATTGGTCCATGCGCGTGAGGTCTCGCAAGCCGAAGTGGATCGCCGGAAGCACGCGGGCAAATATTGCCGGAAGCACGCGGGCAAATAAAGTCAGGAGCCAGCCGACGAAGGCGCTGCTAGAAGCACCCGATCCTATCGCGAGTGAGACGGGGCCTCTTCGGTTCCTTTTGGGGGGAACAATGATGGGGAGGGAAACCCATCACCGGGGGGCATATCATTTCTGCCGTGCCCATGGACCGGGCGTTTTGCCACGGGGTCAGACCAAAGTGATGAATTGGGCTTTCCTGAGCAGTTCATAGGTCAGCGCGCCCGAGGGGCAACGCTTGGCTTGACCTGCTCGATGATCGCGGCCGCGCTCATGGGTCCTGCCTAAGATGGCAAATTCGCGACCACTTCTCGTCTAACAGAGCCCGCTGTGAGAGATGGGACATGCGCAAAAATGGCCGCGCCAATAAGGAGTCTCTCGTACGTTTCTTCAACTCTTAGAACAATCTCTTCGCGATTGGAGCCAGCTATCTGTTTGGCGATCGCGTTCGTGATCGACGCCTTAATCTGCTTTTTGTTGACAAGATTTCGTGGATCTAAGGTCTGCATCGGGGTCTCCCTTCAAGATTGGATTTTCTGCTGCGCCGCTAACGGCTCTACCGTCGAAAAGTATCCGCCCTCAACTGGCTCCTGAGCGCAGGTTGGGCGGGGCCTCGAGCGCAAGTCGCGCTCGGCGGCTGAGATGTTCGACGGACTGCGACTCCTGCCGGGGTCACCATTCCAAATCCGACACAAAGCCTTCAATCGATCCGCGCGGTGCCGGAACGTCCGTCATTGCGCAACCAGTGCACGCTTTTGCCCTGGCGGGTGAGCGTATAGCAATAGGACTTTCCCTCCATCCAGCTCGTCCAGCGCTGGCAGAGCTGATTGCCGGAGATCCACCATTTGCCGCGGTCGGACGCGCCGTCTCCCCGCGCAAGGCTCGCGGCGACCACACCCATGCTGCCCGTCATGCTGCCACTCGGCGAATAGCGGATGGGGAGCTCGAAACCGGAAATTCTGAGATAGACGGTCTTGCCGCTCACCGCCTTGCGGAGCTCGTCTCCGGAAAGTGAAGCAGGCTCGGCAGCCAATGCAGCGCCGAGCGCCAAGGCGGAAAAGGCGGCAGCGAGAAGGGTTTGCTTCAACATCGCGGTCATCCTCACAAGTCGTGACGCTAAGCGTCTGGCTTAAGCGTCTGGTTTCAGCCAGAGAGCGGACGGTAGTCTTTACCGTCAGCGGCTAGGTCCCGGCGCGCCAGTGACGGGGAACGGTCATTGCGGTAGTCCTAAATTGGGCTGGTCCTAAATCAGCACTGGCCCGTAGCGTATTTCCATACGCAGCCGTTCAGTTCGCCTTGCGCAGCTCATCCACGCCGCGTTTCACCTGCTCCTTGAGCGGCTCGCCTGCGTCGGCCGCCACCTTGGTCGAAAGCGCGTGGACTTCCTCGGCTTGGGAGGTGAGCGTGCCCAGCAGCTTCTGCCAATAGCCCGCCTGCAACTTCATCATCTCGGACAGGTTCTTAGCGCCCGCCAAGCTCTTGGCCAGGTCGAAGCCGGAATTTACATTCCGCTGGGCGATATCGATGATTTTGCGGTGGAACGCTACAGCGCCTTGGCCGGCAGCGTCGAAGGTCCTCTCAAGCGTCGAGAGCGATGCGTCGAGCGCAACCTTGGAGCGGTCA
>JBARKP010000035.1:0-2442 GCA_049801475.1 Methyloceanibacter sp.
TGGCTGCTAAATCCCGAAATCGCTAGCGGGGTCGCCGTGGCGGGCACCAAGCCCCACGCTACGACACCCACAATCACCGCAGCACTGAAAAGCAAACGACGCATGACTTACCCTCCTTCGAGTATGACGCGCGCACCGTGGCTCGCTCCACTAACTCGCCGCGCGCCTTGGCGAGCTCAAGCTTGGACGTCTCGACCCGCACCTCCTCCCGCTGGCGGCGGAGATCGTTCAGGCTCGCGCCCTGCCAATTGTCCTTGCGCACCGGATCGACGTTGGCTTCGATCCACGCGATCGCCTTCTCGTAGTCCACTCGCTTGCCCACCAATGGCAAGCCCTCGGCCTTGAGCTGCCGGAACCGTGACGGACTCAAATTGGCCCGGCGCCCGAACTCGGTCTGTGTGATCAGCGCGTTTTTGGCACGCATTTTCATGCCGTCAGTCTAACAAATTCTCGGGCTGCGGCGCGCCCTCGCCCATTTGATCTGGTCATACGGTCCCTTTTTATCCAAATGCGAACCGAGGCAGGCGCGTCGAGCAAAGACATCGGCCATAAGCGGAGACGCCGCGCCTTTCGCCGCGAGCCTATCCCAGCATTGAGCGCGTTGGCGATGCCCTTCTGTGTGGGCCACACCCCGATCCGCCCGCCCTCCGCCGCAAGCTCGGTCGGCAAGCGTAGGTGAGCCTCAAGCCATGTCGAGAGGGATTCCAGCAGCGGCGGGCGCAACGCCTCGGCAGCGCGCGCCCATAGTTCCATCAGATGTGCCATCCCCTAACTCGTGGGCTTGTTTTTAGGGGCGGCAACAACGGTCGTTAGACGGAACCTCAGATCAATCCGGTCACCGGAGATACCTCGATCCTTTGCGAGCTTCCTGACTAAATTGACCGCCGCATCGGCCGATGCGCTCGGCTCGTCCGTGATGAGGGTGAGGGCCTCAATTGAGTCGTCGCTACTCGCGAGCCAGACAGTCACAGTAAACCCGCCGACCACTTCCGTGACGATGCCTTGGAGCCGAGGGAATTGTTTGTCAGCAAGCTGTTCTGATTTAGGCATTGGCAAGCTCCTCCAGAGCATCCCGTAGCTCTTGCGTCAGCGTCACGCTCTGCCGAGCCGATAGGTCTTTGACGCGTGCCGGGACGGCAAGCACGCGGTTGCGGAACGCCTTGGCTTGGTGCGCCAGGAGGTCTCGACCTCTGCCACGGGAACGGTCTCACCACGTATCTGCGCCGCCTTGGCTTCGGCAAGGTCGACCTGCGCCTGCCCAAGACGTGCACGGGCCAGTGGCGTCCTCACCGCCCCTGCCAGCGGCCATATCGCGAAGGTGGTGGCAATAGCCGCCGACCGAGGCTTCCACGGCATAGGTGCCCTTGCGTTCGCCACGGACCACGATGTTGCGCTTGGCGAGGTCATTGAGCGCGACCTTGTTGACGCCAAGCAGGCGTTGCATCGCCGAGGATGAAACCTCGCTCTCCATGCAGGAAGTCTAAAGCCCGCGCGTAGCGAAGGCACTAAAAACGCCGACCCACGAGAGGCGGGTCGGCGTTTCGGGTTCAGTCCGCCGCCAGATTTCTTGCGGCTCTCAAGCTAGGCAGGGCTTAGTAGTACCCGACGCAGGCTTGATACCGGGACCACCAATAGGGGCTCCCGGTGATGACGGCCTGTCGGCGCAGCCACCAGCAATCGTTATAGGCGTAATAGTCGGGCCACCAATCCCACACCCACACGCCATTGACGAATACCCGATGACGATGATGGAAGCGGTCAAAGTCGTGCCCGCGCTCCGCGAAGCGGCGGTGCTCGAACCGCTCGCCGCGATCATGACGCTCTACGAATCGGCCACGATCGCCGCGCGCGAAACGGTCACCTCGTGGTCCCGCGCGATCAAAGTTGCGGCTTGCATAAGATCGGGGACCGCTATAGGCGCGGCCGGTGAAGTTGCCGCCACCGCGCGCCATTGCGCTGGGATGGCCACCACCACCGCCACCACCATAGCCGCCACCATGCGCAGCAAGCTCGCTTGCCATGAGCTCCTCCATGAACAGGAGCTGGAAGCGAAGCATGGCTGCAAAATAGATGAGATTCGGCATATCGCGCTGGGCGTGGATCTCGCCGATGTGAACGCGATAATCGACGTAGCGCTGGTCCACGACGCCATTGAAGAAACTTGACGCGCTCCACCGTGTCTTTGCTGCTGAAGAACACGTTGAATTCTGGCTGCTCGCCGAGCCACTCGTAGAAGCGATCCACGACGCCGTCGATCTTGTCGCCGATCACGCGGCCGCACTCCTTGAGGAGAGCCAGGTCATCGGCTGAGAGATCAAAGCGATCGAGTAACGATTCAGACGTCAATGATTGAGATGTAAGCGACTGAGGCATCACGCAACCACTCCCCAGCTGATTGGACGTAGGCGTTCGCAATCGGTTTATTATGGTTTCCCGTTCCCG
>JBARKP010000036.1:0-49124 GCA_049801475.1 Methyloceanibacter sp.
CTCTATACCGGGACGCGGGCCGGTGCGATCTGCGGAGCCGCCGTGCGCCCGACCTTAGGTCATGGTTACGTCGATCTCGAGGCCGGTCTGTTCTATCGCAAGCCGCCGCGCGCACGGCTGACCAAGAGCCAAAAGAAGAAGGATAGGCCGACGGCGCGCCTCCCCGACCGCCTTCTCGCGCAAATGCGCCGGTGGGTGCGCCTCGGCGTCTCGCGGAACTTCATCGTCGAGTGGAACGGAAGGCCGGTGAAGTCTGTGCGCACAGCTTGGGAAAGCGCGCGAAGCGAAGCGGGGCTAGACGCGGAAGTGGTCCGTCACACGCTGCGGCACACCGCCGCGACGTGGTTGATGCAAGCAGGGACCAACCCATGGTTCGCCGCTGACTATCTCGGCATGGGTGTCGAGACGCTGATCAAAAACTACGGACACCACCATCCCGACTACCAGGAAGAAGCGGTGGCGAACATCTGCGCACCGCGCCAGAAACGCCCCAGATACATCCGAACCGATCAGGAACATGCCGGGGCGAAACGCAAGGCAACCGGCTAAAAATCATAGGAGCACACGATGAAGCACCTCGTTCGGGACGAGGGGGTCGGGAGTTCAAATCTCCCCACTCCGACCACTATTTCCTGTGGGACACTCAATGACTTAGGCGTGTTGCTCCGAAATACTCGTAGCGACACCGCCCACGAAACGAGGGGCGACCCGCAGCGGCTGCTTTGTTGTTTCCATTAACAGCGTTCGCTGGGCACGGACACGGCGGTCATGGTGGTCACGGCGGTCACAGGGACGGTCATGGCATGCACTGGGCCGGTCGTGGCGGTCACTGGGGCGGTCGTGGCGGTCACTGGGGCGGTCGTGGGGGGTCACTGGGCCGGTCGTGGCGGTCACTGGGCCGGTCGTCATGGCGGGCACTGGTGGCACGGTCGCTGGTGGGGCTATGGCATAGGTCCATGTTGGTTGTGGACCCCCGCTGGCTGGATTTGGACTTGCGGTTACTGAGAACTGGGTAAAAAAGGGGCTGGTATTCCCAGTTCCTTTCAGTTTCTCGGCCCGACCCCGCGACATCGGGCTGACGGCGCTGACTTGCGGTGAGTGCAAGTGGTTGCTCCATGGGCAACATATCCTACCATGCGCTGAAAAAACTCCTTCCCAAAGGGAAACAGTTATTTAGGCTTATCGGCATGGATGACACCCTGACGAGCGGCGAGTTTTGCGGCCTCTTGGGCGTCTCGCGGGAGGCGCTTTCCGTCTTGGTGAAGCGCGAGTTGATTGTCCCGGCGAAGGCAAGGGGCCGATACCTCTTGAGCCGAGCGTGACCGCGTACTGTAATTACCTCCGCAAGCTGGCCACCAGCTAAGGAGGTGAAGGCGCGATCAAGCAGGCGACCGCGCGGCAAGCTCGCCGAAGCGCAAGCAACCTTGACCGAGGCGAAGGCGAAGCAGCTTGCCGGTGAGCTCGTCGAGGCTGCCGAGGTTGAGGCGCTATGGACCTCGAAGCTCAAGCTGTTCCGCAACCGCATCCTTGCCATCCCGAGCCGGCTCAAAGACCTAAGCGCGCGGCAGAGTGTGAGCCTCACGCAAGAGCTTCGGGCAGCGCTGACAGAGCTTGCCGATGGTGGCTGAGTTGTATGATGGTCCCGCAGTTGGGGCAGTCGTAAAGATCAGTATCTGCAAACCCCTTTCCAACCATTTCACAAGGGCACAAGGGACAGGGTCGGGGAGAAAGCCTTTTGCCGACCTGTTCCGTTTCGTTTCTCTGATCGTCCTTCATAGCCATATGGTCGGGCAGAGGTAGTTAAGGTTCTATGACTTGGATCAATCGTGGAACTGCCCACGGTGCAAAGTTAGCGAGACATGGGCGCGTGTCATCGAGGCGCTTCGCAGGCCCGAGCAAGTGCCCCCGGTCGCAATGGCTAGAGGCGAACCTCCGCCTTCCCCAAGGCTTGAGCGCCGAGCCGGGGCCGATTCGGCTGTGGCCATTGGCGACCCGGACATAGAAGCGCGTGACCATCTGCAAGAGCGTCCGCGTCGGCTACACGAGCCTCTTGGTCGGCGTCATCGCCCCGATTCCAGCGCGGGTGCAAATCTCATAGCAATGCGATGCTGCGAAGAGTGCCGCTAACCAATGGACGACTTTGCCCTTCTAACTCGATCATCATTGAGCGGGTATCAGTGGGGATGTGATTTTGGGAAAGTGACGCAGGTCGGCGCATCGACTTGGCAAATCGCGGCAAAATGTGCCTCAGCGGGCGAATACGAGGATGGCAACCCAATCCCAACAACCACGATGACGATCAGGGAAGGCTGACAAAAAAAGGTGTCACTATCATCGATCCAATTGGGCTCAATGGGGGCACCTTATCCCTGCCGAGTTGCAACCTCCTAGGTCGCAGGTTCAAATCCTGCCACTCCGACCAATTTTTTGAGCAATGGCTTCTAAAGTCCCCGGGACCTAAGTCTTTGCTCAGCAAAGGCCACATTTTGCGCCAATTGCCCCCGCAGATTAAGCTTGTCGCGCGGGCGGCGCTGCCGTTTGCTCCGTGTTTGCTAGGATTCGCGCGCGGTTCGCCCAGAAACCTGCAGTCCGAGGCCATGTCGGCAGAGCTTGCCTTCAATCGCAGCGTTGATGTCGACTACGGCGTAGCCGAGGAAGTCGCGCCGCAGGTTCGCCGCATCGTCGCCAACAATCCGGGCCCATACACGTTCCTCGGCACCAACACTTATCTCGTCGGCCGGGGTCGCTTGGTCGTCATCGATCCGGGGCCGGCAAACGACAGCCATCTGGCTGCAATTGCCGATGCCACGCGGGGCGAGCGCGTCACGCATATCCTCATCACCCACAGCCATCGCGACCATTGCGACGGCGCGCGGCCCTTGCAGGCGCTTGTCGGTGGAGACGTCTTGAGCTTCGGCCCGACCGGCTCCGAGCGCGGTGCCGGAGCGCCCGGTCTCGGCAAAGCCTTCGTCGATCCTGCCTTCCAGCCCGACCGGACGCTTGAGGACGGGGACGTGGTCAAGGCGGGCGGCATTGCGCTTGACGTGCTGCACACGCCCGGTCACTCGCCGGACCATCTCTGCTTTGCGCTGGTCGGACAGCGCACCGTCTTCACCGGCGATCACGTGATGGGGTGGAACACGACCGTGATCGCGCCGCCCGAAGGCAGCCTGGCGAAATTCCTTGTCTCATTGGAGAAGCTGCTCCACCGGTACGACAAGGTCTTCCTGCCGGCCCATGGCGGCCGCGTCCAGACCCCGCAACGGGTGGTCAGGGCCTATATCATGCATCGCCAATGGCGGGAGCAGACGATTCTCACCTGCCTCGAGGACGGGGTCTCCACCATCCCGCGCATCGTCGCCAAGATCTACGGCGACCTCGACGCCGATCTGAAGGCCGCCGCGGCGCTATCGGTGCTCGCGCATCTGGAGTACCTCACCAGCCGGGGCTTAGTAGCGGCTGACGGGGCTCCGGGGTTGTCGAGCTCCTATTTCGTCTGTCACCCCGCTTCTTCTTCGGCTTCTTGACCTTCTGCGTGGCGGCCTTCGGCGCCGGCGCCGCCTGCTCGAGCCCGGTCTTCTCGCCTTTTTCGAGAGCGGTTTTCACTTCCGCAAATAGCCTGCGGATGTGCGCCGCGTTTGCGCCGAGATCGTGCAGGCCGTAGCGCGACACCGAGCGGACGTCGATCTGCGCACGGGTATCGTCGCCCGTCACGCGGATGGCCACGTCATCAGTAAAGCCCATGAGCAGGGTCCGGTAGGTGGCTTCAATGCGACCAGGCCCGTCGTCACCAGCGGGCTCACTCAACGCGATCGTCCAGCCAAGCCGCTTCACCGCCTCATGCACAATGTCGAAGGCCTCGGTCGCCGAGCGCTCAAGCTCCATGGGGCGAATATCGGGATAGGCTTTCTGCTGCTCCTCGGCGACTGCCCCCCCAGGATCTTCGATTCGGTTCGCGTCGACCGGCCGCAGGGCGGCCAGCCGCTTGAATTGCAGAGGCTGCTGCGGCGTCGTCTCGATATCGGTGAGACGCGGCAATAGGATGGCATGGGAGAGGTACCAGAGCGGCAAGGCAAGCCCGACAAGCGCAATAGCGATGCCAGCAAAGGCCTGGCCCGTGCCGAGCTGGCCGCCGAACCAAATGCGGATGAGGCCGAAGACCGCCACGGCGATGGCAAGAAAAAGCCCCCCGATAGAGACCGCGAGCAGGTTCAACGCCGCAGGTGTGGCGAGTGAGCCGAAGCGGTGCAGGAGGACAGTGAGCACGAGGAGCTGCAGGAAAAAGAGCGCGATGCGGCGCGACCAAAGCCCCTCATGCACGGTCTTCTGCACATAGATCGCGGTCACAGCCCAAGCTCTCCACGCGCAGCCGTTGCGCCCTCACGGGTCACCATGCTTTACCCTGCTCCAGTCCCTACCCTATCCACCCGGCGAGGATCGATGCCGCTTGAAACCGCGCGAGCCCGCAACATCGCGAGCCTCCTCCACCCTTATACCGAACTTGCCAGCTTTCGCGACACTGGTCCCACGATCCTTACGCGCGGGGAAGGCATTTATGTCTTCGATAACCAGCGGCCGACGCTATATCGAAGGCATGGCGGGTTTGTGGTGCACGGTGCTCGGCTACGGCAATCAAGAGCTGATCGAGGCCGCGCGCGAGCAGCTTTCCCGGCTCTCCTTTGCCCATCTCTTCGGCGCCAAGAGCCACGACCAGGCGGTTTTGCTGGCCGAGAAGCTGAAAGAAATCTCGCCGGCGCCGACCTCCAAGGTGTTCTTCACCTCTTCCTGATCCGAGGCCAACGATACGCAGTGAAGTTCGCCTGGTATTACAACAATGCGCGATGACGGGTGTGTTCAAGCGTATGGAAGACTTGGCCTGCGCGGACAGCCCGACGGGAGCCTTGCGCTAAGTGAGGACCAAGCTCATGAGCACTTAGAGGGGCGCATCGAACGCGCGCCGACAGCAAGGCTTCTCTGGGCGGTTACCACTGGACCCATTGGGCGGCGCTGATCAAACAGACGGACAGCGGGGATCGGTTCGCCATCGACTCTACGGTGCAGGTTGCGGCTAAACCTCGCGCGCGGGCTCGTTGAGCAGTCGCAGCGCCTGCTCGATGGGGCTAAAGGAGCGGCGGTGATGGGTGCACACGCCGTGCTGCTTGATGGCGCGTGCGTGCTCCGGTGTGCCGTAGCCCTTATTGCTCTCCCAGCCATAACGCCGGTAGCGGCGCGAGAGCTTCACCATGAGCCGGTCGCGGGTGACCTTGGCCACGATCGAGGCGGCGGCGACCGAGAGCGAAAGGCCGTCGCCGCCGACCACGGCGCGCGCCCGGCCGGGAAAGCGGCGGGGACAGATATTGCCGTCGATCAGGGCAGCGGCCGCCGGCACCTCGAGGCTGCGAAAGGCCATGCGCATCCCCCAAAGGCTCGCCTGCAGGATGTTGTCGCGGTCGATGCGGCGGACGTGGCCGATGGTGATCGACACGCAGGCGGTGGCCATGATCTCGGCATAGCGATCTTCCCGCGCTTCAGGGGTCAGGAGCTTGGAGTCATTGAGTCCTTGCGGGATGCGGCCCGGATTGAGGATCACGGCAGCCACCACCACCGGTCCCGCCCACGGACCGCGGCCCGCCTCGTCGATACCGACGACGGGTCCTTGAAACTCGTCCATCAGCTCGGCTTCGAGGTCGAAGCTCGGCAGCGGACGGGTGGGCGATAATTCCAGGGCTAGTCCCATGGGGGAGGACTGTTGCCAAGTCGGGGCGCTTTGGCAACTCGTTAAGGGCGCGGGCCCTCACCGCTGTGGAAAACCTCCGCCGCCAATTCGGCTCGCCTTCCCTCGCGTTATTGCGGGCACAAGCCGAATGCAGCGCGCGAAGCGCAAATAGCACTGGACCCCTACTTTCGCCGGGTTGACTGGGGAACAATGGGCTAGCTCAACTACAGCAAGCGGAGCTGCTGGCCGGGAAGGACGGGGGGCGTGAAAAGATCGGTACGAAGCTCGACGGAGTCCTTGTTGAACCCGAGCCGCTCGGCGGCGATCTCGAAGCGGCGTCCGATCATCCAGGCGTAGGGCCCCTCCCCCACCATGCGCTCGCCCCATTTGGCGTCGTAGAGCTTGCCCCCGCGGGTCGAGCGCATCAGCGAGAGCACGCGATTGGCGCGGTCGGGGCAGTTGCCACGCAGCCATTCGGTGAACAGGTCCCCGATCTCGAGGGGAAGGCGCAACAGCACATAGCCCGCATTCCTGACGCCGGCAGCCGCGGACCGTTCCAGAATCCTCTCCATCTCCATGTCGGTGAGTCCCGGAATGACGGGCGCGACCATGACGGAGGTGGGGATCCCCGCCTCGACCAGTTTGGCAAGAGCCTCGAGCCGCTTGTCCGGCGTGCTCGCTCGTGGCTCCATGGCGCGCGCGAGTTGGCGGTCGAGTGTCGTGACCGAGAGCGCCACCTTGACGAGGCCGCGGCTCGCCATGGAGCGAAGCAGGTCGAGGTCGCGCAGGACGAGGGCGGATTTGGTGACGATGCCGACGGGGTGATTGGCGGCGGAGAGCACCTCCAGGATACGTCGCATGATGCGGTAGCGGCGCTCGATGGGCTGATACGGATCGGTATTGGTGCCGATGGCGATGTTGCGGGGGCTATAGTTGGGGTCGGCAAGCTCCTGCTCCAGAGCAGCAGCAGCGTTGGTCTTGGCAAAGAGCTTGGTCTCGAAATCGAGCCCGGGCGACAGCCCTAAAAAAGCGTGGGTCGGACGCGCGAAGCAGTAGATGCAGCCATGCTCGCAACCGCGATAGGGGTTGATCGAGCGGTCGAAGCCGATGTCGGGAGAGGAGTTCCTGGTGATAATGCGCCGCGCCGGGACTTCCCTCACTTCGGTCGCGAGCGCTTCAAGGTCGGCAAGCGACTCCCAGCCGTCGTCGGCTGGCTCGTAGGCGATGGACTCATAGCGGCCGGAGCGATTGGTCTCCGCCCCGCGGCCTTTGCGCCGCGCGCTCGCAACGCCCCCCATCTCAAGGGGGGCGTTGTCGAAATCCGCGGACTTTCTGAGGGCGACGGTCATGGCTTCCATATGATATATAAGGCCGGACTGAGAACAAATCAAGAACATGCGGTTCCTTATCAAGCGGGTAATTGCTGGACAGCGCCCAAACGCTATAGTCCGCCAATGATTTCAGTGGTCATCCCCACCTTCAATGCGGAGACGACGCTCGGACCCACACTTGCCGCGCTGGTGCCGGCGGTGGTTGATGGCGTGGTGCAGGAGGCGTTCGTGGTCGATGGCGGCTCGACCGACGAAACCTGCGCCATCGCCGAAGCGGCGGGAACGCGTCTCATCAGGGCCCCGCGGGGGCGAGGCAGTCAGCTCCAGGCCGGTGCGGCCGCCGCGCGTGGCGACTGGCTCCTCTTCCTGCATGCCGACACGGTGCTGGAGCCTGGCTGGGTTGACGAAGCGGAGGGCTTCATGGAGCGGGTGGCGACGGGACGGCGCGCTCCAGCCGCCGCGGCGTTCCGCTTCGCCCTTGACGACGATGGCGTCATGCCGCGCCTGTTGGAGTCGCTGGTCGCACTGCGGTGCCTTCTGTTCGCACTTCCCTACGGCGATCAGGGTCTGCTCATCCCGCGGAAGCTCTATGGCGAGCTTGGCGGCTTCCGGCCGATGCCGCTCATGGAGGACGTGGATTTTGTGCGGCGGCTGAAACGGCACCAGCGCGTGGTGCTGAAATCGCGGGCGGTGACGAGCGGAGCGCGCTATCGTCGCGAAGGCTATGTCGCCCGCAGCCTGCGCAATCTCTGTTGCATCGCGCTCTATTATCTTCGCGTGCCAACACGCGCGCTTGCGCGCTTCTATGGCTAGGAAGCGGGAGCGTCACCTTCGCCGCGTCGCCTTCGCACCACGCCTCATCATCATGGCCAAGAGCCCGAGGGCGGGCCGCGTCAAGCGAAGGCTCGCGCGCAGCATCGGAGACACGGCCGCCATCAGGTTCTACCGCGCCTGTCTCGCCCATACCCTGCTGCGGCTAGGGGCAAGCCGGCGCTGGCGCACTCTGCTCGCGATTGCTCCCCACATCGACGTGAAGGAGGCATTTTGGTCACGAGCAGTTCAACCAGGAAGGATCGGACGGGTGCCGCAAGGAGACGGCGATCTCGGGCGACGGATGCAGCGCCTCTTCCGGCGCCTGCCGCCAGGACCCGCGATCATCGTCGGTAGCGATATTCCGACCATAAGCCCAGCCGAGATCGCTAAGGCCTTTCGGCTCCTTGGCAATGCCGATGCGGTGTTCGGCCTAGCTAAAGACGGCGGCTATTGGCTTGTCGGCTTGCGGCGCAGCGCGCGCGCCCTCGCACCGTTTGCCCGCGTGCGCTGGTCGAGCCCACATGCCCTTGCCGATACGCTCGGCAATCTCGAAGGACGACGGGTCGCATTCGCGTCGATCCTGAGCGACGTCGATACTGAAGAGTCTTACCGGCGCCTCCGCAGACACTGGCAACGCCTCATCCCGCCCGCTCGGGCATGAAATGCAAGTCCGGTGCTGACAACCTAACCGGAATTTAAGCTCGCTCGGCTAGTGGATCGAAAACCCCGCCAGGGCCCCCCTTCGATGCGTATCGCATGGGTCGATCCAAGTCTCGCGTCTCCTCGAAGCGCGCGGCCACGAGGTCGTTCCGTTCTCCGACGAGCATGAAGCCCTCAGCCCAGTCGCGGCTGACCCCGGCATCGAGGCCTTGCATGGATATTGGGTTTTACAGCTATGGCTCTGGCCATCGCCCAGCCCTTGCGCTCTGGCCGCGCCCGCCGCAGCGGACCGCCGAGAGTCGGACATAGTTGCAGCCTCAGCCTACCCAACTCTCTGCCAGCGCTTCCCGCTTTTTACCTGCCGCTCCAAGCCTTTTCCAGAAGCCTAAGACCGCTTCCGCTCATCTCTCCTGCTTCGGCCGCCGATGCTCATTGAGGCGGGGCATGACCTCGATGAAGCTGCAGGGGCGGTGGCGGTTGTCGAGCTGAAGTTTGAGGATGCCGTTCCAGCCGTCCTTGCAAGCCCCCGGCGATCCCGGCAAGCAGAAAATGAAGGTGCCACCCGCCTGCCCTCCGCAGGCCCTGGACTGCACCGTCGAGGTGCCGATGGTCTGGTAGCTCAGCATGTGGAACAGGGCGGAGAAGCCGTCGATTTCCTTCTCGAACAGCGGCTTCACGGCTTCAGGCGTCACGTCGCGCTCGGCAAAGCCCGTGCCGCCCGTGGTGATCACCACATCAACCTCCGGGTCCTTGATCCATGTCTTGACGTGCTTGCGGATTTTCTTGGCGTCGTCCGGCACGATCATATGCTCAGCCACTTGATGGCCGGCCTCCTCGATTAGGGAAGCAAGCAGAGTGCCCGACTTGTCGGTCTTCTCGTTCCGTGTATCCGACACGGTGAGCACGGCGATGCGCAGCGGGACGAAGGGGAGACTCTCATCAATGCGGCTCATAGGCGATCCTTCCGACGGCCACATTGGTGGTTACTGGGTCGTCTGGTCAAGCCGGGCGATGACAAAGCATGGTTGTCGCGCTCCAATGCCGCCTTGAGCAGCAGCAAGTCGCGCCAGGCGTGCCGCTTGGCCGCCGGGTTGCGCAACAGATAGGCGGGATGCAGCGTGGCAAGCGTGGGCAAGTCGCGGCCCGCGCAAGGGTAGGTCAGCCACTTGCCCCTGAGCCGCATGATGCCTTCGCTCACGCCCAAGATGCTCTTCGCCGCGGCGCCGCCGAGTAGCACCAAGAGCTTCGGCGACAGCAACTCGATCTGGCGGGCGAGGAACGGCGCGCAGGCCTCGATCTCCTCGGGAGTCGGCGTCCGGTTGCCGGGCGGGCGCCAATAGACGGTGTTGGTGATGTAGACCTCATCCTCGCGGAGCCCGATCGAGGCAAGCATGCGATCGAGCAGCTGGCCGGCGCGGCCGACGAAGGGCTTTCCTTTCAGATCCTCGTCGCGGCCCGGCGCTTCGCCGATCAGCATAATGCGGGCTTGCTCGCTACCTCGCGCGAAGCAGAGGCTCTTCGCCGTGCGCCTGAGCGAGCAGCCGTCGAACTGGGCGACGAGCGTTTCGAGCTCGGCAAGCGTGGCCTGGCCGTCGATCCCTCGCGCGGCCGGCACAGTCGTGTTTTTCCGTGCATCAATGCGCGGCGCGCTCGCCTCGCTCTTGGGTCCGGGCGCAAGACGCGCTGGCGTTGCCTCTAGCCTATCGCCGGCAAAGCGGTTCAGCGGCTCCTCGCCCACCGCCTCGTCGGCTCCCATCGCCTGATACCAGGCGAGCAGGGCGCGGGCCGCTTTGTCTTCCTGCGTCATCAAGGTCCTCTTTGTGACCCCATATTTGCCATTGCCCGGCTTGACCGGGCAATCCAGTATCCCGAAGTCTCTCGTATTAACCACCGGCCATAGGGATAATGGATTCCCGCTTTCGCGGGAATGACATGAAGCTTTTGACCCTGGTCCAACCTGGAGCTCAGCTGTGAACGACGTTCCTGACCGCGAGACCATGGAGTTCGACGTCGTCATCGTAGGCGCCGGGCCGGCGGGGCTCGCCGCCGCGATCCGGCTCAAACAGCTCGCGGCCGAGA
Source organism: Methyloceanibacter sp. (assembly GCA_049801475.1). Classification (GTDB taxonomy): domain Bacteria; phylum Pseudomonadota; class Alphaproteobacteria; order Rhizobiales; family Methyloligellaceae; genus Methyloceanibacter. Next base: position 10,600 of record JBARKP010000036.1, read on the forward strand.
GCGGCAAAGACCTCTCCGTGGTGGTGCTGGAAAAGGGCTCCCAGGTCGGCGCGCATATTTTGTCCGGCGCCGTGATCGATCCGGTGGCGCTCGACGCCCTCTTGCTGGAGTGGCGGGAGCAAGGCTCGCCGCTGCAGACGGAAGTGAGCGAGGACCACTTTTACTATCTCTCCGAGAAGAGCGCCCTGCCTGTCCCTTCTCTCTTGATGCCGCCGTTAATGAGCAATCATGGCTGCTATATCGGCAGTCTCGGCAGCCTTTGCCGCTGGCTCGGCGAGCAGGCGGAAGCGTTGGGCGTGGAGATCTATCCCGGCATCGCGGTGACCGAGGCGATCTTCGGGCCAAACGGCGAGATCCAGGGCGTCATCACAGGCGACATGGGAGTGGCGCGGGACGGGACGCACAAGGACAGCTATACGCCTGGGATCGCGCTGCTCGGCAAATATACGCTTCTCGCCGAGGGCGCGCGCGGCTCCCTCACCAAGCAGCTGATCAAGCGCTTCAGTCTCGACGCGGAGAGCGGGCCGCAGAAATTCGGCATCGGCCTCAAGGAGTTGTGGGAGATCCCCAAGGAGAAGCATCGGCCGGGCCTGGTGCAGCACACCATGGGCTGGCCGCTCGACGACGCCACGGGCGGCGGCTCCTTCCTCTACCATTTCGGCGAGAACCTGGTGTCAGTCGGCTTCGTCGTGCATCTCGACTACGCCAATCCCTATACGAACCCGTACAAGGAATTTCAGCGCGCCAAGACGCATCCGCGCATCGCCACGCATCTTCAAGGCGGCAGCCGCATCTCCTATGGCGCCCGCGCACTCACCGAAGGCGGCTGGCAGGCGATTCCCCGCCTGACCTTTCCCGGCGGGGCACTGATCGGCTGCGCTGCGGGCTTCATGAATGTGCCCCGCATCAAGGGCAGCCACAACGCCATGCTGAGCGGCATGATGGCGGCGGAAGCGGCGTTCGCGGCCATCGAGGCCGGCCGCGCGCGCGACGTGCTCGAGGCCTATCCCGAAAGCGTGGGCACGAGCTCGATGGCCACAGAGCTGAAGTGCGCGCGCAACGTGAAGCCCTTATGGTCGCGTCTCGGCACGCGCCTTGGCGTGATGCTGGGCGGCATCGACATGTGGCTGAACACGCTGTTCCCGTTTCTCACCCACACGCTGAAGCACGCCAAACCGGACCATGCGAGCTTGCAGAAGGCGGCCAGGGCGAAGCCGATCGACTATCCGAAACCCGACGGCGTGCTCAGCTTCGACATTCTCTCCTCGGTGTTCCTCTCTGGAACCAATCACGCCGAGAACCAGCCGGTGCATTTGCGTCTCACCGACCCCAGCATTCCCATGGCCGAGAACCTTCCCGATTATGCGGAGCCCGCGCAGCGCTACTGTCCGGCGCTCGTCTATGAGGTAGTTAGGGAGGGCGATCAGATCCGCTTCCAGATCAACGCGCAGAACTGCGTCCACTGCAAGACCTGCGACGTAAAGGACCCGGCGCAGAACATCAATTGGGTGCCTCCCGAGGGGGGCGACGGGCCGAACTACGTAAACATGTGAATGCCCGCGTAAGCTTGTCGCGGAAAGCCGTCACAAACGCGCCGCGATTGCACGGCAAGAAAGCTTTTGGGTTGCGGATGGAGCGAAAACCCTTAATCCTCTAAATGGGTGTTAGAACCGAGTGTTGGGGCGGCGCCAAGCCGTATGGACATGCCGACTGTCGACAATGCAGCATTCCGGAAATGGGCGTGGAGGTCATTGTTTCTTCTCGCCCTTCTCGCCGCTCCCGCGGCCTATTCGGGAGTGGACTCGACGCAAGTCGAACATCCCGATCCCGGTACCCTTCTTGGCAACTATCTCTCGGGCCGCGTGGCCCGCGGCGATCATGACACCGTCGCCGCGGCGGACTATTATTCGCGGGCGCTTGCCGAAGATCCGAGCAACGAGCTGATCCTCGAGCAGGCCTTCCTGCTCGAAACGGCGTCGGCCCATTGGGATCGCGCCATCGAGCTCGCGCGCGAGCTGGTCACCCTCGAGCCGTCTCACCGCGTCGCGCAATTCCTCTTGGGCTGCGACGCCTTCAAGCGCGGGAACTACCAGGAAGCCGACGAGCACTTCGCCGCGGCCCGCCAGGGTCCGATCGCCGATCTGACCTCGACCCTCGCCCGGGCCTGGGTGCAGCAAGCCAACGGCAAAACCGACCAGGCCTTGGCCACACTCGACAGCCTGAGCGATGCCGACTGGGCGCAGTTCTATCAGCGCTATCATCGCGCTCTGATCGCGGATCTCGCCGGCAAGCACGACATAGCGCACGCCGCCTTCGCGCAGGCCTTCAAGAAGAACCCAGGCACTCTTAGAGTGGCCGACGCCTATGCGCGTCACGCCGTGAACGCGAACAACCGCAAGCTCGCGCGGCAGACCCTGAAGACCAACATGGCCAAGTCGGCGCGCCATCCCTTATCTGAGGCACTGCTCAAGGAAATCGACGCCGGCAAGACCCCGCCATTGCTCGTGAGCTCGCCGAGCGAGGGTCTCGCGGAAGTCTTCTACGGCATCGGCGATGCCCTCGCCGGAGAGGGCGGCCTCGATATGGGCATCATCTTTCTGCAGTTCGCGCTCTACGTTAAGCCCGATTTCCCGCTCGCGCATGTGGCCCTTGCCCAAGCCTATGATGGCGCCAAGAGATACGACCTCGAGCTCGCGGCCTTCGACAACATCAAAGAGGATTCGCCGCTTTGGCTGAACGTTCAGATTCAGAAGGCCTTCGCGCTGAATGCGCTCGACCGTGTCGACGACGCCAAGGTCCTGCTCGAAAAAATCATCGCCCTGACCCCCAAGGACATTCGCCCGTTGGATGCGCTGGGCAGCATTCTGCGGTCGCATGAGCGATATGCCGAGGCCCGCGACTACTACACGCGCGCCATCGCGCTTCTCGACAAACCGATCAAGGACAATTGGACACTCTATTATGCCCGCGGCGTGTCCAGCGAGCGGCTGAAGGATTGGCCCGCGGCCGAGGCGGACCTGAAGCGGGCGCTGGAGCTTTCGCCCGACGAATCTCCCGTGCTCAACTATCTTGGCTATACCTGGGTCGACCAGAGCCAGAACCTCAAGACGGCGATGGACTATATCCGCAAGGCCGTGAAGCTCAAACCCGACGACGGCTATTACGTCGACAGTCTCGGTTGGGCCTATTACCGGCTCGGCAATATCCAATCGGCAGTCGAGCAGCTCGAGCGGGCCGTCGAGCTGAAGCCGGACGATCCCGTTATCAACGACCATCTCGGCGACGCCTATTGGCGTATCGGGCGCACGCTCGAGGCGAAGTACCAGTGGCAGCAGGTTCTCTCGCTGAAGCCGGAAAGCGATCTCGTCGCTTCAATTGAGACGAAGCTGAAATCCGGTCTCCCCGACAGCCCGGAGACCAAGGCGGCAAACCGGGCCGTTCCGCCAGGTCAGAAGGTCGCCGAATAGGCCTTGCCGCGATCGTCCTTGCGGAGGTCTTGCCATGACGGCGCTCCGCGAAGCAGCGAGGGCCAAGCTCAACCTTACTCTTGAGGTACTCGGGCGCCGCGGCGACGGCTACCACGAGCTTCGGAGCCTCGTCGCCTTTTCAGATCTCGGGGATGTTGTAGAGCTTGAGCCCGGAGGAGGCCTGGCGTTGGCGATCGAGGGCCCGTTCGGGGGCGCGCTGACGGGCGGCAATCTCGTCATCGTGGCAGCCGCGGCCGCCAAGGCAATGCTTCCCACCATCCAGCTCGGCCACTTCCGGCTTATCAAGACCTTGCCGGTCGCCGCTGGACTCGGCGGCGGCTCGGCCGACGCTGCGGCTGCCTTGAGGCTCTTGGCCCGCGCCAATCCGGGCGCGCTTGACCGCGATGCCTTGACGGAGATGGGGGCTGGCCTCGGCTCAGACGTCACCGTCTGCCTCAAAAGCCAGCCTGCCCTCATCACTGGTCGCGGCGAGATGGCAACGGCCGTACACGGGATGCCCGTTTGCGGCGCTGTGCTCACCAATCCGGGGCTGCCGCTCGCCACCGCAAGCGTCTATGGCGCGCTCAACGCGCCGCCCCTGCCCGCCACCCCGCGGCCCGCGGGCGAGGCGCCGGACTTCGCCCGGAGCTTTCAGCGGCTGATCGACTATGCTAGCGCGCGCCGCAACGATCTTGAGCGGGCCGCCTTGGGCCTGGCACCCGAGATTGGCGAGGTGTTGACAGCGCTCCGGCGCCTCGAGGGCGCGCGCCTCATCAGGCTTGCGGGAAGCGGGCCGACCTGCTTCGCCCTATTCGCGTCGGAAGGCGAGGCGAAGCGCGCCGCGGCCTCGCTTGAGGCCTCGCATCCCACTTGGTGGGTCGCCGCAAGCATGCTCGGCTCAAGCTGATCGAGCGGCGGCGCCCGATCAGAACGGACGGTCGACGCAAAATGCAACCGCCTCCAGCAGGGCGGCTTTCGCGTCAGAGTCGGGGAAGATGGCAAGCGCATCGCGGGCGATGGCGCCATAGTGGCGCGCCCGCTCCATGGTGTCGCTCAAGGCATGGTGCTTCTGCATCAGCGCCATGGCCTCGGCGAGATCATCCTCGCGGATTTCTCCCGCTTGCAGCGTCCGCAGCCAGAAGGCCCGCTCGCGCTCATTGCCGCGGCGGTAGCCGAGCACGACGGGAAGCGTGATCTTGCCCTCGCGGAAATCGTCGCCAACGCTTTTGCCAAGCATCGAGGGCTCGCCGGAATAGTCGAGCGCATCGTCCACGAGCTGAAAAGCGAGCCCGAGATTGCGACCATAGGACCTAAGCGCCGCGGTCTCCGATTTCGGCCGGTTGGCGATGACGCCGCCCACCTCCGCCGCCGCCGCGAACAGGGCCGCGGTCTTGGCGTCGATCACGGCCAGATAATGGTCCTCGGTCGTCTCGGTGTTTTTGGCGGTGACGAGTTGCATCACTTCCCCTTCGGCGATGATCGCGGCCGCGTCGGACAGAATGCGAAGAGCGCCGAGCGAACCCACATCCACCATCATCTTGAAGGCTTGGCCCAACAAAAAATCGCCCACGAGCACGCTCGCCTCGTTGCCCCATAAGAGCCGCGCCGTGGTCTTGCCGCGCCTGAGATCACTCTCGTCAACCACGTCGTCATGGAGCAGCGTGGCCGTGTGCATGAACTCCACGCTCGCCGCCAGCCGCACATGGCCGTCGCCACCATAGCCGCAGAGCTTCGCTGCGGCGATGGTGAGCATCGGCCGGAGGCGCTTGCCGCCCGAATCGATCAGGTGACGGGCAAGCTCGGGGATCAGCTCCACATTGGAACGGGCGCGATCGAGGATGATGCGGTTGACATGCCCCATATCCTCGTCGACAAGCGCTAAGAGTAGCGCAAGGCTCGCTCTTGGATCGCGCGCACCGGAAAGCTGGATGACTACTCCCAACGGACTTCTCCCAAAGCTGCTGCTCTTAGGGCACGATTGACTTAGCGGAGAATATTGTCGGTGCTCCAGCTTCAAGGTCAAGGCGCTCCGGGGAGAAAGGCTCGGCGGCTATGAAGGAACTGTTGCGGTCAAACGACGCTGTGCTGATCTCCTACGTGAGCGCATTGCTCGAGGAAGCGGGCATCGGTTTCATCGTCGCCGATACGAATATGAGCGTGCTGGAAGGGTCCATCGGCGCGCTGCCTCGCCGCGTTCTCGTGGAAAGCGAAGGGCTGGAGCGCGCACGCCGCATCCTCACCAGTGCCGGGATCGGCCATGTCATCGTCGATGAAGGCAAAGACTGATCAATCCGGTAGACCGGGCGGCCTTCCGCCCGAGACGACGCTCGACGACTTCCTCGGCGGCCGCATCAGCGTGTTGCAGCCGATGGAAGGGCACAGAGCCGGAAGCGACGCCGTGTGGCTGCAGGCAGCGGTCGGAGAGGCTCCGGGGAGCCGCGTGCTCGATGCCGGCGCAGGTGTCGGCGTCGCCGGACTGTGCCTTGCCGCCCGCCTCCTTCAATTTAACGTGACTGCCGTCGAAATCGACACAGGCCTCTGCGCGATCGCCGAAGCCAATGCCGCGAGAAATGGACTCGCCGCCAGGTTTAAGGTCATCAGCGCCGATGTGAGCTCGCTGGCGGAGACCCTCTTCGCCAAAGGGCTGGTCCGCGAAGGCTACGATCAGGTGATGGCCAACCCGCCCTTCCATCGTGAGGGTACCATCAGGGCAGCCCCCGATTCGGCGCGGGCGGCCGCCCATGTGATGCAGCCGGGGGCACTTGAAGCCTGGATCCGCTTTCTTGCGACCATGGCGGCGCCAAAGGGGCGGCTGACGCTCATCCACCGGCCTCAATCCTTGCCTGAGTTGCTGCCCCTCCTCGACCGGCGATTCGGTGCCGTCACCCTGTTTCCGTTGTTCGCGAAGTCCGAAGAGCCCGCCACCCGTATCATCGTCCAGGCGCGCAAAGGAAGCCGGGCCGCCTTGCGTCTGCTTCCTGGGTTGGTGGTGCACGAAGCGGATGGGCGCTACACGGCGAAGGCCGAAGCCGTGCTCCGGGAAGGTCAAGCGCTAGAGCTTGGGGATTAGGAAAAGCGAAGGGCCGCCGGTAAGGCAGCGGCCCTCGATCGGCCCAGGTGGGCTTGGGCTCCCAAGGTCGGCTAGTCGCAGACCCTGTAATCGCGATAGACGGTCTTGAAGATGAATTCCCAAGAATAGTCGTCCCAGACGCGGATGGTGACGGGACGGGGCTGTGTGTAGCAGCTCGGCTGATAACTCGGCTGATAAGAGGAGTAGCTGTTGTAGTAGTGTGTGGTGGCCATGCGAGCTGAGGGCTCTCCCTCGCTCATGGTGCCGTTTTAGCTGAAGCGGCCTGAACCGAAGCTGAGGCGGCCGTTCATTTGGCGTTCACCGCTTGCCTGGCGTTCAGGCAAGCCAAAGGGCCTGCCGCCGGGAATGGCCTTTGGAAGTCTCTCGCGACGGAGCGTCTCTAGCCTAGTACCCCCAGTCGCGCCGCCAAGCGCGGCCCCGCCAATACGGATAATAAGCATAAGGGTAGTAACCGCCGTAGGCGGAATAGGGGTATGGCTGATAACCGCCGTAATAGCCCCAGCCGGGTCCGACATAGACCCCGACGCCGGGGCCATAGACGCCCCAGCCCCCATAACCGCGGCGCCATCCAGCGGACGCGGCGTCTGGGGAGATTGCAACGAGCGTCAGCGCAAGCGCGCACGCCGCAACCAGCATAGTCGCAAGCCTCTTCATGTGATGGTCCTCCTGAGGGGGTGCTCGACCCGGCATCTCGGCACCGGGGTAACTGTTTCGCCTCACCTTTCACCATAACAAACAATCCCGTCGGCTTGATGGTGAGAGCCAAGTCAGCGTTAAGCAAAGCTTAGAGCTGCGGGCAGATGTTGTCGCGAGACTTCACGACCCGCCATGATTTGACCTTTTGCGTCTGTAATTTGGGTTATATGGAAAATCATTTCGACGAGAGTCGCCCTTCGGCCCTAGAGCGGCTCACCGGCTTGCTGCCTGCGGCTTGGACCGGACGTGGTTCTCTTGTTCCCGTGCTCAGATTCAGCGGTGCGATTGGCATGATATCGCCGCTCAGACCGGGACTAACACTTTCGACCAGCGCTGCCGCCATCGAAAAGGCTTTCTCCATGCGGGGGGTCAAGGCGGTCGCCATCCAGATCAACTCTCCAGGCGGGTCGGCGGTGCAGTCGGTGCTGATCTACAAACGCATCCGCGCGCTCGCCGAGGAGAAGAAGCTCAAGGTCTATGTTTTCGCCGAGGACGTTGCCGCCTCGGGGGGCTATCTGCTCGCCCTTGCCGGGGATGAGATCTACGCCGACCCGAGCTCTATTGTCGGCTCAATCGGCGTGGTCACCGCCACTTTCGGCGTTGACGAGCTGATCAACAAGATCGGCATCCAGCGGCGCGTCTATACCGCAGGCGCCAACAAGACGACGCTCGACCCGTTCCTGCCGGAGAAGCCCGACGACGTCGAGCGGATCAAGTCCATCCAGCGCGACGTGCACGAGGAATTCATCGCGCTCGTCAAGGCGCGGCGAGGGTCCCGCATCGAAAAGGCGGGAGACAGCCTCTTCACCGGAGAGTTCTGGTCCGGTAAGAAGGCGCTCGAGTTTGGTCTCATCGACGGCTTGACCGACCTCTATTCAAAGATGCGCGAGCTTTACGGCGAGGACGTGCGCTTTAGATTGGTGATGCCCTCGACCAGCTGGCTGCGCCGCAAGCGCAGCGTCTCAACGCAAGACAGCGGGTTCGGATTTGGCTTCTCGCCGGGCGGGCTTGCCGCCGATGTCATTTCTGCTATCGAAGCGCGTGCGCTCTGGTCGCGCTTCGGATTCTGAGCCATGCCGCAACTTCTCATCCTACTTGCGGCCGGCGCTGGCCTTCTCCTCGCCAGACGCTGGTATCGCGACGAGCGCCAGCGCATCGCTGCGGAGCTCGCCCGCGCGAAGCAAGCCATGGAGCAGCGCGAGGCGGACGAGATCGTTCCCTTGGAGCGCGACCCGGCGACCGGCGTCTACCGGCCGAAACGGGGCTGATGCGCGTCCCCGCCCGCGCGCTATCCGTCAGGCACGAGGCGAGCCTCCCTTGACCCTAACCTGCGTCGCCGCATAGCGTCTTGCGTCGACAATACCTTCCCCGCGGCCGGAAACGAAGAGATGGGCAAGCTCACGAAAGCGGACGGGCGCAATGCGCCCCCGTCCTTTCAGGACTTAATTCTGAACCTCGAACGCTACTGGGCCGAGCAGGGCTGCGTCATCCTGCAGCCCTACGACATGGAGATGGGAGCCGCCACCTTTCATCCCGCCACCAGCCTGCGCGCGCTCGGGCCGAAGCCCTGGCGGGCGGCCTATGTGCAGCCTTCGCGGCGGCCCAAGGACGGCCGATATGGCCAGAACCCGAACCGGCTACAGCACTATTATCAATTCCAGGTGATTCTGAAGCCGTCGCCGCCGGATACCCAGGACCTCTATCTGGACAGCCTCCGCGCCATCGGCATCGACTTCGCCAACCACGACATCCGCTTCGTCGAGGACGATTGGGAGAGCCCAACGCTCGGCGCCTGGGGCCTCGGCTGGGAGGTGTGGTGCGACAGCATGGAGGTGTCGCAATTCACCTATTTTCAGCAGGTCGGCAGCTTCGACTGCGACCCGGTCTCAGGCGAGCTCACCTATGGGCTCGAGCGCCTCGCCATGTATGTGCAAGGTGTCGACCGCGTCTTCGATCTGAACTTCAACGGCAGGCAGGGCAAGGACAAGGTCGCCTATGGCGACGTGTTCCTGCAGGCCGAACAGGAATATTCGCGATACAATTTCGAATTCGCCGACACCAAACTGCTGCTCGATCATTTCCGCGACGCAGAAGCGGAATGCAAGGCGCTGCTCGCTAAAGGCGACGCGCGCCCGCGCCATCTCATGGTGCTTCCGGCCTACGACCAGGTGATCAAGGCCTCGCACCTCTTCAATCTGCTCGATGCTCGCGGCGTGATCTCGGTGACGGAGCGGCAGGCCTTTATCTTGCGTGTGCGTGAGCTCGCCAAGGCATGTTGCGCCGCCTGGCTGAAGACGGAAGCAGGTGGCGGCGTCCATGCTTGAACCTCACTGGCCGGCACATGGCTAAGCTTCTGCTGGAGCTGTTCTCGGAGGAGATCCCCGCGCGGATGCAGCCCCGCGCGGCCGAGGACCTCGCGCGTCTTCTCGGCGATTGGTTGAAGCAGGCGGGGCTCACCTTCGATTCGATGCGGAGCTTCGCCACCCCGCGCCGGCTTACCGTGGTGATCGATGGCTTACCCTCGCGCTCGGCCGATTCATGCGAGGAGAAGAAAGGCCCGCGCGTCGGGGCGCCAAACGCTGCCATCCAGGGATTCCTCAAATCCGCGGGGCTTGCCTCTCTCGATAAGGCAGAGATTCGGGCCGACAAGAAAGGCGACTATTACGTCGCGCTCATCGAACGGCTAGGGCGGCGGACGGCCGAAATCGTGGCCGAGATCGTGCCCGAGATCGTCCGCAGCTTCCCCTGGCCCAAATCGATGCGCTGGGGCAGTGGGCAGCTTCGGTGGGTTCGGCCGCTGCATTCGATCCTGTGTCTCTTCGGCGGCGAGGTGGTCGATTTCGAGATCGACGGGATCGCCAGCGGCAAGGAGACGCGCGGCCACCGCTTCATGGCGCCAAAGCCTTTCAGTGTGAAGAGCTTCGGCGATTATGAAGCGAAGCTGCGCGAGGCTTACGTGATCCTCGATGGCAAGCAACGCGAAGCGATCATACTGGAGCAAGCGCGGAAGCTCGCCGCCAAGCAAGGGCTCGCGCTCGTCGAGGACGGGACCCTCCTCGCCGAGAATGCTGGGCTCACCGAATGGCCGGTCGTGCTGATGGGCACCTTCGATGAGAGCTTTCTGGAAGTTCCGCCGGAGGTGCTCGCCGCGTCGATGAAGGCGCACCAGAAATGCTTTTCGCTTCGCCGTGGAGACGATTTCGCCAACCGTTTCATCATGGTCGCCAATCTCGAGGCGAAGGACGGCGGGGAGGCCATCATCGCCGGCAATGAGCGGGTCATCAGAGCGCGCCTCGCCGACGCCAAGTTCTTCTTCGATCACGACCGCAAGGTGATGCTCGAAGACCGCGTGCCGAAGCTGAAGGAGATCGTCTTCCACGAGAAGCTCGGAACACAATATGGGCGCGTGCAAAGGGTGAGGCTGCTCGCGCGCGAGATCGCGCCGCGGGTCGGCGCCGATCCCGATCTTGCTGAGCGCGCGGCGATCCTGGCCAAGGTCGATCTCGTCACCGACATGGTCGGCGAGTTCCCCGAGCTGCAAGGGGTGATGGGCCGCTATTACGCGCTCGACCAGGAGGAGAACCCGGTGGTGGCGGACGCAATTGGCGCCCATTACAAGCCGGTTGGCCCTTCCGATCAGGTGCCGCGCGAACCGGTGGCGATTGCCGTAGCGCTCGCCGACAAGCTCGACATGTTGGTGGGCTTCTGGGCGATCGACGAGAAGCCCACGGGATCGAAGGACCCTTACGCGCTCCGCCGCGCGGCACTCGGCGTGATCCGGATCGTGCTGGAGAACAATCTTCGATTGGACTTGATTTCAGTCCTGGATACGCATGCGGTGCAGCGAGACGAGGCGGCAAAGCGTCGAGCGCGCGAACGCGGATCCCGATCGGATCGTGCATACTCTGTCGGCATTGTTCATGCGCTCGCACCCTTGTCCGGAAAGCAAGCACGGCAAAATAGCGTAGAACTCCTCGCCTTCTTCGCCGATCGGCTCAAGGTGCACCTCCGCGACCGGGGCGCGCGGCACGATCTGATCGACGCCGTGTTCTCGCTTCCCGGCCAGGACGACCTCTTGATGATCGTCCGACGCGTCGAGGCGCTCGGCCGCTTCCTCGATACCGGGGACGGAGCCAACCTCCTGATCGGCACCAAGCGCGCCATCAATATCCTGCGCATCGAAGAGAAGAACGACGGCAAGAGCTTCGATCAGCTCCCCGATCCCAAGCTCTTCAACCTGCCCGAGGAAAAGGCGCTCGCCAAAGCCGTCGATGACGTCGAGCGCGCCGCCGCGGCTGCGGTCAAGCGCGAGGACTTCGAAGGCGCGATGGCCGCCATGGCGCTGTTGCGCGCGCCGGTCGACGCCTTTTTCGATCACGTCACGGTCAACACGGACGAGCCCGCGCAGAGAGAGGACCGGCTGCGCCTGCTCAATCGCATCCGGGCCACGACCTTGACCGTCGCCGACTTCTCCAAGATCGAAGGGTGATCTTCAAAACATCAGCGACAGCAGAATAAGAATGATCCCGAAGGTCGCCACGTTCCAGGCGAGCGAGCGGACCAAGGGAACAGCAAAAGCGTAGAGGGGCAAATAGAGGAGACAGGCCCAGAAATAGAGTTGCGCGCCCCACACCGTCATCCAATCGTGCCGCCCCGCGGCATGTGGAAGCCATGATGGCGCGCGCGGAAGCTGCCGGCGCGCGCATCCTGAAACCCGCGGCCAAAACCTTCTGGGGCGGCTATGACGGCTATTTCGCCGATCCCGACGGCCATGTATGGGAGCTCGCCTTCAATCCCTTCTGGATTTTGGAAGAGGATGGGCGGGTGACGCTGCCGGACTAACTCCATGCCTCAGCATCTTTTCGTCTATGGGACCTTGCGGTCGTACAGCCCCCATCCCCTCGCCCGGCGGCTGCAAGCGCAAGCCAAGCTCGTGGGCAAGGCCTCCGCTTCGGGCTTGCTCTACGATCTCGGGCGCTATCCCGGCGCTCTGTTCCGATCGGAGGGCAGAGAGCGCATCGTCGGCGAGGTGTTCGCGCTCCGGAACGTGGAGCGCCTGCTTGAGCAGCTTGACGCCTATGAAGGGGTCGTCGACCCGGGGTCACCATCCTTCCAGCGCATCGAGATCAAGGTCCGACTCGACAGGGGCGGCATGATCGATGCCTGGGCCTATGGGCTGACCGAGGCTCCGGCACGGCCGAGGCGCATCCAAAGCGGCGACTTGCGCCTCCGCGAGGGGCGCCCAGTGCGTTCTTAGCCATTCCCTCCCTGCTTCATTTGTGTCGAGCGGACCGGGCCGCTAAAAGGGCAGGCTCGCGCCTCAAGCATGGAACACGCGATGAGAGCGGCCGGAGAGGCCATGGATGTTTCGCCCAAATGGGTCTTCACCTTCGGCGCAGGTCGCGCCGATGGGACCGCCGCGCAGCGCAACCTGCTCGGCGGCAAGGGGGCCTATCTCGCCGAGATGTCGCGGCTCGACCTCCCCGTGCCTCCGGGACTGACCATCTCGTCGGAGGTCTGCGCGGCCTATTACGCGTCCGACCGCGAGCTCCCGGAAGCGCTGAAGCCGATGGTGAGCGAGGCGCTCAATGTCGTGGGCGACGTCGCCGGCGCGCGGTTCGGCGACGTCGCCAATCCTCTGCTCGTGTCGGTGCGCTCCGGCTCGCGCGCCTCCATGCCCGGCATGATGGATACGGTGCTCAATCTCGGGCTCAACGATGCGACCGTCGAGGGGCTCGCGCGCCGCTCTTCCGATCGGAGATTCGCATACGACACCTATCGCCGCTTCATTCAGATGTTTGGCGATGTGGTGCTTGGCATCGACCACGAGCTGTTCGAGGACGCGCTTGAGAACTACAAAAATCTCAAAGGCTTCGAGCTGGACACGGAGCTTGGGGCCGAGCATTGGGCGGAGGTCGTGAGGCGCTTCAAACGCCTGGTCGAGGACGAGCTCGGCCGGCCCTTCCCGCAAGATTTGCATATTCAGCTTTGGGGCGCGATCGCCGCCGTGTTCGGCTCCTGGCGCAACGCCCGCGCCATCGCCTATCGGCGCCTCCACGATATTCCCGACGACTGGGGCACGGCGGTGACCGTGCAAGCCATGGTCTTCGGCAATATGGGGGAACGGAGCGCCACCGGCGTCGTCTTCACCCGCAATCCCTCCACCGGAAACAATGAGCTCTATGGCGAGTTCCTGGTCAACGCACAAGGTGAGGACGTAGTCTCCGGGCTCCGCACCCCGCACCCCTTGACCGAAGCGGCCAAGGCCACAACTGGCGACCGCCGTCCATCGCTCGAGGCGCTGATGCCCGATGTGTTCGCCGAGCTCAAGGATGCTTGCGCCAAGCTCGAAGCGCATTTCCGCGACATCCAGGACATCGAGTTCACCGTAGAGGAAGGCAAGCTTTGGATGCTGCAGAGCCGCTCGGGCAAGCGTAGCATGCAGGCCGCCCTGAAGATTGCCGTCGACATGGCGGCGGAGGGGCTGATCGCCCGCGAAGAGGCCGTGGCGAGCATCGACGCAGCACAGTTCGACCAGCTCTTGCATCCAACGCTGGACCCCGGCACCGCGAAAGCGGTGATCGCGACGGGCCTGCCCGCCTCGCCTGGAGCCGCCTCCGGCGAGCTTGTCTTCGATGCCGACGAAGCCGTGCATCTGAAGGCGCAAGGTCACACCGTTATCCTGGCGCGGATCGAGACCTCACCCGAGGACGTCCAGGGCATGCATGCCGCCGTCGGCATCCTCACCACGCGGGGTGGCATGACGAGCCATGCGGCGGTGGTGGCGCGCGGCATGGGACGTCCTTGCGTCTGTGGGGCAGCCTCGGTCCAGATCGACCTTGAGCGCGAGACGCTGGTTGCCGGCGGCGAGCTCCTGCACAAGGGCGACATCGTCACTATCGACGGCTCGACCGGGCAGATCATCAAGGGCCGCGTACCAATGCGCGAGCCGACCCTCTCGTCAGACTTCGTGACGCTGATGGGCTGGGCCGACGCTTTCCGCCGCATGAGGGTCCGGGCCAATGCCGACACGCCAGCCGACGCCCGCCAGGCCCGCGCCTTTGGCGCGGACGGCATTGGGCTCTGCCGTACCGAGCACATGTTCTTCAACGAAGGCCGCATCGTCGCGATGCGCGAAATGATTCTGGCCGATGACGAGGAGGGGCGCCGCCGGGCCCTTGCCAAACTGCTCCCAATGCAGCGCCAAGATTTCATCGAGCTGTTCGAGATCATGGCAGGCCTGCCTGTGACCATTCGCCTGCTCGATCCGCCCTTGCACGAATTCCTCCCCCATGAACCGGCAGCGATCAACGAGGTCGCTGCGGCCATGGGCGTGAGCGCAACTAGGCTGAGGCGCCGGGTCGCCGCCCTCCGCGAGTTCAATCCAATGCTCGGCCATCGCGGATCCCGGCTCTTGGTGAGCTTCCCCGAGATCGTCGAGATGCAGGCGCGCGCGATCTTCGAAGCCGCGATCGAGGCTGGCCAGCGCTTGGGCCGCGGCGTCATGCCGGAGATCATGGTACCGCTCGTCACGGCAAAGGCCGAGCTCGACCTCGTCAAGGATCGCATCGCTGAAGTGGGGCGCGCGGTCGAGACGGAGCAAGGGGTCGGACTCACCTATTCGGTCGGCACCATGGTGGAGCTCCCCCGCGCCTGTCTCAACGCCGGCCGGATCGGCCAGAGCGCTGACTTCTTTTCATTCGGCACCAATGACTTGACCCAGACCACTTTCGGCCTTAGCCGTGACGACGCGGGACGCTTCCTCGGCGAATACACCGACAAAGGAATCATCCAGCACGACCCTTTCGTGACGCTGGACCCGGCCGTGGGCGAGCTGATGCAGATCGCTGTGGAGCGCGGGCGGCTGGCCCGCCCGGACCTTAAGATCGGCATTTGCGGCGAGCATGGCGGCGATCCGGAAACCATCGGCTTTTGCGAAGATATCGGGCTCGATTACGTCTCCTGCTCCCCCTACCGGGTCCCCGTGGCGAGGCTCGCCGCGGCCCAAGCGGCCCTTAAAGCCGTAAAGCCCCGTTAACCACGATCTCAAAATTCTTTGGGCCTTTGCGTTCACCATAATTTGTCCTAAATTATGGATCAGCTTTACTGCCAACTAGACGGGACTCCGGGCAAACCGGTGGGGGACAAAAAGACCTAAATCTCTGTTTTACCCACCCTTTTGGCTGGTTTTGAATTGGGGACGAAGCCTTGAGTGCGCCTTGCTGAAGGGGCGCCGTCGGGCACGTGGAGAGTCGAACGCTGTAAGCGGGCGGCCTTTCGCGGAAGAACGGGGACAGAGGGACTATGGGCCGACGCTCGCCTCGTCGGATGTGGCATGTGGCCGCTGCGCTCGTGCCGCTTCCGTTGATTGGACTGGGCTACGCTTCGATTCCGGGCAACCAGATTGCCTTTAGGGTCGAGCTTCTGCTTTCGGGAAACGGCTCGGCGCATGCTCTGACGCGAGCCGTCGAAGCTTCCGAGGCTCCGCAGCCCTTGCCGAGGGCGGCCGCCTCGCTCTTCAGGACGCAAGGCAAAGGCCCGCGTGCCGATCAATATCTGACCGTAAAAACAACCACTTACGTAGACAAGCAATTCATCTCGGCGAGCATGGCCGGGGGCGCCGACCTCGCCGGCTCTGCCACCGACCCACGCGGCCAGGTCATCCGCGACAAGAAGGCCGACCGCCTCAACCCGACCGTAACGGAAGTGGCGCTCCGAGGCTCTCTCGACCGCGGCGCGTCGATATACACGGACTTCTCAACCAACCCTCTGCGGTTCCAGTCGGCCTTGGGCATCGTCGGCCCAGCCGCCTCACCCCAGACCACGGCCTACCACCCGTCGGCCGAAGCCCTGAGCTTTAAGTCGAAGGGCGAGAGCCAGGCGGAGTTCGAGGAGCGCGAGCGGCATTGTCTTGCCACGGCGATCTATTTCGAGGCGCGCGGCGAGCCCGTACGGGGCCAGATCGCCGTAGGCCAGGTCATTCTCAACAGGGTACGCAGCCTGCAGTTCCCGCAGACGATTTGCGGGGTCGTGTATCAGGGTCAGGGGGCCCCAGGTTGCCAGTTCTCCTTCGCCTGTGACGGGCACAGCGACATGCCCAGGCAGGACGCTCATTGGGCGCTCGCCCAGAGCCTCGCCCGGCAGATTACCTCCGGCCAGGTGTGGCTCCCCGAGGTCGGCTATTCGACCTACTACCATGCGGATTACGTTCGACCCGGTTGGGTCAATGCCATGAACAAGATCGACTCGATCGGCCGGCACATCTTCTACAAGAAGCGCAACGAGAAGCCCTATGTGGTGCAGGAGGCATCCGTTGCCCCTGCCATCACCGCCCAGGGCAACGGGGCACCTCAGGCCTCGCCGTCCACGGCAATGGTTTCTCTCGCCTCTTCCTCCCCGAGCGATGGCTCTATCGGCGCCACTCCAGCGATAGGTCTAGGCTTGACGCCGAGTCAGTGAGCGCGCCAACGGAGATCAGGTCGACACCGGTCTCCGCGATCTTCCGAACGGTGTCTAAGGTCACGCCACCGGAAGCCTCCGCCGCCATGCGGCCGCCGACCAGCGCCACGGCCTTCGCAAGCGTGGCGATATCCATGTTGTCGAGCAGCACGGCATCCACCGGAAAGCGCAAAACCTCCTCGAGCTGAGCGAGGGTGTCGACCTCCACCTCGATCTTCACGAGGTGCCCTGTGCGCGCGCGCAAATGCTCTAGCGCCTGCGCCAAACCTCCCACCGCGGCGATGTGGTTGTCCTTCACGAGCACCGCATCATAGAGCCCGAAGCGATGGTTGACGCCGCCGCCGGCTCGTACCGCGTATTTCTCCAACGCCCGCAAACCCGGAATCGTCTTGCGCGTGCAAACGATGCGGGCGCGTGTGCCCTGGACGGCAGCGACGTAGACGGCGGTAAGGCTCGCAATCCCGCTCAAATGACCGAGAAAGTTGAGGGCGACCCTTTCCGCCGAGAGCAGCGTCCGCGTCTTGCCTGCTATCCGCGCGATTCGCGTGCCGCCCTCGACCTTGGCGCCGTCCGCGACGAACGCGCTGAATTCGGCCTGCGGGTCGAGCGCCTTGAAGCTTGCCGCGGCGAGCTCAAGCCCGGCGATCACGCCCGCTTTGCGCGCCACGATCTCCGCCTCGGAATTCGAGTCGGTGGGAACGATGGGGTCGGTGGTGATATCGCCAGCCTGACCCAGATCCTCCTCAAGCGCCGCGCTGACGGCACGCTCGACGAGAAACGGCGGCAATTCGAGCTTGGGCGAGTCGTCCGTCATGCATGCAGAGGGGCGACCCACCTCGGGGCCCGATCGCGCGCATGGACCGCTTCGGGGGCCGCCGCCTCGGCGTCAGCCAGCGTCAAGACGCTGCGCTGTGCGAACTTTGGGTCGGCTTCCGGGTAATCCCCGCGGAAATGGGCGCCCCGGCTCTCCATGCGCATAAGCGCGGCGGCGGTAATCAGCTTCGCGGTGGTCAGCATATTGCCGAGGTGCTGGTCGGGAACCGCACTTTGCTCGAGCCCAGCGATCACGCCAAGCGCCGCCCGAAGCGACGTCTCATCGCGAATGACGCCAACCTTGGCCGTCATGGCGCGGCGGAGCATTTGAACGGCTTGCGAATCGGGCTCTGCCGCCAATGCCCCAAAAGACGCTGCCGACGGCTCTAACACGTCAGGCTCGGCGGCTTCTACGGTCTCAGCGATATCCCGCGCGACGCGGGCGCCGAACACCACCGCCTCGAGCAGCGAATTGGAGGCAAGGCGGTTGGCTCCATGGGCCCCGGTCGAGGCCACCTCGCCACAGGCCCAAAGTCCATCGACGGTGGTCCGTCCGTTCGCGTCGGTGAGCGCGCCGCCCATGTGGTAGTGGGCAGCGGGCGCGATGGGGATCGGCTCTCGCCTCGGATCGAGGCCGGCAGCCTGGCAAATGGCGAAGACCGTGGGAAAGTGCGAGGCCACCCCCGCTCCGAGCTTGCGGCAATCGAGAAAAGCGCCGCGTCCGCTCATCACCTCGCGATAGACGCCGCGGGCGACAATATCGCGGGGGCCGAGCTCCGCGTCGGGATGGAGCGCGCGCATGAAGCGCTCGCCGCGGCCATTGATCAAAACGGCGCCTTCACCGCGGAGCGCCTCGGTGGCGAGAGGGGCCGGGTCGCAGCCGATGTCGATCGCCGTCGGATGAAACTGCACAAACTCCGCATCGGCGATGACGGCGCCGGCGCGAGCGGCGACGGCGATGCCTTCACCGCGGGATTCGCGCGGATTGGTGGTGATGGCAAAGAGCTGGCCCAAGCCGCCAGTGGCGAGGATCACGGCAGACGCTTCGAGCACCAGAGCTGGCGCAAATGGACCTGAGCGAGCGAGCTCAATTCCGGCCACGCGTCCGTCGCGCATGAGGAGATCGCGCGCGCCCCAGCCTTCCAGCACGTGGATCGACGGCGTGGCGCGAGCCGCAGCAGTGAGCGCGGCCATTATGGCGCGGCCTGCGGTGTCGCCGTTGACGTGGAGGATGCGGCGCGTGCGATGGGCGGCTTCATGACCGAGAGCGAGCCGGCCTTCCAAGTCCTTGTCGAAGGGCACGCCGTAGCGGAGCAAATCCTCCACCCGGTCCTGTGCTTCACGCGCCATAGCGAGCGCGATTTCCGCATCGACGATGCCGGCGCCAGCGCGGATGGTATCGGCGGCGTGGGCCTCCGGGCTGTCACCCTCGGAAAGCGCCGCGGCAACGCCGGCCTGGGCCCAGACACTAGAGCCGCCTTGACCGAAGGGCGCGACCGAGACCACCGTGACGGGCCGCGCAAGCTTCAGCGCCGTGAACAGGCCGGCAAGCCCCGCGCCGACGATCACCACGCCACCGCCAGGGGACACCCGATGCGGCGACCTCGCAGGGACGAGTCTGTTGGTCTTGGTCATCGGACCTGCCTGACCACCACTCCTAGTGGCTGAGATTGATCATGCGCTCGACCGCGACCTTCGCGCGCTCGGCGACCGGCGGAGGCAGCGTCACCTCCTCCTTGAGGAAGACGAGGGACTCCAGAATCTTCGGCAGCGTGATCCGCTTCATGTGCGGGCAAAGATTGCAGGGCCGCACGAAGTTGACGTTCAACGCCTCGACGGCGACATTGTCGCTCATGGAGCATTCGGTCGCGAGCAGAACCTTGCTCGGCTGATGGTCCTTCACCCATTTGATCATGCCGCTGGTCGAGCCGGTGAAATCGGCCTCGGCGATCACGTCCGGCGCGCATTCCGGATGGGCGATAATCTTCACGCCCGGGTCCGCTTCGCGATAAGCGCGAAGCTCGTCCCCGGTGAAGCGCTCATGCACCTCGCAATGACCCTTCCAGGTGATAATTTCGACCTTGGTTTGGGTCGCCACCCATTTGGCCAGATACTCGTCGGGGATCATAATGACGCGCTTGACACCCAAGGACTCCACCACCCGCACGGCGTTGGAAGACGTGCAACAGATGTCCGACTCGGCCTTCACGTCGGCAGAGGTGTTGACGTAAGTCACGACGGGCACGCCCGGATAGGCCTCGCGCAAGGCGCGCACATCGGCCCCGGTAATGGAGGCGGCAAGCGAACAGCCTGCGCGACTATCAGGGATGAGCACCATCTTGTCGGGATTGAGCAGCTTGGAGGTCTCGGCCATGAAATGCACGCCGCCCTGGACGATCACATCGGCGTCGCTCTTGGCCGCCTCGTGGGCCAGCTGGAGCGAATCGCCGACGACGTCGGCGACGCAATGAAAGATCTCCGGCGTCATGTAGTTATGGGCGAGCACCACGGCGTTACGCGACCGCTTCAGCTCGTTGATGGCCTTGATGTACGGGGCAAAGCCCGGCCACTCGATGGGTGGGATCACGCGGGCCACGCGCTCGTAGAGATGCACCGTCTCCCGCGCCACTTCCGGCGTGTAGGCAAGATCGGGCAGCACGGCAGGCTGCAGCTCGTGTGCCGGCTTAAGCGTCCTGCCGCTCGTTGCGGCCGAGGCTTGCGTCGTCATGGCCCTACTCCCTCCTGCACAATAATACTCATACTGAGCATATATGGGTTATTAAAACGTCCGGCACAAGGCCGGCCCCTCAGCTATTCTCATTCAGAGTATATTGGATCGGGAGGATCAATCAAAGGGGCAGTGGCGCGACTGTGAAAGAGGGCCGGCGAGTGTCGCGAATCCCTCACCTCAGGAAGTTGCTGAATTCGTGTACAATTCGGGGAAGAACTGAGGCGTCATGGCGCGGGCGATCCCGCTGCCACCTTCGGTCGCACCGAGGCACAGATCGCGACGCGGCCGAGCAGCAGACTCCAGCAACAACCGGCCCCACACCCAGTCTTGCGACGAACGAGCAATCCCCGAGCATGGCCAATGCAGCGCGACGGTCTCCGGGCTTCAACCGAAGAAACAACGCCCGGGCGTTCTTGATGTCTCGCGCGGAACCGGTCTCGGCGGCCGCCTGGAGCGCGACCGTCGTCGGATGATCCGTGCCGCAGATGAAACCCAAGCTTTCGCCAAGCGCTGCATGGCTGCGCGGTCGATCGCTGTCTTGTCCATTCGGGAGGTCTCCAAGCGTCGTCCTTGCTATTGGCGCACCTTGTCCTCTCTTGAACAAGCTTTGGGACTCCGCGCGCCTTGGCAAAAGGCCACTAGCTCTTCAGCCGGTAGCCTGTCTTGAAGATCCACCAAATGACCACGAGGCAGATCGCCAGGAACAGCATGGTCATGGCGAGGCTTAAGGCCACGCTCACGTCGGCTGTCCCGAAAAAGCTCCAGCGGAAGCCGCTGACCAGATACACCACGGGATTGAACAGCGTGACCTTCTGCCAGAAGGGCGGCAAGACCTTAATCGAATAAAAGCTGCCGCCAAGGAACGTGAGCGGGGTAATGACGAGCAGCGGCACGATCTGCAGCTTCTCGAAGCCATCCGCCCAGATGCCGAGAACGAAGCCGAACAGGCTGAAGGTCACGGCGGTGAGCACCAGAAAGGTGAGCATCCAGAGCGGATGCTCGATGTGCAGCGGCACAAAAAACCCAGCGGTGGCCAGAATGATCAGGCCAAGGATGATCGACTTCGTCGCCGCGGCGCCCACATAGCCGATGACGATCTCGAGGTAGGAGATGGGTGCCGACAACAGCTCATAAATCGTTCCGACGAACCTTGGAAAATAGATGCCGAACGAGGCATTGGCGACGCTTTGAGTCAACAGCATCAGCATGATCAGTCCGGGCACGATGAAGGCGCCGTAAGGCACGCCCTCGATCTCGGCGATGCGCGTGCCGATCGCGGCGCCGAAGACCACGAAATACAGAGAGGTGGAGACTACCGGCGAGACGATGCTCTGCATCAGCGTGCGCCGGGCGCGCGCCATCTCGAATTTGTAGATTGCGCGTATCGCCGGCACGTTCATTTTCGCTGCCTCACCAGGTCGACGAAGATGTCTTCCAGCGAACTTTGCGTGGTGTTGAGGTCCTTGAACCTGACGCCCGCCTGGTTGAGATCCTGCAGCAACCCGGTGATGCCCGTGCGGTCGCCTTGGGAATCGTAGGTGTAGACGAGCTCGTGACCATCGGCCACGAGCGCCAGATTGTGCCGGGCAAGCTCGGCTGGCAGGGCCTCGAGTTGCTGGTGCAGCTCAAGCGTCAGTTGCTTCTTGCCGAGCTTGTGCATGAGTTCGGCCTTGTCTTCGACCAGGATGATCTCGCCCTTCGAAATCACGCCGATCCGATCGGCCATGTCCTCGGCCTCCTCGATGTAATGGGTGGTGAGGATGATGGTCACGCCCGAGGCGCGCAAGGAGCGCACCACCTGCCACATCTCTTGGCGGAGCTCGACGTCGACGCCAGCGGTCGGCTCGTCAAGGAAGAGGATCGCAGGCTCGTGGGACAGCGCCTTGGCGATGAGCACCCGGCGCTTCATGCCACCGGAAAGCGTCATGATCTTGCTGTCTCTTCTGTCCCACAGAGAGAGCTCTTTCAGCACCTTCTTGATATGCTCCGGATTTTCCCGCTTGCCGAACAGGCCGCGGCTGAAGGACACGGTCGCCCAAACGGTCTCGAAGGCATCGGTGGTCAGCTCCTGCGGCACAAGCCCTATCATCGACCGGGTGGCGCGGGAATCGGTGATTATGTCGTGACCGCCGACGAGAACCGCGCCCGCAGATGGAGTGACGATGCCGCAGACGACGTTGATCAAGGTCGTCTTGCCTGCTCCGTTCGGGCCGAGCAGGGCGAAAATCTCTCCGCGGCGGATCTCCAGGTTGATGTTTTTCAGGGCCTCAAAACCCGAGGCGTAGGTCTTGGAGAGACCGGAGATGGAAATGATCGGCTGCATGAGGCTGATGGTCGCTCGCTTCTCGCTGGTGGGACTCTTGTTTGGGAAGGTGGTCTGATCGGCGGAGAGAAGGCTAGTCGACCGCAAACGCGATCTAGGTGCAAGGGGGACAACGCTTAGGCCGGAATCCAGTCCGCAATGCGGCTTGCAATTGTCTCGGCGCCCGGCTCGACCGGCAGCATATGTCCGTGCCCCGCCTCCTCCCAGAACGGGGCGTTCCGGTAGGGCGCCGCCGTCGCGCGGGCGGTCACAAGCGAAACGAGGTTGTCGTCGGTGCCGGAGAGACAAAGCACCGGGCATTGAATCGCGCGGGTGTCCACGGCAGTTGCCCTCGTCATGTCGAACATCCAAAAGAACAGCTCGAAATACGCCCGTCCCGATTCCGGGCCGAAACGGTCGAAGACGCTGCGCTGCTGCTCGGGAGGCACCCGATTGAGCGAATAGATGCAGGCCAGTTTGAAATCCGGATGAATGACGGTCTTCCAGAAGGACCCGATGGTCATCAAGTCTTGGTCGAGCTGTCTCTCGCTGTCGGTGGCCGGCAGGATGCCCGCGCGCGGGGCCGGGCTGACCAACACGAGGGCACGGGCAAATCCAGACGCGGCGAGCTGTTGGGCGAGCACCGCCCCCATGGAATGGCCGAGCAGCACCGGTGGCGCTGAGAGCGTCTTCAGGAATTTCGTGAGCTCGGCGCGATAATCTGCCATGCCGATGCCGTCGAGCTTGGTGTCCGCGGCAGCGGCGTCCTTGCCGTGACCGATCAGGTCAGGCGTATAGCAAGTCCAGCCCAAACTTTCGAAGACGCCGCGAAATTGATCGAAGCACCAGCCGCCGGCGGAAGCGCCATGCAGCATCACGATGTCCTTGGCCATGCTTTGTCCCCCTTCCCAAGCGCCGGGCCCGCTCAGCTCGGCCGGCGCCCCCTTTGCTCTCGGTGCGCCTGCAGCGCTCCAGAGCGTGAGCAGACCCACGGCTCCTTGGAGGAACTCGCGGCGACGGAGGGGTCGAGAAGCCCCTCGATCTCCCGTCATGGCGCCCTCCCCCCACGCACAATAGCGGAAGCGCCAGGCCAGCATTCCGCGCCCAGCGGCACGCGATCCTAGCCTGATACGGCACCCCGGTCCTTTATCCTAGGCGCCAATGTTCCGGGATCGCCGTTTCGCATGAGCGCTTCAAGCCCCGCTTGCGTCGACGTGACAGGAACCCAATCGACTTGGCTCAATGCCGAGCTATCGGCAACGAGAGAGCCGGAGAGGAGCCGATAGATTTCGATCTGCCCCATCGTCTGCAACGCCGCCGCGAGAAGGGGGCGCGGCACCAGAAAGAGTCCGGCCCGCCGTCCGAGACCCTGGCGCATTGCCATGATCATCTCCCCAACGGTCAGCGGCCCCGGATCGGCGACGATGAAGGGACGCTTGAGGGGAGCCGGTGCCTCAAGAGCCTTGGCGACCGCCTCCGCCAGATTGTCGAGCGAGAGTAGCGAGCGTCGCGCTTTAAGCGCGCGGAGCGGCAGCGGATAGGGGGAGCGTGCGAGCTCAACAAGCCGTGCCATATTGCCTTGCACGCCGGCGCCGTAGACAAGGACGAGCCGGAGCGCGACCCAGTCGAGATCCGTCTCTGCCAGTCCCTGTTCCGCCGCGAGCTTGGATCGGCCATAGGCGTCGGTGGGCTTCGGCTCCAACGCCTCAGTCAGGACGCAGTCCGCGGTGGGACCGGTCTGAGCCCGTATCGAGGACAGAAAGACGAAGCGCCTAACGCCCGCCCGTTCTGCCGCGCGGGCGAGTTTGAGCGTGGCCTCGGTGTTAAGCAGGCGATAGTCGTCCTCCGGCAGGCCGGACATGGCTTGCGCGACGCCGGCGGAGTGGATCACCGCGTCGACCCCGGCGAGCGCCTCCGACATGTTATGCGGCCGCGCGAGGTCGCCGATGAGGGCGCTGGCGCATTCGATCGGCACGGCGCTCGGCCGGCGTAGCAGCACGCGTAACCGGTAACCGCGCGTGCGCAGCTCCCGCAAGAGATGCTGCCCGATAAAGCCCGTGGCACCGGTCAGCGCGATGAGAGGCTTATTTGGCGAAGCGCGGGTCGTTGCCGCCGGTCCTCCATTCCTGCTCGCACGCAACGGTGCTTTCACCCGTTCAGCCCCCTTCCAGGACTGCGCGGAAGCGCTAGGAGTGGCGCGTCATTTGGGCGAATTTTCGAGCGCAAGGCGCAGAATCTTGCCGTCGTCTTCGTCGGTCAGGGCATAGACGGAGCCGTCCGGCGCCCTGCACGACGTCGCGAATGCGCTCCCCCATGGGAATCCGCTCCTCGGCCGCGACCCTCTCGCCATCGAGGGTCAGGCGAATGATGGCCTGCGAGGACAAGCCTCCGATCAGTAGATTGTCCTGCCAGCCGGGGATCGCCTCGCCGGTATAGAAGGTCATGCCCGACGGCGAGATCACCGGGGTTCAGTGGTAGATGGCGTCGGCGAATTCGGGATGGGTCGGCGGCTCCGGGATGGCGGTGCCGTCATAGTGCTTGCCCCAGCTCACCACCGGCCAGCCATAGTTGCGGCCGGGCTCGGGGATGTTGAGCTCATCGCCGCCCATGGGGCCGAACTCGTTTTCCCAGAGTTTGCCGGTCTTCGGGTGGATGGCGGCGCCCTGAACATTGCGATGACCATAAGACCAGATCTCAGGTCGCGCGTCCTTGCGTCCCACGAAAGGGTTATCTTGTGGCACAGATCCGTCGGGATTGATGCGCACGATCTTGCCGAGATGGTTGGAGAGATCTTGGGCGGGGGTGAACTTGAAGCGCTCACCCAGCGTGACGAACAGTTTGCCGTCAGGGGCGAAGACAAGGCGCGAGCCGAAATGGTTGGGCCCATCGACCTTCGGCAGCTGCCGGAAGATGACCTCAACGTTCTCGATGCCGGTATCGCCGAGCCGCCCCCGCGCCACCGCCGTCGAAGCGCCGTCCCCGCCAGGCTCCGAATAGGAAAGATAAACGAGGCGGTTTGACTTGAAGTCGGGGTCGAGCGCCACATCGAGCAATCCGCCCTGACCTTGGGCGAACACCTTGGGCACGCCCGCAAGTGGCTCCGAAAGCACCCCGGCTTTCGAGATCAGCCGGAGCCGCCCCGGACGTTCCGTCACCAGTATCCGCCCGTCCGGCAGAAAGGCGAGACCCCATGGGTGATCGAGCCCGTTCACAACGGTTTCGACCTTGATCTACCCAGCCTCGGTGTCGATGGCGCGATCCTCGGCCAAACCGGGTAGCGAAATGAGCAGGAACGCCGCCAATGCCCGAGAAGCCGAGGGTGCGTCTTGTTGTCGTTTTTGCTGCCGACCCAAGATTCACCTTCAGTTCGAGCCGATTTCTCGGGAGAATACACTCATCGAGCCCTTTGCTTGCCGAAAAGGCATGCCATTTCGATGGCGTCCATCGTCCTCCTCAACGGCGCTGCCGCGCTTCTGATGCTGGCGGCCTTCGCTCTTGGCTTTCAATCCACTGAACCGAAACTCGCCGCGGCCATGTTGGTGTTCGGCGGCGGCGCCATGGCAGGGTTGCTCAGCTCGTTGAATCGCCTATCTCAACCGGATTGTCCGAGTAGAGGCGTCGGAGCGAATTAAATGCTCAAAGTTCGGAGCGAGCCCCCTTGGAGCAACGCAAAGATCTCAGGCTCGTTGGCCGCCGCGGCGGAGAGCCCGGTTCTCCAGATCAGCCGGCCATTAAGCACGTTGATCCCGTCGCCATTGGAAGCTTGACGTAGGTGGCGATTGGAGCCGGGCGGCCGATGAGATAACCCTGCAGCTCGTCACAGCCTTCAGGCATCAGGAAGATCCGCTCGCCCTCGGTCTCGACACCCTCCGCGATTGCCGGGATCTTCAGCGCCTTGCCAAGCCCGACTACGGCGCGATTTCCGCGGACTGGTCATTGGACTCCACTCCCGAAACAAGCGATCTGCGGGAGGAAACGCCGGGGCTGCGGTGGGCGCATTCCTTGCGGGCGCGGGCGGCAATTTGGATGTCAAGGAATAACGCCACCTCAAAGACAACTCGGCGGGTCCATCTCTGCGGCAGAGCCGCGCGCGAAAGACCTCGACGCGATGAAGGAAAGAGCGCAGGGCCGAGGTGCGTGGGTGATCCTCCAAAGAGTATGGCCGTCCTCCAGATGGCGTTCCCCGTGATGCGGAGCTCACGCACACCTGGCCAAATGCCCCGCGCAAATGGGGTTCGACCTCGTTTGTCAGTGTTAGCTGGGATTGCGGGACTGCGGTTCCGCAGGGGTGGGGATCAGCCAAACCGTAATGTAGTCCGGCTCGTCGAGGCGTTCGTCATCGGCAGCCCGGTCGCTTGATTGACTCCATGTCGCCGATTCACCTGAGGTCGCCTTGCGTGCAATGATTTCCGACTGGCCGTCCCATACGGCCCGGCCATCGCTTTGGAGCCGTTCGAGGGTACGGCGCATCAAACCATGGACGTCGAGCCAAGCTTGTGCACCCGAGTCATCAACCGAGCGGAAAGCAAAGATCGCACGTCCGTCAATCTCTGCGACGTAGGTCTGCATGAAGTCCACCTTCTGAAAGCGTTCTCTGGTTGCCGTACGCTTCGGCCATCTCTGTTGCTTTGACGGGCTTGCGCGATTTTAGTCAGCGTCTTCGACGGCGGGCCTCCTGCGGACCCAAGCGATGCAGCGATTTGTCCTGCGGAACCCCGCAAAATCCTCTCGCGTGGCCGTGGCCGACCAGCACCTCCCCGACAGCTTACCCGGTCTTTCGTGGGGAGCTCGCGCTCGCGGCGCGACGACGCAGAGGATATTCGGTGCTCTCGTACAGGCGGCGGATTCCACTGCCGTCGAACCTCTCCTCTTCGACCTCGAGATAAGCGCCCAAAAGGAATTCCGGTGGGAGCTCTTCGATGGCGAAGCGGATGGCTTCCGACGCGGCCGTAAAGCGCTTGTAGCCAACCCCACGGGATTTGGATTTCCAATTCCTGGCAGGGAACAGCTCAGCCTCTGCGGTGTAATCAAATGTGGTCATTGCTGAAAACCTTACTAACCTGATTTGCCGGATTGCGGCGTGTGCGGACGACAAGCGAAGCCACGGGAACGCGGCAGTATCCTTGAATGATCATCATTCAAACTACAGCTACATGTAGCGCGGAATGGTCAAAAAGACAAGAGATGAGCCAAATCTAATTCAGCACCAACAATTTCTCTTGACCGCTCCGTTGTATAAATTCTTGGAAGCTGTTGAGGCGATAGCGCTCTAGGCGCGGCCAGCCTTCACCCGCAGCCCAGGCGCCGGTCGCTCCAGCACCACCTCGCGACGGAAGCGATAGAGCCTCGCCGGGCGGCCGCCGGTCTCGGTCGAGACGTTGCTGGTCGGCTCCACAAGGCCGCCTCGCTCGACAAGACGGCGGAAGTTCTGCTTGTGCAGCAGCGTCCCGGAGATGGCCTCCACGGTCTTTTGCAGCTCGAGCAGGGTGAACTCGGGGGGCAGCAGCTCGAACACCACCGGCCGGTATTTAAGCTTGCCGCGTAAGCGCCCCATGGCAGTGGCGAGGATGCGGCGGTGATCGAAGGCCATGGGGCGGCCAAGCTCCGGGAGCTTGCCCCAATGGCCCGCGGCCGCCCGTCCGTCGCGCCCAGCTTCCGTGACAAGCCCTGCCTCGTAGAGGAGCTCGTAACGCTCCAGCACCTTCTCCTCGTCGAAGCCGGCGCCGATGCCGAAGCCAACTTTCAGCCGTTCGGCGCGCCGGAGCGGCCGCACCGGTTCGTCGGGCAACGGTGTCCGCTCGGCCCATGCTTTGAGCCTCGGCTCGATCTCGCTCAGGAGAATCTCGGGCTTGCCTTGCCGCCAATCCTCCCAGGGGAAAAAAGCGTACCACGGCGACCAATGCGATCCGAGCAGCTCTTCGCCAGAGCTGCGGGTGAGAGCGAGATAACCGACCGACAGGATGTGCGAGTCGCCGGGCTCGGCGTGACGGCCCCGGTCGCCGAAGGTGTAAAGCTGCTCGACATAGCCGAGATCGAGCCCGGTCTGCCGCTTCGCCCAGGCGCGGAGACCAATCTCGAGCGTGCGGTGGGCGCGAGGGGAGAAGGGACCGAAAGGAAGCGTGTCCCATTCGCCGGACCCCACCGTCCCGGGACGCACCACAAGGATTTGCGGCTGCTGCTCGCGAACGCTGACGATTGCCGCATTCAGCCCAAGCTCGACCTGGGTCTCGCCAGCTGTCTCCGCGGCGCGCATGGCCTCAGGCATGGATTCAGGCCACAAGCAGGGCAGACAGAGCAAACACCTGCCCCTCCTCGGCAATCGCCCCGCGGCCGATCTCCTCGACGGCCGCAACCATGCGCCCGGAGCGGGCAAGCGCTTCATCGCCGAGCGCCACCAGCCGCCGGTTGGGATAGGCGGTGGGTGAGGCCCGGCGCAACGCCTGGGCGAGGTCGAACTCGTCGGCCTCGGGGTTGAGCGCGCAGAGGGAGATGAAGGCCGCGGCGGTCGAGCGGCTGATGCCGGCCCAGCAATGGATCAGGATGGGCGCCTTGCGGTCCCACTCCAGCGCAAATTGGACGAGATCCGCTACATGCTCCTGGCAAGGCAGTACGAGGCCCGCCGCAGGCTCGCAGATATCGTTCATGGCGAGCCGGAGATGCCGGTCTGGGCCGATCGAGGGCGGGGTGGGAACCGGGATCTCGCCATTGATCAGCGTCACGAGATGGCTGACGCTCACGTCGGCAATCGTGGTTTCGACCAAGCTCAGCGGCGCGACATAAATGGTCTCTGGCGGCATGATGCGCGGCACTCTAGTCCGCTCTCTTGGCGAAATCAGGGTGGCCGTTTGTCCCGCCTTCTGTTCGCTTCTCTGTTAGCGGCGCGGCAATCATGGTGAAAGTTCGTAGAAGCGTTTGAGGAACCGGGTCTCGCCTTCCGCTGCGGGCAGCGGCGTGAGCTGCGACAGCTTCGCCACCAGGCGCGGCTTCAGTCCGCGCGGCTGGCCGAAGAAGCGGCGACCCTCCTCTACCGAGAAGCCCGCAAGGACAGTCGCCTCGTAATAGGCCGCGATCTTGTCGGTGCGCTTGATCAACTTGGTGACCTCGGACGGTAGCTCGGCGGGCAGGCCGAAGCGAATATGGATGGCGGCGAGCAACCTCATCTCGAAGGCCTTGTAGTCGAGCGACAGCGCCGCCTTGAAGGGGCTGATCAGGTCGCCGATCACATATTCCGGCGCATCGTGCATCAAGGCTGCGAGCCGGAAGCGGCGGTCGAGCCCGGGCGAAAGTGCGCCGGCGATGGCCTCGACGAGAAGGCAGTGCTCCGCCACCGAGAAGGCATGCGCACCGAGCGTCTGGCCGTTCCAGCGGGCGACACGGGCGAGCCCATGGGCAATGTCCTCTATCTCGATGTCGAGAGGCGAAGGATCGAGCAGGTCAAGCCGCCGTCCGCTCAGCATGCGCTGCCAAGCGCGCACCCCAGTTTCAGCAGCAACGCTATGCATGGCTCACCCAGTCCTCATGCAGGACTCGCAAAGAGCATTTACGCCGGTCGACAGTGGATAGCTTTGCAGGCGCACCAGGAAAACATGGACGAAATGGGCTCATAATGCCATTCATTAGCCGATTCTGTTCGAGTACAGGCCCACTTCAGTCCAAGACTCGGGAGACGCACATGGCAAGGCTGCCCAAATTTTCACTTTCGCACAACGACCAGAAGAAGAAGTGGGAGCTCAAACGCGAGGGCACCGGAGAGGTGATAAAGCGATTTGCGACCAAGGCCGGGGCTACGAAAGGCGGCGTCTTGGAGAAGGCCGTAGGTAATATGGGTTCGGTCAGGATCAGGAAGCGGGACGGAAAGATCCAAGAGGAGCGGACCTATCCGCGCAGCATGGATCCCCGCGGCAGAGGTTGAGTTCGGGCGAGCTTGGCGCAGGCGGCGTGACGGTAGCAGCTTGTCAGGTGGTCGTTGACCATGCCGACGCTTTGCATGAACGCGTGGAGCGTCGTCGGCCCGCAGAAGCGAAAACCTCGGTCCTTTAGCGCTTTGGCCAACGCGCAGCTCTTCGGCGTCTCCGCCGGGATTTCGAGCATGCTCTGGTAGTGGTGCTGTTTCGGCCTGCCCTCGACGAAGCTCCAAAGGAACTGGCTGAAGCCCGGTCCGGATTCCAGCTCCAGAAACGCGCGCGCATTCGATATCGCGGCCTCGATCTTGCCGCGGTGACGGACAATGCCCGCGTCGTTCAGCAGGTTCGTGACTTTGCGGGGCCCATAACGCACCATCGCCTCTGCATCGAAATCGTCGAAGGCGGCGCGGAAGGCTTCGCGCTTGCGCAAGATGGTGATCCAGGCAAGACCCGCCTGGAAGCCTTCCAGCACGAGCTTCTCGAACAGGGCTCTGGCGTCGGACTTCGGCACGCCCCATTCCTCGTCGTGATAGGCGACATAAAGCGGGTCGGATCCCGCCCACGGGCACCGCTTCACCTGGGCGAGGCTCATGGCGAGATGGGCGTCGGGCTCGGAAAACGCACCCAGGCGGGGATGCGCAGAGCCACGGCTACGTCGCCTGCTTGCAAGGGAAGACCTGCCGCAAGCGCCTCCTCGGCGCGATCGAGGCGCAATAGCGCGAGCCCGGACGCGCCGTTGACCGAACCGAGCGTGCCGATCGCGTGGCCGCCGGCGGTGATCTCGGTGCCCGACGCCGGCAAGGGCCCCTCCCCTTCGATGCCAACGATGCGTTTCCGCGCCGTGCCTCTGTGCTCCATGCGCGACACGACCTCCTGGCCCACGAAGCAGCCTTTCTTGAAATCGACGCCATTCAGCTGGTCGAACAGAACCTCATGAGGAAAGGTGTCGCCATAGGCGTAGTCGCGTCCACCCTCGGGCACGCCGAGCGCGATCCGCCTCGCATGATAAACGGCCGTCGCGGCAACCGCGCAGCCAAGATCGGCGAGGCTCGCATTCGAGGGAAGCAGGATGCGAAGTCCGAGCGCGGGGAGGCGGGGATCGGCGTAAGAGACAGCGCCCTTTGGGAGTTGCGGCGGTGCACCCCAAGCCGCTGCCGCGGTGAGCAAGGGCTCCTCTGCGATCTCGACTTGCGCGCGCAGCCTGTAGAAGCCGAGCCGTTGCATAAGCTCGCCCGCCTTCGCCTTTGCCACATCGAGCAGAAAGCCGTCCTCCGCCGGCACGACGAAAAAATCGAAAAGAATCTTCCCTTGCGGCGTGAGCAGACCGGCATGAATCGCGGCCTCCGCTTTCGCCTTCTCGATATCGTTCGTGATCAGGCCTTGCAGAAAGGCGCGCGCGCCCGAGCCGGTTACGCGGACCACCGCACGGTCGGCAAGAAGCGCCACGCTGCATTGGCTCATGCTCCGGTCTTCCGCTTGCAAGGTGCTCAAGACTTATTTAAGCGGGCGTGAGCCTGAGCGCTAGCGAAAGCCCCGTCTTGGCCGAAACCTTCGATCTCCTCATCAAGGGTGCGACCCTCGTCAACCATGCCGGCGAGGGTCTCGCCGATATTGGCGTCAGGGACAGCCGCATCGCGGCGATCGGCACCCTCGCCGCCCGTGCCGCCAGCAAGACCCTCGATGCGACCGGCCTGCATGTCCTGCCTGGCGTCATCGACACCCAAGTGCATTTCCGGGAGCCGGGGCTCGAGCATAAGGAGGATCTCGCATCGGGCAGCCGGTCGGCGGTCTTGGGGGGCGTCACCGCCGTGTTCGAGATGCCCAACACGCGGCCCCTAACGGTTAGCGCCGATGCTCTCGCCGACAAGGTCGCGCGCGGGAGCGGGCGCATGTATTGCGACTTTGCCTTTTTCGTCGGCGCCACGCGCGAGAATGTCGAGGAGCTTCCCCGCCTGGAAAGGCTCCCTGGAGCCGCGGGCGTCAAAGTGTTCATGGGCTCCTCCACTGGCGACCTGCTCGTCGACGACGAGGAGACGCTTGCCCGAATCCTTGCGCTGATTGAGCGGCGTGCCGCCTTTCACGCCGAGGATGAGCGGCGGTTGCGCGAGCGCGCTTCGCTCCGGCGCGAGGGTGAGCCCGCGAGCCACAGCGAATGGCGCGACCCGGAGGTGGCGTTCGCTGCAACCGCGAAATTGCTCAGGCTGGCATCGGCCACAGGCAAGCGCGTGCATGTGCTGCACGTGTCGACGGCCGCGGAAATGCAGCTGCTTGCTCTCCACAAGGACCTAGCAAGCGTCGAGGTCACGCCCCAGCACCTGACGCTTGCCGCAGCGGAAGCTTATCAGGCGCTCGGGACGAAGGCGCAGATGAACCCACCGCTCCGCGATTCCAGCCATCAGGAGGCTCTGTGGTGGGGGCTCGCCCAAGGCGTGGTCGATGTGCTCGGCTCCGATCACGCGCCGCATACGCTCGATGAGAAGCGCCAGAGCTATCCCGCCTCGCCTTCCGGCATGCCGGGGGTGCAGACGCTCGTGCCGGTCATGCTCGACCACGTCAGCCATGGACGCCTGAGCCTTGCCCGCTTCATGGATCTGACGAGCGCCGGACCCCAACGCCTGTTCTCTATCGCCGGCAAAGGCCGCGTGGCGGTCGGCTATGACGCGGACCTCACTATCGTCGATCTCAAATGCCAGCGGGTGATCGACGACGCGTGGATCGGAAGCAGATCCGGCTGGACGCCGTTCGCTGGGCGCAAGGTCAAGGGGTGGCCGATCGGCACGATCGTGCGCGGCCGCGTCGCCATGTGGGAGGGCGAACTCGGGGCGCCAGGCGGCGAGCCCGTCCGTTTCGGCGACGCATTCCCGCGCCAGGCGTCGCGCTAGCTCTATTGCATGAAATAATGCCAGACGCCGTCTGAACCGAGACCAGCGCGGTAATAAGTATATTTGCCACTTTTCTTCATGGCGAGAGCTTGGGGTGGGGGCAGGAGGCGATAAAGCTCGACCTCTTGGGCCGGCGTCAGGGTCGAAAGGTCGATCTCGGCGAAGTAAGGCCAGACATACATCACGTCCCTGCCCTCGCCTTTGCGCACGAAGCCTGAGCTGAAGACATTCAGCATGGCGGCAAGCACGTCGCGCCCTTCGCCATCAACGGAGGCTTTCTTCCAGAAGGCGATCGGATCGCTCACGACCGACGCGCTCAGCATCGGCGGCAGCTCGTTCTCTTCCAGTACCGGAAGCATCTCGTCGATGTTGCCGCTTTGCGCCGCGACGACAATGTCCTCGAGCGTTCGCCTGATTTGCTTCGGCAACTGGTTGAGGTCGTATAGCACCTTGGGCGCCGGCCCCGCGGGCGGAGGTGCGGCTTCTGCCGGCTTGGCAACTTCGCTTGCGGGCGCGGGGGCTTCGCCCTCAGGTTTGACGGCTTCGCCCTGGGGCTTGGCCGGTTCACTTGCGGGCTCGGCGGCTTTGCTCTTTGGGCTTGAGGTTTCGTTCTCAGCCGTCAGTTCGGCTTTAGCCGCGCCGGCGTGGAGGGGGCTTGATTGGCGGCCGGCTTCGGCGAGCTCCGATGCGCCTTGCCCGGGCCGGTAGACGTAGACAATAAGGATGGCGCCAGCTACCAATGCGGCAAGGGCCACCATGAACCATCTTGTGCGGCGATTCATCCGTCCCTCCCTAGGCGCTCGGCTCCTATCGCACAGGGCCGGCGGGACATCCTACAGGCTCAGCGCGGAGCCTAATCGTTCATCTCGCCGCCTCGTCCCCCAGCGATAGGCTGCCTTTGCCGCCCGGCGCGCATATCGTCCTGTCGGGCATCCAGCTGGTGCTTGCCGGCATCGGCATTGGCGTGCTGGTAGCCGCGCCCATGGGGCCGGTCAATGTCCTTTGCGTCCAGCGGGCGGTGACCAAGGGCTTCTGGGGCGGCGTTGCCGCGGGGCTGGGCGCCGTCCTCGGCGACGGGCTCCTCGCGGCGATCGCGGCCTTCAGCATGACGGCGATCTCCGACGTGATGATCGCCCATGCCGGACCAATCCAATTGCTGGGAGGGCTCTTGCTGATCGCCTTCGGTGTGGGCTTGCTGTTCACGCGTCCGGTGCTCACGATCGCTCCAGGGCACTCCCGGCTTCGGGAACACACCGGCATCATCCCGCAAACCTTCTTCCTCACGATCAGCAACCCCGGCGCCATTATCGGAATGCTTGCAGTGATCGGCGGCTTAAGCTCGCTCATCGGCGGTCTCGACACCTATCTGGAGGCGCTTCTTCTCGTCGCTGCGGTGATGGGCGGAAGCCTGTTGTGGTGGCTTGGGCTTTCCGAGCTGATCGCCACGATCAGACATCGGCTCAACGAGAGCCGGCTCAGGCTCATCAATCGCGTGGCGGGAACGCTGTTGATCGCTTTGGGCGCGATCCTTTTGCTCAACGAGCTGGTGTTGCACTGGGGTTAGAGCATGATCCGGAAAAGTGGTCTCCTGTCTTCCGAAAACATTCATGCGCCAACAATAGGCTAGGGCGTTGTCGCGATTCTATTCGGGCGGTAGCGCTCTAAATGCGAGCCCTATTGCGACGTGCGCTTCAGCGTGAACTCGCCATGGTGGATGCGGCGGGACAGGCCCCCGGTCATCTTCACCACCGCGTCCTCGCCATAGAGGGCGATGAGATCCGCAAGGGCAGCGAAGAGCGCGGCGTTAGCAAGCATTTCCGGCTCTATGCCGTCATGCAACGCCTCTTCCCAAGCATCGAGGATGTATCTCAAAGCGGCTTGCTTTTGAGCGTCTTCCTCCGAGCTCACCGATGTTCGCCGGGCCGACCGCAACGGGCCCTCCGCCTTGCTCTTCGCTGTAGCTAACCAACCTCGACCTTTACGCGGCGAACTTGCCCGTGGGGAAATAAGGTGAACTAACGGTTAATCCCGGGTAATTGGTCGGCTTGTGGGGCTTGGCTCGTTTCGGCCGGCGTAGCAGCCTTCTTGCCCTTGTGCCTTTCGTGCCGATGCGCCTCGCCCTGATCGGGCGCGCCCGTGCTGGCCTCGGTCTTGTTGGCTTTGGTTTTGTTGGCGTCCCCGGTGTTGGCTTCCCCCTTATTGGTCTTGCCTTTGTTGGCCTCCTCCTTGTTGGCCTGGGGAAGCGCCTGCTCGTTTGCTGGCGGCGTCGCCGTTTGATCGGGCGCATTGCGACTGGCGTAATGCGATGGCTGCGCCAGCGCCGCGGCGATCTGGGCGCCCTCGGTGGAGAAGCGGGTGATAGCGACGGTGGCCGATGACGTGCAGGTGCGGTAGGTGCGGCGGTAGCCGCGATACCCGTCATTGAAGCTGTTCACGAGCTTGGCCCGGCGGACGGCGGTGGAGCCCTCATTCTTAAGGATCTCTTTCATCTGATCGCGCCAGAGCTGGCCTTCCTGGGCGCCGCACAGTTCGCGCAAATAGTGGACGGCGCCAAGAACCTCGGCCAGCCGCAGCAGCTTCGTGTCATACGGCCGGTCGTCCGGCGGGGGCGGCACCGAGCTCTCTTTAGGAACGATGGGGGGCAGGTCGTCGCCTCGGGCCGGCGCGGGCTTAGCCGGGCGCACCTTCGGACGGCGCGGCTGCTGCTCCTGGAACCATGGCGACCAGAAAAACTGCGCCTCGGCAACCGGCGCCCAGGCAAGCATCGCCACGGAGAGCACGCAGAACCCGAATCCGAGCGCGAGTGGTCGAGGCGTGAAACCTTTCATGGAGCCTTGACTAACGCGTCTTGGCGGCGAAAGCTAGGCGCACGTCAGGCCGAGCCGCAGGGCCGCAAGGCGGATCAGCGCTGCCGTCTGTTCGGTCACGGTTAGCGCCTCCAGATCAGCGACAGCGACCCATTGCGCCGCTGCTGCATCGCTTCCCGCCCTAAGCGCCCCGGCCGCATACCGCCCATAGAATACGCTGAGCCGGTACCGCTGCGTCTTGCCGCACTCATCCAAGGCGTCGATCTCGATGGTATCGAGGAGGCCGGCGATCTCAGCGGTGATCCAACAACTCCTCGCCGATATACTCCAATCGAGGTCCTGGCGGTTGACGGCGCCTCTGCGCAAGCTCGCCACTTTGGCGCGCCACGTGGGCGGCAGATCCCTATGAGTAGTAGAGCCACAGTGGAGCGGCACGGGAGTTGAACCCGTCTAACCGAGATGGAAGCGGCTCTGGGGGATCAATCAAACGTGGTCCCCTTTAAACCGCGGGGCACGGCATGATCATGCGCCGAACAGGTTCCCGCAAAAGGAAGCCCCGAGAGGGGAATTTCACGGGGCTGAGTGTCCACAGGTCATGATGATGGCGTCATGCGGGCGCCATCGGGATCCAGCATAGCAGGGCCCGTCAGTTGCGCTGTGTCCTCTGGGTGCCACTCGCTCGGAAACATTTTGGTCATCTGAATCTATTATCAACGGCCTTAAAAGAGAAATAGTTTTATGTATCAAGTAATTATGTTGATGAATGCTTTCAGTAGGGTAACAGGGAGGTAACGAATTGACCGAAATTTCCGGCCTGTGGTGGTCACGGTCGCCGAAGCAGGCCCTATCGACTTCGCGGCTGTAGCCACGCCTGGCAGGCGCGAGAGTGCGCTAGTGACGGAGCCGCGAATACGATTGCCTAGCCGTCTTACGCCGAGAACCGAAGTCGCCCGCTCATGTCACCTAGTGTGGCGGAGGAGGACAGGGACAATGCCATGTACCATACAGTTTGCAACAATGAGGTATTGTCCTGGGGCGTAGTCGCTTAACGTTATGTTGCGTGGCCTGGGCATGGGCATTTTTGCCGTAGCCATGTTTGCTTTTGCGTTGGCCGTGCTCCTTGTTGGCGGCCCCTTTCTCGCCAGAGACTTTTTTTCTCCATGCGGTCGCCCGTTCTTCCGCCGCACACATTAGCCGCGTCATCCCACTTCATGC
The DNA here is from genome assembly GCA_049801475.1 of Methyloceanibacter sp. Lineage (GTDB taxonomy): Bacteria > Pseudomonadota > Alphaproteobacteria > Rhizobiales > Methyloligellaceae > Methyloceanibacter. The sequence continues at coordinate 47,967 of JBARKP010000036.1, forward strand.
CGGCCTTATCGCAATCAGCCCTGGTTAAAGGTTGGGGTTCGGTTTGCTGAGCAAATGCAGGCGCGGCTAACGCCACAACAACAGCGCAGGCGATGATTGAAATTAGTCTCTTCACGGCCGTTGGCACGTCGGGCGGATGCGAACGCCAAGAGCCTGGTCCCGGTCGCCAAGAGCCAGTGTCCGCTGTGGTTATCCGGGAGCCTGAATATATAGGCGACCGCATCGCTGTTGACGCTGTTCGCTTCGATAGAGTGATCGACTATCCCGAAGACGGAATCGTCTGATGTCGACACGGCGGCCGTGGCGCGACCTGTCGCCTCGGCGGCGCGCCGACTGAGGCGGCCTCCGTTATCGCTATTGCTGATATTGACCGTCTAATAGCGCCAACGCCTCCAACAAGGAGCACACCAGCAGCCTCTTAGTGGGCGACAGACCAAGGTACGCCCTCCTCCGCAAACAGGTCCCCAGACGCCACAGGCAACTCGTTCGACAAGTGAATGGCTCATCGCGGGGGATGTACTCATAACTCCGGTCAGCGGTGTAGCCTCGGCATTCCAAGCCAAGACTCCGGCCAGCATGAGCGCTATTGCCCCCACGATCCCAATAACCGCTTTTCGCATATCTAGACCCCCCTCTGTTTTCAGAAGTGTTTACAGCGCTAAATTAGCACAAAGCGCGAATTAGGACACTGAGCCCATATTGACCTCCCTTCGGTCTTTTCAGAGACCGGCTGATGAGATTAGCGCAGAAGCGTTTTGACCTCTTAGCGGCAATTTGCTTTGAGCGATGTTCACCCTGCCCAATAATTTTCAGCGAGCGCAATTCCGGGGTGCAGCGCCCCCCGCTAGGCATCACGTTCAGGAAGAACTTTCATCACCCTCGCTAAGACTCAGTGACCCAAACAGCACATCAAGCATCACTTTCTGGAAGTCGCGGCTGTGCTGCAAGAGATAACCCTCTCCCCGGTAGTGCTCCGACTTTAGATAGTCCCGGTGCAGCCTGAGTTGATCGCGCACCGAGCGGTCCCACCGCTCTTTGTCTCGGTTGATCGCCCAGACCTCCTCCGAGCTATCGAGTGCGAAGTCGGTGAACCACTCGTATCGCTGGAACAGCTCCTTGCTCTCATTGATCGTCTGGTTCTCGTAGTCGAACTGCGCG
>JBARKP010000037.1:0-13225 GCA_049801475.1 Methyloceanibacter sp.
CACTCAGCCTTGTTCTTGGCGTCTAGTATCCCAGCAAAGGCGGGGGCGGTGAAGGCGGTTGCAACGGCCAAAGTAACGAACGTCAAGAGAAGTCTCTTCATGGTGATTCTCTCTTTGTGATGCTTGCCGATCAAAGGCATTGGCGACTTCTTCCGGCATTGACGCATATCAATTTGATTGAGTTTTTCAGACCGTGCCCTTGGCGTAGACGGTCCGGCTGGCCAACTCCTTGGATGTGACTGAGCGTTCGGGCTGAGCATGAACGCTGGTAGCGGCGAGTTCCTCAGCGACAGCACGGATTTGCTCTTTCTGATGTTCGGTGCAGTCGGGGAATGGGAAGCTGCTAAACAATCTGTATTGTAGACTGGCGTATTCGCCTTCCCAGCTCGGCCACCGACCTTCCGAGAAAACGCCTCATGAGCTAGGCTACTCAAGACACCCAGCACGAACGCGTCAGAAGAGACCACAACGCGAAGTTTCTGATCAGGAAGGATCGAGGTTGGTAAAAAAGTAAAGTACCGCTGAGGTTGCCACTATCCGAATGGCTAGAGCACCCCTTCCCCTTGCGCTTGGCGAGCTCGGCGTCGCTGATCTTTTCGGTGCCTGGGAGGACAGTCTGCTCGCCCGCGGGGGTCTGCTCAGTGGTTATTGCGCCGGTTTCTGGTTTTCCGGGTCCGCCGCCAGTTTCGCCAGTTGCCGAAACCGCTTCGCCTGGCCGCGCAGCTCCAACCGCTTCTGCGGTTTTAGCTTCTTGTCGCGCGCCGCTTTCAGAAAGCCTTGCGCGATCTTCTCGTGCTGCTTGGGTGTCATTAACATCGAAAGGCACCTCCTCCTCGAGGGGCGTCCTGGCGCAGAAGCCGCAGAGCGCGAGACTTAGCCAAATGTCTGCATCTGTGGCTGCCAATGTGCATCGATTGGCTGCCTGCAGGTTCTCCTCAGGGGTTTGCTGTGGGGCTTTCATTGGCTCGTGCACGGTATTTCCCAAATGCCAAGCTTAACCGCGAAGAAGACCGCCGTCTCTGCCTCGAATCGGGTATTAAAAGCGCGCGAACGGGGCAGGGACTTTCGTGGGCGCAGTCCCGAGCACTACCCACTTAGGCGCCAAGTTAGGGGGAGAAAATGGATACGGAACCGAAAGACGATAAACCCACCGACTTCGACCTAGAGATGGCAGTTTTCTGGGCTCCTTAGGTCGGCAAACGGGGGACTCAGAGCTACGTCCCGGCCCCCTACTGAGATTGGGGGCTCCACGCTTGACAGAAGAGGCGCCGACTGAAGCCGACGCCTCCCCCCATCACACGACCCAGCCGAGCGTGCGCCTTGTTGACCGCGGCGGCGTCCGCTTGGCTGCGAAACTCGCTTATCGCCGGCAAGGCGATCGTGGTCGTGGGCTTCATCCGACTGCGCGTCATAACGAGGCGCGGTTGTTCAACCGATTTTGTGTATGCGAGCAGGTAGCGGCGCGAGGCGGCCGATGACGGATAACTGCGATCTATGCGTCGAGGTGCGGGACCAAGACATCGTCGTCACGATGCCGGGCACGAGCTTAAGGGTGGTGTACCGAAAGCCACATCATGGATCGCAGCTCGTGGCGAGGCTCGACTATTTTCAAGGCCAGCAGAAGGGCCCAATCACGCGGGCAGAGTTCATCGCCAAAGCATTGAAGCTCGCCAACGACAAGGGTCGAGAGCTGGGGTGGATTGTGTAGGGATTATGCGGCAAAGTCGCCAATAACCCAGCCTATCGCGCGGACCACGCCATAGACGGCGAGGCAAGCTAGGCCGAGGCCGACCAGGGCGATAAGAACTCCGACAACGAGCACCGGGATGTCGCCTTGCCCTGCGTCCCACAGCTTAAGCCTCACTGCGTCGGCCACCATCAGCGGGAGGCCAATTGCCAGCAGGGTCGCTGCAAGGAGTAGCCCGAGCTGGTGAAAGCCACGGCTAACCCTTTGCGATGCGTTCATGGTCGTGCCTTCACCGTAGAGAGCCCGAGGGCGACGCTAACCGCGGGTGACGGTGAGAGGCCGCCCCATCCCCCGTATCGAGAATAGGACAGCCTCCCGGAGAGAGGCCGCGGTCCCTCGTCCGGGGGCAAATTATGTGGGCCGTGACTCAGGCGAATATTTAACTGAGTTGAGGCCATTCAGTGCGGCTTTAGCAGGGCGACGGGCGCTACCCGCACAGTCGACTCGGATGACCTCTAAGTACGTATTGACCGCTGGGTCGCGCGAGCCGAAACTCCACTTCGTCCGTGGGTGAAATTGTGGGTATGGCGGGGCGCCTCTTTATAAACGATTGAAAAAAAGACCTTTCTAGAGGGCGGACTCCGTCTCCGCCATTCCTTAGTTTAACGTGCTGATATTAAGGCGTTTATGGAAGAACGCTGTTAGTGCCCTAGCAACGCTGGAAGAAGGGCGGAATGAAGATAACGCCCAGGCCCCAAAGGCTGCCCCTAACGGCTTCCGATTCGAGCGTTGCTTCCACTAGGTAGCTCCCTCCGAACTCGTTCAGCAACTCTCTCCGTTTAGCGTCATCGAGGTTTGATGGTAACCAGAGTCTGACATTGGGGGGAAATGCTACCTCCGCGTACCCATCATCAGAAATCGTCTCGTCTGACGACAGCTCGTAAAAAGGATGATGAATTCTGTCGGTGGCTAAACACTTCGGATCAATCTCCTTGGAAAGGATGTCATCGAACATGTTTGGCGTTGGCTGCTTTCTCCCCTCCGGTAAGGGCTCGCATTCGCGTATGTAGACGACCCTAAACTTAGCCTGTCACCTTACGAACGCCATATCGCTTCACAGACGGCATGGGGGCACTTTTGAGATCACGGCGGCTGCTGCGTAACGGGTACCTTGGGTCAAGTTGCCTGGTCGCCCGGGCTGCCTCTGCGCGACGGTGCATAGCTGGGTGCACTAGGTGACGTGTCCGGTTCCCCTGGGCCAGGGGAAAGTTTCTCAAGGCGGCTCTTGGGATGGGAGCTGGATTTTGACATGGAGACGTCCCACGCCATGTTCAGACCGATGAGGAAGGCTGCTCCGGCTGCCAACGCGGCCAAAACTCCGAGGGTTCGCAGAGTATTTCGCAGAGTCGGCCGCTCTCGCGCATCCATCCTGAGGGTCCGATTGACGTAGGCAAGAAAAGAGCTCAACAGCCCTGCAATAGCACCACCGCCAAAGACCATCATCGCTGCGGCAAGCTTCGTCTCAAACGTTGACTGAGGGGCGTAAGCCACCGCCGCCAATATCACGAGAGCTGCAGCTCCATTGAGGAGGATTAGATACGCAAGGTTCTGCCCAGCGTATCGGTTTCGCTGTTCTTCTATAAAAGAAGGCTTGATGCGCATGTCGGGCTCTCGGAATTTTTTGGGTGGCACTGTGCCCATATCAATCACCGCGTGTGGCTTGCTGCGCCGATGTCCTCCTCGTGAGGTCGTGGGAGCAATACCGCAGTAGCCTCCTAACCTTATCAGAGATTTAGATGAATGTTCGTGATGCTGGTAGAGGCGCCTTCAGGACGGCCTCACGTGCCCGCGGGAGGGGCCCTCGGCTTTCCCCCACGGGGCGCCGCCGCGTTGGAGTTAGATTCCCCCCATTGTTGGGGACTCATTCAAATCCACTGACACATGATGGCGGCGAGTGCGAGTCCTGAGAGGTAGTGGTCATTTCCTCCTCCGATGTTTAGGCTCTCGGGCCGCATGATCGGCACGCACCAGGACTGCGCTTGCATATCCGGGTGTTGTTCCTTCACCGACAAAATCGACTGAGCGCAGTCGTCCTCCGTCTTGTAGTCGAATTGCACAATTAGTTGCTGTCCACTGATCACAAACACCAAACACCATGCCCAGATTTCAGCCATGGCTCAGGTCTCCGATTTTGGGCATTCGATCGCGGATGCCGGACCCGTCGCCATTGTGCAAATCGTCCGCGATATTGCGGAACTGAAACGTGATCGCGATGATCGCGCGCATGATGAAGTAGGCGATTACGTCGTTCATCCGCGAAGGCCTGCTCGGCCTATTGTCGCTCATCCTCGCATTCGCTCATCTGCGTGCGGCGTAGGCGTCTCGCAGGGCCTTAGCGGAACAGCCACGGATTGAAGCTGCCGCTATTGGGCCATAGATGCGTCCTTGCCCAGCTCTTTAAAGCCAAAACGGCTATCTAGCCGAGTACTGAGCCGAGCGCGAAAAGCGCGATGGCAACAATGATCAACCTCATCTCCGCCTCTACATCTCTGGGGTGTAAATCTCGGCCGAAATCCTTTCACAGCTGTGCCGGATCGTTCCCATTCATTGCTTCTCCCAGCAACTTCCCGGAGCGGGTTAACACTCCGTAATCCATTGTTAACTACGGCTTGATAACCATCAGCAGGAGGCATGATGACCGGCCACTCTACATTACCGGTATTGAAGGCGCTTGGCGGCTGCGGCAGTACTCTTCTGACGCGTTTGCTTGGTGCAATCCCCGGGACTTTTGTCCTCAGTGAAGTCAATCCTAGATCGGCTCACCTCTACAGCTACCGGCTGAATCCGCTGACCCAAGTGCGCGATTGGCGCCCGGACGCGTCAGCGGAACTGACAGGTTTCGACCCCGCGGAACTCGGTGATCGTCGGCGCTTCGGAGTCTTTATCCAGGTGCTTCATCCAGGTGCTTCATGGGCTACTGTCGCAACGCGCTGAGACATTGGTCGTGCGCGATTATAGTTACGTCGATTATATCGGAACGCCATATTTCGACCCGGCGCCAAAAAACAGCTCCTTGCGTGCAGCGCTGGACCATCATTTCGAGTTGTCGGAGGTCCTGCTGGTTCGACACCCAGTTGATCAGTTGGCCAGCCTACTACGGCACTCGGCGGTAACGAATGTTATCGACCCCAGTCATTTTTTGGAGGCATACGAGTCCTTTTTGGCCGACCACCCAGTGAGCATGATCCTGAAGTATGAGGACATCGTGTGCAATCCGCTCGTTGCATTGCGCCGTTTATGCAGTCATTGGAATCTCCATTTCACAGAAGATGCCCTCCCAGATTTCAGTGGAGTGCCGGCCACGGGCTTCAGCGGTAGGGACTCCGAAAAAACAATTTACTCTCCTTCGAGAACGACGAGACACTTCGATTTAGCAAGCCGCTTTCGCCGAGAGGACCGGTACTGGTTCTTGCTCGAACTTTTCGGTTATGAAGATGTGCAGGTTCCCAAAATTCCCATTGACCTGCCCAAGTCTATTGCATCCTTGTTCCGCAGCGTGTCTCACCAATTGCAGCCTAACTCTGCTCGGAGACCACTCGCTGAGACAGCGTGACCTCCATGGTTTTTTCGCCCGATGGACGTTGCTTGCCTCTGCGGGAAAAGATGGGACGATCAAGCTGTGGGACACAAGCGGTCCGCATGGCATCGGTACTAAGCTGTGTGCCAGGCCCTCCAGGGTGGTACCCCCGGACCCAGTTTCGAGATCGTGAGACGCTCTGGGCGGTAACGTCGGCGCCTAACTCATTTGTAAATTGGATCAAGGAAAATAATAGACCAAGGATGGGTAATCCGGAGCCTTGCGCTTGAGCCGCGCTGAGTCCTGTCCACCTGGGAATCGTAGTGGTCGTAACCTCCATTCCGACTTTTTGCCGGGGGAAGGGGCGTCTGAAGAAGGAGCGGCCTTCGCCTCGATCTTCAGCAGGGCCTCGGCGCAGCGGCGGCCCACGTCGAGTGTGCCGGCGGTGTCGAAGTGTGCGGTATTGGCGATGGTCGCGCTCGCGGTATCCACGTAGGCGCAGCGGGGGTCCTTCGCAGCGAGCGCCTGCTGCGCTTCGACGATCTTCGGCATGAAGGGGTTCGTGCCGCCGCCATACTTCGTATTGACCGCAAGAAGCGCGATGAGTTGGGGTGAGTCGAGGTCTTTGCGAAGCGCGGCGATCATGTCGCCGAGGGCCTTCTCATAGCGCGGCGCAGCGGTTGCGTTCGCGTCGCTCTCGCCCTGCACCCACACGAACGCCCGCAAGCGCAGCGTGATGCCCTGCGACCCCGCAGCGGCCATGGCGGCTTTAGTCTCGGACACGAGCGCGCGATAACACGAGCCGCCGTCACCGCGGTCGGCAGGGTTCCAAGCTTGCGCCATGCTTGTGCCGTTCCAGGCGGCCTTCACGATGGCGAGCTGTTTGTTGCCCTTTGCGTATAGCGCGCGGGCGAGGCCGATCTCCGGGCCAAAGCCGCCATCGGCGTTCGCGAAGTTGCCAAATTGGTGGTCAGGGTTGCCTTTCGGCTGCGACTGGAGGTGGGTCCACTTGCCTCCGCTGGTGGAGTCGTGCTCGTCCGGCGGCGGGTCGCCGGTGCGCCACCAGAAGAGAATGTCCTTGTCCGCCGCGTCGGCGGGGAGTTCGGACGCCTTCGTGTCGTAGCCAACGGCGTTCGACTGGCCAGCTATTAGGATCAGGTCGCGCGTCTCGGCGGCAACCACGCCCGGTGAACAGCAGACGCAGAGGAGGCACAGAAAGCGGATGGAGTTTATGATACTGGCGCCAGCAGGTCCCATCCCACGCTCCACAGACCCTCCCCCGGTCTGCACCGGACCCAGTTTCAAGATCGGGAGACGCCTGGGAGCGGTGACGTCGGCGCCTAACTCATTTGTAAATTGGATCAAGGAAAATAATAGACCAAGGACGAGTAATCCGGAGCCTTGCGCTTGAGCCGCGCTGAAAGCCTGGATCCAAGCTCCTCCGCTCGACGTCTCAGCCGAGCATAGGTCTTTCGATGCATGCATCGTGGCCGCTCCAAGGCATATCCTTGCATTCGCTCATCTGCGTGCGGCGTTGGCGTCTCGCAGGGCCTTAGCGGAAAAGCCACGGATTGAAGCTGCCGCTATTGGGCCATAGATGCGTCCTGGCCCGCTGCGAAAACCGTGGTGGGATGTGTCGCCTGACGCGTTTGACGCGCCTGAGGTGAAGCGACCGGGTATCTTCTTCGCGCAGCTGCACCCGGCTCGGCACTCCCTGCGGGTCCACCACCACCACGGCGAGATCGCTCCAAGTCCATGCCGCCTGCCGTTCTCCCCACCGTCCAGGTTCAATCGCAATCAACCGGCCGGCCTTGGTATCGATCATGGCGATATATTCGAGACGCTCGCCCTGGGGCGAAGTGCCGGCATAGTAGTGAAGGAGTCCGGTGCCACGCAGAGCGCCCTTCAGGGGCTGCCAGTTCAGCAGTTCCGGGGCGCCACTCCCATACAGTTCCAGCGTGAGGCGAAGCGCCGGATATTGGGAATGCGTGGCGACGTATTCGCCTCCTGACGTGAGCTCTGCGCTCCAGCCGTCAAGCCCCGTCCCAACAGACCGGTCTCCGTCCTGCTCAGCGGACGCTTGCCGCGCCAAAGGCTGGAGACCTTGCTTGCCTTGCGTGTCGCAAGCCAACGCCATTCCATCCTCGGCGCTTGCGTGCGCGGTGTTGCCAAGCTCGTCCTTGGCTTGATACACAAGCGAGCTCGGCATGCTGACATGCAAGGCGTCCGCTACTTTTGGGAGCCCCAACCGCGGTTGGTCCTCGGCCGGACGTTGCCCGTCCTCACAAGGAAGGATCGGCGGAGAGTGAGGCTCCGACGCCGGGGCGCGAGCCAGGTCCGCTTGGGCCTCTCCAGAATGCTGTGCCGCCTTGTCTTGGATTGAGCGGCGCTCAGCGACAGCAGCCGCAAGCGACGGATCGCGTTCTGTGGCCCGCGTGAAGTCCGCAAGCGCGAGACCGGGCTTGTTCAACAGAGTATAAGCCGATGCGCGGCCAAGATAGACCTCGGCGGTATCGGTGCCGAATTGAATGGCCGAGCTGTAGTCGCTCACCGCATCTTGGTAGCGCCGAAGCGCAACCAGGGCCTCGGCGCGATTGGCGTAAGCCTGAGCGTAACGTCCGCTAAGCGCGATCGCCCGCGAGAAGTCGCGGATCGCGCCGGCTGGGCGTCTGAGGGCGAGCTGGGCCTTGCCGCGGCCGTTGAACGGCACGGCGTTCTCCGGCATCAGCGTAATCGCCTTGGTGAAGTCGGCAAACGCCGCTTCATAGTCGCGCAGGAGAAACCGCGCATTGCCGCGATTGTTGTAGGCCGCGCCATAGGTGGGGGAGAGAGCGATGGCTTGTCCAAAGTCCATGGCGGCCTCCGCATAGAGCTTCACCTGCAGAAGCACATTGCCGCGATTGTTGTAGAGCGTGGCCTCCTCGGGTGCGAGCCTGAGCGCGGCGTTGAAATCGTCGATTGCGGCGCGTAGGCGTCTGAGACGCCAGCGAGCAAGGCCTCGGTCACTCAGCGCAGAAACCCGGGTCACGGCAGGGAGCGCGCCCGACGCAAGCGCCCCGGTCAATAACCTCTCCGCATCGAGATATTGGCCGCGAAGAAGCGCCGCCCGTCCCCGGTGGGCCTTTAAGGACGCGTCTTGTTCATCGAGGGAGGCCCGAGCCGGGGTGCAGGCAGTGATCGTGGCGATGACGAGCAGCAATCCGGCAAGGAGCCACGACGGCTGTGCAAGCTTCCTTGCACATGACGCAGCACGCAGACTCCCTACACCCGACGCCGCCGCAGACACCGGACCCGCACCTACTCTTGATCGGGGCTGGGCACTTGGTCATGCGTGCCGCACGCGCACCCGAAACTTCACTCTCGTACCGGACTCTGAATTTGACAAATCACGTTTCGGGAAATCGCGTGTCACGCCGGCGAAGCGTGCACTTCCGCTTGCACGACGCTGAAACCGCCTCGGGGACTTATCCAGCCTCCCTTACACTCCGCCTATCCCTTCCCGGTGAGGGACGAGCTCGACCGTCTCGAATTTCGGGGAAGGGACGCGGCGCCTGAGGTGCGGGCGGAAAGCTTGAGCCCGAGGCAAACCTGCAAGCTCAAGACCTGCCGGCAGGATAACGGACCAACCTCAGGGTCTGCCGGTGCTTCCGCTTTGGCTGGAATGCTGAGGTCTAATCCGTCGGGCTCTCATCAAGCTTGCGGAAACAGCGGTAAGGATCGCGCCGAAGCTTCAATATCGCCGCACGCGGGGCGCGGTAAGGCTGCCCTTAATTCTGTAGGCGGACCGGGGCCTTTTGGCGCTCCGCGCTTCCCCTCTCACCTCGCGGGCGCGGCCCGGCGGGGCCTAATGGGCTGCGTCATGCCCGGACTTGTTCCGGGCATCCAATAGAGAGCTGCAGCTTATTCAAAGATCGTGGCGAGTCCGATTGGGGGGACAAGCCTTGTAGTTTTGACCCGGACGCCGCCAAAATTCGTCATGGCAGGGGATTTGAGGCCGCCCAATACTTGGGCCTCGGCCGACTGTTGCGTGACGGGCGCGATCACCAAGCCACCCAGAAGGGCGGTGACTGCTACTGCAATCAGGCTACTTCGCATGGGTTTTCCTCCTTGGTGCCAGGTGCTTCGCACGGAAGCACGGCACGCCGCATCTTGCAAGGATTGCTCCTTCAGCTCCTTGGCTAGGTAAGCTGCCGTTGACCCAGATCAAGCCCGGCCTCTGGCTTCTGGTTAAACAACGTCGTGACCTTGGTTCGGGGGCCCATCGGATCGACGATGGCGGAGAGGCAATGCGCGGACTAACCGATATGGGCTATGTCCTCAGCAAGCTCGACTGGATGCGCTCCGAGCGGATTTGGCCGAACGGCTTGCGCTATCTCTGGACCGATGCCTTTGGCCTCGTGCTTCTCGTCTCGCTCTACGAGGAGCTGAAGGATGGGCGTTACCTCGCGGAGGCTGAATGGCTCGTCGCGGAGGTCAATCGCGTGCTCGGGCGCCCGCGCGGCATCCGCATCGGCGAAGAACCCGATCGCGACGGTCAATATTTCCATTACCTCGCCATGTGGCTCTATGCGCTCGCCGTGCTCGGCCGCTATCGGCCTTCCTACCGGGAGCAGGGCGTCGCCCTGGTGCGGCAGATCCACGATGCGTTCGTCCTGCCTGGCCGCGGCGTGATCTGGAAGATGCAGGAGGATTTGAGCGGACCTTATCCGGGCTATGGTCTCGGTGCGCTCGATGCCTTCGACGGCTACGTCTCTTACCGCATCCTCGACGAGCGGGCGCTGGCCCGCGAGATCGCGGAGATGCGGGAGCTCATCGAGCGAACTGCCGCCGACCTCGTGATCACGCAGGATCTCGGGCTCGGTATGATGCTGTGGCTCGCGCATTTCTTTTCCGAGGAGGGATGGGCAAGGCTGCAACGGACGCGCTCGCTTGCCATGCTCGGCCGCATGTGGGTCGACGAGGGCTATTTCGCCCGCGAGCCCTATCTGCCTCACATGCGCTTCGCCTTCACCAATTACGGCGTGTCGGTGGGTCTCCAGGCTGTCGGCGCGATGCCGGATCGCGTCAGGGCGCTCAATGCCTATTTCGAAACCTATCGGTCGGGCGACGAGTACGATCGCGCCGGCATCACCCATGTGATGGCGTGCAGTTCCCATTTCCCGGGGCTGCTGCTGTGACCTTAATCGAAAGCGCGAGACTAGAGCGCTGCCTCGATGGCGTCGTCGACAGTGGAGAGCCAGACGAATTTCAGCGCCTGGCGCGCCGCTTCAGGCACGTCCTCGAAGTCCTTGCGGTTGCGCGCGGGCAACAGCACGGTGCTGATGCCGGCGCGCATGGCCGCCAATACCTTGTTCTTGATGCCGCCCACGGGGAGCACAAGGCCGCGCAGCGAGATCTCGCCGGTCATGGCGGTGTCGCTCTTCACGGTGCGGCCCGTGAGCAGGGAGACGATGGCGATGAACATGGCGACGCCCGCGCTCGGCCCATCCTTCGGAATGCCGCCTGCCGGCACGTGCAGGTGAATGTCGGACTTCTCGAAGACGCCTTCGTCGATGCCGAGCGAGGCGCTGCGCGCCTTGACCAGGCTCAAGGCCGCTTGCGCGCTTTCCTTCATGACGTCACCGAGCTGGCCGGTGAGGATCAGCTTGCCATGCCCGGGCACGCGCGCGCATTCGACGAACAGGATGTCGCCGCCGGTCGGGGTCCAAGCAAGTCCCGTCGCCACGCCCGGCACGCTCGTGCGCATGGCGACTTCGCTCTCGAAGCGGCGGGAACCTAGAATGGCGTGAAGATCCTTGGCGTCGACCTTGACGCGGTCGGCGTTGCCTTCGGCCACGCGCATGGCGACGTGATAGCAGATGGCGCCGATCTCGCGCTCGAGATTGCGCACGCCCGCCTCGCGCGTGTAGTCGCGGATGATGGCCCGGATCGCGTCCTCAGTGATCTCGCATGTGCCAGCCTCAAGACCCGTAGCCTCGAGCTGGCGGCGGACCAGATAACGCTTGGCGATCTCGACCTTCTCCTCCTCGGTGTAACCGGGAAGCTCGATGACCTCCATGCGGTCGCGCAAGGGCCCTGGGATCGTGTCGATCACATTGGCGGTGCCCACGAACATCACCCGCGAGAGGTCGAAGGGGACGGCCAGATAATTGTCGCGGAAGGTCGAGTTCTGCTCGGGATCGAGCACCTCGAGCAGGGCCGCGGAGGGGTCGCCGTGAAAGCCCTGTCCAAGCTTGTCCATCTCGTCGAGCATGAGCACGGGGTTGCGCGTCTCCGCTTTGCGGATCGCCTGGATGACGTTGCCGGGGAGCGCACCGATATAGGTTCGGCGATGGCCGCGGATTTCCGCCTCGTCATGCAGCCCGCCGAGACTTAGCCGCGCGAATTTGCGGCCTGTGGCGCGCGCGATCGATTGGCCAAGCGAAGTCTTGCCGACGCCCGGAGGTCCGACGAAGCAGAGGATGGGGCTCTTGCCGTTGGGCTTGAGCTTGCGCACGGCCAGAAATTCGAGGATGCGCTGCTTGATCTTGGGCAGGCCGTAATGATCCTCGTCGAGGATGCGCCGGGCTTCGGCGATGTCGATCCGCTCCTCGGAGAGCTTCGACCAAGGGAGCTCGATCAGCCAATCGAGATAGGTGCGGATCATGGAGTGCTCGGCGCTCGCCTCAGGCGTGCGCTCGAGCCGCTTCAGCTCCTTCAGGGCCTGCTTCTCCGCCTCCTCGGGCATCTTGGCCGCCTCGATCGCTTCGCGTAGCTCCGCAATCTCGTTGGCGCCCTCTTCGCCTTCGCCAAGCTCCTTCTGAATCTGGCGGAGCTGCTCCCGCAAGATGTGCTCGCGCTGCCGCCCTTGCAGCGATTCCTGCGTCTGCTCGCCGATCTGCTTGGAAAGCCGCAGCACTTCGATCTGCTGCGCGAGGTAGCGCAGCAGCTTGTCGAGGCGCTCCTGGACGTCGAAGGCTTCCAGCAGGTCCTGCTTCTCGGCAGGCGTGAGATCCGAGACGTTGGCGATGAGATCCGCGAGCGCCGAGGGAGATTGAATCTGCTCGATCGCGCCTGCAATTTCCTGTGAGATTGTGGGCAAGAGGGAGATCGCCTCGCGCGCCCGCTCTCGCAGCTGGTGCATGCGGGCTGCGATCTCGGTCGAGTAGACTTCCGCCTCTCCCACCTCATCGACGATGGCGACGAGGAATGGATAGCCGGGCAGAAATTCGCTGATGCGGAAGCGGCGCGTGCCTCGGGTGACGATGTGATGGCTGCCGTCCGGTGCGGTCACGTAGCGCAAGATCTCGGCGACGGTGCCGACGCGATGCAGATGCTCCGGCCCCGGCGCCTCGACCGACGGATCGCTCTGCAACACCACGCCCACCGGCTTGTCGGCCCGGGCGGCGGCTTGCGCGCCAGCAATGGATTGCGGCCGGCCGAGGCCGAGCGGCACCACGACGCCGGGGAACAGCACGGCATTGCGGGTGGGCAGGATGATCAGGGCCCGGTCAGGCAGCTGCAGATCGGGCGTGGACGCCTGTTCGGTCACGGGAGGTTGGGTCGTGTCGTTCATGGAAAGGGCCCGCTCAGCCAAGTTTGGCAAAGGTGAGGACGAGGCAGCCGTTCAGAAGCTCGCGCTCGGCAAGCCGCCACCGGTTGAATTGAAGCACGATGCGCCGCTCGAAGGTCCCATAGGGGATCTCCAGCCTCACGATGCTGGCATTCTTGCCACGCGCGGGCAGGGTGCGGCTCCCTGCGATGATCAGCGTGCCTGCTTCGATCTGCACACGCACGGCTTCCGGCGCCACGCCCGGCAGCGCCACGATGATCGAGAGCTCGCGTTCGGTCTCGAAGACGTCGATCGGCGGCTCCCAGCGCGCGCGGAGCCCTCCCTCGCGGGCGGGCTCGAAGAATTGCCGGCGCAGCTGCTCGGCCCTGTCCAGCAGGGCGCAGGCCTCTGCCCACATCACGTTTCGGGG
>JBARKP010000038.1:0-104050 GCA_049801475.1 Methyloceanibacter sp.
GGCAATGCCTTCCTGAGTCCGCAATACGGTGATGAATTTAGGCAGCTCGCCATAGGGCAGAGCTGCGTGATGCTCGACTTTCCGGACTTTGGCGCGGGCCGGCAACAGCTTATCGAGATGACCGCGCCACCGAGCCGGATTCTCTCCATTGCAGTATCCCCTCACCTTCGCCCAATCCAGGATCGACTCAATGCGACCTCGCAGCCGGCTCGCGGTTTCAGGTTTGGCCGTCCAGAGTGGAGCAGAAGGCTTGTTCGTTTCGCTGCGAGCCTCTTGCTCAAGCACCCTCATTACGAGCGCCGTATCGATCGCTTGTACTGGCAGGAAGCCGATGATCGGCTCAGCATAGGTCGCGAGCGTCGCCTCCCACTGCGCGGCGTGCTTGGCGTTACGCCAGCCCGCGCGATGGGCCTTGATGTAGGTTTCGGCACATTGCTGGAAGCTCACCGTCTTAGCATCATCGAGTTGCGCTCTTGCCTTGACTGCGCGCCTTGCCTCGATCGGATCTATCCCCTCATGGCGAAGCCTGGCGGCATCGAGTGTCTTCGCCCGCGCCTCCCGGAGCCCGTAAAGACGGAAGGGCCCTAAGCCCATTTCATGGGCTCGGCCATTGAGCATGTAGCGATAAATCCAGGACGCCCCGCTCTTGGTGACTTGCAAATAGAGGCCGCCGCCATCGGCATACATGCCGGGTTTGCCTACAGCCCTCGAGACCCTGAGGGCCGTCAGCCGGCCCATAGTCCTACTCGCCATTCCAGCGTCCCTCAACTGTACCCACAGTGCCATTGCGGAGTATGGCGAATAGGCGCGAATGTGTCCAGACGAAAACTCCAAGTTTCCCTAGCTTTTGTGGGCTATTTTCGGATGGCGGCGAACCGCTGCGAACAAGGTGCTGGCGGAGACGGAGGGATTCGAACCCTCGATACGGCTTTTGACCGTATAACGGTTTAGCAAACCGCCGCCTTCAGCCTCTCGGCCACGTCTCCGCAAAAGGTATCAAGCAGTTAACACGTCACGTCGCACCTGATAACCCGGAATTGGCACCGGACTGGCACCGGAGCACCGGATCACCATTCTACTGTCGTTCTAAGCGCCGCCTCGATGGCTGAGGCCGCCGCCATGTCAGTCTTGGCGAAAACGTGCGCATAGGTCGTCAACGTCACGACCGGGCTTCCATGCCCTAAGCGTCGGCTTACCGTCAAGACGTCCAGGCCGCTGGCGATCAGTGCCGAGGCGTGGCTGTGCCGCAAAGCATGAAACAATTATCCTTGGCAAACCGAGGGCGGACGGCACGCCGCGAATCCCGGCTGAGGTTGTCCGGCGAAAGAGGGTCACCCCGACTGTGTGGCCAACGGTACGGGCCGATAGCGGGCGACCATTCTTCCCCCCTGCCCTTGCAAGGGTGCCATGCCAATCCTGCACCTGGGCAGGCTTGAGCTTGATCTAAAGGTCTGAGTGCGGATCCGGACGAAGGCGTTCCTGTGAAGGCCGAGGATGGTTGGTTGTTACTGAGGTCCGCAAAGTTGGCGCAAGTTAAGCATCCAACTTGTTACGAGCCGTGTCTCGTTCTGATCACCACGTGACGATGAAATCAGACGCAAGCGTGAGCTGGTTGGGTTCCGTAAAGTTGTCGAATGCGTTCGTGTCGAAGGAATGATCCCAACGGATTTCAGGGCGGATTAGCATGCCAGCCAGCGGCTTATAGGAGGCCTTGGAGAACGGCTTGATGTTCAGGCCGAATGTCAGCTCGGTATAGGTGGCCGGTCCAGCGCCGAGGGTGAAGCCGGGATTGGCCGTCTGCTCAAAATCTATGAAGCAGTTACTGCAAGGGAAGGCTCCGACCCAGAAGCCATTTGAGTCGCGCCAAACTTCGCCGCGGACACCCCACGACAGCCAATCATTGTAGGCGTAGGTGAGGTACTCCACGACACCCCAGCCTGGCTGACCGCCGTTGATGGTATCAAGGGCGTAGTTCAGATCGGTGATCCATGTGAGCTTGTCATTGAACTTGTAGGTGGCCACTATGTCGCTCAGATAGCGAAGCTGCGAGCTGTCCTGCGGATCCGAGGGCCCGATGTGAGTGGTCGCCAGGATAGTCAGCTTACCGTTCAGAAGTTTGTTGAGCCCGACGCCGGCGTAAAATGAGGCGGTTCCGGTGGGGTTGCCTGCGCCAAACGTCGTGTTCACTCCGGTGTCGATACCTGAATAGATGTCGAGCGTGTCGCTGACATGCGTTGTCGCCAGTACGCCGGTGTTCTCAAAGGGAATGCCAAAATTGAAGAGGTAGGAATGGGAGTAGAAGAAATTTCCTCTCGGATCGATCGTCTCGGCGCCTTCGGGTGTGACGTACTGACCGATCTTGAAGTCCGTCCCGCCCTTGCCGAACCACGGCGTTTTGACGTCGACCCAGGCCTCCTGGATGGCAGGCTGGTATATACTATTGGTTACGTCATCAAACTCGCCTAAGTAGCGCGTGTAACGGGCGTCAGTTCCATACATGAACTGGAATTTGAAGCCGACGTCCCAGTTTTTCGTCTCATCGACGTCCCGATGGGCGGTGAGCAGAAGCTGATTCATCAGGAACATATTGGCCTTGTCGGTAAACAGTTGTCCGAAATTGCCAGGGGGATTGGGCGGACCGGCGGGATTACCGGTGAAGCCCCCCTCCACCATCGCTTCGAACTTCACGGTAGACCACCAGCTCTTCTGCTCCGGCGGCGACGCCGGTGTTAGCGGTTCCAGGCCGAGATCGGCCGCATAGGCTGAAGTCCCCCATGCACCGAGGAGAAGCGCCGCAAGGATACCTGATCTGATCATCGGCGCTGCCAAGCTTCCCCTTGTCATTAATTCAGTCCCCCGATTTCTGCTTGTCCCTGCCGCACGCCTCCCGGCGATGGTGACGTGCCTGCCTCTACCCTACGATAGCGAACACGACGTGCGCAGCAACGGAAAACGTTGGGAATCCCGACAAATCCAAGGGGAGTGTGACGGTTCTGCAATACAAATGATGATTTTGACAATCAAATAAGCATTAGCGAGTCTGGGTGTTCGCAAATTGCCCAGCGAGGACCGTCATTTGCCTATTGAATACTCAGCCCCGGGGGTAGGCACCGGACAGACGAATCGAAATGTCTTGCAAGCCGCCTGACGGGGTCCTGCCGTGTTAAAGCCGCCGACGCGAATGTCTCTTTAGGGTCCAGTAGCTGACGTGGCAGCGTGTCATCGAATGAAGCGCTCGTTCATGTGGCGTTCAGCTTATTGGGCGTTCACGAGTCAATCGGCTCCTTTGGATGGACTTGAACTTGCAGAGCGTGCACCTGACCGGCGAGCGGGAGAACGAGTTGGCCAATGCTAAGCCTGGTTATGGCACCGTATACTTTGGCAGCCGAATTGGCACCGAACAGCACGGGACGAGGCGGAAAAGCGCGGTACGGAGCGGCCGCGCTAACGTAAGAAAGTCGCAGAAAACCGTGCTCAGCGACACATGTCGGGACACCACGTCACGACTGCGTTCGTTTAGTCGTCGCGAACAGGTCAATGGTCGGCAATTGCACGAAAATGCGGCCTGGGCACCGATTTTGCTCGCTTCGCCGCCTTTTTCGCCGGCGAATTTGCTCGGAAAATGGTCGGTCTGGCACCCCCGGCGTGCTAAAGTGCCACCCGCGCCGATGACAGGGGGACACTTCCGCGCCATGCGTGGGCAAGGCTATCCGATGCCATGGGCAGAGGCCGCATTCGCCGCAGGTCTTCTTGCTTGGGCGCCGACGGCCGCCCCCGCCGGAGAGGCTGCCTATTGCGTCACCTGCAAGGGTCCCGACCAGACCTATCTCTGCCGGGTCATCGGTGAAGATCTGCGCCGCAACGATGGACTCAAACTCTATTGCGTCGTGCGCACGGCCAAGGAGGGAGGCCATGCCTCCTGCGCGGCACGCGACGAGGTTTCCGGCTGCAGCGGCGTAGAGAAAACCTATAGCTATAACGGGCCTAGCATCCCATTGGGCCTCGCCGAGGATCCGCGGGTCAAGAACCTCAACAAGCGCAAGTCGCTTGTCGAGGTTACCAGCCAAGCCATGAGCGCCTCGCGCCGAGGGCTGCGCAATGTCCGCGCCTCATGGGCCGGCCGCGAGGCCGAGACGAACCGGTCCTCACTGCCAAGCAGTTCGCCGCCGATCAATCCATTGCCGGAACTCCAAGCCCAGACGCCGGCCCGCCTGCCCTTGAGCGCGGCGCCAACGCCCGGCGCCCAGTCCGCAGCGCTGTCGGCGAAATCCACGGCAGCGCCCCCGGCGCCCAAGAGCCGCCTGAGGCGCGGCGCACAGACTGTTGGGCATTTCGCGCGCAACAGCTATCGCTGCGTCCGCTCGCTGTTCCGGAAGTGTCGCGGTGAACCGGAAGCGCACGGCCCCAACTAAACTTTCTCTAATGCGTTGAGAGCCACTCGCGGGCCAGCCTTTGGGCTTCGGCGATCTGCGCCGCCGACATCTCTTGGGCAAGCTCCTTGCGATGCGTTAGCGCTGAGTTATTGCCGCGCAAAGCCGCGAGGTTGAACCATTTATGCGCTACCACCAGGTCTGACGCTACGTCGAGGCCGGTTGCGTACAGCATCCCGAGCTCGAAAAGGGCGTCCGGCCCCCCCGTCTGTGCCGCGAGCTCCACCCGATCCATTGAAACGTCCATCCGTGCCACCTCAAATGCCCCTCTTGTTACTAACCCCGGTTCTTGCCGAACAACTTTTGTAATTTTCAGCGTCTCGGCATTTTTTGTTGAATCAAGATGCGGTAATCATGGGATGGCACCTTCAATAACTTCTGAACAGGCGTGCTTAACGCAAACTCACTGAAAATATAACGCTTGGTAATATTGGTTTACATGGGAGTCTTTTGCGCGGCCAATGCGCGGCAATTTGGTTAATCCCTGGCGGCAGCAAGGATTTTTTGACCAATCGAAGTGACCGGCCGGTAACCAAGAACAATTTTCGCAAAAAGCAACGGAATGAGTGGGGAGGCTAAAACTCGGCGTGGGCCCCCGGCAGCAGCACCGTCGATCCGGTAGTGAGCCGCGCCTCGAGATCCCGATGGGCGCGGGCGGCTTCGGCGAGAGGATAGGTTTGGTTGACCGACACCTTCACCTTGCCTGTGCCAACCACGTCGAAAAGCTCGTTCGCGGTGACGACAAGGTCCTTGCGCGTCGCGGTGTAGTCGCCATGGGAAGGTCGCGTGGCGTAGAGCGAGCCCTTCTGCGACAGGAGCGTGACCTTGAACTCGGGCACCGGCCCCGAGGCCTGCCCGAAGCTCACCCACATCCCAAGCGGCTTCAGGCAATCGAGCGAGGCCGGAAACGTCTCCTTGCCGATCGAGTCGTAGACCACGTCGACGCCTTGGCCTTTGGTGAAGGCCTTCACCATGGTGACGAACTCTTCCCCGCGATAGTTGATCACATGGGTGCAGCCATGCGCGCGCGCGATGAGCGCCTTGCCGGCAGAGCCCACCGTGCCGATCACCGTGGCCCCGAGCGAAGCGGCCCATTGGCAGGCGATCAGCCCTACCCCGCCCGCGGCGGCATGGAATAGAAGTGTGGTCTCCGGACTTACTTTGTAGGTCCGGCGCAAGAGATATTGCGCGGTCGTGCCCTTGAGCATGATCGCAGCTGCGATCTCGTCGCTTATCCCTGCCGGAAGTCTGACGACGCGATCTGCCGAGACCAACCGCTCCTCGGCATAGGCGCCGAGTTCCCCGGCATAGGCAACGCGCCTCCCGACCTTGAGGTCCTTGACGCCTTCGCCGATGGCGGTGACGACGCCGGCGCCCTCCATGCCGGGGATGAAAGGAAGTGACGGCTGCGGATAGAACCCCGTCCTCCCATAGACGTCGATATAGTTGAGGCCGACGGCGGTTTGGCGAATCCGCACCTCTCCAGGCCCGGGCTTGCCGACCTCCACCTTTTCCCAGGTGAGGACCTCAGGACCCCCATAGCGATGAACGCGGATCGCGTGCGTCATGTCGTTCCCCCACCGCGCGCCCATAAGGCGCTTCCCCCGTCATGGCCAGACTGTCCCGGTCATCCACGATTTTATCGGCCTAAAGACGTGGATGCCCGGCATAAAGCCGGGCAGGACATGAATATGTTTTCATCGCTCGCTAGTGAGCCCTACACGACAAGCGCAAAAGCGAGTCTATTCAATCCCGAGTTTCGCCTTCAAAAGCTCGTTGACCGCTTGCGGGCTCGCCTTGCCGCCGGTTGCCTTCATCACTTGGCCCACGAACCAGCCGAGCATGGAGGGCTTGGCCTTGACCTGCTGCACCTTGCCGGGATTGGCAGCGATGACTGCATCGATGGCCATCTCGATCTCGCCCATATCGGTGACCTGAGTAAGGCCGCGCGCTTCGATGATCCGGCGCGGATCGCCGCCTTCGGCGAACACAATGTCGAAGACATCCTTGGCGATCTTGCCGGAGATGGTGCCCTGCTTGATCAGATCGAGGACGGCACCGAGCTGGTCCGCCGAGACCGGGCTCTCGGTGATGCGCTTCCCTTCCTTGTTGAGGCGCCCGAACAGCTCGTTGATGACCCAATTCGCGGCCTGCTTGGCGTCGCGGCCGCGTCCCACCGCCTCGAAATAGTCCGCGGCCTCACGCTCGGCGACGAGCACGTCGGCGTCATAGGCCGAGAGGCCGTAAGCCTCCATGAACCGCGCCCGCTTCTGGTCAGGAAGCTCGGGCAGTCCCTCGCCCAGCCGGTCCACATAGTCCTGGGTGAGCTCGAGCGGCAGGAGATCGGGGTCGGGGAAATAGCGATAGTCGTGCGCCTCCTCCTTGGAGCGCATCGATCGCGTCTCCCCGGTCCGCGCATCGAACAACCGCGTCTCCTGGTGGATCGTCCCGCCGTCTTCCAGGATTTCGATTTGCCGCCTGGCTTCATGCTCGATGGCCTGGCCGATGAAACGAATGGAGTTGACGTTCTTGATCTCGCAGCGGGTGCCAAGCGGCGCTCCCGGCTTCCGCACCGAGACATTGATGTCCGCGCGCAACGACCCCTCCTCCATATTCCCGTCGCAGGTGCCGAGATAGCGCAGGATGGAGCGGACTTTGGTGAGATACGCCTTGGCCTGCTCGGCGGAGCGGAGGTCTGGCCTCGACACGATCTCCATCAGCGCCACGCCCGAGCGATTGAGGTCCACATAGGAATATTTGGGATGCTGGTCGTGCAGGCTCTTGCCGGCGTCTTGCTCGAGATGCAGCCGCTCGATGCCGACGGTCACCCGCTCGCCGCTCACGAGGTCGACGATGACCTCCCCTTCCCCCACTAAGGGGCTTTTATACTGGGAGATCTGATAGCCCTGCGGTAGATCGGGATAGAAGTAATTCTTCCGGTCGAACACCGAAGTGAGATTGATCTTGGCCTTCAGCCCGAGCCCCGTGCGGATCGCTTGCGCGATGCATTCCTCGTTGATCACGGGCAGCATGCCGGGCATGGCGGCATCGACGAGACTGACATGGGAATTCGGCTTGCCGCCGAATTCGGTCGAGGCGCCGGAGAAGAGTTTCGACTTGGAGGTGACCTGCGCATGCACCTCCATGCCGATCACCACCTCCCAGGGGCCGGTCACGCCTTCAATCAGATTGGTCTTTTCGGTTTTAGCGTCCATGGCCGTAGCGCTGTTCAACAATCCTCTCCCCCTTTGGGGAGAGGTTTTTAGTCATCCCCCTCTGCGTGCTGGCGGAGCTTCTCCTCCTCATATTGGATGAACCAGCCGATCATCTGCCGCCACAAGGCCTCGACCAATTCGGGCGGCAGGCCTTTCTCGACGGCGCGCGCGCGAACCTTGTCGATCACCTGCTGAATGCGCCAGGGAACTCTCGCCTCCGCCGGCGACTGCTTGAGCTGCCAGGCGCGATCGACATAGATGAAGCGCTCGCCGATGAGATCGACCAGCGCCTCGTCGATGCGATCGATCTCCGTCCTCACCTCCTCCATATTGGTGCAATCTTCAGGCCGCCGCGGCGCCATTCGACTAGCCTCCAGCGAGTCGGACGACGGCGTCGGCTTCGATCTCGACGAGCCAGTCGGGATTGATGAAGCGACTCACCTCCAGCATGCTGCTCGCGGGGCGGATGTCGCCGAAGAACTCCCCATGCACGCGACCGACCGCCTCCCAATGCGCGATGTCGACGAGATAGGTCCGTGTGCGGATCACATCCTCCAGCCTCGCGCCGGCGTCCTGCAGGGCATTGTTGATGATCTCGAGGATCGCGCGCGTCTGGGCCGCGGGATCGCCGACGCCCACCATCTTGCCTCCGCTGCCCGCGGTGGTGCCGCCAACAGCGACGATGTTGCCGATGCGCACCGCGCGGGAGAAGCCGATGATCGACTCGTATGGGCTCCCCGAGGACACCATGATCCGGTCCCTCACCGGCGGCTTGACCGATCCTTCATTCATGCAGCTTTGCTCCACCAATCTTGCGGTTTCCCCAATGGCCCCGCCGCCTCTTCGATGGCGCGCGCCGTGCGAAACAGGGTCTCCTCACCGAACGGCCGGCCGATCAGCTGTAGCCCAAGCGGCGTGCCTTCCGACGAGAGGCCGGCCGGCACCGAGAGCCCAGGTAGCCCCGCCATGTTCACCGTCACGGTAAAGATGTCGTTCAGATACATCTCCAGGGGATCGCCCGACTTCTCGCCGAGCGCGAAGGCCGGAGACGGCGTGGTCGGCGTCAACATCACATCGACCTCCTCGAAGGCGATATCGAAGTCGCGCTTGATCAAAGTGCGCACCTTTTGCGCCTTCAGATAATAAGCGTCGTAATAGCCCGCCGACAGCACATAGGTGCCGATCAGGATGCGGCGCTTGACCTCCTGGCCGAAGCCCTGGTGCCTCGTGTTCTCATACTGGGAGATCACGTCCTTGCCCTGCTCGCGCAGTCCGTAACGCACCCCGTCATAGCGGGCGAGGTTGGAGGAGGCCTCCGCCGGCGCCACAATATAATAGGATGGGAGCGCATATTTGGTGTGGGGCAGGCTCACCTGCTTGATCTTGGCGCCGGCCTGTTCCAGCCATTTCACGCCCTGCTGCCACAGAGCGTCGATCTCAACGGCCATGCCGTCGACGCGGTACTCCTTGGGGATGCCGATGGTCAGGCCCTTCACGCCCTGCTGTACCGCCACCTCATAGTCGGGCACCGGCGCATCGACACTCGTCGTATCCTTCGGATCATGACTGGCCATGGCTTTGAGCAGGATCGCCGCATCCTGCACGGTGCGCGTGATCGGTCCTGCCTGGTCGAGCGACGAGGCGAAGGCAACGATGCCCCAACGCGAGCAGCGCCCATAGGTGGGCTTGATGCCGACGGTCCCGGTAACCGCCGCGGGCTGGCGGATCGAGCCGCCGGTATCGGTCGCTGTCGCGCCCATGCAGAGCCGCGCGGCGACGGCAGCCGACGATCCGCCCGACGATCCGCCGGGCACGAGCTTGGCGTTCGATCCCGTCCGCCGCCAGGGATTGACCACCGGGCCGTAATAGCTCGTCTCGTTGGACGACCCCATGGCGAACTCGTCATTGTTGAGCTTGCCGAGCATCACCGCGCCCGCCGCCCACAGATTGGCGGTCACTGTCGACTCATAGGTTGGCGTGAAGCCGTCGAGAATGTGCGAGCAGGCGGTGGTGCGCACACCTTTGGTCGCGAACAGGTCCTTGATGCCGAGCGGGATGCCTTCCAGCGCGCCCGCGTTATCTTGCCTAATCCGCGCGTCGCTCTCTTTCGCCATGTCGAGCGCGCGCTCCGGCGTCGGCAGCACGAACGCGTTCAGCTCCTCGTTCGCTTTTCCGATCGCGTCGAGATGCGCGCGCACAAGCTCGGTCGCGGAAAGCTCCTTGCGTTTGAGAGCCTCCCGTGCCGCGGCAATGGAAAGGTCTGTCGGATCGGCCATACGCTTTACGGTTTGACGTCTTGGCACTTGACGAAGGTGCTGTAGGACTCGCTCGCGGTTTGCTCGTCGGTGGAAGGGCCCTGATCGCCCGTGGAGTCCGCCCCCGGCGCGTTGCCCGCAACGTCCGGCTGAGCGGGAGAGGCGGACTCGTCGGAGTCCGAATCGGAAGCGCCTTGCTGGGTCAGATCAGTGATCCTGGTGACGTTCAGCCGTCCCTCCTCCTTCTGCTTGATCGAGAATAAGTCGGGATAGGTATACCCCGCCTCGTCGCAAAACGCGGTAGCCACCCAGCTCTTCGCGTCATGCGCAAAGACATTCACGAAGTCGCAAATCTGCTCGTAGGCGGCGAGCCCCTTCTTGCTCAGCACCTGAAAATCGAGGCCCTCTCCAAGCTCGGCCGGTGTCTTCTTCTCGAGCTTGGTGCAGCCCTCTAACGTCGAGGCGAAGGTGCCCTCGGGCAGACCGTTCCCGGGCAGCGTCTGCGCGTGCGCCAAGCCCGCACCGAGCAGCCAAAGCCCCAACGCCAAAAGTGCGGCGCGACCCATCACGATTCTCCTACTCGACGATCTTGGGCACGACGAAATAATGGTCATCGACGGAAGGCGCGTTTTTTAGGATGTCTTCGGCGCAATTGCCGTCGGTGACCTCGTCCTTGCGCTTCTTCATGGTCATGGCGACGACGCGGGTCATCGGCTCCACATTGGCGGTGTCGATCTCGTCAAGCTGGGCAACCCAATCGAGAATGCCGGACAGCTCCTTCTCGAGCCGCGCGGCCTCCGCCTCAGTGATGGCGATGCGGGCGAGATGGGCGATGCGATGGACGGTCGCGCGATCGACGGACATGACGGACTCTGGCGCCAACGATTGAATGGATCGTATCAGCGCTCCTGTAGCACCGGGCCGGAGCAGCATCAACTAAATGGGCTCAGATCTCGAAGGGGACACCAACCTGCGGCACCACGACGGTCTTGCCACCCATTTCCGCGACAAACTTATCGGCGGTCCGATCGATGATGGGAAACGTGCCGTAATGGCAAGGGAGGACCGTCTCGAATTGGAAGAAGCGCTTGCAGGCGAGCGCCGCCGTCTTCGCCCCCATGGTGAAGCGGTCCCCGATCGGCACGATGCCGATGTGCGGGCGATAAATCTCGTTGATCAGTCCCATGTCCGAAAAGATCGCCGTGTCGCCCATATGGTAGACGGTCTTGCCCTCGCGCGCGGCGATGACGAGCCCGCAGCAAGCACCGAGATAGATCGACCGCCCCTCGTCGAAAATGCCGGAAGAATGCCAGGCCGGCACGAAGGTGAGGTCGAAATCCTCGTGATAAAGGCTGCCGCCCGTATTGCCGGGATCGATTTTCTCCACCCCAAGGCTCGCCATATGCATGGCCAGCTCATAGACCGCCATGAGCGGTGCGCCGGTCTCCTTGCAGATGGCGACGGTGTCGCCCGTGTGGTCCTCATGGCCATGGGTCAGCGCCACATGGGTGACGCCCTGGGCCACGCTGTGCACGGTACGACCCGTATCCTCGAAGGTTGGGTTACCGGTAAGGAAGGGATCGATCAGGATACTGGACGTGGCGGTATCGATGCGGAAACAGGAATGGCCGAACCAGGTGATCTGCATGGCGTGTCCCGAGTTGAGCTCCACGAAGGCACGAACCTCGGACATAAGGAAAGCACGGTGAGTTGACAACCGTGCACCGGTGCCGCACCCCCTTAAGGCGGTGACCGAAGCCCGTCTCATCGATATCCAAGACCTGCCTCCCTTGCTCGCGCCCGAGGCGCGCCTGCTCGGTCTCGACGTCGGCACCAAGACCGTGGGCATGGCGCTCTCCGACATCACCCGCAGCATCGCCACGCCGTTCGACACGATCCGGCGCACGAAGTTAACCCCCGATGCCAAGACAATCCGAAAAGTCATTGAAGCGAATCGAGTCGGCGCCCTGGTGATCGGCTTTCCCCTCAACCTCGACGGCTCCGAAGGCCCACGCGCGCAATCGACCCGAGCCTTCGCCAGGAACCTCGCCCTTCATATCGCCGTGCCCATGGTGTTCTGGGACGAGCGGCTGTCGACCGCCGCCGTGGAGCGCCATCTGATCGAGGCCGATGCCTCCCGCAAGCGTCGCGCGCAGGTGATCGACCGCATGGCAGCGGCCTACATCCTACAAGGCGCGCTCGACAGGCTAAGGCGTCTCGCCGAGCAGCGTCAGGCTTAAACTATCGTTGAAGATCAGATAGCCCCCCGGATTTTCGGGGCAAAGACCCGCACCGCAGATGGCAAGCGTCGAGATCACATTGCCCAGCGCGAGCGCCGCAAGCAGCGCCACGGCCAAGACCTCCAGCACTTTCAATCGCGCGGGGAGCAGCTCGGCGGCCGCGAACTGCCGCTCGAACAGCAGCATGACGGCGCTGCCCACGATGATCATAACAAACATGATCAGCGCCCAAGTGTAGAGGTGCAGCCCGAAGATCGCATTGCCGTAGGAGCCAGTGCCCGGAACAATATGCTCGAGGATCTGACAGGTCGATATGACCCCGCCGGCGACGGCGCCAAAGATCGCCAGGCCATAATGACTTGGACGCGGGCCAAAGATCAGATTGAGCGCCACCCCAAATCCGGCGGCGATGAACCCTGCCCGCTGCAGAATGCAAATTGGGCACGGCAAATCGCGAAACCAGAGCTGATCGGCAAAGGCGAGCACCAGCACCGTGTCGATTGCTACCAGCCCCAGGGCGTTGAGCAGCCTCGACAGGTTGGCCGTCACCCAGACTCTCCTCTAGAGTCCGAGATTCAGCACGTCCGTCGCGTGAAACCGGAACAGCGCGAGAAGCACCAATACGCCGGCAACCCAGAAGCCCATCGCGGCCCCGCGCTGCCGCGTCCACGCCGCGGCAAGGCCGCAGGCAAACAGAAGAAAGGGCAAGCTCATCATGGTTAGCCTCCGCCTGACCGAACCTATGACCTCGTTCGTGAGACGCACGTCACGCAACGACGAAATGGCCAGACAGTGGCGTCATCGCATGACGACGTCACCCGGACCCCGATCACGCCAATCCTCGGTGATTCGCACGCCGGCGTAAACCCTAACTTATTGAAATTTCTGAGCGAGCTCCGTAAGCTAGGTCGCCTCTCAATCGACACTCCCGAGCGTCCTCAGCCCTGATGCATCCCAGCGTGCAGTGCCGGACCTTGGTTGAACACCCGCTCGCTCGGTGGGACCAGATCGGGGGGATGGCCTCTCAAAACCTTTCAAGGCCCATCGCTTCCACAGCTAACCTTAAAAGGGCGGCCAAGCTTGCCGCGTTCGCAGAGTCGGCCTATACAGTGCACTTTAATGAGCATTGCGGCCGAAGCGACCGATTTTTCCTTCCCTCATCGCCATCTTCTTGGGATCGAAGGCCTCGCGCGCGGGGAGATCGTGGGCCTGCTCGATCTCGCCGAAGCGGCCGCGACCCTCAGCCGCCAAGTCGCCAAGAAATGCGACGATCTTCGCGGCCGCACCCTGATCAATCTCTTCTTCGAATCCTCGACCAGGACCCAGAGCTCCTTCGAGCTTGCCGGAAAAAGGCTCGGCGCCGACGTGATGAACATGTCGACGCGGACCTCGTCCATGCAGAAGGGCGAGACTCTGATCGACACGGCGGTGACGCTCAACGCCATGCGCCCGGACATCCTCGTGGTGCGCCACCATGCTGCAGGCGCCGTCGAGCTGCTCGCCCAGAAGGTCGACTGCTCGGTGATCAATGCCGGCGACGGCAGCCATGAGCACCCGACGCAAGCCCTCCTCGATGCGCTCACCATCCGCCGCCACAAGAGGCGCATTGCCGGGCTGATCGTCGCAATTTGCGGCGATATCCTGCATTCGCGGGTGGCCCGATCAAACATCCTGTTGCTCAACACGCTCGGCGCGCGCGTCCGCGTCATCGCGCCGTCGACCCTGCTTGCCGCCGGCATCGAGCGGCTTGGCGTCGAGGTCTATTCCTCGATGTGGAAGGGGTTGGAGGACGCCGACATCGTGATGATGCTTAGGCTCCAGCGCGAGCGCATGTCGTCGAGCCTGGTCCCGAGCCAGCGGGAGTATTTCCATTTCTTCGGGCTCGACTACGACAAGCTCGCGCGCGCCAAGCCCGATGCTCTGATCATGCATCCGGGCCCGATGAACCGCGGGGTGGAGATCGATTCGATCGTGGCGGACGATGCGCGAAGCGTCATCCGCGAGCAGGTGGAGATGGGCGTGGCGGTGCGCATCGCGGTGCTTCAGGCGCTGGCCCGCCACTTGCCGAACCATTGATGACGATGCAAGCGCCAAGCACGGAGCACGACCGCCGCGTCACGGCCCTCGTCAATGCACGGCTGATCGACCCCGCCTCCGGCCTCGACCAGAGGGGGGGCGTGCTCATCGCCGATGGCAGGATCGCCGAGCTCGGCCCTGAGATCGGCGCGGGGACAACTGGCACTGCTGAGTTCATCGACTGCGGGGGCCAAGTGCTCGCGCCGGGCCTCATCGACATGTTGGTCTTCACGGGAGAGCCGGGGCACGAGCATCGGGAGACGCTTGCGACCGCAAGCCGGGCCGCGGCTGCCGGCGGCGTCACCACCATCATTTGCATGCCCAACACCGAGCCCGTCATCGACGACGTGGCGCTGGTCGATTTCATCCTGCGACGCGCGCGCGACACCGCTCAAGTCAACGTTCACCCCATGGCGGCGATGACCAAAGGGCTGCTCGGCGAAGAGATGACGGAGATCGGGCTCCTGCACGAAGCCGGCGCGATCGCCTTCACCAATGGCAAGACGAGCCTCGCCAACGCCAAGATGATGCGCAACGTGCTTGGCTACGCCAAGGACTTCGGCGCGCTCATCATCCATCACCTCGAAGACCCTTCGCTCGCCCAGGACGGCGTGATGAACGAAGGCGAGGTCGCCACGCGTCTTGGGCTTCGCGGCATACCGCCTGTGGCCGAAACCATCTTACTCGAGCGCGACGTACGCCTCGTCGAGCTCACGGGCGCGCGCTATCACGCGGGCCAAATTTCCTGCCGGGCGTCCCAGGAGATCGTCCGCGCGGCCAAGGCCCGTGGCCTACCCGTAACCTGCGGCGTCTCCATCAACCACCTGACCCTCAACGAGAACGACATCGGTTCCTACCGCACCTTCTTCAAGATGCGGCCGCCGCTCAGGTCCGAGGATGACCGGCAGGCCATGGTCGAAGGCGTGGCCAGCGGCGATATCGACGTGATCGTCTCGGCCCATGATCCCCAGGATGCCGATGGGAAGCGCCGCCCCTTTGCCGAAGCCGCCGACGGCGCCATCGGCCTCGAAACGCTGCTTTCCGCCGCGCTACGTCTCTACCACAACAGCGGTATCGATCTTCCCACCCTGCTCAAGGCGCTGACGGCGAACCCAGCGCGCCTGCTCGGGCTCGAAAGTGGACGCCTTGCCAAGGGAGCGCCAGCCGATCTTGTCCTTATCGATCTCCACACGCCCTTCGTGGTCGCGCCCGAGCACTTGCGCTCGAGGTCGAAAAACACGCCCTTCGACGAGGCGCGGCTGCAGGGGCGGCCGCTGATGACCCTCGTTGCCGGGCGGCCCGTGTACAACTACGCTGATCCGCACGGGGCATAAGGCGTTTTTGCGGGTATCGATGGTGCTTGCGGCCAATTGGAGCCTCTTCGATCTTCTCGCCTTCGCGTTGGGCTATCTACTCGGCTCCATCCCGTTCGGCCTCATCCTCGCCAAGCTCAGCGGTCTTGGCGATCTCCGCCAGATCGGCTCCGGCAATATCGGTGCCACCAATGTGTTGCGCACCGGGAGCAAACGCCTCGCTGCACTGACGCTGCTCCTCGACATCCTGAAAGGCACGGCCGCTGTGCTGCTCGGCGCCCACTTCGGTCAAGACGCGATCCTGGGCGGCCTTGGCGCCTTTCT
This sequence comes from Methyloceanibacter sp., assembly GCA_049801475.1. Taxonomy (GTDB): domain Bacteria; phylum Pseudomonadota; class Alphaproteobacteria; order Rhizobiales; family Methyloligellaceae; genus Methyloceanibacter. The sequence goes on from JBARKP010000038.1 coordinate 15,854, forward strand.
CGGTCATCTCTATCCGGCGTGGCTCGGCTTTCGCGGCGGCAAAGGTGTGGCAACCTATATCGGTGTGCTGCTCGGGCTCTATTGGCCTGCGGCGCTCGTCTTTTGCGTCATCTGGCTCGTGGTGGCCGCCGTCACCCGCTACTCCTCGCTCTCGGCGCTCGTGGCCAGCGCCGCCACCCCGTGCTTGCTCGTCTGGAATGGCGAATGGCGGATCGCGGTGCTGTTCCTCATCTTCACCGTGCTTCTCTATTGGCGCCACGCGGACAATATCGGACGCCTCCTCCGGGGCGAGGAGGGGCGAATTGGCACGCGCAAGCCCTAAACCCGGGCGCAGGACACCTCAGGCCAGCTCCGGCGCGAGGCTGGGTGAGCGTCAGCGCTTGAGCTCGCTCCGGCTGATCCGGAGCGAGAATTTCGGCCCGGCGAACTTCCGCGCGCTCGAGCGGCGCCGAGGCCGCTCTCGATGCGCGCCGTGGCGGCCACGCCCAGTCGATCCGTGTCTGCACCGAGGCTGAGGCCGAGGAGCTTGAGGCGACGTAACGCAGCCCGATCGCTCGGCGGCTTCGACCACCACGTCGCCCCGCCGCCGCTCCTTTACGCCAAAGGCAAGCTTGAGCTCGCGGAAAGCCCCATCGTGGCGATCGTTGGGCCAGAAGTTCAAGCGCCAGCTTGCGATCGAGCTTGGGTTGGAAGGCTTCGTCATCGCCTCTGGCCTCGCCCGCGGCTTCGATACGGCCGCCCATCGCCCTTCTCTTGAGCGAGGCACCATCGCCGTGCTCGCCGGCGGTATCGACGTGGTCTATCCACCCGAGAACGCCGAGCTGCAGCGCGCCATTGGCGATCGGGGCCTGCTGCTGACCGAGCGGAGTCCCGGCTTTGCCCCGCGCGGAAAAGACTTCCCGCGTCGCAACCGCTCCGATTTTTGCGCCCCTCCTACCACGCCCAAAAGAGGCTCAGCGCTAAACCACCACGTCTGTAGATTGAATTTATTAGTAGATACATCCTTAAGTTGTCAATTTCGCCTTCACTACAATGTCAATTCACCAGTTCAGGAGAAATTGACACTCCTCAGCCAAGACACCATTTTCGCCTCATTGCAGGGGCAAGACGCGGCTAATCCCCTCGAGCCTCGCGTTTTTCGCGCGGGCCATGGACACATCCCAATGAACATCGTCATCGTCGAATCGCCGGCCAAGGCCAAGACCATCAACAAATATTTGGGCTCCAGCTATCGTGTGCTCGCATCCTACGGTCACGTCCGGGATCTGCCGTCGAAGAACGGCTCGGTCGAGCCGGACAAGGACTTCGAGATGCATTGGGATGTCGAGCCCAAGGCGGCCAAGCGGCTCGACGAGATCGCCAAGGCGGTCAAGGGAGCAACCAAACTGATCCTCGCCACCGACCCCGATCGCGAGGGCGAGGCGATCTCGTGGCACGTTTATCAGGTGCTCAACCGCAAGAAGGCCTTGGAAAAGATCGCCGTCGAGCGCGTGGTCTTCAACGCTGTGACCAAGGAAGCCGTGCTCGACGCCATGCGCCATCCGCGCCAGATCGACGGCCCGCTGGTCAACGCCTATCTCGCCCGCCGGGCGCTCGACTACCTCGTTGGCTTCACCCTCTCCCCGGTGCTGTGGCGGAAGCTGCCCGGCGCCCGCTCCGCCGGCCGCGTGCAGTCCGTCGCGCTCCGTCTCGTCTGCGACCGCGAAGCCGAGATCGAGCGTTTCAAGGCGCAGGAATATTGGTCTCTGGTGGCCGAGCTCGCCAGCGGCAAGGCCGGAACTTTCCCCGCCCGCCTCGTCGCCATCGCCGGTAGGAAACTTGAGAAGTTCGACATTGCCGACGAGGCGACGGCGATGCGCCTGAGGGCCGCGCTCGAAGGCGGCCGCTTCGTGGTCGGAGGCGTGGAAAGCAAGTCGCAGCGGCGGCATCCGGCGCCGCCCTTCACCACCTCGACCTTGCAGCAGGAGGCGTCCCGGAAGCTGGGGCTTTCGCCGCGCCAAACCATGCAGCTTGCCCAAAGGCTCTATGAAGGGGTCGATCTCGGCGCCGAGAGCGAGGGGCTTATCACCTATATGCGCACCGACGGCGTGCAGATCGCTCCCGAAGCGCTCACCGCCTGCCGGCGTACCGTCGAGCGGCTCTATGGCGCCCGCTACGTCCCCGCCTCCCCGCGCCAATACGAGACCAAGGCGAAGAACGCCCAGGAAGCCCACGAAGCCATCAGACCAACTGATTTCACCAAGGCTCCCGACGAAGTCGCGCGCTATCTCGATGACGACGCCGCCAAGCTCTACAAGCTCGTCTGGCAGCGCACGCTCGCGAGCCAGGCCGCCAGCGCCGAGATCGAACGCACCACGGCCGAGATCGAAGTCAACGGCAAGGACGGTGTTGATTACAGATTGCGCGCCACGGGTTCGGTGGTCCGCTTCGACGGTTTCCTCAAGCTCTATGAAGAGGGCACCGACGATAGCGAAGGCGAAGACGGCGCCCGCCTTCCGGCGCTGGCGAAGGGCGACGCCCTCAACGGCCGCAAGATCGAGGCGAGACAGCACTTCACCGAGCCGCCGCCCCGCTACAGCGAAGCCACTCTGATCAAGAAGATGGAGGAGCTCGGCATCGGGCGGCCCTCCACCTATGCCTCGACCCTGAACATCCTGCGCGACCGCGAATATGTGCGGCTCGACAAGAGGCGGCTCGTGCCAGAGGACAAGGGCAGGCTGGTGACGGCGTTTCTGGAGAGCTTCTTCAGCCGTTACGTCGAATACGACTTCACCGCCGATCTCGAGGAGAAGCTCGACCTGATCTCGGCGGCGCAGCTGCAATGGAAGGACGTGCTCCGCGACTTCTGGCGCGAGTTCACGGCGGCCGTGAGTGAAATTGGGGACTTGCGCATCGCGCAGGTGCTCGATGCGCTGAACGACATGCTTGGGCCCCACATCTTCCCCGGCACGGGCGAAGGCGGCGATCCGCGCGCCTGCCCCTCATGCGCCACCGGCCGCCTCAGCCTCAAGATCGGGAAGTTCGGCGCTTTCATCGGCTGTTCCAACTACCCTGAGTGCCGCTTCACCCGCCAGCTTGCGGACGGGGGCGACAAGGCCTCCTCCCTGGGCAGCGAGGGGAAGGCGATCGGCACCGATCCCGCCACCGGGCTCGAGGTTACGCTCCGCAGCGGCCGCTTCGGGCCCTACGTCCAGCTCGGCGTGAACGGCGAGGAAAAGCCCAAGCGCGCGTCGCTCCCCAAGGGCTCTGATCCCGAGAGCATCGATTTGACCCACGCGCTCGCGCTCCTGTCGCTGCCGCGCGAGGTGGGCGTGCATCCGGAGACCGGCAAGCCCATTACAGCAGGCTTTGGCCGCTTCGGACCCTATGTCCAGCATGACGGCAAATATGCAAGCCTGAGCGCGCCGGAGGAGGTGTTCACCGCCGGCATCAATCGCGCGGTCAGCCTGCTAGCCGAGAAGGCGGCGAGCCGCGGACGGCGCGGCGCCTCTGTGATCAAGGATTTGGGCGAGTACCCGGAGCTTGGTGGAGCCGTGAAAGTCTTAAGCGGGCGCTATGGCCCATATGTGAAGCACGGCAAGGTCAATGCCACCCTGCCCAAGGATCGGGACCCTGAGCAGCTCACACTCATAGAGGCCGTGGAGCTGATCGCCGCCAGGAGCGCCAAGGGACCGGCGAAGAGGCCCGCGCGCAAGGTGAAAAGACCGAAAAAAGAGAAAGCGGCCGTCGAGGAGATGGCAAGCTGAAGCGCGGTCTAGCCGTGTGTGCTAGAACGACTCGTGGCCAAAACGAAGGGTCCTCCCAAAACCCAACCGGTGGGCAAGCTCCCCTCAAAGCAAGATATTCTCGACTTCCTGCAAAGTGCGGCCAAGCGCACGGGAAAGCGCGAGATCGCGCGCGCCTTCGGCGTCAAGGGCGGCGACCGGGTCGCGCTCAAAGGGCTGCTGCGCGACATGGCCGACGACGGTCTGATCGCGGGCTCGCGGCGGAAGCTTCAGCGTCCGGGCGTCTTGCCCTCGGTCACGGTGATCGAGATCGTCGAGCGCGACTCCGATGGGGAGTTCATCGCCCGTCCCTCAACCTGGTCCGAGGAGAACGGCCCTCCGCCGCGCATCCTCGTCGTCGAGAGCAAGCAAGATAAGGGTCCCGCCGCCGGTATCGGGGATCGCGTCTTGGCGAGGATCACGGTGCTGGGGGCCTCCGCCGACTACCCTTACCAGGCGCGGCCCATCAAGCGGCTCGCCCGCGCCACGCGAAGCCAGCTTGGCATCTTCCGCCCTCTTCCCGCAGGCGGAGGCGTCATCGATCCCGTCGACCGCAAGCAGCTGAAAGAGTGGAGGGTTGCGCGCGATGCGACGCAAGACGCCCAGAATGGAGAGCTCGTTCGCTTCGAGCTTGCTGGCTCCGCGCGCTTTGGCGCGGCAAGTGTTCGCGTCACAGATCGTCTCGGCAATCCGCAGGACCAGCGGGCGACGAGCCTGATCGCCATCCACGCCCACGGCATCCCAGACAGCTTCCCCGAAGCCGTGCTCGCCGAGGCGGAAGCGGCCGTCACGCCCGACCTGAAGCGCCGGGAAGACCTAAGACATCTACCGTTTGTCACCATCGATCCGTCTGACGCCCGCGACCGCGACGATGCCGTGTGGGCGGAGCCGGACCCCGACCCGCAGAACAGGGGCGGCTGGGTGGTGATGGTGGCCATTGCCGACGTGGCCTCCTACGTGAAGCCCGGAAGCGGCCTCGACAAGGAGGCGCGAAGCCGCGGCAACTCCGTCTACTTCCCCGATCGCGTCGTGCCCATGCTGCCGGAGCGCATCTCCAACGATCTCTGTTCCCTGATAGAGCGCGAGGCGCGGCTCTGCCTTGCCGTCCGCATGGTCTTCGACAAGGACGGACACAAGAAGGGCCATCGGTTCCTGCGCGGCCTGGTGCGCTCGGCAGCGGCTCTCGCCTATGCGCAGGCGCAATGCGCCATCGACGGCAGACCCGACGACGCGACCGGACCGTTGCTCGAACCCGTGCTCAGGCCCTTATGGGGGGCCTATGCGAGCCTGACCCGGGCGCGCAACGAACGTGGCCCCCTGGACCTCGATTTGCCCGAGCGGAAGATTCTGCTCGACGAAGAGGGCCGCGTCCGCAACGTCATCACCCCTCCCCGCCTAGACGCCCATCGTCTGATCGAGGAGTTCATGATCGCCGCCAATGTCGCCGCCGCCGAGACGCTCGAGGCGAGGCGGACGCCCTTGATCTACCGGGTGCACGACCAGCCCTCCAAGGAGAAGCTTGTGGCTCTCTCGGAGTTCTTAAGCACCCTTGGGCTGAAGCTGCCGAAGACGGGGCAGCTGAAGCCAGCCCACTTCAACCGCATCCTCGCCGAGACGAGGGCGAGCCCGGCGGCCGAGCTCGTTGGCGAGGTGATCCTCAGGAGCCAGGCCCAGGCCGAGTACAGCGGCGGCAATTACGGCCATTTCGGCCTCAACTTACGCCGCTACGCCCATTTCACCTCGCCGATCCGCCGCTATGCCGACCTAATCGTGCACCGGGCGCTCATCCGCGCGCTTGGGCTTGGCCCCGACGGCTTGACCGACAGCGAGATCCCGGTGCTCGAAACCATCGCCGAGAGCATCTCCAACACCGAGCGGCGAGCCATGGCGGCGGAGCGCGAGACGGCCGATCGCCTGATCGCGGCCTATCTCGCCGATCGGATCGGCGCCCGCTTCGCCGCCCGCGTTTCCGGCCTTGTCCGCACCGGCCTGTTCGTGCGCCTGAACGAGACGGGCGCCGACGGTTTCGTCCCGGCCTCTTCCATCGGCCACGAATATTTCTATCACGACGAGGTGCGCCAGGCCCTGATCGGAGAAAACACGGGTGCAGCCTTCAGGCTTGGCGACGCGGTCGAGGTGCGCCTGGTCGAGGCGATCCCCACCGCCGGCGCGCTCCGCTTCGAGCTTTTGAGCGAAGGGCTTATGATTGGGGTGAAACCCAGCCGATCCCGCATGCAAGGCCAAAGGAGCAGACCGCAAGGCGCGCGGCGAGGCCAGTCCCGCGGCCGCCGTTAGGAGTGGCCAAAGGTCGCGGGAAACGTTCCTGGCCTGGCCCCGTCAGAGCTCAGCTAAGGAGTCGCGATGCAGGATAGATCACCACACATGGGCGCCGGCCTTGCCCCGCATGACCGCAGGGCGGCGGGCGAGCGCTCGGTCCTGCTTTCCCTCCTCAGAGGCGCGCGCCTCACCTGTCCGGCTTGCGGCGACGGGCCCATGTTCAGGCGCTATCTCAAGGTCGCGGACAATTGCCCGACTTGTGGCGAGGCCCTGCACCATCATCGCGCCGACGACGCTCCGCCCTATTTCACCATCGTCATTGTCGGCCACATCGTCGTCGGCCTCGTGCTCGCCGTGGAGATGGCCTACCGCCCCCCGCTTTGGCTGCATGCGTCTCTCTGGCTGCCGCTGACCGTGCTGCTTGCGCTGCTGATCCTGCCGCCGGTCAAGGGCGCTCTCGTCGGCCTGCAATGGGCGCTGCTGATGCACGGCTTCGATCCCGATGCAAAGGAGGAGACGATCGAGAGCTTCGACGAGACAATGGGCGGCGATCGGTCCGCCTGACGGGAGGTCCAGGTCTTGACTTCCCGGTCGCGGCGAGTAGGGTTCGCTCGAATTTTGGACAAGCGAGGATGACATGGCAAAGCCCGTCACGCAAAAGATCAAGCTCGTGAGCACCGCGGGCACCGGCTATTACTACGTGACGAAGAAGAACCCGCGCACGTCGACGGAAAAGCTCGTCTTCAAGAAATACGATCCCGTCGCGCGCAAGCACGTCGAATTCAAGGAAAGCAAGATCAAATAGCCGCCGAAGACGTGGCCTTGGGGCCCGTCAAGAGATGGCGCACGCTCGCGAGCAATGGCTCAGCCGGCTCGGTCCGAGAGACTTGACCACGAAGCCAAGGACCAGAGGTCTCGGTCTATTGACTAGGTGGCCGGCCGAAACGTGGCGCTAACGAGGAGGCCACTCAAACCGCGTTCCGGCCGGCCGAACCCCACGGGACCCCAGGAGATGCGGCGGACCTGAGCATTCCGTAGGGTTATCTCATCGAAGGACGTTGAGCATGCAAGCGCACGAGACCGCCGCGAGCACCCCCCTCACCCCATACTTTACCTTCGCCCCCAATTTCGGTCGGTATCGAGTCAAATATAACCTAGCCGAGAAATTAACAAAATCAAACTCTATCGTTTGCTTAATAAGCAAAAAAATTAGGTACTGTATAGCCTTAAAATGGAATCTTCAGTCTCCACGTCAAGCTAGAAGACTAATGTTGAACGGCAACGCGCGGGGGCTAGGTGATTCGGTCGCGTCCGTCCGAGCGCTCCTTGGCTTGGTGAGAAAGGCGTCGGCGCCGGCCTCGAGCCCCTTCACCCTGTCCGAAGGCTGATCGAGAGCGGTGACCATGATCACGGGGATGTGCTGCGAGCGCGGGTCGGCCTTGGGGCGCCGGCAGGCCTCGAAGCCGTGCATCATCATCACGTCGAACAGCACCACATCGGCGCGCTCACGCGCGCAGATGTGCAGCGCTTCCGGTCCGCTATGGGCCGTGCGCACCTCGAAAATAGTCGGCGGTAAGGCGCGCCTCGAGTAGCTTGACGTTAACGTCGACGACGAGAACACGTGCGGTCATGGCGTCGCTACTGTGCCTCGCCGATGAATTGCCTGACCGTGTCGAGAAACGTCGAAATCGAGATCGGCTTGGAGATGTAGGCCTCGCATCCCCCTTCGCGGATACGCTCCTCGTCTCCCTTCATGGCGAAGGCAGTCACCGCGACCACCGGAATTTTCCGGAGCTGATCGTCCTCCTTCAGCCATTTGGTCACCTCGAGGCCTGACACCTCCGGCAACTGGATATCCATGAGGATGAGGTCCGGTCGGTGTTCCCGCGCAAGTGCGAGCGCCTCGATGCCGTTGCGCGTCTGCAACGTCCTGTAGCCATGGGCATCGAGCAGATCATGAAACAGCTTCATGTTCAGCTCGTTGTCCTCCACGATCAGAACGGTCTTGGTCATAGGCCGCGGCCCAGGCGATTCGGTACGCCTATGATGGGCGATCTCGCTCCTATGCGCCATGGCGCTGCGAGCAGGCCCAACCCTCCAGAACATCCGGTTCGCTCCCCGCTTCCTCGGATCGCGGATTCCACCGTAAACCCGTAACCAAACTCTTTAGGCATTGGCCCAATAGCCCAAAGAACAAGGGAAACGGTGATTTCTTCGGCTGGGCCAGGCTGGAATCGTGTCGGCCAGCTCTGATCCTAAAGGCCGGCCCCTTACCTGGCGTGAGTTGGGGGTACGCTGTGGCACTCTTCAGCCTTGAGATATTCGAGCGAGGTGAGCTTGCCATGGACCGAGAAGTCGCCGTAGTCGATGAGGAGCTCGCGGCTGACGCCATTGGCGTAAAGACGAAAATCGATTTGATAGCTCGGCGTTAGATCCCCGCCCTTTGACTCGAAATAGCCGATCGACACGGGCCAAGAGACGAGTTCCGCGAGCCCCCTGTCCTTGGCCGGGGCTTCGAGTTTCTGACCATCCGTTCCCGGCGCGACCGGCTTGCCGATGAAGGCAGTGGTGTCATAGACCTTCTGCCCCTTCTCGGACCCGTCATAGATCTGGGCTTGAAACAGCCTCTGACCCTCCCGCGCCGCATCGATCAGGGCGAAGCTATGCTGGGTGGGAAACAGCACTTGGCCCGAAAGGTTGAGCTCGGCGGGGCTCGGCTGACTGAGCTTCACCTGCACTGCCGTATCGGGAGTATTGCGAACCGCCCGGCCCATGGTGACGTCGCCGAGCTTATCGTTCAAATATTGCGCCGACTGGAACCGGAACTTCTGGCCGTTGCCCTGCTCCCAGGTCGATGATCGAAGGTCGGTCAGGTTGGTCTGACCTTGGGTGTCGGTCATCTGCGTTACCATGCGCATATTGAGGGTGTACCCGTCGCATTCGGAGCCGGTGAACTCGAACACCATGCGCCCGTCGATCCCCGTGATGCCAGAGGCCGAGCGGACGTCGCCGAGCGTCATCTCATAGACGGCACGGTGGGGCGCAAGCTTGATCGACTCCTTGGCCGCCAGAGCTGCAGCAGGGCTGGCTAGCCCAGCCAGGAGCAACAGCGCCAGCACCAGTTTCTGAGCCACAGTCACCATGTCGGTCCTCGCCAAATCCACCGCCACTTTACCAAGCTGGCCGTCTCGAGCAGGGATTTTTCGCACCAACAGCCCCTGGGGACAAGGGCTCCTTGCCGAGCTTGCGGCGAGCCGGAATTTGCCCGATGGTCGCGAGCCCTATTCGGTCGATCGACGTTAACCGGAGGCCCCATGGCAGGAGAGATCGAAGCACGGCTGAAAGCCCTGGACCTCGTCCTTCCCGAGGTCCCCGCACCGGTCGCCGACTACGTGTCATATCTTCACCTCAACGGCCAGCTTTTCGTGGCGGGCCAACTTCCCCTCAAAGAGGGGCGCATTGCCGTGGCGGGCACCCTCGGAGCCGGTCTTGACGCGAAGCAAGGTCAGGACGCCGCGCGGCTCTGCGGACTCAACATCCTGGGCCAGGCGAAGGCAGCTTTGGGCGATCTTGACCGCATCGTCCAATGTCTTCGCCTGAACGGCTATGTCAATGCCACACCTGACTTTGTCGATCATCCGAAGGTCATCAACGGCGCCTCCGAATTGATCGTCAAGGTCCTCGGAGAAAAGGGGCGGCACACCCGCGTCGCAGTCGGCTGCTCGAGCCTTCCGCTTGGGGCCGCGGTCGAGATCGACGCCATCTTTGCGGTGGATTAGCCGTAGGGGCCCGGTGACTCGCGATACGCTCGATTGGTTGAAACGGCCGATCGCCCATCGCGGGCTCCACGACAACACGCACGGCATCATCGAGAACAGCGCGTCGGCGGTCGCGGCAGCGATTGCCGCGGACTACGCCATCGAGGTGGACCTGCAATGCGCGCGCGATGGTCTTCCCGTCGTCTTCCATGATCGAACCTTGGAGCGGCTGACCGCGGAGAGCGGCCCGGTCTCCGCGCGCGATGCAGCGACCCTGTCCACCATCCCCTTGCGCAACAGCGGTGACCGCATCCTCTCCCTTGGCGAGCTGCTTTCTCTCGTCGACGGGCGCGTGCCGCTCGTGCTCGAGGTCAAGAGTACCTGGGGTGGCGATTCACGGTATGAAGCTAATATCACCGATATACTGAGGCCCTATCCCGGCCATGTGGCCGTCATGTCGTTCGACCCGCACTCAGTCGCGGCTCTCAGACGCGCCTCACCCACGCTGCCCCGTGGGTTGATTGCCGAGCGGTTCGCGGACCGGCGCTATTGGTCGGAGCTGTCCGCGGCCAAGCGCTTCGCCATGCGTCACCTCTTCACCGCCGCCATCGCGCGGCCCCACTTCATCGCCTACGATATCAAGGCCCTTCCGGCGGTGGCACCGGCGCTCGCGCGAGGCCTGTTCGGGCTGCCGCTCCTCGCCTGGACGGTGTGCAACGAGGCCGAGAAGCTAAGAGCGCTTCGCTATGCCGACGCCATGATCTTCGAAGGAGTTGTGCCGTAAGCCATGGGCGATATCGAGCAGCGCTCTAAGGGGCCCGGCGCGGACGACAAGGCCGTCGTAGTGCAGGTTACCTCCCACATCGGCAATGTGCCGGCTGCCGATTGGGATGCCTGCGCCCGCGGCGGGGATTCGAGCGTGGCGTCAAGCCGCCCGGGTAACCCATTCATTTCCCATGCCTTTCTTCAGGCGCTGGAAGAGAGCGGCTCCGCCACGCGGGCGACCGGCTGGCTGCCCCAGCACCTTCTGCTGGAGGACGCGGAGGGACGGCTCGCTGGCTGCATGCCCTGCTATCTGAAATTCCATTCCTACGGGGAATATGTATTCGATCACGCCTGGGCTGACGCCTATGAGCGGGCGGGCGGCAGTTACTATCCGAAGCTGCAAGCGGCGGTGCCCTTTACCCCCGTCACCGGCAAGCGCCTGCTTGTCCGTGAGGGTCCCGACCGGACCAAGCGCGAAGCCATCCTGTTGCAGGCAGCGGCGACCCTCGCCGAGCGCTTCGACGCCTCGTCGCTGCACGTAACCTTCTTGACGCGCGATGAGTGGGAGCTTGCCGGCACCCTCGGGTTCTTGCAGCGCACGGACCAGCAATTCCATTGGCGGAACGAGGACTATCGCAGCTTCGAAGACTTCTTGCTGGCGCTTTCCTCGCGCAAGCGGAAAGCCATCCGCAAGGAGCGCGCCGACACGCTTGCCCACGGGATCGAGATCGAGTGGGTCACGGGCTCCGATCTCACCGAGGCCCATTGGGACGCCTTCTTCGCCTTCTACATGGATACGGGCTCGCGCAAATGGGGCTCGCCCTATCTCACGCGAGCCTTTTTCAGCCTGATCGGCGAGACCATGCGGGACGAGATCCTGCTCGTGCTTGCTAAGCGCGAGGGCCGCGCCATCGCCGGCGCGCTGAATTTCATCGGCGGGGATGCCCTCTTTGGACGCTATTGGGGCGCGATCGAGGAGCATCCCTGCCTGCATTTCGAGGTCTGCTATTACCAGGCCATCGACTTTGCCGTCGCGCACAAGCTCGCCCGGGTCGAGGCCGGCGCCCAAGGGGCGCACAAGCTCTCCCGTGGCTATCTGCCGGTCACCACCTACAGCGCGCATTGGATTGCCGATCCCGGGTTGCGGCGCGCCGTCGCCGACTATCTCAAGCGCGAGCGTCTGGCGGTGGCTCGAGAGATCGCCCTCCTAGGCGAGGAGTCGCCCTACCGGCAAACCGAATGACATTGTCGTGCCCGCGCAGGCGGGCCCTCAGGTCCGGCATTCTCCGGTTGACGTTGCAGCCGTAGAGAATCGAAATGACTCAGGAAAAGGAGGGCGCCAATGGCCTACGATCCGAGCAACGTCTTCGCCAAGGTCCTGCGCGGCGAGTTGCCCTGCCACAAAATCTACGAGGACGCGGATACCCTCGCCTTCCTCGACATCATGCCGCGCACGGACGGCCACGCTTTGGTAATCACCAAGTCGGAGGCCCGCGATCTGTTCGACGTCTCACCTCAGGCGCTCGCCGCGCTGATGCGCACGGTGCAGACGCTTGCGCCCGTCATCAGGGACGCGATCGGCGCCGACGGCGTGCTGATCCAGCAATTCAACGGCGCGGCGGCAGGCCAGACCGTGTTGCACCTGCACTTCCACATCATCCCGATCAAAGCAGGCGTGCCCCTCAAGCCCCATGCGGGCCAGATGGCTGACCGGACTAAGCTCGCCGCCACCGCCGAAAAGATCCGGAAAAGGCTTGGTTCTGTCTGATCTGGTGGGGCGTCATTCTTCGAGACGCGGCCTTCAGCCATGAGGCCCCATACTGAGGAGCCGCCGCACAAGCGGCGCGTCGCGAACCATGACGCCTAGCGCGAGCCCAAGGGCACCTTCGGCACCGGGCTTGAGCCCGTGCCGCGCTTGGCGCCTGGCCGGCGCGATCCCGGCGGGCGGCGTGGAACACGCTTTGCCTTGGGCTTGGCTTCGGGCTTGCGACCCTCCGGGTCGAGGCCTGCGAGACCACCCGGATCAAAATCCTCAGGATCAAAGTCCTCCGAATCGAGGCCCTCGTGCCCGCGCGGGCGGATAGGCGCATCGGCTTTGATGTACTCGAAGCCCAAGATCTTCTCGCCCTTCTCCTCAGTGACCATCACGCGCACGATGCCGCCGTCCTTGAGCTTCCCGAACAGGATCTCCTCAGCGAGCGGCTTCTTGATGTGCTCCTGGATCACGCGGCCCAAGGGTCTTGCGCCGAACTTATCGTCATAGCCCCGCTCGGCGAGCCAGGTATTCGCCTCCGGCGTGAGCTCGATGGTGATGTTGCGGTCGCTGAGTTGCGCCTCGAGCTGGAACACGAACTTCTCCACCACCTTGGAAATCACCTCAGGCGAGAGGTTGGCGAAGGTAATGATGGCGTCGAGCCGGTTACGGAACTCCGGGCTGAACAGCCGTGTGATGGCTTCCTCGTCGTCGCCCTCGCGCTTCGACCGGTTGAAGCCGATCGCCGCCTTGGCGAGGTCGGACGCCCCGGCATTAGTGGTCATGATTAGGATCACGTTCTGGAAGTCAACCCGCTTGCCGTTGTGGTCGGTCAGCTTGCCGTGATCCATGATCTGCAACAGGATGTTGAACAGGTCCGGATGCGCCTTCTCGATCTCGTCGAGCAGCAGTACAGAATGCGGATGCTGGTCGATGCCGTCGGTGAGGAGTCCGCCCTGATCAAAGCCGACATAGCCGGGCGGCGCGCCGATCAGGCGCGACACCGTGTGCCGCTCCATATATTCGCTCATGTCGAATCGGAGCAGCTCAACGCCGAGCAGCTTTGCGAGCTGGCGCGCAACCTCGGTCTTGCCGACGCCGGTCGGCCCGGAGAACATGTAGCAGCCGATCGGCTTCTCAGGCTCTCGTAGCCCTGCGCGGGAGAGCTTGATGGCGGCGGCGAGCGCCTCGATCGCCCTGTCCTGGCCGAACACGACCCGCTTCAGGTCATTGTCGATGGCGCGCAGGACCTCGGCATCTGACTTCGACACCGTTTTTGGTGGGATGCGCGCCATGGTGGCGATGGTCGACTCAACCTCCTTGACGCCGATGATCTTCCGCCGCTGCCGCTCCGGCACCAGCATCTGCGAGGCGCCGGTTTCGTCGATGACGTCGATGGCCTTGTCGGGCAGCTTGCGGTCGTGAATGTATTTGGCCGACAGCTCGACTGCCGACCGGATCGCCTGTCGCGTGTAGCGGACTCGGTGGAAATCCTCGAAATAGGGCTTCAAGCCCTTGAGGATCTCGATCGCGTCGGGGACGCTCGGCTCGTTCACGTCGATCTTCTGGAACCGGCGGACGAGCGCCCGGTCCTTTTCGAAATGCTGCCGGTATTCCTTGTAGGTGGTCGAGCCGATGCAGCGGAGCGTTCCGCTCTGCAGCGCTGGCTTCAGCAGATTCGAGGCGTCCATGGCGCCGCCCGAGGTTGCGCCCGCGCCGATCACCGTATGGATCTCGTCGATGAACATGATGGCGCCAGGATAGGCCTCGATTTCGCGCATCACGGCCTTGAGCCGTTCCTCGAAATCTCCGCGATAGCGGGTGCCGGCAAGTAGCGCCCCCATATCGAGCTGGAAGATCGTGGATTCCGCCAGCACCTCCGGCACGTCGCCCATGACGATGCGGCGCGCGAGCCCCTCCGCGATCGCCGTCTTGCCGACCCCAGGGTCGCCCACGAATAGCGGATTGTTCTTTTGCCGCCGGCAAAGCACCTGGATGGTGCGCTGGATCTCGGGCCCGCGGCCGATCAGTGGATCGATGCGGCCGGCACGGGCCTTCTGGTTCAGATTGATGCAATAGACCTCGAGCGCATCGGCGCCGCGCTTCTTCTCCTCGCCGCCCTCAACGGTCGCCGCATCATCCTCGACGCCACGCACCGGGCGCGGCTCCGACATGCCGCCGCGCTTGGCGATGCCGTGACTGATGTAGTTGACCGCATCGAAGCGGGTCATGTGCTGCTCTTGCAGGAAGAAGGCGGCATGGCTTTCCCGCTCGGCGAAAATGGCGACGAGCACATTAGCTCCGGTCACCTCCTCGCGTCCCGAAGACTGCACATGGGCGACGGCGCGGTGGATGACGCGCTGGAAGCCGGCGGTCGGCTGCGCATCGTTGTGGGAATCGAGGACGAGGCCCGCTAGCTCGCTGTCGAGGTAGCCGGTGAGCTTGTCCCGCAACAGATCGAGATCGACGTCGCAGGCGCGCATCACTGCCGCCGCGTCGCGGTCGTCGATCAGCGACAGGAGCAGATGCTCCAGTGTCGCATATTCGTGACTGCGCTCATTGGCGTATTGCAGCGCGCGCCTTAGCGCCTGTTCGAGACTGGACGAGAACGAAGCCACCTAGATCCTCACTCTTTCTCCATGGTGCATTGTAGCGGGTGCTCGTGCTGACGGGCAAAGCTCGTTACTTGCGCTACTTTAGTCTCAGCCACCTCGTAAGTGTAGACTCCACAGATGCCGACACCCTTCTGGTGGACGTGGAGCATGATTCGGGTCGCCTCCTCCGGAGGCTTGTTGAAGAAGCGCTCAAGCACGTACACGACGAAATCCATCGGCGTGTAGTCGTCGTTGAGAAGCAGCACCTTGTAGAGGCTCGGCCGCTTCGTCTTCGGACGCGTCTTGGTGATGATATGAGTGCCGGTGTCGCTGCCCCGGCGAGTGTCGCCGTTCCGCGCCATCGTCACCCCGTATGTGGCGTCTCGTTCTTCATCTGCCAAGGCGAGCAGTCGAGGTTCCCACGGATCATCCTGATCCATTCTAGCTGCATCGTGCAAGCCGCAGCAAATCGGCTCGCCCGATCCTCCATAACATAGTGCTGATTGCGGACATGAAAACGGCAAAAAAAGGCCCGGGGTCAGACCCCGGGCCTTTTCGCTGGAATAGGTGGAGTTTGGGAGCGGCGTTAGGCAACCTTCTTGAAGGCAACCTCGACCGGCTTATAGGCGTCGCGGGCCAGGCTGGCATACATTTCACCGAGCTTGGAGACCTCGGCGATGTAGCTGTCATAGGCCTTCTTGGCGTACTGCGATTGAATCTCGACGGCCTGCTCTACCGACTTCGCGCCGATCAGCTGCTGGAAGGCACGGGTACCGTCCTCGTACGCCTTCTTCGAATAGTCGGTGACCTCGGCGGCCATGGCCTGGAAGCCCTTGTTCACCTCGCCGAACGATTTGACCACGGCATCGAAGCCATCCTTACCCACTTTCTGAAAATCCTCGAACCCTTTGACCATCTTGAACCCTCTCTCGAAACCGGCCTTGCGGTGTATGGCAAACGCGAACAACGTATATGCATCGCACAATGCGAGGTCAACCGATTTTTTGCACTGCACAATAAACTCACGGCGGCTTCCTTAACTCTTTAGCAATCGCCGGATTTTAGCCTCCTTCCGAACTCACTCGGGCCCGCAAGCGCAATAAAGCTTGGGGCGCAGGTTCGGGGTGGGACGCGTGGGTCACGGCAGCCGCCCCCACGGGGAGAGTCGCAAACGGGGAGAGGGCTTTAGGGCTTTCACTACGGGTGAATATCCGTCAGCTTAATTGTTGGGCACTCCTGCGACGTAGCCTTGGGCTTGCTCTCGCGATCGTCCTCGCGCTCGGTGCTGCTTCCCCTTTGAGCCAAGCCCTTGCCAGGCCAAGGCACAGATCGAGCGGGGATACCATCGCCGCGGCGATCGTGGTCGACATGAACTCGGGCCGCGTCCTCTATGCGCAGGCGCCTGAAGCTCCCCGCCATCCCGCCTCGCTCACCAAGATGATGACGCTCTACATGCTCTTCACCTATTTGCGCGCGGGCACCATCAGCTACGACGCCGACCTCACGGTGACGCCTTACGCCGCGAGCCAATCGCCGACGAAGCTCAACCTGAAGCCTGGAATGATCATCACCACGGCCGACGCCATCGACGCCCTCGTCACCCTGTCGGCCAATGACGCCGCTGTCACCATTGCCGAGAACATCGCCGGCACCGAAGAGAACTTCGCCCGGATGATGACAGAAAAGGCGCGGGCCCTTGGCATGAAGGGCACGACCTTTCGCAATGCGTCTGGTCTACCGAATGACGAGCAAGTCACCACGGCGCGCGACATGGCCATCTTGGCGCAGCATCTGATTCGCGACTTCCCGGAAAATTACGCTTGCTTTCAGACCAAATATTTCAGCTATCACGGTAGGAGCTACCGTAACCACAACCATCTGTTGTTCGACTATAAGGGCACCGACGGCATCAAGACCGGTTATACCCGCGAGGCTGGCTTCAATCTCACCGCCTCGGTCCGGCGCAACGACAAGCACCTAGTGGCCGTGGTGCTGGGCGGCAGGACCGGCGGAGAGCGCGACGCCGCCATGCGCGCGCTCCTTAACCAGTCTTTTCCCCAAGCGATCGCCGCCAAATCCTCAGCGCTGCCCCTGGTCGCGGCCAACGCCTCCGCCCCACCTATGGTCGCGGCCCTTGGCACGCCGCCGCCATCCCCACCTCCGGGACCCAAGAAGCAGGTCTTCGCCCTTGCCGATACCGAGTCCTCGATCGAGGGCGCCTCCTTCGGGGACAAGCAAAGTGGATTGGCTAGTCCAGCGAGCCTAGCTCCGGCCTCGGCCCCGGCCCCCGCGAGGCCTTCAGCAAACGGCACCCAAGCCTTGAGCGCAAGCAAGCCCGGAAAGAGCGCAGGCCCGTTTCACGTCCAGGTGGGCGCCTTTACCTCGCAAGCCGAGGCCGAAAGCCGTCTCGATGCGGTGAAAGAGCGTGCTGCCACGCTGCTCGATGGCCACCCGCAGCTCGCGATTGCATTTCAGAAGGACAGCACGCAGTGGTACCGGGCGCGCTTTGCGGGCTTCTCGGAGGGTACAGCCCGCAGTGCCTGCGCCGAGCTCAAGCGCATGTCGCTCGATTGCGTGGTGATGCGCGCCAATTAGGGCGGCTGGGCGGCTCATCTGCGGCGGAGCAGGACGTCTTTTGCCTCGTTGATGCGGGCCGCTAGATACGTCGAACCACCCTGATCTGGGTGCAGCTTCATCATCAGCTTCCGATGCGCGGCGCGGACATCCTTCTCGCTCGCGCCTGCCGCAAGCCCAAGCACGGCATAGGCCTCTTCGACGCTCAGGCGGCTTCGCGCAGGTCCGCGGGGCGCCTCTCTTGCAGCATCGTCCGAGCGCCGGTCGCGCCAATCTTGCGAGCGCCGATCGAGGTAAGCCTCAATCAGAAGCGCGCCTTGGGCGTCGGTGATGCGCAGCTCCTCGAGCAGCAAGGTGAGCTCTGCATCGCTCAACGACGACAAAGTCCTGCCTGCGAATTTGCCCTTGAGGCATCGGCCCTCCATGCGCCCGCTATCATGGTCGAGCTCCATATCGAGGGCTTCGGTGCGCACTTCCGATTTTTGTCCGGGCGATTTGCGCGAGGTGCCGCCGAAGGGCCCCCTTCCCCCAAACCAGGGTCGCACCGGCAGGCCCACCAGAGCCAAGCCGAACACGGCGAGAGGTATGGCAAGCGGTATCAGGCCCCGCACGAGAAACAGGGCGGCAATGGCAAGAGCGGCGACGCCGCCGGTCTTGCGGACGATTATGGCAAGTTTCTGCGGGTCGGCGGTAGCGAGCAAGCGTCCGCCAAAGATCAAGACCAAGAGCAGCGCGACACCGGCCAGAAAGAAGGGCATTGGGACGGGCGTCAGCCGGGCTGTTTGGAACTGAGCTGCTCGCAGCCGAGCTGCGCGAGCAGGTGCATGGCGGCGCTGCTCTTTGTCTCTGCGCCGAAGTCCTGCAGGGCCTTGCGGCCGCCCGTCGCGTAGACCGCGACCGCCGCCAAGAGCTGCGAAAGTTGCCGGGCCGAGCCCGCGTCGAAATGGCAATAGGCGCCGCGGGTCAGCCGGGCGATCTCCTTAAAGGCGCGCTCGGCCTTCGGCTCGTGCCCCTCCTGAAACAGAAAGACGGGCACGCCGAGCAGGCCAAGCTCGCCCGCGCGCTCACTCAACTCGTCGATCTCCTCCTCCATGCAATCGCCGACATAGACCACGGCGTTCACCTTGGTCTTCTCGCTCTCGCGGCGGGCATGGGCGAGGATCTTGCGAATCTGGGTGTAGCCGCCCTGACAGGAAACCCCCGTCATGAGTCGCGCGAGCGCCTCCGGATCGCCGACCCATTTGCTCGCGCGCGTTTCGCCGAGGCCGCGGAAATAGACGAGCTGCACGTCGAGGCCGCCAACCTCCTTGACGGCGCGAAACATGTCGACCTGGAGCTTAAGCGCGAGGTCCCAGCTGGGCTGCCGGCTCATGGTCGCATCCATGGCGAAGATGAGCCGTCCGCGGCCGGAGACGGCAGGCGTCATCGTCCTCACCTTGGCAAGGAATTTGTCGATCTCGGCGCCGCTCGAGCGCGGGGCTTCCACAGCGCTATCAGGCTTCTTTACTGGCGTTTTCGGCTCCGCCATCGCGCTTCAAACCTCCCAAGCTAAAGATGGACCCTCCCATGCCAGCCGGCAATGGGAGCGCCGCCCTGGGCTCACTCCTCATTGGTAGCAGCGGCGAGGAGCGCCGCATTGCCGCCGGACGCGGTCAAGTCGGTGGTCCGCACCCGTTCAAGGGCAAAGCCCTGCAGATAGCTCGGCCCTCCCGTCTTCGGCCCCGTCCCGGAGAGACCCTCGCCGCCGAAAGGCTGCACCCCCACCACCGCGCCGATCTGATTGCGATTCACGTAGATGTTGCCGGCCTTCACCCGCGCCGCCACGAAGTCCGCCGTGGCCTGAATGCGGGTGTGGATTCCGAGCGTCAGCCCGTAGCCCGTGGCGTTGATTGCCTCGCAGACTTCCCCGAGCCGGTCGCCGGCGAAACGGACGACATGGAGGATCGGCCCGAACACCTCGCCTTGCAGCAGCCCCAAGGTGGGGATCTCATAGATGGCCGGAGAGACATAGGTGCCGTGCGCGCACGCGTCGGGCAATGGAAGATCGAGAAGCTCACGCGCTTCCTCGCGCATGCGCGCCTTATGGCGTTGGAGCGCCATCTGCGCGTGGGCATCGATTACCGGCCCGACATCCGTCGCGTAGTCGAGCGGGTCGCCAATCTTAAGCTCCCGCGCCGCACGGAGCAGCATGTCGAGCATGGCGTCGGCCACGTCCTCCTGCAGGACCAGGACGCGCAAGGCCGAGCAGCGCTGGCCCACGCTGTCGAAGGCTGAGCTCAGCGCATCGTCCACCACCTGCTCAGGAAGAGCGGAGGAATCCACAATCATGCAATTCAGCCCGCCGGTCTCCGCGATCAGCTTCACGATCGGGCCGTCGCGCGACGCGAGCGCGCGGTTGATGAGAAGTCCCGTCTCGGTGGCCCCGGTGAAGGCAACGCCATACACGCGCCGATCAAGGACCAGCGCGGCACCGACCGTCTCACCACGTCCAGGGAGGAAGTGGAGCACATCGGTTGGGACGCCGGCCGCAAGCAGATGCTGGATTGCGCGGACGGCCGTAAGCGGCGTCTGCTCGGCGGGCTTCGCCATCACCGCATTGCCGGCGGCAAGCGCTGCCGCCACCTGGCCCGTGAAGATGGCAAGCGGGAAGTTCCAGGGCGAGATGCAGGCGAAGACTCCGCGGCCATGCAGAGACAGCTCATTGCGCTCTCCGGTCGGACCTTTGAGGGTAAGCGGTGCGGCGAAGCTCCGGCGCGCTTCCGCCGCCGCATAGCGAAGATGGTCGACCGCCTCGCGGAGGTCCCCTTGCGCATTGGCGAGCGTCTTCCCGGCCTCCCGCACCATTAGCCCCATCAGCGCCGCACGGTCGGCTTCGAACAAATCCGCGGCGCGATCGAGGATCGCGGCGCGGGTCTCGCCGCCTTGGGCGTCCCAGTGCCAAGACGCCGCCTTAGCCGCAGCCAGCGCCTTGTTGATGGCCTCCGCATCGGCATACCGGCAGGTGCCGACCATTACGTGGCGATCATGGGGCGACGTGATCTCGACGGCTTCCCCGCCCCTCACCCCCTCTCCAGAGATGATCGGGCCAGCCTCAGCCGGGACGGCCAGCGCCTGTTTGATGGAGTGGAGCAAAGGCTCGCGGACCGGTCCGTCCCAGAGCGGCAAGCCCAGGCTGTTGCGCCGTTCCAGCGCGTAAAGGTCTGGCGGAATTGGGATCAGCGGGTTGGCCTTCGGCTCATGCTTCGCGGCCTTTTCCACGGGATCGGCGATGATGGCGGCAATCGGCGCCTCATCGTCGGCAAGCCGGTTGACGAAGGAGGTGTTGGCGCCGTTCTCGAGCAGCCTGCGCACGAGGTAAGCGAGCAGGTCCCTATGCCCACCGACCGGCGCGTAGATACGGCACGGCTTCCCCAGCGCTTCGGGCCTCACCACCTCCCGATGCAGCGCCTCGCCCATGCCATGGAGGCGCTGGAACTCGTAGGGCGCATCTTTGCCAAGCACCGTGATGGCCGCGATGGTATGGGCGTTGTGAGTGGCGAATTGCGGAAAGAAGAGTTCCGGCCGCGCGAGCAGCGCGCGCGCCGCTGCGAGGTACGCGACATCGGTATTCACCTTGCGGGTGAACACGGGATAGCCGACAAGCCCCGCTTCCTGCGCCCATTTGATCTCGCTGTCCCAATAGGCGCCCTTGACGAGTCGCACCGGAAAGCGCCTGCCCGTCGCGGCCGCCGTCTCGGCAAGCCAGGCGATCAAGGGAAGCGCGCGCTTGCTATAGGCTTGCACGGCGAGCCCCAGCCCGTTCCACCCCGCAAATTCAGGATCGGTAATGAGAGGCTCAAAGAGCCCGAGGCTGAGATCGAGCTTGTCTTGCTCCTCGGCATCGATGGTGAGCGGCAACCAAGCATCACGCATCGCTAGGGCAAGCTCTCGGACGCGTGGGAGAAGCTCCTCACGCAGTCGCATCTGTTGCGAAGGCTGGTAACGTGGATGCAGGGCCGACAGCTTGACCGACAGACCGGGTCTTGTGTGCAGCTCGTCCTCTGTCCGCGCAAGCGGAGGCCCGGCCCATTCCACCATGGCCGCGATGGCTTGCTGATAGCCCGACGTATAGCGCTCGGCGTCCTCGGCGGTGCGCGCGGACTCCCCCAGCATGTCGAAGGAGAAGCGGTAGCCGGCCCGCGCTTCATCCTGGGCGTTGGCAAGGGCCTGCTTGATGGTCTGGCCGAGCACGAACTGACCGCCCAGGATGCGCATGGCCTGGTGCAGCGCCTGGCGGATCACGGGCTCGCCGCTTCTTCCGATCAGGCGCTGGACCATGCTGCCGAGGTCGTTCCCCTCGCCCGCGCCCCAATCGAGCACGCGCCCCGTCAGCATCAATCCGTAGGTCGAGGCGTTAACGAGGAGCGAGTTGGAGTGGCCGAGGTGCCGCGCCCAATCGCCGCCGCCGATAGTCCCGGCGATCAGGCGGTCCGCGGTCAAGGCGTCTGGGATGCGCAACAGTGCCTCGGCAAGGCAGAGCAGCAGCACTCCTTCCTGGCTCGAAAGCCCATACTCATGCAGGAAGGAATCGACGCCGCCCGAGTCCGACCGCCCTGCCCGCGCCGCCTGAACGAGTCGCTCGGCTAGGCGCGCGATCTCGCGCCGCTCTGCATCGCTGAAGCGCGCTCTATCGATCAGCGCCGCAACGAGCGCACCTTCATCTGTCAGCAGTACACCGCTGATCACAGCGCGGCTTGGCAACGCCCCGGTTCGACCAATATGGAGTTTTGGCTCGCCCATTGCGCAAAGTTTAGTCCTTTCGGCGGCATGGTTCGAGATGCGAGGGCCCGTTGGCCTCGGCCGCATTGGGCTGCTATCGTCACCGGCTGATAGGAGCAGCGAGATCAGCGGCGAGATCAGATGGCTCGAAGCATCACTACGGTGCGCACCGTGCAGAACCTGCGGGCGCAGCTCGCCAAATGGCGAGAGGGCGGCGAGCGCATCGCGCTCGTTCCCACCATGGGCGCGCTCCATGCCGGACATTTGTCCCTGATCGCCATCGCGAGGAGCAACGCGGATCGCGTCGTCGCCTCCATCTTCGTCAATCCGGCACAGTTCGGGCCGAGGGAGGATCTGGCGCGCTATCCGCGAGACGAGGCCGGCGACGTTGGAAAGCTCGCCGCAGCCGGCACCGACCTCGTTTTTATCCCGGAAACAGCCGAGATGTACCCACCGGGCTTCGCCACGCGGGTGAGTTTGCCGAGCCTCACCGATGACCTTTGCGGCGCCGCGCGGCCCAATCATTTCGAGGGCGTGGCCACGGTCGTCACCAAGCTTCTCTTGCAATGCGCCCCTGGCGTGGCGGTGTTCGGCGAGAAGGACTACCAGCAGCTCCTGATGATCAAGCGCCTCGTGCGCGACCTCGACATCCCCGTGCGCGTTGTCGCGGGCCCGATCGTGCGCGAGGCCGATGGACTCGCGCTGTCCTCGCGCAATTCCTTACTCTCTTCGGCGGAGCGGGAGGCCGCTCCCCTTCTCGTCCAAACGCTCCGGGACGTGGCCGCGAGCTTGGCGGAAGGCCGCGGTTGCGACGACGCGGCTGAGTCCGGCCGCTTCAAGCTGGAGGCAAAGGGCTTTCGCGTGGACTATGTGGCGATCCGCGATCCCGAAACGCTTGCTCCCCTCTCCGGCCCGATCAAGCGACCGGCGCGCGTGCTCGGTGCGGTCTATCTCGGCAAGACGCGGCTCATCGACAACGTCCCCACGGAATCTAAAAGTCGATGAGGCGAAGCTCACGCAAGTCGGCGCGCATGGCCCGCGGAATCTCGCCGTCTTCGTCCTCGACGGCCCGGACATCAGGCGGCGCGTCGGCCACTGACAGATAACGCCAGCCTTGAAAGGCCCGCCGCGCTTGCGCCCGCGTCGTCATGAGTTCTGGGTCGAGCACGATGGCGCAACAAGCAATCCCGTCATCCTTGACGTCGGGTCGGAGGTCGAGCACGCGCTGGCGGACGAGGATGACGCCCTTGATCACCCAATAGAGCGAGCCGCCATCGAGCAGCTCTTCCCGCCGTCTCGGCGTCTGTAGGGTGCGGTGACAGAGCTCGGCGCTCTTACGCGCATGCCTGAGATGCTTTAGCCTCTTCGCCTGCCAGGCCTTAAGCTCCTGCACCGTGTCGACCCCGACACAGAGCTTGATGAGATGGACCGTCATGCGCCACCGCCGCTGAAAGGAAGTCATTGGCGCCATCCTAGCGCCTGATGTTCGCGGCCCCAATCACGGCATTTGCGTTTTGCCCAATCACGAAAGGCTGACGCAAGCGTGATCAGGAGTGGCGCGAGTCCGCGTGCATTCGCGTTTATAGCTCGGTTTGGTGGCTCTCGCCGCCGCCAGTGCCTTGAGACTCAAGACTTCTGCGAGAGGAGAGGAAGACGATGAAGCCCCTGTCGGCAAGATGTGATCGCGCATTTCATGCTACTTAGCCCCGAGGAGGCGCGGATGTGGGATGAGGCCGCAGGCGGCACGCGCTTCGGCGCGCTCTGCGAGATGGTGGCAGCCTTTGCCGGCGAAGCCAATGCCGAGCTTCGCGCCGCCGCCTATCTCAAGGATCGGGTCGACATGGGGACGCTTGCGGGCTTCCGACTCGCGTAGCAGCGACGTCGCAACCTACTGCCGGCGTCGGTCCGGGAAAGAGCGAATCACTGCGCCCCGCGAGCCGATAGGCTAAAAGGCCGACCCACTCCCGGGCGGCAACATCCACCCGCCGCAAGCCCTCCGAGACCTTGTCGAAGGGACGGGTGAGATCGGTCTTCCCCCGCGTCCGGTAATCCACGGGCCAGGCCTCGACCTCGAAGCCCGCCTCGCGGAAGCTCCCCATCGCCCGCGGCATGTGATAGGCCGAGGTGATCATCACCCAGCGCTTGTCGGGGCCGAGCAGGCCAAGCATGTCGAGCTTGGCCTTGAGATTGGCGGCGTTCTCATAGGTATCGCGGGACCCTCCCTCGAGGATCAGCCGCTCCTGCGCAACGCCCATGGCCGTGAGCAGGGCCGCCGCCCCCGTGGCCTCGGCGTCCGATTTGTAGAGGATGCCTGCGTCGCCGCCGCTGAATGCGATCTTCGCCTCGGGAAATTTGCGGGAGAGCACGACCGCCTCCACCATGCGCTCGCCGGCTTCGTTCAAGGCGGGTGCCCCGCGTGCCTGCTCCACGAGCCGGTCCTCGGCGCCACCGAGCACGATGAAGCCGATGGGCGCGGGTTGGGCATCGAGATTAGTCCGGGGGAATCGATCCTCGAGCGGCAGGATGAGAGCATTGCCCAGCGGCGAAAGCCCTGCGAGCAGCAGGAGAACCGCACCAACCGTCACGAAGCGGCGCCCCCATCTTGCCCAGCCCGTCCAAATCAGGATAGCGCCGTAGGCGAGCAGGATCGCGATCAGAGTGGATGGCTGCAGCAGAAACCACAGCACCTTGGCGAGATAGAAGAACATCGCCCGCGCCGGCCTCTAGCTCAGCCACAAGGCCGCGAGGCCGAGAAAGGCGAAAAACCCGACGCAATCAGTCATCGTCGTCACGAACACGCCCGAGGCAATCGCCGGATCGAGGTCGAGCGCGTGGAGGCCGAGGGGGATGAGAATGCCGGACAAGGCCGCGACCAAAAGATTGATGATCATCGCCGCCCCGATCACCATCCCAAGCTGGCCGCTACCGAACCAGAGGAACGCGATGACGCCCATGATCACCGCGAACATGAGCCCGTTGAGCAAACCCACAACGGTCTCGCGGCCGATGACGCGGGCGGCGTTGACCGGACCCAAATCCTTCGTCGCCAGCGCCCTCACCGCCACCGTCATGGTCTGGGTCCCGGCATTGCCGCCCATCGAGGCCACGATCGGCATCAGCACGGCCAAAGCCACCATCTGCTCGATGGTGGCGTCGAACAGGCTGATCACGAGGGAGGCGAGGATCGCCGTGCCGAGATTCACGAGGAGCCAAATGAAGCGGTGCCTGGTCGTTTCCCACACCGGATCGGAGACCGATTCGCCAGCCACGCCGCCCATCCGCAAAATGTCCTCGGACGCCTCCTCCTGGATGACCTCGACCACGTCGTCGGCGGTGATCACGCCGACCAGCCTCTGATCCGGATCGACGACCGGCGCCGAAGTCAGATTGTAGCGCTCGAACGTGCGCGCCACCTCTTCCTGGTCGGACGAGGCGGCGACCGGATGGATGTCGCGGCTGGTGATCGCTTCGATATTGATCGGCCGCTTGGACCGCAGCAGGCGGTCGAGCGCGACCGAACCGATCAGGTGGAATGCCGGGTCGACGACGAACACCTCGTAAAAGCGATCCGGCAGATCCTGAGTTTCGCTCATGTAGTCAAGGGTTTGCCCCACCGACCAGAAGGGCGGCACGGCGATGAGATCGGTCTGCATGATGCGGCCGGCGGAGTCCTCGGGATATTCGAGGCTCCGCTCGAGCGCCACACGCTCGAAGGACGGAAGCTGGGCGAGGATGTCCGTCTGGTCTTGCTTGTCGAGATCCTCGATGAGGTAGACCGCCTCGTCCGAGTCGAGCTGCTGCAGGGCTTCGGCGACCTTCTCCTTCGGCATGGCCTCCAGCACCTGATCGCGCACGCCCTCATCGAGCTCGGAGAGCGCCGCCGCATTGAAGTCGCGGCCGAGCGTGGCGATGAGCGGCTCCCGCTGCTCGGGGCGAAGCAGCTGGATCAGGTCGGCAAGGTCGGCTTCGTGCAGCTTGAGCGTGAGCTCGCGCACCTTCGCGGCATCATCTGCCTCGAGCGCGGCCTCCACGGCGTGCAGGAACTCGGGACGAAACGCCCCCTCCTCATCGCGCAAGTGAACTTCGCCTGCGGCGTCCTGCATCCCGCGTGTCCGATGGCAATGCCCCTAAGGGCTTCAAATTGGAGCAAAGCCGCGGGTAACGGAGCGGCGATCGGCGCGCGATATGCTTTGCGAGATTGCCGCTTCCGGCCTGCGACCACAGGCGCGGCGGAGGCCCACTAAAGCCTTGTTCTGCTCGAATCTCCAGCCAAAAATGGCTTTAGGCCAGGGGAGTTGTGTAATACGTAGCTGTGCCGCTGCGCTCGGCGCTTGCCGTGCTCGTTTGCTTTTTGCTCAACGGTGCAGGTGAGGCGGAACCCTCGACCTGGTCCGACAATCCCGAGGCGCTCGGCGTCTCCCGCGTCATCGAGGTTGACCCGACGGACACTCCTCGCCTCGGCACGCTGCAATATCCCTCCTCTCTCGATCTTGCGCCCATGGAGGTGGTGCTCACTTTCGACGACGGCCCGCGCCCGAAGGAAACCGAGAAGATGCTCGACGTGCTCGACGAGTGTTGCATGAAGGCGACTTTCTTCGAGATTAGACAATGGGGTTGCCGCCCATCCGGACCTGACGCGAGAGGTGCTGGCCCGGGGCCATACAGTCGGCGCGCACAGCTGGTCGCATCCGCGCAACCTCGGCCATCTGTCGCTGGCGAAGGCCAAGGAGGAAATCGACCGCGGCTTTCAGGTGCTGGATGAGGTCTCGGGCGGCAGAGCGGCGCCGTTCTTCCGCTATCTGGGGGTGAATAATTCGTCCAAACTCAACGCCTATCTCGCGACGCGCAACGACGCCATCATCTCCTGTGACGTGGTCAGCGACGATCGAGGCAGATTGGCGCCAATGCGATCGTGAAGCGGACGCTCTCCCGCCTCCAACGTCAGGGCAAGAGGGATCATCCTCTTCCACGACACGGAGAGCGCAACCGTGAAGGCGTTGCCGATCCTGCTCCGTGAGCTTGAACGGCGCGGCTACCGGATCGCGCATATAGTGCCGAAGTCGCGGCCGGACGAACCGGCCGCTCCGCAGATCGCCGCGCTACCGGCTGAGCATGGTCCGTCCCCGGTCCTGGCTGTGACGGCTGCGGGTCCCACCCCTCTGCCGTGAGGGGCTGCAAGGGAGATTGGTGCGGTCGAGAGGAATCGAACCTCCACGGGCTAAGCCCACAGCGCCCTCAACGCTGCGCGTCTACCAATTCCGCCACGACCGCATAACGTAATCTCGAAAAGTCGCGGATTTTTCCGACGAGATCATGCGTCAAGACAAACAAGTCCGCGAGCTTCTGCCCATCGATATGGCTAAAGGCTCGCCCCGCGGCAAGGTTAAGCGGGGCAGGCCTGCCTTAGCAAACCTCGACCTGAGGTGCAAGGCAGGGCTGAAAGAGCTAGCATCGGAAGCGCCAACCACCCTTTTCGACCCTCGAGGTTCCCTTGGCAAATCCTGCCGTCCGCTTGGCTGACCCCGCCCCCTCCACGCCGGCGGAGGTGAAATGGCTGATCAGCCGCGCTCCCGTCCCTTACGAGGCGGCGGTCCAGGCCATGGACGCCCGTGTGGAGGCCATTGGTGCGCACGAGGCGCCGGAATGCGTGTGGCTGCTGGAGCACCCCGCCATCTACACCGGCGGCACGAGCGCGGCTCCTGAGGAGCTGCTCGAGCCGTCACGCTTTCCGGTGTTCAGAAGCGGCCGCGGCGGTCGCTTCACCTATCACGGGCCGGGCCAGCGCGTGGCCTATGTGATGCTTGATCTCGGGCGGCGGGGGCGCGACGTCCGGGCCTTCGTCTTAGCGCTGCAGGACTGGCTGATCGTGGCCCTGGCGCGCCTTGGCGTCGAAGGCGGACCCCGGCACGGCCAGATCGGCGTCTTTGTCGGTGAGGCGAAGATCGCCAGCATCGGCGTGCGTCTCCGCCGATGGGTGAGCTTTCACGGCGTCAGCCTGAACGTCGATCCGGACTTGGAGCATTTCTCGGGCATCGCGCCTTGCGGGCTCGCCGGCACCCACGTGACGAGCCTCGCCGCGCTTGGCGGCGAGACCGACATGGATCACGTCGACGCAGCGCTCCGCGCCGCCTTCGACGAGGTTTTCCGGGCGACGGGGATCAGCGCCAATTCGTCCCGATGACCCTGAAGCCGGAAGCGACCGAGCCACCCTCTAAAGTGACGGATACCTTGCTCACGCGCGCATCAGGCGGCCCATCGGCACAGCGCTTCAGCATCTCGTCCACCTTGTCGGCAGAACCTGCGAAGACCGCTTCGACGCTGCCGTCGCTGCAATTTCGCACCGTGCCGTCGAGACCAAGCAAGCGCGCGTTCTGATCGGTCCAGGCGCGATAGAAGACGCCTTGCACGCGGCCCTCGATCCTGACCGTGACCGTCTTGAGCTGAACGGCCATCCTCAAGCGAATTCGAGGATGACGGCGTCGACATTCAGACTGTCGCCGGGCTTGGCCAGCACCTTGGCCACGGTTCCATCGCGCTCGGCCTTTAGCACGTTCTCCATCTTCATCGCCTCGACGATGCAGAGCGCGTCGCCGGCCCGGACCTCCTGGCCCGCGCGGACAGCCAGGGACACGACCATGCCGGGCATGGGGCAGAGCAAGAGCTTCGAAGTGTCGGCCTTCTCCTTGACCAGCATCAGCGTCGTGAGCTCGGCCTCGCGCTCGGTGAGCACCCGCGCCGCTACCTCGACGCCCTCATAGGTGAGTTGATAGCCGTTGAGGATCGGGCGCACCTGCAGCGAAGCGGGCCTGCCGTCGATCGAGCCCTGCCAGATCGGATCCCCGAACCACCAGGACGACGCGAGGCTGACCTTTTCTCCCCCGCCGCCGAAGGTGACGGCAAAGGGTTCGTCGATGCCGCCCTCGACCGTGACGCGCTCGCACGATCCCCCAAACTCCACGACGCGGATATCGGCAAAGCGAACCGGCTCGCCATGCATCTGTAGCGTGATGTCGCGGCGCCGCTGATTGCTCATGTGATCGATGGCGGCGGCGACGGCGACGATCGCGTCGCGTTCGGGGCCCGTTGGCGAAGGCGGCTTGAAGCCGTCTGGAAATTCCTCGGCTATGAAGCGGGTGGAGAGGCGCCCTTCCCTCCACCGCTCGTTCCGCATGAGCACGGCAAGGAAGGGAATGTTGTGGCGGAAGCCGTCGATGGCGAAGGCATCGAGAGCGTTCCCCATATGCTCGATGGCTTCGATCCGCTTCGGCGCATGGGTGACCAGCTTGGCGATCATCGGATCGTAATAGACCGGGATCTCGCCGCCCTCCTCCACGCCCGAATCGAGCCTCGTGGTGATGCCTCCGGCGGTACCCAGCCGCGGCGGACGATAGCGGATGAGGCGTCCCGTCGAAGGCAGGAAGTTCCGCGTCGGGTCCTCGGCATAGATGCGCACCTCGACGGCCGAGCCCTCGAGCTTCACGTCTTTCTGCTTGAGCTTGAGCTTTTCTCCCGCAGCGATCTTCAGCATCTCTTCCACGAGATCGAGCCCGGTGACGAGCTCCGTCACCGGGTGCTCGACCTGCAGCCGCGTGTTCATTTCGAGGAAGTAGAAGTTGCGGTTCTTATCGACGATGAACTCGACGGTGCCGGCCGAATCGTAACCCACAGCCTTGGCGAGCGATACCGCCTCCGCGCCCATCGCCGCGCGCGTCTTGGCGTCGATGAACGGGCTCGGCGCCTCCTCCACGACCTTCTGGTTGCGTCGCTGGATCGAGCACTCGCGCTCGCCGAGATGGATCACGTTCCCATGCTTGTCTCCGAGCACCTGGATCTCGATATGGCGTGGCTCCTCGATATATTTTTCGATGAACACGCGGTCGTCGCCGAAGCTCGACTCGGCTTCCGATTGCGACGAGGCGAAGCCCTCAGCCACCTCCTTCCGGCTGTAGGCGATGCGCATGCCCTTGCCGCCGCCACCGGCGGAAGCCTTGATCATGACGGGATAGCCGATCGCATCGGCAATGCCGACGGCCTCCTTTGCGGACTTGATCACGCCGAGATGGCCGGGGACGGTCGAGACCTTGGCCTTGGCGGCGAGCTTCTTCGACTCGATCTTGTCGCCCATGGCCTCGATCGCCTTGACGTTCGGGCCGACGAAGACGATGCCGGCCTTGACCAGCGCCCGCGCGAAACCGGCATTCTCCGAGAGAAAGCCATAGCCCGGGTGGATCGCCTCGGCGCCGGTCTCCTTGGCGGCGGCGATGATCTTGGCCGCATCGAGATAGGATTGGCTTGCCGCGGCGGGACCGATCCGGACCGCCTCATCGGCCATGTCCACATGCAGAGCGTCGCGGTCGGCGTCGGAATAGATCGCGACCGTGGTGATCCCGAGCCGCCTCGCCGTCCTGATGATACGGCAGGCGATTTCGCCCCGATTGGCGATGAGAAGCTTGGCGAACATGGTCGAGGGCCCCCGTTCTGCTGGGCTCTTCTAGAGTATGATCCGGAAAAGTGGAAACCGGTTTTCCGAAGGCAACAGGGCGCTTATTCCGCCGCAGGCGTGAGAGGTTTCCGCCGGAGCGGGCGCCGGCCGGCATTGCGCCCCCTGGTCTCCTGCGCCGAGGCGGCGGCTGCCGCCGAGCTGAAGGCCAGGACCTCGGCGGAATGACCTTGCTGCGCCGGCTCCGTGGCCTCGCTTACGGGGTGGACCAAGGCGCCGGCCCCGGCATGAGGCGCGACCTCGGCTTCGGCTGCCGCCTCAGCCGGAGCCCGTGCCGTGTCAGGAGCCGCCTCAGGCGCCTCCG
The DNA here is from genome assembly GCA_049801475.1 of Methyloceanibacter sp. GTDB lineage: Bacteria > Pseudomonadota > Alphaproteobacteria > Rhizobiales > Methyloligellaceae > Methyloceanibacter. The sequence continues at coordinate 46,901 of JBARKP010000038.1, forward strand.
GTTTGGCCTGCGCGGCGGTGCGTGCCTTGGCCTTTTGGTGGTCCTTGGCGAGGAAGGTGTAGACTGCCGGCGTGACGAATAGCGTGAACAGCGTGCCGATGGTCATGCCCGCCGCGATGACCACGCCGATATCGAAGCGGCTCGCGGCGCCCGCGCCCTTTGCGATCAGAAGCGGCACCATGGCCACCACCATCGCCGCCGTGGTCATGAGGATTGGCCGGAGCCTGGTAGCGGCCGCCTGCTCGATCGCCTCCCGCCGGCTATAGCCCTGCTCCGCCTGCAGCCTGTTGGCGAAGTCGACCATCAGGATGCCGTGCTTGGAGATGAGCCCGATCAGGGTGACGAGCCCGATCTGGGTGTAAATGTTGATGGTGGCGAGGCCGGCGTTGAGCGGAATCAGCGCCCCGAACATCGAAGTCGGCAGCGCGATGAGGATGATGAACGGGTCGCGGAAGCTCTCATATTGGGCGGCAAGCACGAGGAAGATCACAATCAGCGCGAAGATGAAGGTGTAGACGAGGGTGTTGCCCTCCCGCACGAACTGCCGGCTCTCCCCCTGAAAATCGTAGGAGAAGCCTTCGGGAAAGCTCTTCGCCTTCTCCTTCAGGAAGGTGATGGCCTCCCCGACAGTGCGCCCTGGGAAGGGCACCGCCGACAGCGTCGCGGAATTGAGCTGCTGGAAGTTCGTGAGCGCGTTCGGCTGCACGGTCCTGGTCACGGACGCGACGTTCGACAGCGACACGAGCATACCGGAGGCCGTGCGGATCTGATAGCGCGTGAGCCAGCTCTCGTTCAGCCGGTAGTCCCGGGGCACCTGCGGGATCACCCGGTAGCTCCGCCCGTAGAGATCGAACAGATTGACATAGTTCCCGCCGAGCAGGGTCGCGAGCGAGCCGCCGATATCGGCCATGGAGATGCCGAGCCGGTTCGCCTTGTCGTGATCGATCCGGAACTCGATCTGCGGCGTCTCGAAGCGGAGGTCGGAATCGGAGAAGATGAAGAGACCGCTCTCCCGCGCCGACTTCTCGACATCGGCGAGAACATCCGCCAATTCCCTGAAGTCCCGGGTCGTGGTGATGACGAATTGCACGGGCGGTCCACCCGTGGAGCCCGGCAACGTCGGCGGCGAGAAGGCAAGGGCGAGCGCCGTCGGCAGGCTATTGATGCGCGGCGACAACTCCTGCAGCACGGCCTTCTGATTGCGCTCCCGCTCGCCCCAGGGCTTGAGCAGGATGCCGGCGAAGGCCTGATGCACGTCCCCCATGCCGTTGATGGTGAACACGTGCTCTTTCTCGGACACGGTGCTGTAGACATTATAGAGCTGCTGGGTGGCGTCCTCGAGATAATCGAGATTGGCGTATTGCGGCGTCTTCACCAGGGTGAAGAGGATGCCCTGATCTTCTTCCGGCGCGAGCTCCCTCTGCGTCGTCATATACATGAGGCCGGTTCCCGCGATCAGGCCGGCAAGCACGAGCAAGGTCACGGGCCGATAGTTGAGCGTGCGCGTGAGCCTCTGCTGATAGCGCCCTTTCAGACCTTCGAACATGCGGTCGAGGAAGCGCGTGAATCGGCCGCCCCCTCCCCCGTTGTGGGCCTTGAGCAGGCGCGAGCACATCATCGGCGACAGCGTGAGTGCGATCACGCCAGACACCAGCACTGCGCCGGCAAGGGTGAAGGCGAATTCCTTGAACAAAGCGCCGGTGAGCCCCGAGACGAAGCCGATCGGCGCAAACACCGCAGCGAGCGTGATGGTCATGGCGATAATCGGGTAGACGATCTCGCGGGCGCCGAGCAGCGCCGCTTCGAAGGGTCGCTTCCCTTCCTCGATATGCCGGTAGATGTTCTCCACGACGACGATGGCATCGTCCACCACGATCCCGATGGCGAGCACGAGGGCGAGCAGCGTCATCAGATTGATGGAATAGCCGAGCGCGAGCAGGAGCCCGAGCACGCCCACCAGCGACAGCGGAATAGTGACGATCGGGATGATGGTCGACCTTAGATTGCCGAGGAACAGGAAGATCACCAAGACGACGATGATCGCCGCCTCGCTCAAGGTCTTCAGCACCTCCCAGAGCGATGCCCGGATGAAATTGGTGGCGTCATAGGCGATTGCCGCTTCGAGACCCGTGGGCAGCTCGCGCTGGATCTCCGGCACTGCCTTACGCACATTGGTGATCACGGTGAGCGGATTGGCGGTGGGCGTGGCGTAGACGCCGATGAACACAGCCTTCAGCCCGTCGAACACCGAGGAGGAATCGGCGCTTTGGGGCCCTAGCTCGATCTCGGCGACGTCGCTCAAACGGATCAGCGCGTCGCCGCGATTCAACACCACGAGGCGCCCGAACGCGGCGGGATTGTCCAGCGAGGTCTTGGCGTCGATATTGGTCTGCACGAAGTCGCCCTTCACCTGGCCCGGCGCCGAGGTGAAGTTGTTGCTGACGAGCGCGGCCCGCACATCGAGCGGCGTGACACCGAGCGCGGCCATGCGGTCCGGATCGAGCCAGATGCGCATGGCGAAGACCTGCCCGCCCAAGATCTCCGCATTGGCCACGCCGTCGATGGTTTGCAGCTTGGGCCGCACCACGCGGTTGAGATAGTCGCTGATCTGCGAGCCGTTCATCACCTTGGAGTTGAACGACAGATACATGAGCGCGTAGCCCTCGCCCGTCTTCTTGGTGACGATCGAGTCGTCCGCCTCGCGCGGTAGGATGCCCTTCACCTGGGCGACCTTGGACAACACGTCCGTCATCGCCCGGTCCGGATCGGCATCGAGCTTCAGATTGAGCGTGACAGTGCTCACATTCTGCGTCGACGAGGCGACCAGCGTGTCGATCCCTTCCGCGCTCGCCACCGCCTGCTGGATCGGCACGGTGATGAAGCCCTGAATGAGATCGGCGTTGGCGCCGGGATAGACCGTGGTGACGGTGATGGTGGTGTTGGAGAGCTCGGGGTACTGGCGGATCGGCAGCTTGAAGCCGGCCTGAGCGCCGATGAGCAGGATCAGCAAGCTAACCACCGTGGCCAGCACCGGACGCTTGATGAAGATATCGGTGAAGGCCATGCGAGCTTACTGCTTCGGCCGCTCGGCGGACGGCGTCAAAGGTTGCGAGTTGTCGATCTTGACGGTGGCGTCTGGATGTAGCTTGAGTTGGCCGCTGGTCACCACCTGCTCGCCTTCTGCCACGCCTTCGAGGATGGCGACATTGTCGCCTTGGCTGGATCCGACACGCACGAAGCGGCGCTCGACCGTAAGCTGTGGCGGAGGCACCGTGATCTCGCCTGCGCTTGCTGTCTTTTCCGGCGCGGGCGGTCCCTCCTTCACCACCCAGACGCCGTCGCCATAGAGCCCATAAGTCACCGCGGTCCGCGGCACCGTCACGAGCTGCTTCGGCTCGCCTTCTAACACCGCCACATTGGCGAACATGCCGGGCAGGAGCTTGTGGTCGGGGTTGGGCAGCCTCCCGCGCACCATGAGGGTGCGTGTGTCCTGCGCCACACGCGCATCGAAGGCCTCGATCTCGCCCTTGAACACCTGACCCGGATAAGCACTGAGGGAAAGCTCGACGACGTGCCCTACTTTCAACTTGCCCACATCGCTTTCCGGCACCGGGAAGTCGATCCAGATCGGGTCGAGCGCCTGCAACCAGACGAGAGCCTGCCCGGCCGACACATATTGCCCCTTCTCCATCCGGCGCAGGCCGAGCCTGCCGGCAAAGGGCGCGGTGATGTTCTTCTGCGCGATGCGCGCCTGGTTCTTCTGCACCGCCCCAGCGGAATGGTCGCGTTTCATAATCGTCGCATCCAGGACCGCTTGCGACACCGCCCCTTTGCCGACGAGCTTGGACTGCCGCTCAAAGTCGGCCTTGGCCTCCTGCAGCGTCGCCAGCTCGCTCTCGAGGTCGGCTTGCTCGACCGAGGTGTCGAGCTCGATGAGCTTCGCACCCTTCTCCACGTCGTTGCCGCTGTCGAAGAAGTAGTTCTTGACGATGCCGCCAACCTCCGGCGCCACGTCGATGCCGTGGATGGCGATCAGCGTTCCGATCGATTGCACCCGGTCGACCCAGCTCTCGGTCCCGGCGCGCTCGGCGGTGACGGTGGCGGGAGGCGGCGCCATCTTCACCATGAACTCGCCGATCATCTTCGGCTTGAAGACCAGATTGAAATAGCCCACCCCGCCGAGAAACATGGCGACCAGAATGGCAGCAATGAGAAAGCGCTTAACCATGGATTGCTGATATTAGCTGGCGCCCGTGGCGGATGCGTCCCCGAACGGTCGACCCTAGTCATTGGAGACGGCAAAATTGCGCCCGCCAAGCGGGGGAATAAAGGGGATAACAGCCTCTCATGCGTTTGCCTACTGCGACAGTTCGGCAATGACGGGGAGTTGAACGGGGCCACGCGGGGCGAACTTGGCGGAAAATCAACGGCTGCCGTATAAGGTTGCCATGACCATCACACTCTTCGACACCCAAGCCTCGCCCCATGCCCGGAAGGTGCGCCTACTCGCCGCCGAACTCGGCATTCCGCTCAACAAGGTGACCCGCGATCCGCGCATCGGCGAAACCCGTTCCGCCGAATATCTGGCCAAGAACCCGAACGGGAGGGTTCCAACCCTTGAGGAGGACGGCTTTGTCCTCTGGGAGTCGCCCGCGATCCTGAAGTATCTCGCGGCCAAGCGGCCGGAACGGGCGCTTGTCGGCTCCGATCCCAAAGCTCAAGCGCTCGTCGATCAATGGATCTGCTGGTGGGTCGGCGGTCCCGAAGCCGCCATGGACGCGCTCGCCTGGGAGCTCCTGATCAAGCCGAAGATGCTTAAGCAGCCGGGCAACGACCCCGGCATCATCGCCGACGCGATGGCGCGTCTCGACCGCTTTCTCCCGGTGCTTGACAAGCAACTTCAGGGCCGCGACTACATCGTCGGCCAGCTGAGTGTGGTGGATTTTCTCATCGGCCCGCGGCTTGATACCGGTCCGGCCTTCCTGAAGTTCGACATCAGCCGGTACAAGAATATCCACGCCTGGCTCGAGCGGCTCCGCGCCAAGCCCTATTGGAAGGACGCCTGAGCATGATGCCGAAAGGTTGCAGACGTTTCGGACAGGATCATGCGTAAAGACAAGTCGCTCTCAAGGCGCCTCGTAGGAATAGGTGGCGCACAGCGCATCGACATCGGGGGTGCCGGTCGGCGCCCCGTCGCCGGAATAGACGTTCAGCGTCAGCTCACCCTCCCCCGGCGTCCAGAGGACCACATAGGTCGCCGGCGCTCCGCAGAGCGTGTTGCCGTGCAGCAGCTTGGGATTGGAGGGCGGGTCGATCTTGAACACATCACCCGATATCTCTTCCCCCGATCCCGACCAGTCGCCCTCCCGCGCCATTTCATACGGCTCAAGATCGAGGCTTTTGCCGTTCTTAAAGGCGAGGCTGTAATCGTCGAGCACAATGTCGCCGGTGATCGACATGGCGGTCTTGCTCATCGCGATCCAGCTCGCGGGCTCGGCCTGCGCCGCAGTCGCGAGAATCCCGACCAACATGGCGAGTGCAACGTCGCGCATCGCCCTACGGACACCCCTTAGAGGCCTCACCTACAACGGTAAATTGTCGTGCTTCTTCCAGGGATTCTCGACGTGCTTATTGCGCAGCATCTGGAGCGCACGTGCAATGCGCTTCCGCGTGCCGTGCGGCATGATCACCTCGTCGATATAGCCCCGCTCCGCCGCCACGAAGGGATTGGCGAAGCGCTTCTGATATTCGTCGATGCGCTTCTTAATCTTGACTTCATCGCCAAGCTCGGACCGATAGAGGATCTCGACGGCGCCCTTCGCCCCCATCACCGCGATCTCGGCTGTGGGCCACGCATAGTTCACGTCGCCCCGGATGTGCTTGGACGACATCACGTCGTAAGCGCCGCCATAGGCTTTGCGCGTGATCACCGTCACCTTCGGCACCGTGGCCTCGGTGAAGGCGAACAGGAGCTTCGCCCCGTGCTTGATCAGCCCGCCATATTCCTGGTCGGTGCCGGGCAGGAAGCCGGGCACGTCAACGAAGGTCACGAGCGGAATGTTGAAGCAGTCGCAGAAGCGGACGAAGCGCGCGGCCTTGCGCGAGGCGTCGCTGTCAAGAACCCCTGCCAATATCAAGGGCTGATTGGCGACGATGCCGATGGTGCGCCCCTCGATGCGGGCGAAGCCGACCACGATGTTTCTGGCGAAGGCCGCCTGGATCTCGAAGAAGTCGCCTTCGTCAACGACCTTATGGATCAGCTCCTTGATGTCGTAAGGCTTGTTCGGATTGTCCGGGATCAGCGTATCGAGGGAATGTTCGCAGCGGTCCCAAGGATCGCGCGTGGGGAGCTCCGGCACGCCCGATTCGTTGCTCGATGGGAGAAAGTCCATCAGCCTCCGCATCTGCAGCAGCGTCTCGACGTCGTTGTCATAGGCGCCGTCGGCGATGGACGACTTCGTCGTGTGCACGATTGCCCCGCCAAGCTCTTCTGCCGTCACCTCCTCCTTGGTAACCGTCTTCACCACGTCCGGGCCGGTGACGAACATGTAGGAGGTGTCTTTGACCATAAAGATGAAGTCGGTCATGGCCGGGGAATAGACGTCGCCGCCGGCGCAAGGACCCATGATCACTGAGATTTGCGGGATCACCCCGGAAGCAAGCACGTTGCGCAAGAACACCTCGCCATAGCCGCCAAGCGCCGCCACCCCTTCCTGGATGCGCGCGCCGCCCGCGTCGAACAGCCCGATGATCGGCGCGCGGTTCTGCAGCGCCATATCCTGGATCTTGATCATCTTCTTGGCATGGGCTTCCGACAGGGAGCCGCCGAACACGGTGAAGTCCTTGGCGAAAACGTAAGTAACGCGGCCGTTGATGGTGCCCCAGCCGGTGACCACACCGTCGCCGGGGACCTTCGTCTCCTCCATGCCGAACTCGGTGCAACCGTGCTCGACATACATATCGAACTCTTCGAAGGAGCCTTCGTCGAGCAGGAGTTCCAGCCGTTCCCGCGCGGTGAGCTTGCCGCGCGCATGCTGGGCTTCGACGCGCTTCGGCCCGCCGCCGGCGCGCGCCCTTCCCCGCCGAACCTCAAGCTCTTCCAGGACTTCCTTCATGGCCCTTGGCCCCGCCCCTCTGCATGACAGCCCGTGACGGTCAATAGCATGGGCCTCAGTCGGCGCAAATGGCGGCTCTAACTGAGAACCAGCGGCTCACCTCTCAGCCCCGAGCACGAGGGTCCAATAGGCGCGGCCGTTGCGGGGTCGTGTCGAGCAAGGCCACGGTTCTGCACAAAACGCTTCCTTCCGGTTTGTGCCTGCGATGGGCAAGACGTAGGGAACGCCTGCGAGGCCGCAGCCGCGGGTTTCGATGTTTTCTATCCCGGGCCGCGTGGGAAAGATGAAGAGCAAAAATAGCAGCGCCGCCGAGGCGTAAGCCCGGTCTCACGGTCTTGGCCTGGCAGAGACAACGAGCAGTTGACCGAATCGAGCGGCGGCGGCGAAGTCGCGCCAGCGGTTCGCCCGCCGGACGCGGGCCTCGTCATCCTCGCCCCACTGGCTGATCTGCCACTCCTCATCCACATGGGCGGCGCCCCAAGCCTCTTCGGGCGAGAGTCGGCCCTGCACGACGGCAAGGGCAAGGAGCGCGGAGCCCGTAAGCCTCGTCATGACATGGAGAGCAGCGAGGCTGAAGGGATCGAAACCTTCGAGACGGCGCTTGATCGCATCGAGCGACGCCTGCGGTTGCTCCACAGGCATCACGCCTTGCGCCAGCACCATCGGTGCCTCAAGGTCTGACGTCGCCCAGGCTACGATCGGCTCCCAATGCTTCGCCTGCAGCACAACCAACTGTTCCGGTCCCTCAGCGCGGTAGCAGACGAGGTCCGAGTCCGCATAACCCAGAATATCGTAGATGACCGTGTCTTCGTGCCCCCGCACCCCATCGATGACGCTGTTGGCGAGCCGGGTGAGCGGCATCATCTCCGGATCGATGCGCTCGCCCTGTCGCCGCCATTCCTCCGCGATCGTCTCCGCCAAGGCCCTGTTGGGCAGAACAAGCGGCGCCTTGCCGGGAGTCCGTACCGGCCTGCCGTCGAGTAGCAAAGAGGCGCCTCCCCTGCCCTCATCCTTGATGGCCACTTGGCTGTAGAAGCGCTTGGGAAGACTCGCTCTTCGCGTGCCGCCATTAGCCGCATCGGTAGAGGTCCTTCCTGAGCTCGGCATCGCGCTGCTCAGCGTTTACGCGATCGGGATTGGCTCGGCTTTTCCGGCACCGCTTCGGCGCGAGCCGGCGCCTTAGTGCGGGACTTAGCCTTGCGGACGAGCCGCCCGTAATCGGCTCGCAGCGCCTCGTGCGTCTTGTCGTCAACCTCCTCGAGGTCGAGCAGAATGTTCCGCTCCTTTTGGGTCACGCGGATCAGCTCGTCGATTTTGAATGCAGGGAAGCCGTGTCGCGGTTCTGGTGTTCTGAATCACGAACACCATGCGGAAGGTGATGATCGTGGTCGCCATATTGATCGACTACGATGGTCGTGACGGCCAAAATGAAGGTAATCGGCCGGCCCGTGATGTGCGACACCCGTTGCGCAAAAAGCGCGAACCAGACTGCTTTCGAATCCATCCTATGCTCTCCGCCTTAGTGTGATTTCACGCGAGCCTCACCGCCTTAGCCGGAACGCGCAAGTGACGACGCGCCAACAAGTTCCTTGCAGGCCCCTGCTTAATCGATGTCGCCCTCATCAGATTGCCGTGCCTCGAAGCCGAAGGCGGCAAAAGCTCTCGCCATGTGCTCCGGCAGCGGCGCGGTGACATCGACGACGCTCTCCCCCGACGGATGGGGAAAGCTGATGCGCCGCGCATGCAGATGGAGCCTGTTGTCGAGGCCCTCGGGCAGGTCGCGCTCGCCCTGATATTTCTCGTCCCCAAGGATGGGATAGCCGAGAATGGCCATATGCGCGCGGAGCTGATGCTGGCGGCCGGTGACGGGCTTCAGCGACAGCCATGCGACCTTCTGGCCGGCCCTGTCCACCACCGCGTAATAGGTCACCGCCGACTGCGCCACCTCCTGCTCGCCGGGTCGCGCTTTCCGCACACGGTCACCCTCCGCCCCCGAGGCCTTCACCAGCGCGGCATCGATCTTGCCTTGCGGAGGGCGCGGCACGCCCTTGACGAGCGCCCAGTAAATCTTGCGCACCGAGCGCGTCTGAAAGGCGCGGCCGAGCTTGGCCGCCACCTCGCGCCGCTTGGCCACGACGAGGACGCCCGAAGTGTCGCGGTCGAGCCGATGCACGAGGCGGGGCCGCGTCTTCGGGTCGTCGCCCAAGCTCTCGAGCAGCCGGTCGAGATGATGCGTGGTCTTGGTACCACCCTGCACGGCGATCCCGGGCGGCTTGTTGAGCACCATGAGATCGTCGTCCTCATAGAGGGTAATGGAAGCGAGGAAGTGGCGGTCGGCTTTCGACAGAGCTTTCTTAACGGGGTCGGGCGCGGCAGCCGGAAGCGGGGGCACGCGCACCATCTGGCCGGCGGCAAGGCGAGTGCTCGCCTTGACGCGGCCGCCATCGACCCGCACCTGACCGGTGCGCAACAGTTTCTCCAGCCGGCTGTGGGGAAGCTCGGCGTAATAGCTCTTGAACCAGCGATCGAGCCGCATGCCGTCCTCGTCGGCCTCGACCTCTCTCGTCTCAACGCCTGCCATGGGACATTAACTGACGCAGTTTGCTGGACTTGCGCCAGTCATTTCACCACCAAGATCGTACATGGGGCGAGCTCCACGAGTCGATCGGTCGTGCTGCCAATCACCCGGTTGTAAAGCCCCGAATGGCCCATGAACCGGTAGAAGATCGAATCCGTCACGCGCGAAGGACTTGGCGCAAAGCGAATGCCTTGCGCGCGCGCGAATTCATCTAGCGGGAGTGAAAAAACACAACTTGCGGCGGGTCTCCGCGACTCCCCACCGCTCTGAACAGCGGCCTCATCAGCCCCTTCGGGCAGTTTTGGGGGACTCCATCCCCGGTAACGGCAAGCTATGCAGACGACGCTGGCAAGCGGCCGAACAACGCAGGAGGCGCTCATCCGTCGCGCCGGCTCCGTTGCGCCCGGAGGCTTGCGAAGCGATCCAGCCGCTCCTTGAGGTCCCGCTCGAAGCCGCGGGTTGTGGGCTCGTAAAAGGTCTGCCGCTTCATTCCGTCCGGGAAGTAGTTCTGGCCTGAGAAGGCCTCATCCTCCTTGTGGTCATAAGCGTAGCCCTTGCCGTAACCCTCCTGCTTCATCAGCCTGGTCGGGGCATTTAGGATGTGTTTCGGCGGGGCGAGTGAGCCCCCCTCTTCGGCTGCGCGGGACGCGGCGCCAAAGGCCACATAGGCGGCATTAGATTTCGGCGCCGTAGCTAGATAGAGCGTGGCCTGGGCAAGCGCGAGCTCGCCTTCCGGGCTTCCAAGAAAGTCGTAGGCCTCCTTCGCCGCGTTCGCCTGGACGAGCGCTAAAGGATCAGCAAGCCCAATATCCTCGACCGCCATGCGCACGAGCCTCCGCGCGATATAGAGCGGGTCTTCGCCGCCGGCGAGCATACGGGCGAGCCAATAAAGCGAGGCGTCGGGGTCCGAGCCCCGCACCGATTTGTGCAAGGCGCTGATCAGATTGTAGTGGCCGTCTTGGGATTTGTCGTAGATCGGCGCCCGCCGCTGTACCAGCGCCACCAACGCCTCGCGGTTGAACGGCGTCTTGGCACCGGACGCCGCGGCAAGCCATACATCCTCGGCAAGATTGATGAGGGCGCGCCCGTCGCCGTCGGCCATGGCGATCAGCGCCGCGCGCGCATCCGGGGTCAGCGGAAGCTTGCGGCCTGCATGGGCTTCGGCGCGGTCGACCAGGGCCTCGAGGCCCTCCTCCTCCAGCCGCTTGAAAGTCAGCACGCTCGCCCGGGACAGCAGGGCCGAGTTGATCTCGAAGGACGGGTTCTCGGTGGTGGCGCCCACGAGGATCACGGTGCCGTCCTCCATATAGGGAAGGAAGGAATCCTGCTGCGAGCGGTTGAAGCGGTGAACCTCGTCGACGAAGAACAGCGTGCCCTCGCCGTGCTCGCGCCTCGCATGCGCGGCTTCGAACACCTTGCGGAGCTCCTGGACGCCGGAATGGATCGCTGAAAGCTGCTCGAAGTGAAGGTCGGTGACATCAGCAAGCAGCCGCGCCACCGTGGTCTTGCCGGTCCCCGGCGGTCCCCAGAAGATCACCGAGCCAAGCCGCCCGGCCTTGACCATGCGGCTCAAGATGCCTTGCTCGCCGAGGAGATGATCCTGCCCCACGACCTCGTCGAGCGACGACGGGCGCAGGCGATCGGCAAGCGGCCTCGGCGCGCTCTCGGCAAGCCCGGCCGCCTCGAACAGGGTGACCATCACGCTCTCGCCTCAGCCCTGAATAGCGAGGTTGTACACCTTGCCCTCGCGTTGAAATGAAAGACGCCAGCCGCTTGGCGAACGGTCGAGCGCAGTCACCAGATCCCTAACCGAGGTCACCTTGTCATTGTTGACGCCAACCAGGATGTCGCCGCGCTTGAAGCCAAACTTCGCCGCAGGCGTATTCTGCGCGACCTCGAGCACGACAACGCCCAGCCCTTCCTCTTCGATGCCAAGCTCCTCGGCAACGGCTGGCGAAAGATTGGCGACCTTGGCGCCGGCCAGGGGCTGGCGGCCTGAGAGATCGCGCGTATCGCGGGGCGGATCTTCGACGGCCGCAATCAGAGGGACCGTGGCCTTGAGCGGCTGGCCCTTGCGGATCAGGCCAAGTTCGGCTGAGCCACCAAGACCTTTGGTGGCGAACCGATACAGGAAAGCTTGTGGGTCTTGCACCTCCTTGCCGTCGATGCTGACGACGACGTCGCCCTCCTGGAGGCCGGCCCGGGCCGCGGGACCCTTGGCATGCACCCCCTTGATCAGCGCGCCGCTCGGCCGGTCAAGCCCGAGCGATTCTGCAAGGTCGGAGGTCACCAGCTGCAGCGAAGCGCCAAACCAGGGCCGCTGCACCTTGCTCCCTTTCAGCGCCGCTTGAACCACGAGCCGTACCATGTTGGAAGGAATCGCAAATCCGATACCGAGCGAGCCGCCGCTATTGGAGAAGATCGCCGTGTTGATGCCGACCAGACGGCCGTCCATATCGACGAGCGCCCCTCCGGAGTTGCCGGGATTGATGGCGGCATCGGTCTGGATGAAGAACTGGTAGTCGGAGATGCCCACTTGCGTGCGTGCCAAGGCCGAGACAATACCGCTCGTCACCGTCTGCCCGACACCAAACGGATCGCCGATCGCAAGCACGAGATCGCCAACCTCCAGATTGTCGGAATCGCTGAAGTCGATCGACGGGAATTTGACGCCCTTGCCGTCGAGGCGAAGCACGACGAGGTCGCTCCGCTCATCCTTGAGCACCACCGTTGCAGGAAACTCTCTCCCGTCGGAGAGGGCAACCGTGATCTCCGCCTCGCCGCCTCCCTGAATGACGTGGTTGTTGGTGACGGCCACCCCGTCGGGGCTCACAAGCACGCCCGAGCCGAGCGAGTTCTGGATGCGCTCCCGCGGGATGCCGAAATTATCACCGAACAGGCGGCTGAAAAATGGATCGTTGGAAAAGGGCGAAACGATCTGCTTCATTTTGCGGCTGACATAGACATTGACGACGGCGGGTGCCGCCCGCTTCACCACCGGCGCGAAGGATCGCTTGATCGCGCCCTGACTTTCGGGGATGACGCGCTGGGCTTCAGCTTCCGCGGGCAGATCAAGAAGAGGCGTAGCCAGGGCAGCCGCGAAAAGCAGCAACCCGCAGCTCCGCAAGGACAGGGTAAATCTCGTCATTGGTCGGTCTTCATCGGCCTCTCAGGCAAAACCGCGATTTCTCGTATAGCGCAACCCGCGCCAGCAGCGAAACTGGCCTCTTTCGGCCAATTTCAAGGGCTTTGGGCTTGCCCCACTTGAGCATTGCACTAAGATGCCGCCCGGGCGTGCTTTCAGCATCGACGTAATAGTGTGGAGACACCGCATGCGCATGATGAAACTGACCTTGGTCACTCTGGCCGCGCTCCTCTTGGGAAGCGCCTCGGCCTACGCGATCACGGTCAAGAAGAGGACCGAGGCGCCGGGACTTCCGCCGCAGATTTGGGAGATCGTGGGCGACTTCTGCGCGATCAAGACCTGGCATCCTGTCGTGGCTGATTGCGTGGAGGAGAAGGAAGGCGACGTCGTCTTCCGCATCCTGACCTTGAAGGACGGCGGCAAGATCAAAGAGAAGCTGACCGGCACCGAGGATCTCGCCTACACCTACGAGATCGTTGAAAGCCCCCTCCCGGTCAAAAACTACAAGTCCAAGCTTTGGCTGGAGCTTGACGACGAGCCAGATCGCACGGTGATCTATTGGCAGTCCGACTTCGACGCCAATGGCGCGAGCGACGACGACGCCAAGAACAAGATCACCGGTATCCTCACCGACGGCGTCAAAGGCATCAAACAGCAGGCGATTGCCGCCCATGACGCCAGGGAAGGCAACACCTCTGGCGAAGCCACTTCGGGCGGCGGTGGCGGCAAGGACGCCGACGACGACAAGTAGAGACGCCAAAGGCGCGCAGCGGGAAAGCGGCACGCCTTTATATTTCCCAACTTTGATCTTTGCGTCCTAGCTCAGGCGGCTGCCTTGCCCGTCTCCGCCTGGTGCTCCTGGGGCGGCCCTGAATCGAGCCCCCTCGCATCAGGATCGCGCTCGACCAGCTCGATCACGGCCATGGGCGCGGAATCCCCATAGCGGAACCCGGCCTTCTGCACACGCGTATAGCCGCCTTGGCGGTCGGCGTAGCGGGGCCCGAGCGTCCCGAACAGCTTCGCCACCATGGCCTCGTCACGGATGCGCGACATGGCCAAACGGCGCGCATGTAGGTCGCCTCTCTTGGCGAGCGTGATCAGCCGGTCGGCCACGCGCTTGAGCTCCTTCGCCTTGGGCAAGGTGGTCACGATCTGCTCGTGCTTGATCAGGGCCTGGGCGAGGCTCGCGAACAACGCCAAGCGATGGCTAGCGGTGCGGTTGAGCTTCCGACCTGCAATGCGATGGCGCATACATACCTCCCCGACTAGATCCAGCTTTCAGACATCAGAGATCGGAGATCGGAAAGACGTCGCTTTCGATTTCTGATTACTGATCCCTGACCACTGATGCTCGTCTAGTAGTGATCCTCGAAACGCTTGGCGAGCTCTTCGATGTTCTCAGGCGGCCAGTTCGGCACCTCCATGCCGAGGTGGAGCCCCATCGAGGCGAGAACCTCCTTGATCTCGTTCAAGGACTTGCGGCCGAAATTCGGAGTCCTGAGCATCTCGGCCTCGGTCTTCTGGATGAGATCGCCGATATAGACGATGTTATCGTTCTTGAGGCAGTTCGCCGAGCGCACCGACAGCTCGAGCTCGTCGACCTTCTTTAGCAGCCCGGCGTTGAACTCCAGTTCGGGCTGGCGCTCGAACGTCGTCTCCTTCTTCGGCTCCTCGAAGTTGACGAACACCGAGAGCTGATCCTGCACGATGCGCGCGGCAAGCGCGACGGTGTCGTCCGGACGCACCGAGCCGTTCGTTTCGATCTCCATGGTGAGCTTGTCATAGTCGAGGATCTGGCCTTCGCGCGTATTCTCGACGCGATAGGACACCTTGCGCACCGGGCTATAGAGTGAGTCGACGGGAATGAAGCCGATCGGAGCGTCGTCCGGGCGGTTACGCTCGGCGAGCACATAGCCCTTGCCCATCGAAGTGGTGAACTCCATGCGGATGGAGGCACCCTGGTCGAGGGTACAGATGACGTGATCCGGGTTGAGGATCTCGATATCGGCACCAGCCTCGATGTCACCGGCTTTCGCCACGCCCGGTCCTTCCTTCTTCAGCACCATGCGCTTCACGCCCTCGGCGTGCTGGCGGAGCGCGATTTCCTTGATGTTGAGGATGATGTCGGTGACGTCTTCCCTGACGCCCGCAATCGAGGAGAACTCGTGCAGCACACCGTCGATATGCACCGAGGTGATGGCCGCCCCCTGAAGGGACGACAGCAACACGCGGCGCAGTGCATTGCCGAGAGTAAGCCCAAAGCCGCGCTCCAGCGGTTCGGCGACGACCGTCGCGAAGCGCTGCGGGTCGCGGCCCGACATGACATTGAGCTTGGTGGGCTTGATGAGATCTTGCCAGTTCTTCTGCAGCACCTGGAGGGCCCTTTCCTGGTCCTTGAGCGGGGCCGCCTGCCCCAGCTTCCGAGAATCCGCGTGCAACATGAGGGGGTCAGCCTTCCTTATTCCTAGACGCGCCGGCGCTTGCGGGGCCGGCAGCCGTTGTGCGGGATCGGCGTCACATCGCGGATCGTGATGATGGTAAAGCCCGCGGCCTGCAGAGCCCGAAGCGCCGACTCGCGGCCGGAGCCAGGGCCCCGCACCTCGATCTCGAGATTCCTCATGCCGTGCTCCATAGCCTTCTTCCCGGCATCCTCGGCAGCGACCTGCGCCGCGTAGGGCGTGGACTTCCGCGATCCCTTGAAGCCCATGGCGCCCGCCGATGACCAAGAGATGGTGTTGCCTTGAGCGTCGGTGATAGTGATCATGGTGTTGTTGAAGCTTGCATGCACATGGGCGACGCCGGAGGTGATATTCTTCTTCTCGCGGCGGCGAACGCGTGTCTTGTCCTTGGCCATGCTTTAATCCCGCATCTCACGAATTGGCTTCGGCCAAAGTTCACGCTTCGGCCGAGCTTATTGAGCTCTGTTACTTCTTCTTACCGGCGATTGGTTTGGCCGGACCTTTGCGCGTGCGCGCATTGGTGTGGGTCCTTTGGCCACGCACGGGCAGGCCCCGGCGATGGCGCAAGCCCCGGTAGCAGCCGAGGTCCATCAGCCGCTTGATATTTATCGAGACTTCACGCCGGAGGTCGCCTTCGACCATATAGTCGCGGTCGATGACCTCGCGGATTTGCATGATCTCGGATTCGGTGAGTTGACTGACCCGCCGCTCCAGCGGGATGCTCACCTTGGCGCAGATTTGCCTCGCGAAGGTATCACCGATACCGTGGATATAGGTAAGCGCCACCTCTACCCGCTTGTTAGACGGGATATTCACACCTGCAATTCGGGCCACGAAGCTTTCTCCTCGACGCGCGCATTAACGCGCTGAAATCCAAGCAGATTACCATGAAACGCAGCAAAACGGACCTCGGGAAAGCGCCGCCCCCCGGGACCGGTCAATCCTCTTCCAGCAATGGGTCGAGCCTTATCTAGCGATTCCGCTTGACAAGGTCAACCGGGGCATTGCTGGACTTATGCTTAACTCCCCCCAGGGCCTCCCCTATCGCTTGGTGCACGGCCCCGATTTCCGCCATGCCGTCCACCGATCTGAGCTTCCCTTGCTTCTTGTAATAGTCGATCAGGGGCTCGGTCTGGGCGTGGTAGGCCTCAAGCCTCGAGCGCACCACCTCCTCGGTGTCGTCGCGCCGGCGCACGAACTCAGTCGAGCCGCAACGGTCGCAAACCCCTGGGACCTCGGGCATCTTGAAGGCCTCGTGATAGCCCTCGCCGCAATCGGCGCAGGTGAAGCGGCCGGCGATACGCTTGACCAGGGCATCGTCGTCCACCCGCATCTCGATGACCGCGTCGAGCCGCTTGTCTCTCTCCGCCAGCAGCCTGTCGAGCGCCCGGGCTTGCGCGATGGTCCTGGGGAACCCGTCCAGGATGAACCCCCTGGAGGTGCCATCGGCGTCCATGCGCTCGGCGATGAGCCCAATCACGAGGTCGTCCGGCACGAGCTGCCCCCGTTCCATGATGTCGCCCGCCTTGCGGCCGAGCTCCGTCCCCGCCGCCACGGCCGCCCTCAGCATGTCCCCAGTGGAAAGCTTGACGAGCGAACGCTCTGTCTCGAGCAAATGGGCCTGGGTCCCTTTGCCGGCACCGGGAGGGCCGAGCAGGACCAAATTCATTGCCGCCTTGCTCCCCTGAGCCTCGCCCGTTTGATCAGCCCCTCATATTGATGGGCGAGGAGATGGCTCTGGACCTGGGCCACGGTGTCCATGGTGACGCTCACCACGATGAGGAGGGAGGTGCCGCCGAAATAGAAGGGCGCTCCCGCATAGGAGATCAGGATCTCGGGCAGCACGCAAACGGCGGCGAGATAAATCGCTCCGACCACCGTGATCCGGGTGAGCACATAGTCGATATATTCGGCGGTGCGCTCCCCTGGCCGGATGCCGGGAAGGAAGCCCCCGTACTTCTTCAGATTCTCGGCAGTATCCTTCGGATTGAAGACGACGGCTGTATAGAAGAAGGCGAAAAAGATGATCAGCGCGATATAGATAAGAACGTGCAGGGGTTGGCCGACCCCGAGCAGCGCCGTCACCGTAGTGAGCCATTCCGGCCCTTGGCCAGCCGAGAAATTGGCGAAGGTGACCGGCAGCAGCAGGAGCGAGGAGGCAAAGATCGGCGGTATCACGCCCGCGCTGTTGAGCTTCAGCGGCAGGTGCGAGGAATCCCCCTGGAACATGCGGTTTCCCACCTGACGCTTGGGATATTGCACGAGCAGACGCCGCTGCGCCCTCTCCATGAAGACAATCACGCCGATCACGACCACGGCCATGACGACGAGCCCCAGGATCAGCATGGTCGACATCGAGCCGGTGCGGCCGAGCTCGAGCGTGCCGAGCACCGCATGCGGCAGGCGCGCGACGATGCCGGCAAAGATGATGAGCGAGATGCCATTGCCCACCCCCCTCGCCGTGATTTGCTCGCCGAGCCACATCAGGAAGATGGTGCCGCCGACCAGCGTGAACACCGTGGTGATGCGGAAGAACCAGCCGGGATCCAGCACCACAGTTCCGGCGCCTTCGAGCCCGACCGCGATGCCATAGCCCTGCAGCGCCGCGAGGATCACCGTGCCGTAGCGCGTGTATTGGTTCATCTGCCGGCGGCCCTGCTCGCCCTCTTTCTTCAGCTGCTCGAGATGCGGGGACACCGTGGTGAGCAGCTGAATGATGATCGATGCCGAGATGTAGGGCATGATGTTGAGGGCGAAGATCGCCATGCGCCCCACTGCGCCACCCGAGAACATGTCGAACATGCCGAGCAGCCCAGACTGGTTCTGGCGGAATACCTCCTGCAAGGCGTGGGGGTTGATGCCGGGGATCGGGATGTAGGTGCCGAGCCGGTAGATCAGGAGCGCGCCAAGCGTGAACCAGATGCGCTTCTTGAGCTCGTCTGCCTTGGCGAAGGCGGCGAAGTTGAGATTTGAAACCAGCTGTTCGGCGGCGGAAACCATGCGGGAGCTCTCTTCCCTTTCGACAACAACGCGGGCGGCGTCGGGCCGCTTCGCGTCACTTGGGGACGAGTCCTTTAGGACTTGTCCTTCTTGGCTGGCGCCGGCTTCGACCTTGGCTTCTTGGCCTCGGCCTCATCGGCCTTTGCCTTCTTGGGCGCCTTCGGCGCGGCGCCCTCAGGCGCGGTTGCCTCGGCCGCCCGATCGGGTCTGACCTTTGCGGCCTTGGGTGCCTGCGCCTTCGCCGGCGCCGGTTCGGCTTCCGCGGCCTGCTCAGCCTTTGGCTTGGCAGCCTTTCCGGACTTTGCTTCGGCCTTGGCCGAGACCGCCTCGCGCTTCGCGGCCCGGCGCTTGGCCTTGACCGCATCGGCGGCAGGCCGCTCCCGGCCGGTGATGGATTTTAGCGTGACCGTGCCGCCTGCGCCTTCCACTGCCTTGGTTGCGCTTGCCGACGCGCCGGTAATCTCAAAAGCAAGCTTGGACTTGATCTCGCCATGGCCGAGCAGACGCACGCCGTCCTTCGGCCGCCGGATCAAGCCAGCCTCCTTCAAGGCGTCGATGGTGATGGGCTTCTTGCCGTCGAGCCGGCCCGAGTCGACGGCCTCCTGAATACGGCCAAGATTGAGCTCGTTGTACTTCTTGGCGAAGATGTTGTTGAAGCCTCGCTTCGGCAGACGCCGGTGGAGCGGCATCTGGCCGCCCTCGAAGCCTTTGATGGCGACGCCGGACCGGGCCTTCTGACCCTTGACGCCGCGCCCGGAGGTCTTGCCGAGCCCTGAGCCGATGCCGCGGCCGAGCCGCTTCTTGGCCTTCGTGGCGCCGTCTCGGTCCCTGATCTCGTTCAGTCGCATGGTGCTTTAGGCTCCCGCCTCATCGTCGACAATGCGCACGAGATGGGCGATTTTCGTAACCATGCCGCGCACTTGCGGGCTATCGATCAGCGTCCTACGCTTATGCATCTTGTTGAGCCCAAGCCCGATCAAAGTGGCGCGCTGAATCGCCGGGCGCCTGATCGGGCTCCCGATCTGCTCCACGGTGATCATCTTCTTGTCCGCTGTCTTGGCCATCTCACTCAAACCTCGCCTCTAGGCGCCCGCGTCTCGAGCGTCGGCCTGGCCAACCGCTTCGCCGGCGCCGTCTTTCCGGCGCGAAACGATCTCGCTCACCTTCTTGCCGCGCCTTGCCGCCACGCCCCTCGGACTGTCCTCGTGGCGCAACGCATCGAAGGTCGCGCGCACCATATTGTAGGGATTGGAACTGCCGAGCGACTTGGCGACCACGTCCTGGATGCCGAGGGTCTCGAACACGGCCCGCATCGGACCGCCGGCGATGATACCGGTGCCGGCAGGCGCCGCCCGCAACACCACCCGGCCAGCGCCGTGATGGCCGGTCACGTCATGGTGCAGCGTACGTCCCTCGCGCAAGGGCACTTTGACGAGGGCCCGCTTGGCGGCTTCCGTGGCTTTACGGATCGCCTCCGGCACCTCTCGGGCCTTGCCATGGCCGAAACCGACGCGTCCTTTCTGGTCGCCGACGACCACGAGCGCCGCGAAGCCGAAGCGCCGTCCGCCCTTGACCACCTTCGCCACGCGATTGATATGCACGAGCTTGTCGACGAATTCGCTGTCGCGCTCCTCGCGGCCTCTTCCCTGTGGGCCTCGGCCCCCTTTGCGATCCATGCTCTCGATCCTTTAGAAATTCAGCCCTGCCTCGCGGGCAGCGTCGGCGAGCGCCTTTACGCGCCCGTGGTAGAGATAACCGCCGCGATCGAATACGACGTCCTTGACGCCCGCCTCGATCGCCCTCTCGGCGACGAGCTTGCCGACCGCCTGAGCTGCCTCAAGGTCGCTGCCCTTCTTGAGCGAGCCCTTCAGATCCTTGTCCAAGGTCGACGCGGCCGCCATGGTCTTTCCCGCCGTGTCGTCGATCACCTGCGCGTAAATGTGCTTGGAGGAGCGGAACACCGAAAGGCGGACCCGGCCGTTGGCGGCCCGCTTCAGCGACTGGCGCACCCGATGCGACCGCCGTGCAAAGTTTTGGTTCAAAGCGCTCATGTCGAATCCGCTACTTCTTCTTGCCTTCTTTGCGGAGGATGAACTCACCCGCATATCTGACGCCCTTGCCCTTGTAAGGCTCCGGCGGCCTGAACCGCCTGATCTCGGCCGCCACCTGCCCCACCTTCTGCTTATCGATGCCGGTCACGATAATCTCGGTCGGCTTCGGACACTGCACCTGGATGCCTTGCGGAATGGGATAGGCGACGTCGTGGCTGTAGCCAAGCTGTAGCTGCAGATTGGAGCCCTGCACCGCGGCCCTGTAGCCCACGCCCGTGATCTCAAGCTTCTTGGTGAAACCCTCGGTCACGCCGGTAACGAGGTTGGCAAGCAACGTGCGCGACATGCCCCACATGGCGCGCGCCGTTTGCGTGTCTTCGCGCGGGGCGACCTCGATGCTGCCCTTGTCGAGCTTGGCAATGACGCCCTCCACGAGGACGTGCTTGAGCTCACCCTTGGGCCCCTTTACCGAAACCACCTGGCCGTCCAGGGAGGCGGTCACGCCCCCCGGTATTGCCACTGGTTTCTTGCCGATCCGCGACATGAGTATCAACCTTCGCTTCAGGTCCTAGAATATGCTGCAGAGGATTTCGCCGCCCACATTCTCGTTGCGCGCGCGAGAATCCGACATGACACCCTTTGGCGTCGACAATATGGAAACCCCAAGGCCGTTGGCCACCGTGGGCAGATCCCGCACCGAGGAGTACACCCGGCGCCCCGGTGTCGACACCCGCTTGATGTCCTTGATCACCGGCTCGCCGTCGAAATATTTGAGCTCGATGTCGAACTCCGAACGCCCGCCGTCATAGTCGACGCGCGCATAGCCGCGGATATAGCCCTCCTCCACCAGCACGTCGAGCACATGCTCGCGCAGCTTGGAGGCAGGCGTCGTCACCTTGGCCTTATAGCGCATCTGCGCGTTGCGGATGCGCGCGAGCATATCGCCCAGGGGATCGTTGATGCTCATTAGACTTCCTTACCAGCTCGACTTGACCATGCCGGGGATCAGCCCTTGGCTTGCGAGATCACGAAGCGCGATGCGCGACATCCTGAGCTTGCGGTAATAACCGCGCGGCCGTCCGGTCAGATCGCAGCGGTTGCGGATACGGGTCGGCGACGAGTTGCGCGGCAGCTCGGCAAGCTTAAGCCTCGCCGCGAAGCGCTCTTCGGCGGGAAGGTTGCGGTCTGCCGCTAGCGCCTTCAGCCGCGTCCTGCGCGTCTTAAACTTCTGCGCGAGGCGGCGCCGCTTCTTGTTCCGCTCAACCACGCTCGTCTTTGCCATTCATTCCTCCTGTCGCAGCCTGAGGCGCCAAACCCTAGCTGCGGAACGGAAAATTCAGTCGCTTGAGCAACGCGCGCGCCTCGTCATCGGTGGGCGCTGTGGTGCAAACGATGATGTCCATGCCCCAGATCTCGTCGACCTGATCGAAATCGATCTCCGGGAAAACGATGTGCTCTTTCAGCCCGAGCGAAAAATTGCCGCGGCCATCGAAGCTCTTCGAGTTCAGCCCTCTGAAGTCGCGCACGCGTGGCAGCGCGATGTTCACCAGCCGGTCGACGAACTCGTACATCCGGTTCTGGCGGAGCGTCACCTTGGCTCCGATGGGCATGCCCTCGCGGAGCTTGAATGCGGCGATCGATTGCCGCGCGCGGGTGATCACCGGCTTCTGCCCGGCGATGAGGCCGAGATCGGCGGCCGCCGCCTGCACCTTCTTGGAATCGCCGACGCCCTCGCCGACGCCCATATTCAGCACCACCTTCTCGAGCCGAGGCACCTGCATCGGGTTCGTATAGCCGAATTCCTTGGCCAGCTCCTCGCGGAACACCTCCTGATATTGCTGCTTCAGCCGGGGGATATAGGCGGTCTCAGCCATCGATCACCTCCCCGGAGCGCTTGGCAAAGCGCACCTTGCTGCCGTCCTTCAGAAACTTGTAGCCGACCCGCGTAGGCTTTCCGTCCTTGGGGTCCTCGAGCGCGAGGTTGGAGATATGGATCGCGGCTTCCTTGGAGATGATGCCGCCATCCTGGTTAGCCGTCTGCTTCTGGTGCCGCCGTATCATGGCGACGCCCTTCACCACGGCGCGGTTCTCATCCGGAAGCATCTTCAACACCTCGCCGTGCTTACCCTTATCCTTGCCGGTGACGACCACCACATGGTCGCCTTTCCGGATCTTGAGCTTCGGCATTAAAGCACCTCCGGCGCGAGCGACACGATCTTCATGTGCTTCTTGGCTCGGAGCTCACGGGTGACGGGGCCGAAGATGCGCGTGCCGATCGGCTCGCCCTGCGGATTGACCAGAACCGCGGCGTTGCGGTCGAAGCGGATGATGCTGCCGTCGGGCCGGCGCACGCCCTTCGCCGTGCGCACCACCACGGCCTTCATCACCTGGCCCTTCTTGACGCGGCCGCGCGGGATCGCCTCCTTTACGGAGACTACGATGGTGTCGCCGATCGAGGCATATTTCCGCTTGGAGCCGCCGAGCACCTTGATGCACTGCACGCGTCGTGCCCCTGAATTGTCGGCGACATCAAGATTTGTCTGCATCTGGATCATGGCAATTATCTTCGGCTTGTACGCCTCGACCCCTAGCTCGCCGCTCGCTCGCGCGACAGCACTGTCCAACGTTTCTGCTTCGACACCGGCGGGCACTCCTCGATCCTGACGATGTCGCCCAACTTAAATTCGTTCGCCTCGTCATGGGCGTGATAGTTCTTGGTCCGCCGCACCGTCTTCTGCAGCAAAGGATGCGTGAAGCGGCGCTCGACGCGAACCACCACCGTCTTGTCGTTCTTGTCGCTCACCACGACCCCTTGCAGCACTCGTTTCGGCATCGTCTTTTGCTTCCTTAAGCCTTGGCGACGGCGCTCATCTGGCGCGTGATCGTCTTGATACGCGCGATATCGCGCTTGATTTCTCTCACCCGCGCCGTGTTCTCAAGCTGGCCCGAGGCCGCCTGAAAGCGCAGATTGAACTGCTCCTTCTTAAGCTTGATGAGCTCGTCATTGAGCTGATCGAGCGTCATTCCGCGAACTTGGGCCACCTTCATCGTCTTTTGTCCTTCGCCCCTTCGCTCAATCCTCGGTGATACGCGCGACCACGCGCGTTTTGAGCGGCAGCTTGGCCGCCGCGAGCCGGAGCGCTTCCCGCGCCACCTGATCGCCGACACCGTCGATCTCGAACATGACGCGCCCGGGCTTCACTCGGGCCACCCAAAACTCGGGCGTGCCCTTGCCCTTGCCCATGCGCACCTCGGTCGGCTTCTTCGATACCGGCACGTCGGGGAACAGCCGGATCCAAACGCGACCCGAACGCTTCATCTGCCGCGTCATCGCCCGGCGTGCCGCCTCGATCTGACGCGCCGTGACGCGCGCGGGCTCCTGCGCTTTCAACCCGTACGTGCCAAAACTGAGGGTGACGGCGCTCGACGCGGCTCCCTTGATGCGGCCCTTATGGGCTTTGCGGTACTTCGTACGTTTCGGTTGCAGCATGACGTGTCAGCCTTGTCCTCGCTCCGCACTCAAGCCGGAGCCTGAGGGGCGTCGCGGCGTCCTTGCGAGCGGCCGCCTTCCTGCGCTTCGAGCGCCCGATGTTCCTGTGCCATGGGATCGTGCGCCATGACCTCGCCCTTGAAGATCCAGACCTTGACGCCGATAATTCCATAGGCCGTGCGCCCTAGAGCCGTGCCGTAATCGATGTCCGCCCGGAGCGTATGCAACGGCACTCGCCCCTCGCGATACCATTCCATGCGCGCAATTTCCGCCCCGCCGAGCCGGCCGCCGCAATTGATGCGGATGCCGAGAGCGCCCATGCGCATCGCCGATTGCACTGCGCGCTTCATGGCGCGGCGGAACGCGACGCGGCGCTCGAGCTGCTGCGCGATGCTCTCGGCCACAAGGGTGGCGTCAATCTCCGGCTTGCGCACCTCGACGATGTTGAGGTGGACCTCCGAATCGGTCATGGCCGCGAGCTCCCGGCGGAGCTTCTCGATGTCGGCGCCCTTCTTGCCGATGAGGATGCCAGGCCGGGCGGTGTGCACGGTCACTCGGCACTTCTTGTGCGGCCGCTCGATGACGACCTTGGAGATGCCGGCCTGCTTGCGCGACGTGAGGATGTGATCGCGCATCTTTAAATCCTCATGCAAGAGGTGCGCATACTCGCCCCGGCTTGCATACCAGCGCGAATCCCAAGTGCGGTTCACCCCGAGCCTGAGCCCGATCGGATTGACCTTCTGTCCCATTAAGCAAGTTCCTCGACTTGGCGCACCACCACGGTGATCTGCGCGAACGGTTTCTCGATACGGCCGGCGCGGCCCCGCGCCCGGGGCTTCAAGCGCTTCATCACCAGATTCTTGCCCACATAAGCCTCCGCGACGAATAGCGCATCGACGTCGAGGTCGTGGTTGTTCTCGGCGTTGGCGATTGCCGACTCCAAAGTCTTCTTCACGTCGCGCGCCACCCGCTTGCGGGAGAAGGCGAGGTCGGCAAGCGCCTTATCGACCTTCTTGCCCCGGATCAGCTGGGCGAGCAGGTTAAGCTTTTGCGGGCTCACGCGGATAAGCCGCGCCACCGCTCTCGCCTCGTTCTCCGCCAGCGCACGCGCCCGTTGCGGCTTGCCCATCACGCCTTCCTCTTCGCCTTACGGTCGGCGGCGTGGCCATAGAAGGTCCGCGTCGGCGCGAACTCCCCGAACTTGTGGCCGATCATGTCCTCGGTGACGAGCACGGGGATGTGCTTCTGGCCGTTATGCACGCCGAAAGTAAGCCCAACGAATTGCGGCAAGATTGTCGAGCGGCGCGACCACATCTTGATCACCGCGCTCGAGCCCCGCGCCTTCTCCGCTTTCTTCAACAAATATCCGTCGACGAACGGGCCTTTCCAAACAGAACGTGCCACGAGCCTACCCTTTCTTCTTCTTCTTGAGATGACGGCTGCGCAGGATGAACTTGTCGGTCGCAAGGTTATGCCGCGTCTTCTTGCCCTTGGTCGACTTGCCCCAGGGCGTCACCGGATGCCGGCCGCCGGAGGTACGCCCCTCACCGCCGCCATGGGGGTGATCGACCGGGTTCATCGCCACGCCGCGCACCACTGGCTTCTTCCCCTTCCACCGGTTGCGGCCGGCCTTGCCGATCGAGACGTTGGAATTGTCGGGGTTGGACACCGCGCCCACCGTTGCCATGCAGGCGGCCGGCACCATGCGCGTCTCGCCGGAATTGAGCCTTAGGATGGCGTAGCCGGCATCGCGCCCGACGAGCTGGACGTAAGTGCCCGCGGCGCGGGCGATCTGGCCGCCCTTGCCCTCTTTCATCTCCACATTATGGACGATCGTGCCAATCGGCATGTTGTCGAGCTGCATGGCATTGCCGGGCTTCACGTCGACGCGGGCGTCGGCGATCACCGTGTCGCCGGGCCCCAAGCGCTGCGGCGCCAGGATGTAGGAAAGTTCCCCATCCTCATAGCGGATCAGCGCGATGAAGGCGGTGCGGTTCGGATCGTATTCGAGCCGCTCGACGGTCGCCGGAACGCCAAACTTGCGGCGCTTGAAGTCGACCATGCGGTAGCTGCGTTTGTGGCCGCCGCCGCGATGCCACATGGAGACGCGGCCCTGATTGTTGCGGCCGCCGGTCTTGACCAGGCCTTCGGTGAGCGCCTTGACGGGTTTGCCCTTCCATAGATGACTGCGGTCGACGAGCACGAGATGTCGCTGGCTCGGGGTGGTGGGCTTGAAGGTTTTGAGGGCCATGGCGCGCTAGATCCTCGAGGTCACGTCGATCTTGTCGCCTTCGGCGAGTCTGACGATCGCTTTCTTGACGTCCTGCTGCTTGCCCTTCAGGCCGCGGAAGCGCTTGGTCTTGCCCATGCGGTTGATCGTGTTGACGGCGAGCACCTTGACCTTGAAGAGCTGTTCCACGGCGGCCTTGATCTCTAGCTTGGTCGCGTCGCGGCGCACCTTGAAAACAACTTGGTTCGATTCCGACGCCATGCTCGATTTCTCGGTGATGACGGGCGCCAGGATGACGTCGTACGCCGATAGCCCGCTCATTTAAATCGCGCCTCCAGCGCTTCGACGGCCGCCTTGGTCAGGACAAGCTTGTCGTGGTTCAGGATGTCGTAGACGTTGATGCCTTGTACCGGCAGCACGTCAACATGCGGCAGGTTGCGGGCGGCTTTGGCGAAGGCGGCTTGCACCTCGGCGCCGTCGATGATCAGCACGGAGCCGAACCCAAGCTTCGAGAAGCGCGATTTGAGCTGCTTGGTCTTGGCCTCCTTGATCTCGCATTTGTCGATGACGACCAAGGCCTCGGACTTCGCCTTGGCGGATAGCGCATGCTTGAGCGCAAGCGCCCTCACCTTCTTCGGCAGATCGATGGCGTGGCTGCGCGGCTTCGGGCCGAACGCCTTGCCGCCGCCCCTGAACAGCGGCGCCCGGCGGCTCCCGTGGCGGGCGCGGCCCGTGCCCTTCTGCCGGTAGAGCTTGGCGCCGGTATAGTTGACCTCAGAGCGATCCTGCACCGAACGGGTACCGCTCCGCCGCTTGGCGAGCTGATAGCGCACCATCCGGGCGAGGAGGTCGGGGCGCGGCTCGAGCCCGAACACATCGTCCGGGAGCTCAACCGTTCCCGTCTTCTTGGCGTCGAGCGTGGTGACGTCGGCCTGCATCACACTTGGCTCCCCGCCTCTGCTTGGTGGGGCCCAGGCCCTGCCTTTGCCGGCTGCTTCAGCGCTTCGCCCGCGACTTTGCGGAAGGCGCCGGGCTTCGGCGCAGTCTCGGGCAGGCTCCGCTTCACCGCATCGCGCAACAGCACCCAGCCGCCTCTGGCGCCGGGCACCGCGCCGCGGATCATGATCAGCCCACGCTCCCGGTCGGTCTTCACCACGCGGAGATTCTGCGTGGTGACGTTCACGTCGCCCATATGGCCGGCCATCTTCTTGCCTTTGAACACCTTGCCCGGGTCCTGGCGCTGGCCGGTCGAGCCGTGGCTCCGATGGCTGACCGAGACGCCGTGGGACGCGCGTAGGCCGTGAAAACCGTGGCGCTTCATGGCGCCGGCAAAACCCTTGCCGATGGTGGTGCCGGAGACATCGACGAACTGCCCTTCGACGAAATGGTCGGCGGTGATCTCGGCGCCGACCTCGATCAGATTGTCCGGGCTCACGCGAAATTCGGCGAGACGCCGCTTGGGCTCGACATTGACGGCAGCGAAATGCCCGCGCGCAGCGCGCGTCAGCCGCTTCACCTTGGGCGTGCCGGCGCCAAGCTGCAGCGCCGTGTAGCCGTTCTTCTCGGAGGTCCGATGGCCCACGACCTGACAATGCTCGAGGCGGAGCACCGTCACCGGGATGTGCTCACCGCCATCGGTGAAGATCCTGGTCATGCCGAGTTTTTGCGCGATGACACCTGATCGCATCGGTCTTGCTTCCTTGCCTCGTCCCTGCCCGCCTAGAGCTTGATTTCCACGTCCACGCCGGCGGCGAGGTCGAGCTTCATCAAGGCATCGACGGTCTGCGGCGTTGGGTCGACGATGTCGAGCAGCCGCTTATGGGTGCGCATCTCGAACTGCTCGCGGCTCTTCTTGTCGATATGCGGCGACCGGTTGACGGTGAACTTCTCGATGCGCGTCGGCAGCGGGATGGGCCCCCGCACCTCCGCGCCCGTGCGCTTCGCCGTGTTGACGATCTCCTTGGTCGACGCATCGAGGATGCGATGGTCGAAGGCTTTGAGCCTAATTCTTATGTTCTGGCTTTGCATCTCGATGGCCTAAATTTGAGAGCGCGCCGCTTTCGACGACGGGCCCGTTGCCTCTTTTTACTCGAGGATCGCCGCCACCACGCCGGCGCCCACCGTGCGGCCGCCTTCGCGAATGGCGAAACGAAGCTTCTCCTCCATGGCGATCGGCACGATCAGCTCTACCGTCATGGCGACGTTGTCTCCGGGCATCACCATTTCGGTGCCCTCCGGCAGCTGCACCACGCCGGTCACATCGGTGGTGCGGAAATAGAATTGAGGGCGGTAATTGCCGAAGAACGGCGTGTGGCGGCCGCCTTCCTCCTTGGTGAGGATGTAGGCCTCGGCCTTGAACTTGGTGTGCGGCTTGATCGAGCCCGGCTTGGCGAGCACCTGGCCACGCTCCACGCCCTCGCGGTCGACGCCGCGCAGCAGGCAGCCGACATTGTCGCCGGCCTCGCCCTGATCGAGCAGCTTGCGGAACATCTCGACGCCCGTCACCACGCTCTTGCTGGTGGGTCGGATGCCGATGATCTCAACCTCCTCGCCCACCTTGATCACGCCGCGCTCGATGCGGCCGGTGACCACGGTGCCGCGGCCGGAAATGGAGAACACGTCCTCGATCGGCATGAGGAAGGGCTTGTCCTTGGGACGATCCGGCTGCGGGATGTAGGAATCGACCGCCTCCATCAAGGCATTGATGGAATTCTTGCCGATCTCGTCGTCCCGGCCTTCAAGCGCGGCAAGCGCCGAGCCCTTGACGATCGGAATCTCGTCGCCCGGAAATTCATACTTGGACAGAAGCTCGCGCACCTCGAGCTCAACAAGGTCGAGCAGCTCGGGGTCGTCGACCATGTCGACCTTGTTCAGATAGACGACGAGGGCCGGAACGCCGACTTGGCGGGCAAGCAGGATGTGCTCGCGGGTTTGCGGCATTGGACCGTCGGCAGCGGACACCACGAGAATGCCGCCGTCCATCTGGGCGGCACCGGTGATCATGTTCTTCACGTAGTCGGCATGGCCCGGACAATCGACGTGCGCGTAGTGCCGCTTGCCGGTCTCGTACTCGACGTGAGCGGTCGAGATGGTGATGCCGCGGGCCTTCTCTTCCGGCGCCTTGTCGATCTCGTCATAGGCGGTGAATTTCGCCCCGCCTTTCTCGGCCAGCACCTTGGTGATCGCGGCGGTCAGCGTGGTCTTGCCGTGATCGACGTGACCGATGGTCCCGATGTTGCAATGCGGCTTGGTCCGCTGGAATTTTTCCTTAGCCATGCTGGCTCTCCATCCTTCAACAAAAAAACCAACTTCTACTCGACAGGCCTCGCGCCTGCGGGACGTCAGGCAAACTTCGCCTGCACCTCTTCCGCAACCGCCTGCGGGACTTGCGCATAGTGATCGAATTGCATGGTGAACTGCGCCCTGCCCTGACTCATGGAGCGGAGCGTGTTCACATAACCAAACATATTGGCGAGCGGCACCATGGCGCTGATCACCGCGGCATTGCCGCGGGTCTCTTGCCCGCGCACCTGGCCGCGGCGCCCCGTTAGGTCGCCGATGATGCCGCCGACATAGTCCTCCGGCGTCACCACCTCCACCTTCATGATAGGCTCGAGCAGCTTGGGCGCGGCCTTCTTGGCGCCTTCGCGGAAGGCGGCGCGCCCCGCGATCTCGAACGCCATGACGCTCGAATCGACGTCATGATAGGCGCCGTCGATGAGGCTAACCTTGACGTCGAGGACGGGGAAGCCCGCGAGCACGCCGGAATCGACGACGCTCTTCACGCCCTTCTGCACGCCAGGGACATATTCCTTCGGCACGTTGCCGCCAACCACCTTGTTCTCGAACTGATAGCCCGCGCCCTGCTCGTTCGGCTCGATCACGAGCTTCACGCGCGCGAACTGGCCCGAGCCGCCCGTCTGCTTCTTATGGGTGTAGTCAACCTCCGCCCGTTTCGAGACGGTCTCGCGATAGGCGACTTGCGGCATGCCCACATTGGCCTCGACCTTGAACTCGCGGCGCATGCGATCGACGATGATGTCGAGATGCAGCTCGCCCATTCCCTTGATGATCGTCTGACCCGACTCATGGTCGACCGAGACCCGGAAGGAGGGATCCTCTTGCGCCAGACGATGGAGGGCGACCGAGAGCTTCTCCTGATCGCCCTTGGTCTTGGGCTCGACAGCGACCTCGATGACGGGCTCCGGAAACTCCATGCGCTCGAGGATCACTGGTTTGGCCGGGTCGCACAGCGTATCGCCGGTGGTCACGTCCTTGAGACCGGCCAGCGCCACGATGTCGCCGGTATAAGCCTCCTTGATGTCCTCGCGGTGATTGGCATGCATGAGCAGCATGCGCCCAATGCGCTCCTTCTTCTCCTTCACCGTGTTAGACAGCGTGGTGCCGGACTCGAGCTTGCCCGAATAGATGCGGCAAAAGGTGAGCGAGCCCACGAAGGGATCGTTCATGATCTTGAAGGCAAGCATGGAGAGCGGGGCGTCGTCCGCGGGCGCGCGTGTCACCTCTTCGCCGGTCTTGAAGTCGATGGCCTTGATCGGGGGCACGTCCAGCGGCGACGGCAGATAGTCCACGACCGCGTCGAGCAGCGGCTGCACACCCTTGTTCTTGAAGGCGGACCCGCACAGGATCGGCACGAAGACGTTGTGCACCGTACCCTTGCGGACGAGCTTCTTGATCGTCTCCTCGCTCGGCTCCTTGCCCTCGAGATAGGCCTCCATGGCGCCCTCGTCGAGCTCTACGGCCTGCTCCACGAGCTTCTCGCGATACTCCTTGGCCTGCTCCACCAGATCGGCCGGGATCGCCTCCTCGTGGAACTTGGCACCGAGGGCCTCCTCGTCCCATACGATGGCCTGCATGCGAACGAGATCGATGACGCCCCTGAAGCTGCTCTCCACGCCGAGCGGCAACTGCAGGATGATCGGGTTGGCGCCGAGCCGGTCCTTGACCATGGCGACCGAGACGAAGAAGTCGGCGCCGATCTTGTCCATCTTGTTGACGAAGACCATGCGCGGCACGCCATATTTGTCGGCTTGTCGCCAGACCGTCTCGGTCTGCGGCTCCACCCCCTGATTGGCGTCGAGCAGAGCTACCGCGCCGTCGAGCACGCGCAGGCTACGCTCCACCTCGATGGTGAAATCGACGTGGCCCGGCGTATCGATGATGTTGATCCGCTTGTCGTTCCAATAGGCCGTGGTCGCGGCGGACGTGATGGTGATGCCACGCTCCTGCTCCATCCAGTCCATGGTGGCAGCGCCGTCATGCACCTCGCCGATCTTATGGCTCTTGCCGGTGTAATAGAGGACCCGCTCGGTGGTCGTGGTCTTGCCGGCGTCGATATGCGCCATGATCCCGATATTGCGGTAGTCCTGAAGGGGCGTGGCTCGGGGCATTGCCGAAGATCCTTGAACTCGGTTACCAGCGGTAATGGGAGAAGGCGCGGTTCGCCTCCGCCATACGGTGGGTGTCCTCGCGCTTTTTCACCGCGGTGCCGCGGTTGTTGGCGGCATCCAGCAGCTCCCCCGACAGCCGCTCGATCATCGTGTTCTCATTGCGCCCGCGCGCCGAGGAGATGATCCAGCGGATGGCAAGCGCCTGGCGGCGATCGGTCCTGACCTCGACCGGCACCTGGTAGGTGGCGCCGCCCACGCGCCGCGACCGCACCTCGAGCGCCGGCATCACGTTGCGCAGCGCCTCGTGGAACAGCTCGACCGGGTTCTGCTTGCTCTTGCGCTCCATCTGGTCGAGCGCGCCATAGACGATGTGCTCGGCCGCGGACTTCTTGCCCTCCTTCATGATGCTGTTCATGAACTTGGTCAGCACCACGTCTCCGAACTTCGGATCGGGGATGATGTCGCGCTTATCTGCTCTACGCCGCCGGGACATGTCTCTATCTTCTTCTCTATCTTCTTCTCTATCGTCGTCATGGCCGGGCTTGTCCCGGCCATCCACGAATTTCCTTCTATGCCGCCGAACGACTCGGTTGCCTCTCGAGATCCCCGGATCTCACGTCGTTCGCCCGGGGATCTACGCAAAGAGGCCGACTATTTCGGCCTCTTTGCTCCGTATTTCGACCGCCGCTGGCGGCGACCGCCTACGCCTTGGGTGTCGAGCACACCGCGAATGATGTGATAGCGCACGCCCGGCAGGTCCTTGACGCGGCCGCCGCGGATCAGGACCACCGAGTGCTCCTGGAGGTTATGGCCCTCGCCCGGGATATAGCTCGTCACCTCGAGACCATTGGTGAGGCGAACGCGCGCGACCTTGCGCAGTGCCGAGTTAGGCTTCTTCGGCGTCGTGGTGTAGACGCGCGTGCAGACGCCCCGCTTCTGCGGGCAGGCCTGCATGGCAGGCACCTTGTTCCGCTTCACCGGCTGGCGGCGCGGCTTGCGGATCAGCTGCTGTATCGTCGGCATGTGCGCGTTCGTCCAATCGTCTCGCATTTACGGGCGCAAAAGGCCCACAACACCTGAGGCTGAAGCGCGGGTGAGCGCGATCTTCAGCCTCTTCAAACCAGAGGACCTTGGAGGTCGTTGCCCCCAAGATCGTGTACCCGAATTTGATCCGGTTTAATCCGGCAGCGTCTAACCCGTGCCTTACGGCCAAAACCCCGAGGCGCGTAGGGCTACCGCCTGCCGCAGAAGTGCGCGAGTTTTATCAGGCTGTTTCTCGCATCGTCAAGGGATCAGACGTCAGAAATCAGAATCGAGAAGTCAGAAAGCACCGAATGGGCTCTGCCGGCTTCCGTTAACCGACGTCTGACCCCTGATCAGACCGTTTCGTGCTCCTCCGCCGCCTCGTCGTCCTCCTCCTCCTCAAGCCGCTCACCGGCCGTGCGCTCCCGCTCCTCGAGGATCAGCTCGTCACGATGGGTCGCAATCTTGTTCAAACGGGTGAGCATGCCGCCAGTGCCGGCCGGAATGAGCCGCCCGACGATGACGTTCTCCTTCAGGCCTTCGAGCGCATCGGCCTTGCCGTTCACGGCAGCATCGGTGAGCACACGGGTGGTCTCCTGGAAGGAGGCCGCCGAGATGAAAGAGCGGGTCTGCAGGCTGGCCTTCGTGATGCCGAGCAGCACCGGCTGCCCGGTCGCCGGCTTGCCGCCTGCCGCCACCACCACCGCGTTGGCGTCCTCCAAATCGATCCGGTCCACCTGCTCCCCCTTGAGGAAATCGGTATTGCCCGTATCGTTGACCTCCGTCTTCTGCAGCATCTGCCGGACGATCACCTCGATATGCTTGTCGTTGATGGTGACGCCCTGCAGCCGGTACACCTCCTGGATCTCGTTGACGAGATAGTTGGCGAGCTCCTCGACGCCCTTGATGGCAAGGATGTCGTGCGGTGCCGGATGGCCATCGAGCAGGAACTCGCCCTTCTCGATGCGGTCGCCCTCCTGTACGGCAAGATGCCGGCCCTTCGGAATGAGATACTCGACCGGCTCGCCGCCATCCTCGGGGGCAATGGTGATGCGCCGCTTGTTCTTGTAATCGCGGCCAAGCTGCACCGTGCCTGAGATTTCGGCGATGATGGCATGGTCCTTGGGGCGCCTTGCCTCGAACAACTCGGCCACCCTCG
This sequence comes from Methyloceanibacter sp., assembly GCA_049801475.1. Classification (GTDB taxonomy): domain Bacteria; phylum Pseudomonadota; class Alphaproteobacteria; order Rhizobiales; family Methyloligellaceae; genus Methyloceanibacter. The sequence continues at coordinate 80,562 of JBARKP010000038.1, forward strand.
GCAGACCGCCGGTGATGTCGCGGGTCTTGGCGCTTTCCGTGGGGATACGCGCGAGCACGTCGCCGGCCTTTACCTCGTGGCCGTGCTCCACCGACAGGATCGCATCCACGGGCAAGAGGTACCGCGCCTCGCCGCCACGCGAAAGCTTGCCGACCTTGCCCTTCTTGTCCTTGATCACCACGGCCGGCCTAAGATCGACGCCCCGCGGACTGGCGCGCCAGTCGACGATGACGCTGTTGGTGATACCCGTCGACTCGTCCTTCCGCTCGCTGACCGAAACACCTTCGACAAGGTCCTCGAAGTCGATGATGCCTTCGATCTCGGTGAGCAACGGACGGGTATAGGGATCCCACTCGGCGAGCCGGTCGCCGCGCTTGACCTTGGCGCCCTCGTCCACGCGCAAATGCGTGCCGTAAGGCAGGCGGTGCACCGCACGCTCGGTGCCGTCCTGATCGGCCACGACGAGCACCGTGTTGCGGCCCATGACCATGAGGCGCCCCTGCGAATCCTTGACCACGTTGCGCTGCTTGATTTTCACCGTGCCGTCGAAATTGGACTCGAGCGACGACTGGTCGACGACCTTGGCGCTCGCCACGCCGCCCAGGTGGAAAGTCCGCATGGTGAGCTGCGTGCCGGGCTCGCCGATCGACTGTGCGGCGATCACGCCCACCGCCTCGCCGAGATTGACCGGCGTGCCGCGGGCCAGATCCCGGCCGTAGCATTTGCCGCAGATGCCATTGCGCGTCTCGCAAGTGAGAGCCGAACGGATGCGGATCTCCTGCACGCGAGCGGCCTCCAAGGCCTCGACCTGCTCCTCCTCGATTAGCTCGCCGGCCTTGATGATCACCTTGCCCGTGCCGGGGTTTTTCACGTTCTCGGCCGGAGTGCGCCCGAGCACGCGCTGGCCGAGCGAGACCGTAACCTCGCCGGCCTCGAGCAGCGCACGCGCCGTGATGCCTGCGGTCGTCCCGCAGTCATCCTCAGTGACGATGCAGTCCTGCGCCACGTCGACGAGCCGCCTCGTCAAATAGCCCGAGTTCGCCGTCTTCAGCGCGGTGTCGGCGAGACCCTTGCGGGCGCCGTGGGTCGAGTTGAAATATTCGAGCACGGACAGCCCCTCCTTGAAGTTGGAGATGATCGGCGTCTCGATGATCTCGCCCGACGGCTTGGTCATCAGACCGCGCATGCCAGCGAGCTGCTTCATCTGGGCAGGTGAGCCGCGGGCGCCCGAATGCGACATCATATAGATGGAGTTGATCGCCTTCTCCCGGCCGGTCTTTGGGTCGCGCTCGACCGCCGAGATGCGCTTCATCATCTCCTTGGCGACCTGCTCGGTACACTCGGTCCAGGCGTCGACCACCTTGTTGTACTTCTCGCCCCGCGTGATCAGACCGTCATTGTACTGTTGCTCGTATTCGCGCACGAGATCGGAAGTCTTCTGCACGATGGCATCCTTGGTCTCGGGGATCACCATGTCGTCCTTGCCGAAGGAGATGCCGGCACGGCAGGCATAGGAGAAGCCGAGGCCCATGATCCTGTCGCAGAAGATCACCGTCTCCTTTTGACCGCAGTGGCGATAGACCACGTCGATCATGTGGGAGATGTCCTTCTTGGTGAGCAGGCGGTTGATGAGGTCGAAGCTCACATTCGGCCGCCGTGGCAAGAGGTCGCCCAAGAGCATGCGCCCAGGCGTCGTCTCGTGGATGTGCGACACCGGCTTGCCCTTCTCGTCGACCGTCCGGAAGCGGCCCTTGATCTTGGCGTGCAGGGTCAAGACCTTGGCGTCGAGAGCATGCTGGATCTCGGCGATGCTGCCGAAGGCCATGCCTTCACCGGGCTCGCCGTCCATGGCGATCGACAAATAGTAGATGCCGAGCACGATGTCCTGGCTCGGCACGATGATCGGCGAGCCGTTGGCGGGGTGCAAGATGTTGTTGGTCGACATCATCAGCACGCGAGCCTCAAGCTGTGCCTCTAGCGACAGCGGCACGTGCACCGCCATCTGGTCGCCGTCGAAATCGGCATTAAACGCCGCGCAGACGAGCGGATGCAGCTGGATGGCCTTGCCCTCGACCAGCACCGGCTCGAACGCCTGGATGCCGAGGCGGTGCAGCGTGGGCGCCCGGTTGAGCAGCACCGGATGCTCGCGGATCACCTCATCGAGGATATCCCAGACCTCTGGCTTCTCTTTCTCGACGAGCTTCTTCGCCTGCTTCACGGTGGCGGCAAGGCCCTTGGCGTCAAGCCGCGAATAGATGAAGGGCTTGAACAGCTCGAGCGCCATCTTCTTCGGCAGGCCGCACTGATGCAGCTTGAGCTCAGGACCCACCACGATCACCGAACGGCCCGAATAGTCGACGCGCTTGCCGAGCAGGTTCTGGCGGAAGCGCCCCTGCTTGCCCTTGAGCATGTCGGCGAGCGACTTGAGCGGCCGCTTGTTCGCGCCCGTGATGACGCGGCCGCGCCGTCCATTATCGAACAGCGCGTCGACCGCCTCCTGCAGCATCCGCTTCTCGTTGCGGATGATGATGTCGGGGGCGCGGAGCTCCATCAGCCGCTTCAACCGGTTGTTGCGGTTGATGACGCGGCGATAGAGATCGTTCAGGTCCGACGTGGCGAATCGGCCGCCGTCCAGCGGCACGAGCGGCCGCAGCTCCGGCGGGATCACCGGTACCACGGTCAGGATCATCCACTCAGGCTTGTTGCCCGACTCGATGAAGGCCTCCACGACCTTCAACCGCTTAGCGAGCTTCTTGGGCTTGAGCTCGGACGTCGACTCGGCGATCTCCTGGCGAAGCTCGTCGCGCGTCCTCTCGAGGTCGAGACCTTTAAGCAGCTCGCGGATCGCCTCCGCCCCGATCGAAGCGGTGAAGCTATCCTCGCCGAACTCCTCTTGTGCCTTAAGGTAATCGTCCTCGCTCAAGAGCTGCAGCGGCTTCAGCGCGGTGAGCCCCGGCTCGAGCACGATGTAGTTCTCGAAATAAAGCACCCGCTCGAGATCCTTGAGTGTCATGTCGAGCAGGAGCCCGATGCGGGACGGCAGCGACTTCAGGAACCAGATATGGGCAACCGGGGCGGCAAGATCGATATGGCCCATGCGCTCACGCCGGACCTTGGCAAGCGTCACCTCGACGCCGCACTTCTCGCAGATGACGCCCTTGTACTTCATGCGCTTGTACTTGCCGCACAAGCACTCATAGTCCTTCACCGGGCCGAAGATGCGCGCGCAGAACAGACCGTCGCGCTCCGGCTTGAAGGTGCGGTAGTTGATCGTCTCCGGCTTCTTGATCTCCCCATACGACCAGGAAAGAATTTTTTCCGGGCTCGCAATGCCGATGCGAATCTGGTCGAAATTCTGCTGCGGCGTCTGAGTATTGAAGAGATTGACGATTTCTTGGTTCATTCTCGTGTCTCCCACCGGGCGTCAGGGACGCCCTACGGTTGATCGCAATTCACTTCGCAAACCGGCTCCGCTCACTCGGCGGCCGGAGGCTGCGGCAACCTCGCTCTGTCCGGCTGCTCTTCCGGCCGCGGCTGCACCAGCTCCACATTCAGCCCGAGCGCACGCATCTCCTTGACGAGCACGTTGAAGCTCTCAGGGATGCCCGCCTCGAAGGTATCGTCGCCGCGCACGATGGCCTCGTAGACTTTGGTGCGGCCGGCAACGTCGTCGGACTTGACGGTCAGCATCTCCTGCAGCGTGTAGGCGGCGCCATAAGCCTCGAGCGCCCATACCTCCATCTCGCCGAAGCGCTGGCCTCCGAACTGAGCCTTGCCGCCCAGCGGTTGCTGTGTGACGAGGCTGTAGGGCCCGATCGAGCGCGCATGGATCTTGTCGTCGACCAGGTGGTGAAGCTTCAACATATAGATGTAGCCCACCGTCACCTTACGCTCGAAGGCCTCGCCCGTGCGTCCGTCATACAAGGTAACTTGACCAGAGCTGTCGAGATCGGCAGCTTCGAGCAGCGCCGTGACATCGCCTTCATGGGCTCCGTCGAACACGGGCGTGGCAACGGGGACGCCCATGCGCAAGCTTTCGCTCGCCTCGATGAGCTGATCCTCCTTCAGGGCGTTGACCGCCTTGTCATCGCCATAGACGGCTTTGAGCAAGTCTTTCAGCGGCTTGACCCTCTTCGAGGCATGATAGGCGTCAAGCGCCTCGCCGATCTTGCGCCCCAAGCCCCGGCAAGCCCAGCCGAGATGGGTCTCCAGGATCTGGCCCACATTCATGCGGCTCGGAACGCCGAGCGGGTTGAGCACAATATCGATCGGAATCCCGTCCTCAAGATAAGGCATGTCCTCGATTGGCACGATCATACTGATGACGCCCTTGTTGCCATGGCGTCCGGCCATCTTGTCGCCAGGCTGGATCTTGCGCTTCACGGCGACGAAGACCTTGACCATCTTCATCACGCCGGGTGGCAGCTCGTCGCCGCGCTGCAGCTTGTCGACCTTGTCGACGAAGCGCTGCTCCAGTCCCTTCTTGGCGTCTTCATATTGGCGGCGAATGGCCTCGACCTCGGCCATGGCCTTCTCGTTCTTGAGCGCGATCTCCCACCAATAGGTGCGGACGACCTCGTCGAGCAGCACCTCGGTGATCTTGGCGTCCTTCTTGATGCCCTTCGGCCCCTTGGCCACGACCTTGTGCATGAGCACGTCTTTCAGACGGCCATAAACGTTGCGGTCGAGGATGGCGAGTTCGTCGTCGCGGTCCTTGGCGAGGCGCTCGATCTCCTCCCGCTCGATGGCCATGGCGCGCTCGTCCTTCTCCACGCCGTGGCGGTTGAAGACGCGCACCTCCACGACGGTGCCCGAAACGCCGGGCGGCAGCTTGAGCGAGGTATCGCGCACGTCTGAGGCCTTCTCGCCGAAGATGGCGCGGAGCAGCTTCTCCTCCGGCGTCATTGGGCTTTCGCCTTTCGGCGTGATCTTGCCGACCAGGATGTCGCCCGGATTCACCTCGGCGCCGATATACACGATGCCTGCCTCGTCGAGGTTCTTCAGCGCCTCCTCAGAGACATTGGGAATGTCGCGCGTGATCTCTTCCGGCCCGAGCTTGGTGTCGCGGGCCATTACCTCGAATTCCTCGATATGGATCGAAGTGAACACGTCGTCGCGCACGACGCGCTCGGAGATCAGGATGGAATCCTCGAAATTGTAGCCCATCCACGGCATGAAGGCGACGAGCACGTTCCGCCCGAGCGCAAGCTCGCCGAGATCGGTCGACGGACCGTCGGCGATGATTTCCCCCTCATGCACGGAGTCGCCCACGGTCACGAGGGGGCGCTGGTTGATGCAGGTGTTCTGGTTCGAACGCTGGAACTTGCGCAAATTATAGATGTCGACGCCCGACTTCGAGGGATCGGTCTCCTCCGTGGCGCGGATGACGATGCGGGTGGCGTCGACTTGATCGACGATTCCCGTGCGCCTCGCGCCAATGGCGGCGCCGGAGTCGCGCGCCACAACCTCTTCCATGCCGGTGCCAACGAGCGGCGCTTCGGCCGTGATCAGCGGCACCGCCTGGCGCTGCATATTCGAGCCCATCAGCGCGCGGTTGGCGTCGTCGTTCTCGAGGAACGGGATCAGCGCGGCCGCCACCGACACGAGCTGCTTCGGCGACACGTCGATGAGGTCGACCTTGTCAGGTGGCATGAGTTCAACGTCGCCCGCATGCCGGCAGACGATCAGATCCTCGGTGAAGGTGCCGTTGGGCGCAAGCTTGGCATTGGCTTGGGCAATGATGTAGCGCGCCTCCTCCATGGCCGAAAGATAGACCACCTCGTCGGTCACCTTGGCCTTGACCACGCGGCGGTAGGGGCTCTCGATGAAGCCGTATTTGTTCACCCGCGCATAGGTCGCGAGCGAGTTGATGAGGCCGATATTCGGTCCCTCCGGCGTCTCGATCGGGCAGATGCGGCCGTAATGGGTCGGGTGCACGTCGCGCACCTCGAAGCCGGCGCGCTCGCGAGTGAGCCCACCCGGTCCAAGGGCAGAGAGCCGCCGCTTGTGGGTGATCTCCGACAGCGGGTTGGTCTGATCCATGAACTGCGACAGTTGCGAGGAACCGAAGAATTCGCGCACCGCCGCGGCAGCGGGCTTCGCATTGATCAGGTCCTGCGGCATCACGGTGTCGATATCGACGGAGCTCATGCGCTCCTTGATTGCCCGCTCCATGCGCAGGAGTCCCACGCGATACTGGTTCTCCATCAGCTCGCCGACAGACCGCACCCGGCGGTTGCCAAGATGATCGATGTCGTCGATCTCGCCCTTGCCGTCGCGCAAGCCCACGAGCGTCTTGATCACGGCCAGAATGTCCTCCTTGCGCAGCGTGCGCACCGTGTCCGGGCATTCCAGATCGAGACGCATGTTCATCTTGACCCGGCCGACGGCCGAGAGGTCGTAGCGCTCGGAATCGAAGAAGATGCTGTTGAACAGCGTCGCTGCCGCGTCCAGCGTGGGCGGCTCGCCGGGGCGCATGACCCGATAGATGTCGAGAAGCGCCTCCTCGGGGTTCGAGTTCTTGTCGATGGCGAGCGTGTTGCGGATGAAGCCGCCGACATTGACGTGATCGATATCGAGGATCGGGACCTCCTTAAGGCCGAGCTCCCGCAGCTTGGCGACGAGCTTGACGTCGAGCTCCTCGCCCGCCTCGCCATAGATCTCGCCGGTCTCCAGATTGACGATGTCCTCGGCGAGATAGCGGCCATAGAGGTCCTCGTCCTTCACGAGGAGCTCCTTCAGGCCTTCATCGGCGAGCTTCTTGGCAAGCCTCGCCGTGACCTTGCGGCCGGCCTCGATCGCGACCTTGCCGGTCTTGGCGTCGATCAGGTCGCTCGTCGATTTGATGCCGCGCATCCTGTCGGGCCGGAATGGCATGCGCCAGCCTTCCTTGGTGGCCTTCAGCACGATGCGGTCGTAGAAGGTGGCGAGGATCTCCTCATCCTCGAGCCCGAGCGCATAAAGAAGCGTGGTCACCGGAAGCTTCCGCCGCCGGTCAATGCGCACAAAAACAATGTCCTTGGCATCGAACTCGAAGTCGAGCCAGGAGCCGCGATAGGGAATGATGCGGGCCGCGAAGAGCAGCTTGCCCGAGGAATGGGTCTTGCCGCGGTCGTGGTCAAAGAACACGCCGGGCGACCGGTGCATCTGCGAGACGATGACGCGCTCGGTGCCGTTGATGACGAAGGTGCCGTTCGAGGTCATGAACGGCATGTCGCCCATATAGACGTCCTGCTCCTTGATGTCTTTGACGGAGCGGGCGCCGGTCTCCTCATTCACATCGAACACGATCAGCCGGAGCGTCACCTTGAGCGGCGCGGCAAAGGTCATGCCGCGCTGCTGGCACTCGTCGACGTCGTATTTCGGCTGCTCGAAGGCGTAGCGCACGAATTCGAGCTGCGCGCGCTCACCGAAATCCCGGATCGGGAACACCGAGCGGAATACGGCCTGCAGCCCTTCATCGAGACGGCCACCTTCCGGCTCGTCCACCATCAGGAACTGATCGTAGGACTGCTTCTGCACCTCAATGAGGTTCGGCATCTCGGCCACTTCATGGATGCGGCCGAACATCTTCCGCAAACGCTTATGACCGTTCGTAGTCTGCTGCGCCATGTGGTCCTCTCAAAGCTCGACGAGACGGCTCACCGGAACCTCCGCACGACTTGCGGAGGTTCTGGGGAAGCGTCAACGTCACAGTTGCTTGGTTGCCCCGGGCGGAAACCGGGAAAGCCTATATGGGGTCCGCCCGGGCGCATTTCAACCAATCTACTTCAGCTCGACGGTCGCGCCTGCAGCTTCAAGCTGCTTCTTGAACTTCTCCGCTTCGTCCTTGCTCACGCCTTCCTTCACTGCCTTCGGCGCGCTCTCAACGAGATCTTTGGCCTCCTTGAGGCCAAGGCTGGTAATCGCCCGCACCTCCTTGATGACATTGATCTTTTGCGCTCCGGCGGAGGTCAGGACGACGTTGAACTCCGTCTTTTCCTCGACAGCGGGAGCCTCGCCGCCGGCGGCCGCGGCCATCATGGCCACGGGTGCCGCAGCCGAGACGCCCCATTTCTCCTCAAGCATTTTGGCAAGCTCCGCCGCCTCAAGCACGGTGAGGCCAGAGAGCTGGTCGACGATTTTCTGCAAATCAGCCATTGAGATATCCTCGTAAGTTCCTAAACTGGTTCAATCCCGGCAGCTCACGCCGCCTCACCTGCCTTGCCGTAGGCCGCAAACACGCGCGCCAGCTGAGCGCCGGGCGCATTCAGCACGCGGGCGATCTTGCTCGCCGGTGCCTGAACGAGTCCGATCAGCTTGGCCCGAAGCTCGTCGAGCGACGGCAGGTTTGCGAGTGTGCTCACCCCTTGGGCATCCAGCACCGTCGTTCCCATCGCGCCGCCAAGAATGACGAACTTGTCGTTGGTCTTGGCGAATTTGACGGCGACTTTCGGTGCCGCCACGGGGTCTGCGGAATAGGCGATGCAGGTCGGTCCCCGCAGCAAGTCCGCTATACCCTTGGCGTCGGTCCCCTCCAGGGCGAGCCTCACGAGGCTGTTCTTGGCCACCTTGACCCGGCCGCCCACGCTTCTCACGTCACGGCGGAACCTAGTCATGTCGGCGACCGTCAGCCCGGCATAGTGAGCGACGACAATCACGCCAGGCTTGGCGATGACGTCGTGAAGCGCCGCTACCACTTCGCGCTTCTCAGCTCTATCCACAACTCACTCCGTCAGTTGCGGGATCGAGGCAAGCACCCTCGGCCCCTTCACCTTACCTTGCCGCAAGAAGTGCCAGGGCAGACGGCAAGCCGCGCCCCGCTCTTCCAAGCGGCGCTCCGTTGCCTGTCCTGGCTCGCACGCGAACAGCGATAGAGCCACTTACGAGGTTCAAACCGATCTCCAGGTCGCGGTGCTTCCGAAACCTTGTACCGTTCGTCTCCCGTCTCATGCAGGCCCAAAAGGCTTAAGCGGTCGCCCGCACCTGCAATCTCGGACAGGTTCGGACCGCTTGAATGAAGCGGTCCGGGACCTCAAGAGGCCCCGAAAACTCTCAATGCACCCCACTCACCACGCTGGCGGGCTCGACCTTTACGCCCGGTCCCATGGTGGACGTCACCGCCACACGCTTGACGAAGGTGCCCTTGGCGCCGGACGGCTTGGCCTTCATCACCGCATCGATGAGCGCGCGGATGTTCTCGACGAGCGCCTTCTCGGTGAAGCTCGCCTTGCCCACCCCGGCCTGGACGATGCCGGCCTTCTCGACGCGAAACTCGACCGAACCACCCTTGGCCGCGGCGACCGCTTGCGTGACGTCGGTCGTGACCGTCCCAACCTTGGGGTTCGGCATCAGTCCGCGCGGGCCCAAGACCTTTCCAAGCCGCCCGACAAGCGGCATCATGTCCGGCGTGGCGATGCAGCGGTCGAAGTCGATGACGCCTTTCTGCACCTGCTCGACGAGATCCTCGGCGCCCACAACGTCGGCGCCGGCCTTTTTGGCCTCCTCGGCCTTGGCGCCTTTGGCGAACACGCCGACGCGGAGCTTGCGCCCTGACCCGTTCGGCAACTGGCAGACGCCGCGCACCATCTGGTCGGCGTGGCGGGGATCGACGCCGAGATTGAGCGCGACCTCGATGGTCTCATCGAACTTGGCCTTCGCCGCGTCCTTGACAAGCTTCACCGCCTCTTCGAGCGAATAAAGCTTATCGCGCTCGACCGTCTCACGCGCCGCGGTAGTGCGTTTGCCGGGTTTGCTCATGGCTACTCCTGGACCTCCAGCCCCATCGAGCGGGCGGAGCCCGCAATGATCTTCATCGCCTGTTCGACCGAGTTGGCGTTGAGATCCTTCATCTTGACCTCGGCGATCTGGCGAAGCTGCTCCTGCGTCACGCTGCCCGCTCCCGTACGTCCGGGAGCCTGCGAGCCCTTGCCGATCTTGGCCGCCTTCTTGAGCAGAAACGACGCAGGCGGCGTCTTCATCTCGAAGGTGAAGGAGCGGTCGGCATAGACCGTGATTACGGTCGGGATCGGCGAGCCCTCCTCAAGTCCTTGCGTCGCCGCATTGAACTGCTTGCAGAACTCCGGGATGTTGACCCCTCGTTGACCGAGCGCAGGACCGATCGGCGGCGATGGGTTCGCCTTGCCCGCCGGCACTTGCAGCTTGATGTAACCGTCGATCTTCTTCGCCATCGTCTACTCTTCCCGCGCCTTCCCGCTTACGCTTTATAAAGCTCAAAGCTTCTCCACCTGGCCATATTCGAGCTCGACCGGCGTCGCCCGGCCGAAAATCGATACCGCCACCTTGAGCCTTGCCCGCTCCTCATCGACTTCCTCGACGAGCCCGTTGAACGAGGCGAACGGCCCGTCGGCCACGCGCACCTGCTCGCCGATCTCGAAGGTGACTGAAGGTTTCGGCCGTTCCACGCCCTCCTGCACCTGCTGCAGGATGCGGCCAGCCTCCTCGTCGCTGATCGGGATTGGCTTGTTGTCGGTGCCGAGAAAGCCCGTCACCTTCGGCGTGTTCTTGATCAGGTGGTAGGTCTGATCGTTGAGCTCCATCTTCACGAGCACATAGCCTGGGAAGAACTTCCGCTCGGAACTGACCTTCCGGCCGCGGCGCATCTCCACGACCTCTTCCATCGGCACGAGCACTTCCTCGAACTTGTCCGAGAGCCCGGCGCCGGCCGCACGCTCCTTGATCGAGTCGGCGACCTTCCGCTCGAAGTTCGAATATGCGTGGACGATGTACCAGCGCGTTGTCATTGGCGACTTGACCTCTTACCGGCCGATACCGAGGACGAAGGTCACGAAGAAGCTCAAGACCTGATCGGCGACGAGGAAAAAGAGCGCAGCCATCACCACCATCGCGAGGACCATGATAGTCGTGATGACCGTCTCTTTGCGCGTCGGCCACGTGACCTTGGAGACCTCGGTCCGGACCTGCTGCAGAAATACGAATGGATTCGTCCTCGCCATCTCAATTCCTTGCCCGGCGCGACCCTCTCGGTCACGCCAACCTCGCCTCCTTCGACCCCATGCTGGCAGGAGTGGAGGGACTCGAACCCCCAACCCCCGGTTTTGGAGACCGGTGCTCTAGCCAGTTGAGCTACACTCCTATCGCCTGCTCCATCCGAACCGCCTCGCCCTCGCCTGTTCGCGTCTCGGGGGCCCATCCTGCAAGCGCAGCGTTCTGGAGCGGGTGAAGGGAATCGAACCCTCGTCCTCAGCTTGGAAGGCTGCTGCTCTACCATTGAGCTACACCCGCATCCATCGGTCTCCGAAGGAGTTGCGTGGTGGAGGGGGTAGGATTCGAACCTACGTAGGCATAGCCAACGGGTTTACAGCCCGTCCCCTTTAGCCACTCGGGCACCCCTCCTTTGGAAGATGGATTGTCGATTGGTGAATTCAACCAAACCAAAACGCCCGCCGTCGGCCGGCAGGGTCCGCCTCAAACGGGTTTATGGTAAGCGCGCCGATCCCTGTCAACTCAAAATCGGGCAGCACTTTCGCAAAACTGTTTAACCTTGCAGCCTTTTAGGCCATCTAGGGGACTCCGTCCAAGCCTTCGAGAGGCCAGTTCCCATGCCGCGCCCCAAGCATAGGCCGTCGAAGCCCTTTTTGGCCTTGCGCGGCAAGCCGATACGCACGCGGCGGGACTCCGAATTTGACCACATCCTGCTTTACGGGGTGCACGCTGTCGAGGCGGCCCTTGCCAATCCGAAACGGCTGATCGGGAGGTTACTCGCAACCGAGAATGCCGCGCGGCGGCTCGAGGCGCCCTTGAGGGCGCGCGGCGTCACGGTCGAGCTTGCCCTGCCAAGACAGCTCGATCGGATGGTGGGCTCCGACGCCGTGCATCAGGGTGTACTGCTCGAGACGGCCCCCCTCCCTCCGATCGGCATCGACGAGGTGGCACCTGAAGGAATCGTGCTTGTGCTCGATCAGGTGACGGACCCGCAGAATGTGGGCGCCGTGTTGCGCTCTGCCGCGGCCTTCGGCGCCGCCGGGCTCGTCATGCCGGCCCGGCATAGTCCGCCGCTTGCCGGCGCCTTGGCCAAAGCCGCGAGCGGCGCCCTTGATGTCGTGCCGGTGATCCTGGTGGGAAATCTGGCACAAGCGCTAGGCGAGCTTGGCGAACGCGGGTTCTGTCGTGTTGGATTGGCTGTGGACGCTAGCGAAGCGCTCGAGATCGCGGCGCGGACCTTGCCGCTCGCCCTCGTGCTCGGCGCGGAGGGTAAGGGCCTCCGGCAGCTGACGCAAGAGAACTGCGACCGGCTCTGTCGCATCTCGACCAAAGGCCCGCTCGCAAGCCTTAATATCTCCAACGCAGCGGCGATCGCGCTCCATTGGGCAACCACTGCTACGCGCCCGCTCTAGCGCAATTTCGCTGACAAGCACGGTCGCGTTGAGCGATGTAGGCGAAAGGCGGAGGATCGTAGGCCCCCCCTTCAGACTTAACCCATGGCGGCCGGGTGCCACCTTGCGGCCTAGCTGCAGAAGCGCCGGCCGAAGGCGTCGTACCAGCAGTCCAGCGCAAGTAGCAGTTACCGGGCCCGGCAACACAACCGCCATAATAAACGGGAGAATAGGCCGTAGTAGGGGTAATAAGCGCCCGGACCGATAATAGGCAGGCGCCGGCAGATGGATCGGGTTCGAAGAGTTGCCAACGTGGAATTGCGTTGAATTATTAGCATGCGATACATCCGAAAATGAAGCTGGCGGCCGAAGCCGCCAGCGGTCCTAGAGAAGCATAGAGGCTCTAATATCCGCTTCCACCACCATTATAGTAGCGCTTCTTGTAGTAACCTCCACCGCCGCCATAGGGGGCGCAATCATAATATTGATAACTGCTACAACACTTCTTGTAGTAACCGCATGAATAGTAGCTGACGCATTCGCGGTCTTGGCAATACTGGTCGCCGTGCCTATACCCCACCAGCAGGAGGTCCGGTTTGAAGGTCTGCACGGCTTCCGGCAGTTTGGAAAAGTAGCCCGTCTCAGTCGCCAAGGTCGGCATCTTCGCCATTCCGACCAGCACGGCCCCGCCGAGAGTAATGGCCATAATCACGTTGCGCATAGTCACCTCCATTTGCATCTGGCGAACCTTTCTCAGTGCCTTAAGGGTCGTCTTCTCTCCCGCTGGCGGGATTGCAAACAGGCTTGGCGGCGCGGCGGCGGCGCTCGAATTTCTACTTAAATCGGCCAGCGCCCCCGCGGCCCTTATAGGCCTGAGGGGGATAGTGGAAATAGGGCAGGCAACGCGCATAGCTTTCCGTGGCGGTCGTATAGGGCCGGTAGAACCACCAATAATTGCGTGGATAGCAATAAAAGGAGGTGGAACGCCCGGAATGGAAGATAGGAATAAGCACGCGCTCGGGCGCAGAGCCCAGGGCGGGACCGGCGCCACGCGCCGTTGCCATTGCCGCAAGACTCTGGGCGCCAGAAGCGTTTGGCTGAAGCACGGTCAGAAGACTGAAGGTGGCGATGCCGGCTAGCACAAGCTTCGCTAAGCGCATAGACGAACGTCCCCTGGCAACCCCCTCGGACCTCCGCGCACTCTAGCTTATCTCGTTGGGCAAGTCTCAGACGAAAGGACGGAAGGCCGCCTACGCGCTGTCGTGTCTCGGATCGACAGGCCGCTTGACAATAAAATTCTCTCGCCTCTCAACTCTTTTCTGGCAAGGCGGTTCTATACTCCCTTGCGGAACCGGATTTCCCAACAGACGTTGCCTATCCCTCGCCACCCCCTCAATGCTTCAAGGAAGGAACCCCCCAATGTCCTCGACCGACACCGACATGCGCTCGGGCAAGAAGAGCACCGCGGCCGCCACGAGCCGCAACACCGAAGATCTTGCGGACCAGATCGATGCGATCCGCGCCGACATCCAGAGCTTGAGCTCGACGGTCGGGCGCATTGCCAACAAGCAGATCGGCCGCGCCCAAGACAAGGCGATGGAGACAGCGAACCAAGCGGAAGAGGCGATCAGGCAGAACCCGCTTTCAGCGGTGGCCATCGCCGTAGGTTTGGGCTTCCTGTTCGGCGTCTTCACCCGGCGCTAGGAGCGAACCTCCATGCTGCGCACGGCGCTAGCGCTGCTTTCAACCCTGCAGATCGGCGCTCGATTAAAGGAATCGTTCGAGCGCTCTCTCCGGCAGGCCGTCTTCATTGCCGTCGCGGTGGTGTTGCTCATCGCCGCGACGGCTTTCGGCTTGCTCGCAGCCTATCAGGCGCTGGTCTCGATCTATCAGTTCAGCGCGGTTCAGGCGGCGGGAATTGTCGCTGCGTGTTTGCTGCTCGTTGGGCTTCTCGTCCTCGCAACCGTGCCGCTCTTCGGGAGGAAACCGAAACGCGCAAAGCCCGGTCCACTCGCCGCAACCGGCGAGGGTGTCGGCCTCGTCGATCAGGGCCTTGGCAAAGCCGTGCAGCAGATTGGCCCCCTTCCTCTGCTCGCCATCGCCTTCCTCGCCGGGATCCTCGCAGGCCGGAGATAGGGCGCGCGTCTGGCACGAGTTCGGCATTGACGCCTTGGACACCAGACAATCGGCGTGAGTGGAAACGCTCGGGAAACAGAGCTAAGAGTGAGCGAGGTGCCCGATCCTCTCATCGGGAGCGGTCTATCCCGCCGCAAGATGATGCTACCTGGCGCCGGCTTAGCTCAGTTGGTAGAGCGGCTGATTTGTAATCAGTAGGTCGGGGGTTCGAATCCTCCAGCCGGCACCAATAAAATCAAAGGTTTACCGAGAAATTCCGATTAGACAGAAGCCTACCACTTAATATTCCACTCAATGCAAGGCTGGCGGGGTGATCCATGGATCTCTACGGCTGTTCCCCAATAAATTTACCTCAGCCGCTTGGGCACAGCGACCTTTTGCCCGACCGGCCCATTTGATATGTGTCAAAGTGCGGTTCGCTCGCGGCGATCATTTTTCCCACCAAAGTCGGCGACCCTTTTTTGCCAAGGCACCTCATCCCAACGGGAATTATCCGCCATGAAAATCAGTCGCAGCCTGCTTGGCGCCGCAGGTCTTCTCGCCCTCGGTTGTCTGCCGGCACTGGCTCAGCAGATCACAGGTGTCCCAGGTTCGCCGAGCGCCACCACTACCATAGACGGAAAGCAACTCCCGCCGCCCGATCCGAAATTCGGCGGGGTGATCAAGGACAAGGCCTCGGAGTCGATGCCGTGGTGGGCGCCGCGCATCGTGCCACCCAAGAGCGCGCCAAACATCCTCCTCATTATGACGGACGATCAGGGTTTCGGCGCACCAAGCACCTTCGGCGGTGTCATACCCACTCCCACGATGGATCGCATCGCAAGAGAGGGACTGCGCTACACGAACTTCCATTCGACGTCGCTGTGCTCGCCGACCCGGGCGGCGCTAATCACCGGCCGCAACCATCATTCGGTCGGCTTCGGGGTGGTCGGCGAAATAGCGACAGGGTTCCCGGGTTACGACTCGATCATCCCGATTGAGAAAGGCACCATTGGTACCATCCTCAAGGACAACGGTTATGCGACCGCGTGGTTCGGCAAGGACCACAACACACCCTCTTATCAGTCGAGCCAGGCCGGGCCATTCAACCAATGGCCTAACGGAATGGGCTTCGACTATTTCTACGGGTTCGTTGGCGGCGACGCCAGCCAGTGGCAACCGAACCTGTTCCGCAACACAACGGCCATCTATCCCTTCCAGGGCAACCCGGGTTGGAACTTGGAAACGGCGATGGCGGATGATGCCATCCAGTACATGAAGCAGAACGAGGAGATCGCTCCCGGCAAACCTTGGTTTGTCTATTACGTGCCGGGCGCCACCCATGCGCCTCATCATCCGACGCCTGAGTGGATCAAGAAGATCAGTAATATGCATCTCTTCGACGACGGCTGGAACAAGCTGCGCGAGACCATCTTCGCCAACCAGAAGCGGCTTGGCATCATGCCCGCGAATGCGCAGTTGACACCGTGGCCAGACGGACTGCCGAAATGGGATACCCTGAGCCTCGAGGAGAAAACGCTCTTCATCAAGCAGGCTGACATCTATGGGGCCTACCTCGCCTATGCCGACAATGAGATCGGACGCGTCATCCAGGAGGTCGAAGACCTTGGCGAGCTCGACAACACGCTGATCATCTACATCGGCGGCGACAACGGTGCGAGCGCCGAAGGCATGGTCAATGGCACGCCGAACGAGTTCACCACGTTCAACGGCGTCTCGGTGCCGGTCAAGGATCAGTTCCTCTGGTATCCGTTTTGGGGATCGGAACGCACTTTCCCGCATTTCGCGGCGGGTTGGGCGTGGGCGATGGACACGCCCTTCAAGTGGGTGAAGCAGGTGCCGTCACATTTCGGCGGAACGGCTCAAGGCATAGTCATGTCCTGGCCTGGACATATCAACGACGCGGGTGGCATCCGCCGCCAATTCCACCACGTCGTCGACATCGTGCCGACCATACTCGAAGCGACCGGCATCCCCGCGCCCGACACGATCAACGGCATCGAGCAGCGCCCCATCGAAGGCGTAAGCATGGTGTACACATGGGACAAGGCGAACGCCGACACCCCGACCCGGCACACGACGCAATATTTCGAGATGCTCGGCAATCGTTCCATCTATCACGACGGGTGGGTGGCGGCTACGTCCCCCGTAACTCTCCCGTGGGAGCTGAGCACCAAGACGCCTCCGGATGTGATCACCGGGTACAACTGGGAGCTCTATAACGTCGAAGAGGACCCCACCGAGTACAGCGATCTCGCCGCCAAGATGCCTGAGAAGCTCAAGGAGATGCAGGACCTCTTCTATTCCGAGGCAAAGAAGTACGACGTGCTGCCGCTCGATAACTCTACGCTCGCCCGCTGGAACACGCCGCGCCCGAGCCTCACAGCGGGACGAACCGAGTTCACCTATTCTGGCGAACTGACCGGCGTGCCGGCGAGCGCGGCGCCGAGCATCCTGAACAAGGGCTACACCATAACAGCCGAGGTCGAGATCCCCGAGGGGGGCGGTGAAGGCATGATCGTCACCGAGGGCGGTCGCTTCGGCGGCTACGGCCTGTTCCTAAGCAAGGGTGACTTCGGCGTCGGTCGGGGCAAGGTGGTGTTCCTCTACAACTTGCTCGACCTCAAGCGCACGATGTGGGAGGGGCCCGAGCTCGAAGCGGGCAAACACACCATCGTCTTCGACTTCAAGCCCGACGGGCCGGGTCTGGGCAAGGGCGGCACTGGCGTATGTCGGTGGATGGACAGGAGGTGGCCAAAAACACTCTGGACCACACCACCCCGATCACGTTCCCGGAGGACGAAACTTTCGACATCGGCGAGGATACCCGCACCGGAGTCGCCATGGTCGAGTATCGCTACGACGTTCCGTTCAAGTTCACCGGCAAGATCGACAAGCTGACCTTCAAGCTCGAGCCCGAGCAGCACGCAGAAGCAAAGCCGTAACACCTTCCAGCCTTACAATCGGGTCGCGCGCGAAAAGGACTAGGTGAAATCGGGGCGATGAAAAGGGCTCTCATTTTCGCCGCGGTCGCCGAGGCCGCGACCGGCTTGGCGTTACTGATTGTCCCGTCGCTCGTTGCGTATCTGTTGTTGGGCGAAGACCTCAGTGGCGTCGCAATAGCTGTAGCGCGCGTGGCCGGCATCGCCTTGATCGGTCTGGGGATCGCCTGCTGGCCTGGGCCACCGTTAGTCGGCATGTTGACCTACAGCGCGCTCGTCACGCTGTTTCTTGCGTACCTCGGAATAGCAGATGGATTGACCGGCATCGTTCTGTGGCCCGCGGTTGCTTTGCACGCAATCCTATCAGTCTTCCTTGGACGCCTTTGGCTGACTGGCGATCAACGATAAGGTGAAGTCGTCGACGGCATTGGATGGGGCCACGCGCGTGTTGTCTTGACACCCAATAATGTCCGCTTGTGGCACTTTTGGGACATCCCACCTGCACCGATGAATGTCCGCTATCGGGGGTAAAGCGGACATGACGCGAACGGGCGGTTATGTCGGCTAATGACCCAAAGCGGACATATGGGCGGCGAAACTTGATCTAACTCAACGGCGTTCCCCGCACCCAGTGATAAACGAAAGTGGGCCGCCAGGGCGACGGTTCGCTGGGCCTGCCCGAGGAGAATGCAATGAGAAGATTGTTCCTGATTTTGAGCCTATTGTTGCCCGTTACAGTGCTTGGTAGCAGCGCTTCATTGGCGCAAAGCAAACTCGACTCCAGCGTCCTTTCTTATGACGGTAAGGATTTTGTCCGAACCGAAACAACCTTGATGGACAATGGAAAATCCGCCGTAAATACAAAACTTGACCATGATAGCCCGGCCTACAAAGCCTTGGCCGAAAAACACTCCTACACCGGGCCAGTGACCGTTTTTGGTCGAAACTACCAAGGCAACTACGCACCGCTCATGAGTGAGGATGGCAAACTGACCGGCGCCCTGTTTGTGGGTGTACCGAAATAGTCGACACTGACAGCGCGCCAGAGACGCCGTTAACCCGATCTGGGGGCGATGACTTCCCGCGTCGCTGGCGCCCACCAGTATTGAGCTTACGCAGCAATCCTAACCTCTAAGCCCCGGCCATCCTCTCTTCTCCCCACGCCGGGGCTTCCTTGTCCGCTCCCGGCAAGTAAGGGACATACCAATGTCGCCTAATGGCACTTAGCGGACATCCCACCTGCACCGACGAATGTCCGCTATCGGGGGTAAAGCGGACATGACGCGAGCGGGCCGTTATGTCGGCTAATGACCCAAAGCGGACATTCCCGAATTTGCAATGTGATGATGCTGCTGTCGTCGACGAATGGCTATTCTGCGATCATCTGGCGCGGAACTGCCTTCGTTGGGATGAGGTTGACGCCGTTTGGTCCTCTTACTTCTTCATCAGTCGGCCCGATGCTCGATCACTGCCCGAGCTGGGCCGCGGCTTTGGGCACCACCGCCTCAGCAGGGCGGCGAACTCCTCGACGACCGCCTCCGGCCTCAGGGGCGGGCGCCGCTCCCTGATCGCGTCGAGGACGGCGACCCTTCCCTCCAGGTGGCTGATCGCGAGGGTGAAGCTGTCGGCGCCTGTATCCAGTGTAGCTTCGAGAACTTTGTTGGAGCGCTCACAGGCCTCAAAACAAAAGGCTGCCCCGAAGGACGGCCCCCGGGGGCGGCCGGTCATAGCTTCCTCAACCTCACGCCCGGCGCATCGCCATTGGTGGGCTGGCGCTCCCTCTCGATTTAATCTTCACGTGTCCGAAGTGTCACAGTTCCCCCGGGAAAAACCTTTATAGTCGATCCTAGAATCGACAGGGAACGGGGGATTGATCCATGCGCGTCTTTATAGCTTGCGCCATCATCATCACAGCTGCTGTTGCGCTGGGAGGCTGCTTTCACCATCAGCAGGCCGTCTACGCGGAGCCAATCGCGCACCCGCCGCTCAAATAGCTTGGGCGGCCGCCAATTGGCATGATCGAACAAACGACGAGCTAGCGCTTACCCTGTAACTCTCCTGCAATTGCCAGCCTCGGTCGAGCATCCCTCGGCCGGGGCTTCTCTCGTCTCTAGCCGATGCGCATCTGAGGGGCGTCGGCTTCGGCCGGCGCCCTTTTTGTGATGTCGTCCTGTCGGGTTGGAACCTTAGTCGCTAATTGGCCGTTTGGGGTCTGGGGGAAGCTTCGAGAACGGCGGATAGGGTGCTGCCGCCAAAGAAAGAGGGATTGGAGCCATGACGAAACTCAAACTGCTCTATGCCCAAAAGACGAAAAAATTTGATGAGATATGTGCGCTAGTGGCGCGCGAACTTGGCTATGGCGAGCTGCCAACAATGAGTGACGAAGACCGCAACCAAGTAGAGGATGAAGCGGAGCAGTACGTTAAGCAGTGGGAAGAGACGGTTGAAATGCGAACTAGCCCCACCATTCGCCCGATCACGCCTCTACGGCGTCTCCTGAGTAAGTATCACGACATTTGCGAAAGAATCCTCGATGAGCACGAGATCGAGGTCGGTCTCTGGGCCTACAGGAGAGGACCCCGGCGTCGGCGTCAGCCGGCGTCCTTTTAACGGCAGACGAGGCCGTGAGACAGCAGGGGCGTCGGCTTCGGGCCGGCGCCTCGTTCGTTGGTGGCGGGTCTGTCCGCGGGAGGCGCCATGGCGACGCGGATCGCATTGTCCATCCGTCGAACGCTGAAAAGATCATCAAGGCACAGGCTAAGATCGGTGACAGTGTGGAGCGCGCGAAGGCCCGATCCTCGGCTGGCCGGACCTATAGCCGTGCCGTCACCCGCGACAAGACCGGATCGTCCGTGGTGGAGCAATGGCTCGTCCACGGAAGCGGCCATGCCTGGTCGGGCGGCAGCGCAGACGGCACTTACACGGACCCGCTTGGGCCCGATGCCTCGCGCGAAATACTGCGATTCTTTCTTACCGAGCTCGCGCCGGCTGATCGCTGAGTGGCGATTCGAGACAATCGCCCTGCATTCATCGAGAACGCGTTAAGGCACCTATTTCGGACATCGTATTCGGGTGGTCGCGAGGCCCGAGGACAAACGACCGACAACGCGCTTTAACCCGACGCCCGGACGTCGTGAAATGGCACCAAGCGGCGTTGCCTCTCGTCCCACAGCACAAGGCGCACGCAGCGGAAGCTTTCAAGCAGCGTCAGCCGGCTAACATCGCGGAGTTCCGGATGCTCGCGCATCACGCGCGGAAGCCGGTAATATGGGATACGGCTACAGAGGTGATGCACGTGGTGCACGCCGATATTGGCCGTGAACCAGCGCAGGAACGCGGGTAGGTCGTAATGCGAGCTGCCGTGCAAGGCGGCTTGGTGCAAGTTCCACTCGCTGTCATTGTCCCATGTGGTGCGCTCGAATTGATGTTGCACATAGAACAGCCACACGCCGGCTGAGGCCGCGAGCAGGGAGATCGGAAGATACACGAGCAGGAACGCTTTGATGCCGATGAACCAGACGAGCGTGACGATCGCGATATTGGTCCCCATGGTGCTGGCCCAGGGCTGCCAGCCGCGGCGCATCAGCCCGACCGGGAGTCGGTGCTTGAGAATGAATTGATACGCGGGGCCGATGCCGAACATGACCAGTGGGTGCCGGTATAGACGATAGCGTAGCCGCCCCCAAATCGAGCGCGCGAGATATTCGTCCACGGTGAGAGTATCGACGTCGCCCAAGCCGCGACGGTCGAGATTTCCGGAGCTTGCGTGGTGCATGGCATGCGTGCGCCGCCAGAAGCCGTAGGGCGTGAGCGTCAGCACGCCGATGATTCGGCCGATCCAATCGTTTGCCAGCCGATGACGGAAGAAGGAGCCGTGGCCGCAATCGTGCTGAATCATGAAGAGCCGTACCAGGAACGCCGCGGCTGGTATGGCGAGCGGCAGTGTGAACCAATAGCCGAGATCAAGCATCGCCCACATCAGCACCCAGAGCGCCGCAAGCGGTAGTATTGTGATTACGAGCTCGACAATACCACGGCCATAGCTGGGCTGCCGGTAGCGAGCGAGAACTTGCGCCCAGACGCGCGCACTCGGTCCAGCCGCGGCAGGGTCGGTGGGGTCTCGGTCGTTTTTCAATCAAGTGAACTTTTCAGGGTCTCGCTGTAAGAAGGTAACTTCATCCTTCCGACCATTGGAGATGGTTCAGCCGCCATTTACCCTGGCGAAAACCTTCGGGTCAAACGCGTTTTTTTCACCATCACCGATCCTCTCGGCGGCGCTGCATGATCAGAATAGGCCGCCTATACTCACCACGCCAGTCTATGTCCGGATTTGGCACGAAGCGGCCCAACTCGATGGGTCCTTGTCACCCTGCTGATACGCAATTCGGCGGCCTCTGGGCGGCCTCCCATTTGGCCTTGTAGCCATGCCCGTCTAAGAGACTGCTCCAGCTTCTCCCTGGAGGCGCTCATGGCTCAGGCGCTTATCACAACTTAGCAACCGCTACGATCTGAGGAGGCATGTTTGCGCTGGCATCCTTACCTGGCCAGACTCCTTCGACCCGACGTATCGCTCCTGCACCTGAAACTCGCACTCCAGAGAAGCCCAAGTCGCGAAATTTTTGCGCGATCAGCGAGTTGTCAACTAACTGCTCGACCGACTTAAGGGCAAGGATTGCCCGGTATCGCTTTCCTTGGTGGACGGTAAATTCGGCGGCGAAGCTCGAGGCGCTGACGAAAGTGGCGGCGATGGCGAAAAATGCAAGGGCTGTCAGTGAATTGCGAAGGGTCTTGTTGGTCATGGCGAAGATCCTCTTGGTTCCGCTCCAGAGCCTGCTTTCAGGAGCATCTAACGGCTATTTGTATGGAGGCGTGCTGAACCAGTTCTAGCGGCCCATTCATTTGGCGTTGAAGGGAATGGTGGGCGCTCTACCCCGCCATCCCACCCAAAATAAGGCGGGGAACAAGTATTCAGCCTCATGCTCGCCTTAATCCAGATGCGCGAAGTCGCTGCTAACCGCTGCCTTTCTCCTCCATCAGATTTTCAATGCCAGCCTGGCCCGCTGTGAGCGTGTGTTTGTGACGTGCGAATTATCACATCGAAACTTCGACTCCGTAGCGGGAGGTAGAGCGACGACAACCTCTGTCACACGATCCAGCCAAGCTCCCCACCACGCTAGGTCTGCGGCCAAGCGCCGATAGCGCGCGTTCATTTTAAGGCGTAGCTTCCCGATATAACCAATCTCGGGAGGAAGTCATGAAAAGTCTTGCTTTAGCTTTGTTGCTTTCCAGCTTGGCCGTCACCGGAGCGCTGGCCGAGCAAAGCTGTAAGGATCGGGCCACGGAAAAGAAGCTCGCCGGAGCTGCCCTGACCAGCTTCATGAAGAAGTGCGAGTCGGACGCTACGGCCTCATGCGAAAAGGCAGCGGCGGATAAAAAGCTCTCCGGCGCCGCCAAGACGAGCTTCACGACTAAATGTGTGAAGGATGCTAGCGGTACGTAGACGGCAGCCAGCAGCTAATGATCACCGTCCTCGCGACAGCGACGCTACTCATATCCGGTACGATTCTGTCGCGGGTTGGATTGTTTCGGCACCGGGCTGATCCCTCACGCTGCCGCAAGGGCCTAATGCGCTGAGAAAGGCCCCATTGAGCGCGTGAGCAGTCGGCTTCCTGTTGTCGCTAACGTGCGCCTCTGGGGAGTGCGGCCATGTAATAATAGCTCGAGGAAAGGATCGCCCAGGAGGCGTTGCGATGGAATCGAGTATTAGCTGGACCCCTCAATGCTCGGTGCGGAAAGTGTCTGTACTGGGAGCAGCATGACAAGGTCGGAACCATGGGCGAATGTAAGCGCTATCCACCCCAAGTTATCATGATCCGCGAAGGCGAAGACGCGCAACTCACCGCATCTTCAGAATCACAGCAGTGATGCGCTGCTTACGATGCGTTCCGAATGGCCTTGTAAACCCAGAGCTGCAGTATTGTTAAGGGCCAGAGTAGATGTACCGCCCGTGCTGAACCACGACGAATAGTCGGTTCATGCGACCGGGAGAGATGCCCGCTGTGAGTAAGAACCAATT
>JBARKP010000039.1:0-3366 GCA_049801475.1 Methyloceanibacter sp.
GCGCTGGGCGTCTATCTGCACCAACTTTGGATTATCTATCTCGGCTACGGCGTGATCGGTGGCTGTGGGCTTGGCATCGGCTACATTTCGCCGGTAAAGACGTTGATCACCTGGTTTCCGGACCGGCCCGGTATGGCGACGGGAATGGCCATTATGGGCTTTGGGGGCGGCGCGCTAATCGCCTCACCGCTCTCGGTCTGGCTTATGCAGAAATTCTCCACGCCCACACATGTCGGCGTGGCCGAGACGTTGATCACGATGGGCTTGATCTACATGTTTTTCATGATGATGGGCGCTGTCATCGTGCGGGTGCCCGCGCCAGGCTGGGCGCCCCGAGGCTATGTTCCACCAGCCCAGCCGAAGAAGCTCGTGACGGACGCCGATGTTCATGTCGACCAAGCACTGAAAACAGCGCAGTTCTACCTGCTCTGGGGCGTGCTCTGCCTCAACGTCACGGCCGGAATTGGCGTGCTCGGCCAAGCCTCAGCCATGAGCCAGGAGATGTTCCCGGGCCGCATCAGCGCCGTTGCGGCCTCAGGCTTTGTCGGGCTGCTTAGCATCTTCAATATGATCGGCCGGTTTCTATGGGCCTCGACCTCCGACTATATCGGACGCCGCAACACTTATATGGTCTTCTTTCTGCTCGGAATGGCTCTGTATGCCAGCGTCCCCTGGACAGGGAAGACAGGCAATGTCGTGCTGTTCGTGCTGTTCTATTGCATCATCATGAGCATGTACGGCGGTGGTTTCGCCACCATACCGGCTTACCTCAAGGATATCTTCGGTACCCGCTATGTCGGCGCTATTCACGGCCGGCTGCTGACCGCCTGGTCGACGGCGGGTGTGCTCGGGCCAGTGCTTGTGAACTATCTCCGCGAATACCAGATCGATCACGGCGTGGCCAAGGCCGACGCCTATTCGGTGACGATGTACATCATGGCCGGGCTGCTATTCATTGGCTTCCTCTGCAACTTTTTCATGCACCCAGTGCATGAACGCCATCATCTGAAGGCGCAGGAAGCAGACGCCTGACGGAGGAATTGAGCATGACCAAGACCAACGACCTGCACGACGTCTCCGGCGCCAATGCGGTGAAGCTCGCACTGGCCTGGAGCTTTGTCGGCATTCCGCTGCTCTTTGGGGTGTACAAAACCCTCGCCAACGCCATGTTGCTGTTCCAGTAGCGGCCTAGGAGGGCTAAGTCGTAGATGTGGCAGAGGCGGTCATCGGCGCCGAACCGCGGCACCAGGAGGTGTGCTTGGCGCTGGTCTCAACGGGGCGAAAGCTGAACTATCACCGCACTGGCGGCCGGCACCTCGACGAAAGAGTCGCTCCGCCAAGGGAAGACCTTAAGCGGTTGGGGCGACCAATGGCCGAAGCCGTCGACCGCAGAGCCGCCGAACGTCACGTCAGTTCTTGCCTCCGCCGAGGGAGCTGTTAGTCGAAGGAGGGAGGCGGACGGGAAGTCGCGCCCAGCCTCGATCCCAACGCGCGCCCCTCTTTCGAGATCCTTGTTGATCAGGCAGACCTTCAGCGTGCCATCGGCGCCCCTTGTGGCGTAAGCGGCCATGTTGAGACCCGGCGCTACAAGACGGGCTGGTAGCATCGACGCACCTCGCACCGCTTCTTTGAACATCAGCATGCCGTAATACAGCGGCCGAGCCACATGCCGGCCATCCGGTCCCGGCCCTATTGGCGTATACGCTTTGGCGTCTCCAGTATGGAAGTTGACGCCCTCACCGCCGGCCTCGGCCACCTGAAACATGAATTCCACACCCCACAGCGCCGAACCGAAGGCGTCGCTCACACCTTGTTGTCCCTCCATGAAGATCGAATTTGTCTCGGCAATGCGAAAGGGCAGGCGATAGCTCCTGCTGATCGAGCGCATCTCCGCAAGGATCGGTTCGACCTTAGGCGCCGAGCGCAGGAGCAGAGCCAAGCTGATATGCGGCGCGCCCGCAGGGCCATCGGCGTAGTAATGCCGCGTCACGAGTACAAGAGCGTCGCCTGCGGCCTCAATGAATGGTCGTATCCATTTTTGCTCGCCAATAATATCGGGACCGGCAAAAGGGGCCGTGGGTAGACGCGCACGTATCGCCGTGTAGTACTGCCGCCACTCCGCTAGAAAGGCGTCGAAATCGTAGCTTTGCGGACGCACGCTGGACCAGCGCCCAAAGCCATCCGGCTCGTTGCCGATCTGAAAAGCCAGGAGACGCGGCCCCGCGGCTCGTGCGACGTAAGCTGCCTCTTCCGCCGCTGCTTCGGGCTTGGCGCGCGCAAGGTTGAGCCCGTAGATGAGCTGCCAATCGAGCGCATTAAGGAGTACCGCAAGTGCATCGATTGCAGCCGGCGTGATGGCGAAGCTCTCGACCTCAGGCCTATCGCCGGTGTCGCGCCAAACAGTATGTTCGCTGCTGTTGCCACCGAGCCGCAACACGCCGCCAGGGCCAAGGCCGCGAAGCAGGCCTATGATCGAGAGGTTTCCGGGCGAGAGTTGCTCGGGAGATGCAAGTACCGCGGACTCGTAGCTGAGGCCGATGAAGTTGTCGGAGATGGCGCGGCCCGGCTGGTCATAGGCGACCGCAACCGATGCATTTATGAAGGGTCCCGCCCCAACGCGCCCCGACGCGCGTAGGGTCGCGGCGAGACCGGCAAGGGCGCAAAGAAAACTCCTGCGATTCAAGGCCGCTCCCCGCACTCTGAACCATGGCGCAGCTGAAGAGGCTGTGCCAGGTGCGCCGAAAAGGGGGGGAACCGCTCAGGGCGAACAAGCTAAGCCGAAAGCGGCTAAAACGGCGAAGCGGACCACCAAGAAGCACACTCACACGAAGAGGAAATACACGGAACGGCATGGGGGACAGACGCAGCCGGCCCAACCCGTTGAGCGTCGGCCTCTCCGACTGTTCCGGAATCCGAACCGGGCAGGGGGAGGCGCGTAAGTCCAGCCTTGCGCCTGCTCTGACCAGCGCTCCGGCTTTCAACTCGGCCGATACGCGACGTTAGTCAAGGTCACCATCAACAATGGCAAGACGCGCAGCAGGTTCAGTTCTCACGGGGTCGGACCCCACTTGGCACGAGTGTGAAGGGTTCAAACTGCGCCATGATTTGAAGTGCCTCCAAATCATTCAAAGTGACCGTGTGTCCATCAATCGTGATTAAACCATCCAAGCGCAGACGCCGTAGCACACGATTAACGTGTGGGGCGCTGAGGCTCAGCACATCTCCAATCACTTCCTGCGACAAAGGCAATTCGAAGGTCCTACTCGTGGCGTTGCCCACCCTCTCAAGTCGCAAATGTAATTCCAGGAAAAAATGTGCCACGCGCTCGAACGCGCTGCGGCGTCCTGTGTCGATGATGCGTTCGGC
>JBARKP010000040.1:0-46998 GCA_049801475.1 Methyloceanibacter sp.
GTGGTACTGGACAGGATACCGCGTCACGACCACTTTCGGTTTAGCAAACCGCTGCCCTCTCGGGACCTCCGGCCTTCTCGGTAACCGAGCGGAACCCCAGATGAAGACCTTACCCCGCTCGTCTACCGGCTTTTTTTACTTTCCTTCTCGCTCGCTCATAATCCACCTTGATGAGCACTAACTCATTCCTT
Source organism: Methyloceanibacter sp. (assembly GCA_049801475.1). Taxonomy (GTDB): domain Bacteria; phylum Pseudomonadota; class Alphaproteobacteria; order Rhizobiales; family Methyloligellaceae; genus Methyloceanibacter. Next base: position 192 of record JBARKP010000040.1, read on the forward strand.
TCGCTGAAACTCCAGGGGATTCGCCAGCATTGCCTCCGCCCGCACCGTTTCAAGGTTTCTTCAATCCTACCCCGCCAAAGCAGGACGTGGGCCGCCTGTAACCGACACGGTGAGTTCGCCCATCGCGCTGGTAGATGAATGACGCGCAACCCCGTCTGACAGACTGCTAGTACCTGATGGTGGCGTTTCAGGAAATCTTTGTCTGCTGATACGATTGCGTCACCACCGTCACGCGCAAACTCTGTAATCCAGGTAACGTCACCCGTACCCTGGCCTCCCGCGTCAACAACATGAGTGAACTCCCATCCGGGACACAGAGCCAACTCGCGGACGATGCGAACAATCTCGGGGGAGACATGCTCGTCCGCTCTGATTCTCACCCAGAGAGCCTCTCTTCAAATCCGACTGCTTCCTCCACAAGATCGCGGTTTAAGCGGAACCAATCCGCGACTGCTCTGACATTGCCGCTCTCTGCCTTCCACAAAGCATAAAGAGCCGCCGTTGGAACATTTCTCGGCGCCACTACTGGGTGTCCATACGCGATCCGGGGATCTACTATAATGTTCGGGGTTTCGTCGGGAGATGGTTTCCATCTGCACGCGACGCCAGAACGTGGGTCGAAGGTTAGGTCCCTTGCGAGAGCCTGTTCAACTGCTTCGTAAATTTCGATCTGATTGGTCATCAAGTTCAGTAGAAACTGATCGCCGGTCTCTCTAGCCGTGTGCAAAAAAATCTCCTTGCGATCCGTCATGAATTTAACGTCAGAGGTTGCGAAGGGATGCTCCATCTGCAGTTCACGTCGCGCGTTTGTGGCAGCACGTCTGAGCGACTGAAGGCTTAAGTTTTGGCGGCGGAAGTGCTCAACAAAGCGGACTTCCATTAGATCAAGAAAGCCTAGTTCTTGCACCCGCCCAATGCGCTGATACTGCGCATTGATGATTGGGCCTGCCTTGCTGTGGGCATAACCAGTTAGCCACGCGCGCACACGGCGCGGGCTGTCAATCTTCAACAACCTAGCGGCTTCTTGGACGGTGTAGAAACCAGCTGCGACGGGATCAATGTTTAAGTAGCGACACCCATGATGAGTCCCGATGCATGGCTCACTTGCCGCTAATCCCGGCAAGCATCTTTACTGTGCCGCCCTCAACGCTAGGCCGAGTGCCGCACGCCCATTATAACGAAAATTGAACTCCGGAAGAACGCTGATCGAAAAGCCCATTCCAAAAGCAGCCGCTGCCTTCCGCGTCACGCCGCCGCCAGAGACGCCCGGTGTCCCGAACTAAAACCCCTCGTCTTCTTGGTGTTCCGTCTCGGCAGATGCACTAGGAATACTTCCAGGTCTGGTTTGGGATACCTTGATTGAACGGGGATGGGCCACGACGGTGCGCGCTATAATCCGAATCGACGAGGCTAGGGCGACGGCCCGAAAAGCCGAAATCCGCAACGGCCTGCCGTGTCACTACTCTCGCGGGCGTCTGCGGAGACGCACTTGGCCAAAAAGGAATGGTCCCAGCCGAAGACTGAGTGGCTACCACTAGGACGTGGTGTCTTTGCGCTCTACGCTTTGCAACCCGGCGCGCTCCGCGATTGCGCAGACGTTCTCAAAACAGAAAGCGGAGCTTCTCAAGCAGAGATAAACCCGTTCTCCTGCACGTTTAGCTTTCATTTCTTTGATGGGCATCCCCATTCGGTTGGCGGAACCCCTTGGAAGCTGCTTGCCGAGTTGCGCTATGCGGTCGAAGCTGTTGATGAGGGTGGCGCTACCCAACTACACAAAACCGACTCGCGCCCACTGAAATTTTTGATCGCTACTTATAAGGCGACATCACTGGTCTGGCAAAAGCTTATGGTTGTGGCCTTTGGCCGAGCCGTTTCAGAGGGAGCAGTGAAGGTGTACGCACGGCTGCAGTCCGTAACAGCCCCTTTGAAGCAATTGCCTCCGGACGTGTGGCCTTATCTCGTCGTGACCGATTGGCAGTCTGGAGTTGCAGATGCCCCGGATAGTTGCCGCTATTGGTCGATCCATGTTGAAATTTCTGCGGAAACCGTTGGACGATGGATCATCGGCGGTCCGCAGCGGGCTCAGCTCGATTTGGATGACATGCATCAAAGAGTTTGGTCCCAGGTTCAGCGGCAAGATTCGGCCCTTGCTCTTAAGCAGGCGCCGGCTGCGGCCATTCATGAGGCTATAAGAACCGCTTATTCCAACGCGGCGATCGCCGGCCACAAACCCCCAAACATCAAAGAACTTCCCGCCGTGGTTTTGCCTCTCCTACAAGCCAAGGGCTATCACGCAAGTGGGAGGCGGATAATGGACTTAGGTAGCAGCCCCGAGCACTCGAGTAAGCGCCGCGCGCCAGGAAAAACCCTGCGCAGTGAGCGAGGTTTCTCGCAGAAGTAAATCTTTTGGGCAGATTTCCCACTTCTCTTTAGCGGGAAATCTCGAAATCTGGCACTTGCATTCGCTTTATGCTCTCGTTGTCAGCGAAGCGTCCCGCTGATCATGACTCAATCGGTAGTGCGCTGCCCAATTCTGGATGCCAGAACGCTGCCAGACTTACCCATACAAAGCGTTGGCGCAGACAAACGGCAATTGAAGACATGACTCTTCCGGTCAATTATCCACTTGGTGCTTGGCCCGAGGAGATGCGGGCTGAAACGGCTGCAGCGTATTGCGATGAGCCTAGTGTCGACGCGTTCCTTTCAAAAGTGAGACGCCACGTTTACCCTCCCCCTTGCCGTCGGCGTGGAACGTTACCCAAGTGGCACCGGCAGAAACTAAGTCAAGCAATCGCCCATCGCCACGGGTTAATTCTTCCGGCGCTTGCTGAAGATGCCGTGGAGCTGATTTGATGCGTCACCGGAAGCCTCAAGGCTGGCCCTCTTACATGACGGGCAAAAAGCTATCGGATGGCAGTATCGCCTACTACTGGCAGCCACCAACATGGGCTCGAAAACTGGGGTGCCCTATTTGGTCGGAAGCTCTCGGAAGGGTTTATGCCGAGGCCAAGCGCCGTTGCGACGATGTTCTTAATCCTCAATTTCGTGCCTGGCTTCGACATGACGATGCCTCGGAGACGTCGCGTCCCCTCCCCTGCACTTTTGACTGGCTCGTTGCAGTCTACAAATCATCGCCGAAATATTTGAAGCTTCCATCTGGTACACGAGTGGACTACGACGCGGTGCTATCTCTCGTCTCGAGCTACAAGCTGAAGAATGGGCATCGTTTTGGAGAGTTGTCCCTAAAGAGCATTACGCCAGGCGCAGCCGATCGCGTCCACGCAAGGCTCCTTGAGGGTGGAAGAGGCAACCGCCAGCGCACAGCCAAGTTGGCCATGGACATTTGCCGGCGTGCTTGGCGCGTTGCTCGCCGAGACAAGCCAACGATGGTGCCGATCGAGAACCCATTTGCCGGGATGGAACTGTCCTACAAACCCAAAGAAACGCACGCCGCCACCTACGAGGAGCTAACCGCGTTCGTATCGGCTGCGGATTCTCTCGGCTATCGCTCCATCGGCACGGCTTCGTTGATCAGCTTCTTTTGGTTGCAGCGTGAAGAAGATATTTTCATGCGACTCGCTTGGAGCCATTTTCGGCCGAGCGAGGCTCCCAATTTCGTGCGCATTTTCCACCACAAAACCGGGGAGCTCGTGGACGTCCCCCTCTACGATGACGACGGCTCCGACCTGTGGCCTGATCTGGTGCCGAGGCTCGATAGGGAACCTCGGGTCGGAACTTTATTGGTTATGCGCGACAGGCCCGATCGCAAGCGCAAAGTACACCTTCCGTGGGCGACTAGCGCGGTCAACCCAGTAAGACATGTCCAACGGGTCGTTGCAAAAATCCGAAAAGCTGCCGGATTACCACCCGAAACTACCTTCACCAGCTTCCGGCATGGCGGCCACACCGATGCGGCTGATGCTGGTTTGACGGACGCTCAGATTCGCGCGTTGAGCGGCCACAAGACGGCGACGATGGTCCGGGTCTACGCCAAGGCGACCAAGGTCCAGCGCCTCGCCGGAGCGCGTCTAAGACTAGAGGCGAGGAGAACGAAGGGAGGCAATTTGTCGGAATAGCCCGGTGACGAATTGTCGGAATGAGATAGCTCCGATGCCGTAAGTCACTGGAATGATTGGTGGGCGCAGTAGGACTCGAACCTACGACCCGCTGATTAAGAGTCAGCTGCTCTACCACCTGAGCTATGCGCCCGCTCTTGCCTCGGCCGCGTGGTGCGTCGGCGGCTAGGACCGCCCCCTTACCAGAAGTCTGCGCGCTCTGTCTATGGACGGTCTTGCCAATAGCAACTTGGCGCTCTTTGCGGCGACTGGTCCCGTTGACCCGGGGGATCAGAATCCTAACTAGCGCTCCCTTGGGGAGCGTCCGCGAGGCAAGACAAAGGCGGTTGGCGCGAGCCAGCCGCCTCTGGCATTCTACCGCGTCGCTAGGATGCGAGCATAGTTTCGGGCTTCCGCCGTGACTCGCGAGCAAGTAGCTTGTTGAGCGCGCTGATATAGGCTCTGGCCGAAGCCACCATGGTGTCGGTGTCGGAGCCCCGGCCCGTAACGGTCTTGCCGTCGGCCTCGAGGCGCACGCTCACCTCGGCCTGGGCGTCGGTTCCTTCCGTCACCGCGCTCACCTGATAAAGCGGCAGCCGCGCCTCATGGGGCACGATCGCCTTGATCGCCCTGAAGGTGGCGTCCACTGGACCGTCCCCGGTCGACTCGAAGGTGTGATGCTTGCCTTCGATATCGAGGGTGATGGTCGCCTTTTGCGGGGCGCCGGTCCCGGCGATTACGGTCAGCGCCACCACCTTGATGCGATCATGGGCGGAGGCGATTTCCTGATCAACCAGTGCCTCGATGTCCTCGTCATAGACGTGCTTCTTGCGGTCGGCGAGCGCCTTGAAGCGCGAGAAGGCGTCCTCGAAGGCATTGTCGCCAAGCTCATAGCCGAGATCCTTCAGCTTCTCCCTGAAGGCATGCCGCCCCGAATGTTTGCCCATCACCAGCGAGGACTCCTTCAGCCCCACGCTTTCAGGGGTCATGATCTCGAAGGTCTCGGCATGCTTCAGCACGCCGTCCTGATGAATGCCGCTCTCATGCGCAAAGGCATTCCGTCCTACGATCGCCTTGTTGTACTGCACCGGGAAGGCCGTCACACGCGCGACGAGTCTCGAGGCGCGGGTCAACATGGTCGTGTCAATGCCGGTCCAGAACGGCATTACATCGCCGCGCGTCCTGATGGCCATGACGATCTCTTCGAGTGCGGCATTACCGGCGCGCTCGCCGAGCCCATTCACGGCGCATTCGACTTGGCGGGCGCCCGCGCCTACCCCCGCCAGGGAGTTGGCAACGGCAAGGCCGAGATCGTTGTGGCAATGGGTGGAGAACACCGCCTTGTCGGAGTTCGGCACCCGCTCGACGATCATACGGATGAGCGTGGCAAATTCCTCCGGCGTTGCATAGCCCACGGTGTCGGGAATGTTGATGGTGGTGGCGCCGACCTTGATCGCCGCCTCCACGCAGGCGCACAGGAAATCGTGCTCGGTGCGGGTCGCGTCCATCGCCGACCATTCCACATCGTCGGTGTAGCCTCGCGCGCGGGTCACCGACGCCGTCACACGCGCCAGCACCTCCGCCTCGTCGATGCCCATCTGATATTTGCGGTGGAGCGGCGAGGTGCCGATGAAGGTGTGGATGCGGCCCTGTGCAGCGGGCTTGATCGCATCGGCGCAGACGTCGATGTCCTTGATTTGCGCGCGCGCCAGCCCGCAGACCACGGAGCGCCTGGCCCTGCGCGCGATCTCCTGGACGCTGTCGAAATCGCCTTGGCTCGCGATGGGGAAGCCGGCCTCGATGATGTCGACGCCCATCTCGTCGAGGAGTTCGGCGACCTCGAGCTTTTCCTCGAAGGTCATGGTGGCGCCGGGGCACTGCTCGCCGTCGCGCAAGGTGGTGTCAAAAATGACCACCCGATCCTTGTCGGACCGCGACTTGGCGTTCCTGGTTTCGGTCTGTTGGGAGTCCATCTTTCTGATCCTCAGCGCCTTGGCCTATCAGTCTAGCATGACTGGAAAGCCGCCTGAATTATCGCGGGTCTTGTCTTGCGATCCCCTGAACGCCCGCCTCGCTTCACCAGCGAGACCGAAGGTGCTCAGGGGCGTCTAAGGAGGAGTTTGTAAAGAAAGGTGCGCGCGCGCGGAGAGGCGGCCGGCAAAGCCAGGCCAGCTTCATACTTCTTCTGCCCGTACGGCGCTCGCATCGATCACCTGTTCTCGCGCGAGGTGCGCGCCGGCTGAAAATAGTGCGAAGCGCCCTCGGGAGCAAGGGTACCGGCTTTGTCATCTGTCCTACGGGCATGCGACTCCCTCGCCGCGACGCGGTGAAGCGTCCGGGCTTTGCTGTTCTCCGCTTGCCATGAAAGGGGTGGGCACGCCGTCGGGAGCTTGCAGCAAATAGCGGATCGTCACCGAGGGCTGGACGAAGCGGCTGTGGGCATCCGGCTCGACCTGGCCAACGGCGATCTTGAGCAGCGTCGATTTGCCCGAGCCGTTGCGACCCACCAGACACAGACGCTCGGAGGCACTGATCGACAGGCCAGCGCCGGTCAGCAAGGGCGTGCTGGGAGGAGCGGCGGTGCCATCGCTTCGCTGTCCTTTTGACGGCTCAAGCGTCACTCGCGCCATTAATTTCCAACGCGCGAGACGCTCCTCGTCAGCCGTGTCGTTAGAAAGGGGGTGCGCGCTGTCTGGATTATGGGAGGCCGGGACAAAATTGGAGCAGGGCAAGGTCAGCGGAGAGCGAGTGGCGGACATCGACGCCTCAAAGACCGACCGGCAAATGCACTCGGAGCGTCACGACTGCCCATAAACAGGCACGATTGCCCCTCGCGTCACCTTATTCTCCGGCGAGGCGAGGAACAAAATCGTCGCCGCGACTTCGTCGACCTTGGGCCAAGCTTTGTGGTTCGCCTTCGGCATAGCGGCGCGGTTCGCCGGCGTGTCCATGATGGAGGGCGCCACCGCATTAACGAGGATGCCCTCTTTAGCGACCTCCTCGGAGAGGGCCACGGTCAGCGCCGCCACGGCGGCCTTGCTCGCCGTATAGGCGACCATGCCGGCGCCGGTACGCCACTCGAGCGCATGGCGCGCCGCTACGTTGACGATCCGGCCACCTTGGCCGGAGCGGCCAATGGCGTTGACCGCGGCCGCGCAGCAAAGAAAACAGCTCACCAGATTGGTATCGATCTGCTGCATCAGCTCGGACTTGTGGGTTTTGGCCACAGGCGCCATTGCGAAGCCGCCGGCAATGTGGATCGATGCCCAGAGGGCTGGAACGCGGTCGAATAATCGGCCGACCGCGGCCTCGTCCGTAAGGTCAATGCTGCCGACGAGCCTGACCTGTTTGTGCTCTCGATAGCCGAAGCGCTGCGCCTCAGCTTCGTGAAGCCAAGGCACGTGGCAGGTGGCGCCAGCCTGGATTAGGCCCGCCACGACGGCGGTTCCAAGCGCGCCGGTGCCGCCCGTCACCAATACATGCCGATCCTGATAATCCACGGTCTGCTCCCTGATTGCATTGGTGTTCTCAATGATATCACGCCGGGCCGGGCTCGGTCTTGGCCACCGTCGGAGTTAGATCGCCGCGTCAATTTCAAAGCCTGGCGAAACCGCTGAAGGGCCCGAGCCTATTTGGCGGCCAGGACCTTGGCGGCAAGTGCCGTATCGATAAATTCGACGAAGGAGGTGACTTGGCCGTCCGAGGTCGCGATGAAGTCTGCGAGGTCGCTCGTGAAAACCTGGCCGGTGCCGGTGTGGTGGATCGTCGCCTGCCAGCGGACCGCCGCGTTTGCGCCGTCAATCAGCATTTCGACTATGGTGAAGTCGCTGAGCTCAAAGGTCGCGATCATGCCCTGCATAAGGCTGATGATCCCGGCATTGCCCTTGACCAAGGTCGGCATTGGGCTCGCTTGATCAGACCCAGCCACCTGGAAGGTCGCAGTGTTCGCGAACAGCTTGCGGAGGGCATCCAGGTCACCGCGCACGCGCGCAGCGTAGAGCTCCTCCAACAAATTTTCGATCTGTTGCCGGTCGTTCATGACGAGGGTCTTTCCTTGTCCGCCCACCGGCGCTTTGGTGCGGAGCCACGCGCGGCCACGCTGCCGGGTAAATCGGGATCAGGTTGATTGAGCAAGATCAGCACGGCGAGCACCGCCGCATAGAAGCGGAACGCCGCCTCCTCGCCGTTCCAGGTCTTCGACTCCCACATGGAGAACCACTCGCCCGCGACCACCATGAAGCCGAAGAACCAGACGAGAAAAGCGAGCGTGGCGCCGGCAATGGCATAAGCCTTGGCGCGGTTGAATTCGGCGCCGGAAGCGTTGCGCGCCTGCCATAGGCGAAAGGTGCCAGCCAGGAACAAGAGGCCGGTCAACGCTTCCGCGGCGATGATGAGCGCATAGGCGACCTGCCACAACACCGGATCGGTGATCGACCGGTACATCAGCTTGTTGCTGGGGAAGGTCGTGTCCATGCTAAGCACGTGCTGCACGAACAGGTAGTTAGTTTCATAGTCAGCGACGTTGTCGAAGGCGACGAGCAGGCTGAACAGCCCGAGAACGAGGCAGAGCACGATCTTGCAGAGCCGCGTGATCATCATGGCGGGAGTGCCCTCCCCTTTGCGCCTCAGTTCTTGCTCTTGTCGACCAACGCGCGCTCGGCAATCCAGGGCATCATGGCGCGCAGGCGCTTGCCCACCTCTTCCATCTCGTGCCTGTCGCATTTCGCCCGCATCGCCTTGAAGCTCGTCTGATTGACGCGGTTCTCCAGCATCCAGTCCTTGACGAATTTGCCCGACTGAATGTCGTCGAGAATCTGCTTCATGGCCTCGCGGCTCGCCTTCCCCACCACGCGGGGCCCTGAGACGTACTCGCCATATTCGGCCGTATTGGAGACCGAGTAGTTCATATTGGCGATGCCGCCCTCATAGATGAGGTCGACGATCAGCTTTACCTCATGCACGCATTCGAAATAGGCCATCTCCGGCGCGTAGCCCGCGGCGACGAGCGTCTCGTATCCATTCCGCATCAGTTCGACGAGACCGCCGCACAGCACCGACTGCTCGCCGAACAGATCCGTCTCGCATTCCTCGCGGAAACTGGTCTCGATGATGCCAGCGCGGCCGCCGCCGATGGCCGAGGCGTAGGAGAGCGCAAGGTCATGGGCGTTGCTGGAAGCGTCCTGGGCGATGGCCATGAGGCAGGGAACGCCGGCGCCGCGCGCATATTCGGAGCGGACGGTGTGGCCGGGACCCTTCGGCGCCACCATGCAGACATCCATGTCGGCGCGCGGCTCGATCAGGTTGAAATGGATGTTGAGACCATGGGCGAAAAAGAGCGCCGAACCTTTCGGCATGTTTGGCTTCAGGTCGTGCTCCCAAATGCCAGCCTGCAGCTCGTCCGGCGCAAGCATCATCACGACGTCCGCCCATTTGGCGGCTTCCGCGACCTTCATCACCTTGATGCCGGCCTTCTCGGCCTTGGCTGCGGATTTGGAGCCCGCGCGCAGGCCCACCGCGACATTGGCGACGCCGGAATCGCGCAAATTCAGGGCGTGGGCATGGCCTTGGGAGCCGTAGCCGATAATGGCGACCTTCTTCGACTTGATCAGATTGGGATCGGCATCCCGATCGTAATAGACGCGCATACGACCTGTTCCCCTGCCCTATCGTGGCTGACGCTGTTGCCGGTGCGCGTTTGTGACGCCCGGCAACGGACTTTGCAAGTGGTCTCGCCTTCGGTCTAATCCGTTTTTAAATCGTGTCTTAACGGGAGGATTCCATGAAGAGCATCGACCGCTGGTTCATTCTAATCGGGCTGCTCTATGGGATCTTCGGCTTTGCCTTCGGCATCTGGGTGGGCATCAATAAGCGCTTCGAGCAGGCACATCTGCATGCCCACATCAATCTTATCAGCTGGGCCTCGATGACGCTGTTCGGCCTCCTCTACCGCGCCTTCCCCGCTCTGGCCGAGAGCCGGTTGGCGGCGGGCCACTTCGCCCTCTACAATTTCGGCGCCATCGTCTTTCTTGCTGGCATCCCGCTCGCCCAGGCGCACCAGACGGTGGCGCTCGCCGCCGGCGGATCGCTGCTCGTGCTTCTCGCGATGCTGGTGTTCCTCGCGAACTATTTCCTGAACGCCTTCAGCCAATGCACGGCCCCTGCCCGCGGCAAGGCCTGAGATCACATCCGCTCGGCGCCGCGGGAGATGGCGGCAAGCCCAGTACGGGAGACCTCAACCAGGCCAAGGGGCTGCATCAGGGCCACGAACTGCTCGATCTTCGAGAGCTTCCCCGTGATCTCGAAGATGAAGTGCTCGGTCGAGGCATCGATGACGGAGGCGCGAAAGGCTTCGGCGAGGCGCAAGGCCTCGACCCGCTTCTCGCCCTTGCCCGCAACCTTGAGGAGGGCAAGCTCCCGCTCGACCGGATTGCCCCTGACCGTCAGGTCCGTAACCGAATGGACCGGTACCAGCCGCTCCAGCTGATTCTTGATCTGCTCGATCACCATGGGCGCAGCCGTCGTGACGATGGTGATGCGGGAAAGATGAGCCTCGTGCTCGGTCTCCGACACGGTGAGTGAGTCGATGTTGTAGCCGCGGCCGGAGAACAGCCCGATGACGCGGGCGAGCACGCCCGGCTCATTGTCGACGAGCACACTCATGGTGTGCGTCTCGGGCTTCTCCTCGCGCTTCTCCAGGGAATACGCGGATCCGGGCTGCGCCATCAGTCTCTATCCATTCTGAGCGGAGCGACATCGCCCTAATGGGCAATATCCTCCTCCTTCGCTTTCTTCTCCCCGCCAAGCTCGATCATGCGGAGTGCCACTGAGATCAACAGGATCGAGGTCGGCAACACCAGCATCGACCATTGGAGGTGGCCATTCGCCTCCACCACGATGCGCGCGAAGATCACGATCAACACCACGATGACGACCTCGGCAAGAGTTGCCTTGAGCTGGCCCACGCCTTCGACCTTCATCCAGTTCGGCAGCCTTCTGCCGTAACCCTCAGGCAGGGTGAAGACGAAGCCGATGGCGATGCCATAGGCGAAGATCACGAGCACGATGCCAAACAGGAAAGCATCCACGGCCTCGAGCACTGGCACGGTGACCTGCCTCTCTGCCGCACCTCCCCCGGCCATGATCGTGTGCCACGCTTCGTGCAGGTAGAAGCCGCCCTGCAGGAACATCAGCAGCGAGCCCACAATGGCGCCGGCCGAGCCGATCAGCATGATGGCTCTGAGGCCCAGAAAGAAACTCAGCAAGGTTCGCATCGGGCCCTAAACCATCACCTTGCCTTCTTCGGTGATGGCATTTTCGAGGTCCTCCTCGGTCAGATCGTCGCCCATCAGCATGTGGTTATGCGCTTCGCCGCTCGGGATCATCGGGAAGCAGTTGGCGTGCTTGTCGACGCGGCAGTCGAAGATCACGGGCTTCTTCACCGCGATCATCTCCCTGATGGCTTCGTCGAGCTCGCACGGCTTCTCCGCCCTGATGCCGACCGCCTGATAGGCCTCGGCGAGCTTGACGAAGTCCGGCAGGGCCGCGGTGTAGGAATGGGAATAGCGGCCGCCATGCAGAAGCTCCTGCCACTGCCGCACCATGCCCATATATTCGTTGTTGAGGATGAAAATCTTGATCGGCAGGTCGTACTGGGCCGCCGTCGACATCTCCTGCATGGTCATCAGCACCGAGGCCTCGCCGGCAATGTCGATGACGAGCGAATCAGGATGCGCCATCTGCACGCCGACGGCCGCAGGCAGCCCATAGCCCATGGTGCCGAGGCCCCCGCTGGTCATCCAGCGGTTAGGCTCCTCGAACTTGAAGAGCTGCGCCGCCCACATCTGGTGCTGGCCGACCTCGGTGGTGATGTACACATCGTGGCCGCGCGTCAGTGCATAAAGCCGTTCGATCGCGTATTGCGGCATGATCACGTCGTCGCGCTTCTTGTAGTGGAGGCATTTCCGGGCGCGCCAACGGTCGATCTCGGCCCACCAGGCCTTGAGCGCCGTCTTGTCGATCTTGGGCTTCTTCGCTTGCCACGTCGCAAGCATTTGCTCGAGCACCCTGGCGCAGTCGCCGACGATCGGAAGATCAACCTTGATGTTCTTGTTGATCGAGGAGCGGTCGATGTCGACATGGATCTTCTTGGACCCAGGCGAGAAGGCGTCGATCCTTCCGGTGATGCGATCGTCGAACCGCGCGCCGATGCAGATCATCACGTCGCAATCATGCATGGCGTTGTTCGCCTCATAGGTGCCATGCATGCCGAGCATGCCGAGCCACTGCTTGTCGGAAGCGGGATAGGCGCCGAGACCCATCAAGGTCGAGGTGATCGGATAGCCGGTGAGACGCACGAGGTCGCGCAGGCGCTCGCTCGCCGCGGGCCCCGAATTGATGATGCCGCCGCCCGTGTAGAAGAGCGGACGCTTGGCATTGGCGACCAGATCGATGGCGGCCGCGACCGCGCGCTCGTCGCCTTCGGTCTGCGGGCGGTAGCTCTTATGCTGGGAATTGGTGAGGCCGGTGTAGATCCCCTTGGCGAATTGGATGTCCTTGGGGATATCGATGACCACGGGGCCCGGGCGCCCGGTGCGCGCCACATAGAAGGCCTCATGCAGGACGCGGCTCAGATTGTTCACGTCCTTCACGAGATAATTATGCTTGGTGCAGGGCCGCGTGATGCCGACGGTGTCGCATTCCTGAAACGCGTCGTTGCCGATCAAATGGGTCGGCACTTGGCCCGTGATGCAGACGATCGGGATGGAATCCATGAGCGCGTCGGTGAGACCGGTCACGGCATTCGTGGCGCCCGGGCCTGAGGTGACGAGCACGCAGCCGACCTTGCCGGTCGAGCGCGCGTAGCCTTCCGCGGCGTGGACCGCGCCCTGCTCATGGCGCACCAGGATATGCTTCAGCCGATCCTGCTTGAACAGCTCGTCATAGATCGGCAGCACGGCGCCGCCCGGATAGCCGAAAATGTGCTCGACCCCTTGGTCGGCCAACACTTGGAGCACCATCTCGGCGCCTGTCATCGCGCGTGACATCACTTACGTCTCACATTCTCGCTGGCGAAAATCGGTCTTGCGTCCGCTTTCAGGTCAAGTTTGGAGCGTGGCGCAAAAGGCCCGATTGCGGCGCGCACCCTAGGGCTTCAAGGAGAGAGGGTCAACGCCAAAAGCAAATGAATGGAAAAATTGCCGCCATCTGTCTTTCCAAAAGTTGCTCTCAGTTTCGAAGGACGAAGTTTTATTACCTATCTCGCCACAGAACCGGCTTCAGCCCAAGCCCGTTCGGGCGCCCCGCCTAGACAATCGGCACCGTACCGCTTATGTCCTTCCCGCACATTGGATCGCGTCAGTTCTCGCGGCGTTAACCACCAGCCACTGCAACTCATCCCCCCTTTCTTGGCCGAATGACGCGCGTCCTCACTGAAACTCATGCTGCCCATGGCGCTGAAGCCGAGGTCAAGCGGCGAGCGTTTTGGCCGCTCACGCTAGGCTGTATGGGCGTCGTCTATGGCGACATCGGCACGAGCCCCCTTTATGCCTTCCGCGTTGCCTTGGGGGCGGCGGGCGGCACCCAAGGCGATCTATCGCGCGGGACGGTGATCGGGGTGCTGTCGCTGATCCTGTGGGCTCTGTTCCTCGTCGTCACCGCCAAATATGTATTGATCCTGCTTCGCGCCGACAACAAGGGCGAGGGCGGCACGCTATCGCTCATGGCGCTCGCCCAGCGCGCGCTCGGTTCCGGCCGCGCGCAGGCCGTGGTCCTCGTTCTCGGCATGATCGCGGCGGCCCTGTTCTACGGCGATGCCCTCATCACCCCTGCCATCTCGGTGCTGTCGGCTGTCGAAGGTTTGGAGGTTGGTGCCCCGCAACTGCAGACTTACGTCGTACCGCTGACGATGGTGATCCTCGTCGCGCTCTTCGCCCTGCAGGCGCGCGGCACGGCAGGCATCGCCGCCTTTTTTGGCCCGGTCATGACATTGTGGTTCATTTCGATTGGCGCGGCGGGACTCGTTCACATTGCCGATGACCCGGGCGTGCTCGCAGCGTTCAGTCCTGTCTATGCGCTCACGTTTCTTGCGAGCCATGGCTTCATCGGCCTCGTCACGCTCGGCGCCGTGTTCCTTGCCGTAACCGGCGCCGAAGCGCTCTACGCCGATCTCGGTCATTTCGGGCGGAAGCCGATTCAAACGGCGTGGCTGTTCTTCGTGCTGCCGGCCCTCGCCATCAACTATCTAGGGCAAGGCGCACTCGTGCTGTCGGACCCAACCGCGGTCGCCAACCCATTCTACCGGATGGTGCCCTCCTGGGCACTCTATCCGATGATCGCGCTTGCGACGGCCGCCACGGTGATCGCGAGCCAATCCGTGATCACCGGCGCCTTCTCGCTGACCAATCAGGCGGTGCAGCTCGGCCTCTTACCCCGCCTACAGATCCGCCGCACCTCAGAGACGCAAGCGGGCCAAATCGACATCCCGCGCATCAGGGGCATGTTGCTGGTCGGCACACTCATCCTTGTCGTGCTGTTCCGCTCCTCCAACGGACTTGCCTCGGCCTATGGCCTCGCCGTAACCGGCACCATGGTGGTCGATGGGCTAATGGCCTTCGTCGTGGTCTGGAGGGCATGGAAGTGGTCCTTGTGGGCAACCATCGCCCTGATGGTGCCGTTCATTCTCATAGACTTCACCTTCCTCGGGGCTAACTTGCTGAAGATCCCGCAAGGCGGCTGGGTGCCGCTCTTGATCGGCGGCTGTCTGTTCGTCGTCATGCTCACCTGGCGCAGGGGGGCGAAGATCCTCGCCAACAAGACGCGGCGGTTGGAGATGCCGGTGGAGGAGCTGATCCAGTCGTTGGCGAAGAGCCCGCCCCGCCACGTGCCGGGCACCGCCGTGTTCCTTACCGCTGCGCCGGAAAGCGCGCCGACGGCGCTCCTGCACAGCCTGAAGCATTACAAGGTGCTGCATGAGCACAACGTGATCCTGACGATCGTCACGGAGAACATTCCAAGGGTTGCTCCGCAGGATCGGGTCGAGATCGAGAGCCTCGGCGACAGCTTCATGCGCGTGATCCTGCATTTCGGCTTCATGGAGACGCCCAACATTCCCCGTGCCTTGGCCATCGCGCGAAAGCTCGGCTGGACCTTCGACATCATGTCGACGTCGTTCTTCCTGTCGCGGCGCTCGGTACGGCCGGATGCAAGGTCCGGTATGCCAACCTGGCAGGATAAGCTCTTCATCTTCCTCGCCCAGAACGCCGACGACGCGTCGAGCTATTTCCAGCTGCCGACCGACCGCGTGGTCGAGATCGGCACGCAGGTTACCGTCTAAGTCGCGGCGCGGCTTTGTCTGCGCGTTCCGCCTCAATCGGACACATGGACAATCGCCGCGGTTAGGTCTATGCCCGGCCCGCTCAGGACGGATCCCACGCTCTCCCCACGAGCTCTCTGAACCCGATCCAGCATTCCAGTCCATGCCCCACGCCCTCACGGTAAACACCGCCACTAACGGCTTGAGCTCCGAGGTGTCGCGGCGGCACAATTTTTGGGGGCTTACGGTCGGCTGCGTCGGCGTCGTCTATGGCGATATTGGCACGAGCCCCCTCTATGCCATGCGCGAATCGGTGCTGGCGGCGACCGGTGGTGGTCACGCCGCGAGCGAGGCCATCATTCTCGGCATCCTTTCGCTGATCATCTGGGCGCTCATCCTCATCGTCACCGTCAAATATGTGTTGATCCTGCTCCGCGCGGACAATGACGGCGAAGGCGGGACGCTTGCCTTGATGGCGCTCGCCTCTCGCGCGCTCGGAGGCAAGAGCTTCGCCATCATCCTGCTCGGTATCGTCAGCGCGGCGCTGTTCTACGGCGATGCGATGATCACGCCGGCGCTTTCGGTGCTGTCGGCGGTCGAAGGTCTCGAGATCACCACGCCCGCATTGGAGGCTTATGTCGTCCCGCTCACCGTGCTAATCCTTTTTGCCTTGTTCGCCGTGCAGGCGCGAGGCACGGCCAAGGTTGCCGCCTTCTTCGGTCCGATCACGCTTCTCTGGTTCATCGCCATCGCCATCGCCGGCATCGGCCACGTCGCGCAGAATCTCGACGTCCTCCGCGCCTTCAATCCCCTTTATGGCGTGGGCTTCCTCGCCAATCATGGGGTGATCGGTCTCGTTACACTTGGCGCCGTTTTCCTCGTGGTCACCGGCTCCGAGGCCTTGTATGCCGATCTCGGTCATTTCGGCAGAGGTCCAATCCAGACCGCGTGGTTCAGCGTCGCGCTTCCCGCGCTCACCCTCAACTATCTCGGGCAAGGCGCGCTTCTGCTCACCACCCCGCAAGCGATCGAGAACCCCTTCTTTCTGCTTTACCCGCGCTGGGCACAGCTGCCCATGGTGGGACTCGCCACCGCAGCCACGGTCATCGCGAGCCAAGCCGTGATCACCGGCGCTTTCTCGCTGACCAACCAGGCGGTCCGGCTCGGCCTGTTGCCGCGACTGCAGATCAAGCGCACCTCCGAGACGCAAGCGGGACAGATCTACATCCCCCGCATCAACGGCATCCTGCTTGTCGGCGTGCTGCTCCTTGTCGCGCAGTTCAGGTCCTCCAGCGCCCTTGCCTCGGCGTATGGCATCGCCGTGACCGGGACGATGGTGGTGACGGCGATGATGGCGATCGTGGTGGTGTGGAAGACCTGGAAATGGCCGCTTTGGGCCGCGGCGGGGATGATCGTCCCCTTCCTCTTGATCGATACCACCTTCCTCACCGCCAATCTTTTGAAGGTGTTCCAAGGCGGATGGGTGCCGCTGCTGATCGGTGGCTTGGTGATGGTCATCATGCTTACCTGGCGCAGGGGCGCAAGCATCCTCGCCGCCAAGACGCGGCGGCTGGAGACCCCCATCGACCAGCTCATCCAGTCGTTGGAGAAGAGTCCGCCGCCGCGGGTGCCGGGCACCGCGGTCTTCCTCTCGGCGGCGCCGGAAAGCGCGCCGACGGCGCTACTGCACAGCCTGAAGCACTACAAGGTGCTCCATCAGAACAACGTCATCCTCACCGTCATGACCGAGAGTATTCCTCGGGTCGCGGCCCAGGACCGCGTGCAGATGGAGGAGATCGGCAACAGCTTCATGCGCGTGATCCTGCATTTCGGCTTCATGGAGACCCCAAACATCCCGCGTGCCTTGGCGATCGCGCGAAAGCTCGGCTGGACCTTCGACATCATGTCGACGTCGTTCTTCTTGTCGCGGCGCTCGGTCAGGCCAGATGCGAGGTCGGGGATGCGGCCCTGGCAGGACAGGCTCTTCATCTTCCTCGCCCAGAACGCCGACGACGCGTCGAGCTATTTCCAGCTGCCGACCGACCGCGTGGTCGAGATCGGCACTCAAGTTAGCGTGTAGCGAGCATCGCGCTTCCCGCTTCGACGGCGGCGGCCGGGTCCGGAAACCACTCCCAATCGGTCAGGTAGCGTCTCGCCCACGTCATCTGGCGCTTGGCGTAGCGGCGCGTCTCGGTCTTGGCTTTCGCGACCGCCTCCTCCAGGCTGGTGGCGCCGGCGAGATAGGCCCCCAATTCACGCACCCCATGCGCCCGCATCGCGGGCAAGCCCGGGTCGAGGTTGAGGCTCATCAGGCGGCACACCTCCTCGATCGCCCCACTCTCAAGCATCTGATCGAACCGTGCGTCGATGGCGGCGTAGAGCGGCTCCCGCTCAGGCGCGACCACGAGCCTCAGGGCCCCAGCGCTTTTGAGCACGGGCGCCGCGTTTCCTCCCTGCCACTCCGCGAGCGAAACGCCCGTGGCGTCGATCACCTCGAGCGCGCGCACGATCCGCTGCGGGTCGGCGCGGTCGAGCCGCGCCGCCATGGTGGGATCGCGTGAGGCGAGGACCGCTTCGAGTGCGTCGCGCCCGAGCCGCTCGGCTTCATCTCGCCAATAGGCGCGGAGGTTTTCCGGGATGTCGGGAACGGGCGCCAATCCCTCGGTCAGCGCCTTGAAATAGAGGCCGGTTCCCCCGACCAGGATGGGCAGCCTGCCCTCCCCGCGCGCTTCGCCGATGGCGCGGGCAACGTCGTCAAGCCAGCGGCCGACGGAATAGGCCTTCGCCGCTGAAACGACGCCATAGAGGCGATGCGGCACGCTGGCTTCCTCGCTGCGGCTCGGCCGAGCGGTGAGCACCTCAAGCTCCCGGTAGACTTGCATGGAGTCGGCGTTGATGACGGTCCCGCCAAAGCGCTGAGCGAGCTCGAAGGCGCCCCCCGATTTGCCGCTCGCCGTCGGCCCCGCAATGAGGACGGCTCCTCGACGTGTCGGGTCAGGAGCCAAGGCTCGCTGGTGGCGCGTGGCGAATGCTGATGGCGATCGGCGCCGCTCCTTCGTCAACACGGTTGCGTGCTAGGCGCTCCCTAAGCGACGGGCACGGCCACGAAGCGGAGGCCGCCCTTGGCGTCGGAGATGAGCAGCAGCACCGATTTCCGCCCCGACTTCTTGATTGCCGCGACCCGGGCCAGAACCTCCTGCGGATCGGTCACCCGCTCCTGGGTCACTTCGATGATGACGTCGCCAGGCTTCACATCCTTCTGTGCCGCGGGACTGTCCGGATTGACCTCCGTGATCACCACCCCTTCCACGCTCTTGCCGATGTGGAACTTGCTGCGCAGCTCGTCGGTGAGAGGGGCGATGGAGAGGCCGAGCAGGTCCTCATGGTCGGGCTGCTGCCCCGCTTCCGCATCGCTGCTCTGCTCGGGCTCAGTGGCCTCGTCTTGCTCCGGCAGCCGCCCGATGGTCGCATTGAGATGCAGCGTCTCGCCATTGCGCCAGACCTCGATCTCGATAGGCTTGCCGACCACCGTGCCGGCAACCGCACGCGGCAGGGCGCGCATGGTGTCGATGGGTTGGCCGTCGAATTTAAGGATGACGTCGCTCGGCTGAAGCCCCGCGGCGGCGGACGGACTGCCGGGACTCACATTGGCCACCAAGGCGCCGGCCGGCTCCTTGAGCCCCAGACTCTCGGCGATCTCGTCCGTGACGTTCTGCACATGCACACCGAGCCAGCCGCGCCGCGTCTCGCCGAACTGCTTGAGCTGGCCGACGACCTGCACAGCGCTGTTGGAAGGCACGGCGAAGCCGATGCCGATCGAGCCGCCGGTCGGCGAGATGATGGCGGTGTTCACGCCGATGACCTCACCGTCCATGTTGAAGAGGGGACCGCCGGAATTGCCGCGATTGATCGCGGCGTCGGTCTGCAGGAAGTCGTCGTAAGGCCCGGAATTGATGTCGCGCTTCTTGGCCGAGATGATGCCGACCGTGACGGTACCGCCGAGGCCGAAGGGGTTGCCGATCGCCATCACCCAATCCCCCACCCGCATCTTGGAGGAATCCCCGAAGCGCGCGGCCTTGAGCGGCTCCTTGGGCTCGACCTGGAGGAGGGCAAGATCGGTCTTCGGGTCGTGGCCCAGGATCTTCAATACCTTCAGCTTGGTGCCATTGGTGAAGTTGATGATGATCTCGTCGGCGCCCTCGATGACGTGATTGTTGGTGACGATCAAACCGGAAGGATCGATAACGAAGCCGGAGCCCAGCGAGCTCACCTTGCGCTGCAAGCCTTCCTTCTCATGATCGTCGAAGAAGTCGTTGAAGAACTCCTCGAAGGGCGAGCCCTTCGGACCCGGTCCTGGGGGCGCGCCTTCCTTAGATCTCTTGAGCGTTTGCGTCGTGGAGATGTTGACCACGGCATCCTGCAGCCCTTCGGCGACATCGGCCACGGAATCGGGTCCGCGCGCCAGACTGGCCGTGGTCAAAAGCGGCGGGGCGGCGAGCAGCAGGGCAACCGCGGCAGGCATAAGACAGGAAGGCCTGAAGACCCTCGCAAGCCCCTTGCTCCCCCATCGGCCGTTCCGATCCGTCATCACTCAGCCACTCCTCGCATCGCAGGCAAAGCTTGTCATGCCGTCATGTTAGCGCAAATTACCAGGGCTTGGCAGAGCGCGCCCGGCGAAACGCAAGGGCATGGCTCGCCATAGGCTAGCCCCGCACCAACCAAACGAGGACCACGCCGGCCGCGACGGCCAAGGCGCCGGCCATGCGCAACGACGATTCCGGCGCCGCCGCTGTGACTTCGAGAAGCTTCCGGCCGAGACCTGGCCATAGCGACCACAATAGCCCTTCGATCACGAGAACAAGGCCAAGGGCAACGACGAGATCGCTCATTGCACCTGCGGCAATGGTCTATTGGGCTTGCGGCGCTTGCGCGCCAAGCTCGCCAAAGGTTGCGGCTCCGGGCGCGGGCGATGATCGTCCTTCCTCCCCGCGCTCGGCGCGAGGATCGGCAGATGGCGGGACGGCCTCGGGCAAGGTTTTGGGTCCGGCAGGCGGGGTGGAAGGCACGCCAGGGCCTACGGAGCCCTTACCCTGCTTGCCTGAAGCGTCGTTGAAATATTGGAAAAATTGCGAGTCGGGGCTCAACAGGAGCCGCGTATCTCCAGACTTCAGAGCCGTCTCATAGGCCTGCATGGAGCGATAGAAGGCAAAGAAGTCCGGGTCCTGATTATAGGCTTCGGCGTAAATGCGGTTCCGCTGGGCATCGCCATCGCCGCGGATCCGTTCCGACTCTCCGGTGGCGTCGGCCTTGATCACGGTTACCTCGCGGTCAGCCGTGGCGCGGATGCGCCTCGCTGCCCCCTCGCCTTCGGCACGGAACTCAGCCGCCTGTCTTTGCCGCTCCGTCTGCATCCGCCGATAGATCGCCTGCATGTTGGCCTCCGGCAGATCGACGCGCTTGATGCGGACGTCGACGATCTTCACGCCGAGCTCCGCCGCTTCCTGGTTGACTTGGCTGGCGATCGTGCGCATCAGGCCTTCGCGCTTGTCACGCACCACGTCGGCGAAGCTCGCGCTGCCCAGCACGCGCCGGAGCGAGGCTTCGAGAATTGCGCCAAGGCGCGAGTTGGCGATGCGCTCGTCGCGCACGCTCTGGAAGAACAGCAAGGGATCGGTGATCCGGTAGCGCGCAAAGGCGTCCACGACGAGCCGCTTCTGGTCGGAAGCGATGACCTCTTGCGAGGCGGTATCAATGTCGAGGATGCGCTTGTCGAAGAACTCGACATTCTGGATGAAGGGGATCTTGTAGTTCAGCCCCGGATCGCTGACGACGCGTTTCGGCTTGCCGAATTCGAGCACCAGCGCCTGCTGCGTCTGATCCACCGTGAAAACGGTCATATAGGCCACGATCGCGGCGATGCCGAGAAGAATGAGGGCTAGAGTGAGGCCGGTTCTGTTCATGGCTGGCCATCGTTAGCGGGAGCCGGCGCCTTCTTGGAGAATTCCGACAGCGGCAAATAAGGCACCACGCCGGAGCCCGCCTTCTCGTCCACGATCACTTTGTCCGTATCGGCGAGCACCCGTTCCATGGTTTCGAGGAACATGCGTTTGCGGGTGACGTCGGGTGCCAGCTTGTATTGCTCATAAATCTTGAGAAAGCGGTCGGCTTCGCCTCTGGATTCCGCCGTCACCTTGTCGCGATAGCCTTGCGAGGCCTGCAAGATGCGCTCGGCCTCGCCTTTGGCCTCTGGGACGATGCGGTTGGCGTAGGCTTGCGCCTCGTTCTGCAGGCGCTCCTGGTCGGCGCGGGCGGCCTGCACGTCACGAAAGGCGTCGATGACTTGGGCAGGCGGATCGACCTTCTGCAGCTGTACCTGGGTCACCTGAACGCCCGCGCCATAGGCGTCGAGCGTCTTCTGCATAAGCGCCTGCACCGCAGCCTCGGTCTTCGCCCGCGCCTCGGTGAGGAGCGGCTCGATGTCGCTTTGGCCGACGATCTCACGCATGGCACTTTCCGCTACATCCTTGACCGTCATTTCGGGGTCTTGGATATTGAACAAATATTTGGGCGCATCGCTGATGCGCCAGAACACCACGAAGTCGACATCGACGATGTTCTCGTCGCCGGTCAGCATCAGGCTCTCTTCGGGAACGTCGCGGACCGGAGTCGCCGTCTCCCGATTCTCAGCGGAGCCCCGCATGCCGAGTTCGATGCGATTGACGCGGGTGACCTTCGGCAGCTCGACCACCTCGACCGGATAGGGCCAGCGAAAGTTGATGCCGGGTGGAAGCAGGCGCACGAATTTGCCGAAGCGCAGCACGACGCCGAGCTCCTCGGGGTTGACGCGCACGGTGAAGCCGAAGAAGCCGATCAGCGCGATCAGCGCGACGGCCAGAAGCGCCGCGAACGGACCTCCCATGCGCCCGCCGGGAATGGCTTGGCGAATGCGGTCCTGTCCCCGGCGCAAGATGTCTTCAAGGTCGGGCGTTTGGCCGGAATCGCCGGGGCGCGGGCCCCAAGGCCCTCCAGCCCCGCCCTTCCAACCGCCGCCGCTCTGATTGCTCCAAGGCATGATGCGAACTGATCCCGATATCTGCTGAAGGGCTGGCGCTGGACCGCCTTAGGCGGCAGCGCTCACGACGCAAGACTATCAGCAGGAAGATGGCAGCCATGCGTCGGAGTTGGAAGGGTTATAGGATAAGTGGTGAGGCTAGTGCAATGCGCATGGCCCCAATCCTCATCGTGAGGGGCGCCCACGGGACGCGTCTCGAACCGAGCAGCCTCATCTCTCCAGACGGGTTTTCGGCATCCTCAGGATGAGGATCAATCCCTGCGCTCAAGCAGGACGAAGCTGAAGGGGTACTCGTCTTTCGATCCCGCTTCATGACGTTGCCGGGAGACCTCGCGCCAGCCGCTCAAGTCGAAGTCGAGGAGCCAGGTGTCCGCCTCCGGCGAGGCATGGACCTCGGTGAGATAGATGCGCCCTGCCTGAGGCATGACCTCGCGGAACACGTCATCGCCACCGATGACCATGATCTCGTCGACGCCCGCCGCTTTGGCGGCGCGGCGCGCCTGCTCGAGCCCCGCTTCGAGGCTGTCCGCCATCACCGCGCCCTGCGCCACAAAGGAGGGATCCCGCGTCAGAACGATATTGACCCGTTGGTCGAGAACGCGGCCGAGGGATTGAAAAGTGCGGCGCCCCATGATCACGGGCTTGCCGAGCGTCACTTTTCGAAACTGCCGGAGGTCGCTTGCAAGCCGCCAGGGGAGATCGCCGCCAATGCCGATGGCGCCGTTCTCACCCCTCGCCACGACGAGGGCGATGATGGGTGTGCCCGCGGCGGCGGCCATGCCGCTTACACCGCTACATCAGCCTTGATGTGCGGGTGAGCATCGTAGCCAACGAACTCGAAATCTTCGAACTCAAAGTTATCAATGTTTGAGCGCTCATGTTTGATGGCCAAGCGCGGTAGCGGCAGCAGCGGTCTGGATAGCTGCTCCTTAGCCAGCTCAATGTGGTTTGAATATAGATGCGCGTCACCCAGTGTGTGAATGAACTCTCCAACCTTCAAGCCTGTAACGTGAGCGATCATGTGAGTGAGGAGCGCATAAGACGCGATGTTAAATGGTACGCCGATAAAGATGTCAGCGCTTCGTTGATACAGCTGGCAGGACAGCTTCCCTTCGGCGACGTAGAACTGGAACAAGCAGTGGCACGGCGGGAGCCTCATCTTGTCGATTTGGGCCACATTCCAAGCACTGACCACGAGTCTCCGGGAATCAGGGTTACGCCGGATTTCGTCGATCACCCATTGAATTTGGTCGATCGTCTCGTTCTCTTTCAGCGTTGGCCACTTCCTCCACTGCACTCCGTATACAGGTCCTAAGTGCGCTTCCGGCCCGGGGCACCAGGGCTTCCAGAACTTGACGTCATGATCGAGAAGATATTGCGCCGAAGTCTCGCCCCTCAGAAACCAGAGAAGCTCATAGACGATTGATCTTATGTGGAGGCGCTTCGTGGTCAGGAGCGGGAACCCGTGACTCAGATTGAACCGCATCTGATGACCGAACACGCTTTTGGTGCCGGTGCGGGTGCGATCCTCCTTATCTACCCCGTGCCCCAGCACGTGCCGCATCAGGTCATGATACTGCTGCATGGCCACACCATGTAGATGGTAAGATTGTGCGCAATGCCTACATGTGGTGCGCGCAACTTTCCTTCGTATCCGATTCGCCTCCCTTCGAAAACTAGCAACGAGAGGGCTAACCAGTGTTTTAGCAGGCCGTTGCCTCTCTGCAACGGGCTGTAGCATCCGTTGGGGCGGGCTAGGCACATCCTCGCACCGATATAGTTTCTCCCCGAGCGGAACACTATCCCGCTGAGGTGTTCCGCCATGCGTCGACTCTCGTGGATCAGTTATCCTCGGTCTTCTGGCGCTCGCACTCCCCGCCGCGGCAGTGACGCGCCTGACGGTGGACGATGTGTGCCACATGGTCTTCGCCTCCCCGGCGTCGGGAATGAAGGCGAAACTTTATTTCCACGCCTTCAAGCCCTGATCACGAACCTTTTTTTTGCCGCCGTGGCAGCTTATATAGAGAGCGTCGGCGCAAGCTGACTATGGCGATAAATAGCCTTCGTAATAAGCCACTCGGACCCGGGGGCGGTACCCGGCGCCTCCACCAGGATTTAGAAATTTATGGTCTGAAATCAGACGAACGCTTGGGGCCAGAGCTTCGCGAATCGCTGATAATCGATCTTCGACGTCTGAATCGTGGCGGGGGCGAAATAGGATCGACGAGGGTGTAAAGGTCGTGCTTTTGCCCGGCATGGTTCCGCCGTTATCGGGCCACCCATATAGTTGCCAATGACAACTATGCGGAGGCTCGTCTCGCTGCGTAAGCGGCGCGATGGCCTGAACATCAAGTCCCAGCCTCTTCGCAGGGGTTAGGCGCGGTTTCGGAGGGCACCGGGCAACAGAAGCCCTCCACTTTACAATGGGGGCTCTGCCTCAGGTCGCGAAGCGGGCGACAAGGTCCATGGCAGAAGACGAGATCCGATACGACCTCCTCACGCAGGAGGCATTGCGCGGCGTGATCCGGAAGGTGTTGAGCCTGGTGCAGAGGAGCGGCCTCCCCGGCCAGCACCATCTCTACATCGCCTTCGATACAGGGGCCGAAGGCGTCTCGGTGTCCAAGCGGCTCAAGGAGCAATATCCCGAGGAGATGACAATCGTGCTGCAGTACCAGTTCTGGGACCTGCAGGTGACGAACGATCGATTCGAGGTGAAGCTCTCCTTCGGCAGCGTACCGGAAAGGCTCGTGGTGCCGCTCGAGGCGGTCAAGGCCTTCTACGATCCGTCCGCCCAGTTCGGCCTGCAGTTCGGCAAGCAAGGCGCCGCCAACGATGTCGCGCGCCAGCACATGGCGTCGGCGTTGCCCGATCTCGTGGCGGACACGGACGACGGAAGCCACCAGCGCATCGCAGAGCCCCGCTTGGAGCCCACGCCCCTGCCGCCCCAGCCGGAGAGTGGTCAAGGCGGGGCGCCCGACACGGCGCGGCCCGGGGCCGAGGTCGTGCAGCTCGACCGTTTCCGCAAGAAATAATCCCCTCGCCCCGCGGGCAACGCTTGCCTCCCGAGCTCAATTCTTCCTCACATCTGCTCCAAACTTGGGCGTACGCTCCGTCGGCATGCTTTGTTAAGTTCCAACGCAGTCGTGCTTTGGATGTCGCGGGGCGCAGAGCCGGCAAAGGCAATTCGGGGGGCTCGGTGGATCAGGCGAGGTGGCGCCATGCGCAGGCCGGGAGAGAAAAGCGCCCTTCCGTTTGCTCCCGTTCAGGATTTTCTCGCCGAGCTGCATAGCCGCCTCTCAGAGATGAGCGGCGGCAAGGTCGCCAACTATATCCCTGAGCTCGGCAAGGCCGACCCCGCCACCTTCGGGATCGCGCTCGCCACCGCCGATGGAGAGGTTTATGCCATCGGCGATTCCGACCACGCCTTCACCATCCAGTCGGTGTCGAAGCCCTTCATGTATGGCTACGCGCTGCAACATTACGGCCGCCAGTTCGTATTGCGCCATGTCGGCGTCGAACCGACGGGGGAAGCGTTCAACTCGATCGTGCTCGACGAGGTCGCCAACCGCCCGTTCAACGATCGCCGTGGCCGAGATGATGGGAGGCGACTCGCTCGAAGCGCGCATCGACACCATGCTCGATGTCTTCTCCGCCCTTGCCAGGCGGAGGCTCGGCATCGACGAGGGGCTGTACCGATCAGAGCTCGCCACGGGCCACCGCATGATCGCGCTAGAGCCCGCCGACGTGCTCGACCTCTATTTCCGCCAATGCTCCATCACCGTTACCTGCCGTGATCTGCTATGGCCTTGCCGTCGAGCAACTGCAGGAGCTGGCCGCCGCGCATCCCAATATCATGGTGACGATCCTCGCCAATCTGACGCGCGAGTTCTCGGAGCGCTTGCGCCACGCCAACGAGGCGATTCGCACGCTTGAATGACTAGAGCGCTATCGCCCTCAATAGACTCGCGACAGGGACCTAGCTTTAGAATCGCGACAGCGTTCTAGCTTTTTGTTGGCGCATGATCTTATCGGAAAGCCGGTATCCCCTTTTCCGGATCATGCTCTAGGCAGGTTCGGCCGGCGCGGGCAGCGACCTCGGCCGTGTGTCGTTGGCAGGCTCGAGCGGCACGTTGAGCTCGACATAAAGGCCAGTCGCCCTGAAATCGATCTTGGTCTCGCCACCGAGATTGTGGCGGATGCCCTTGTCGATGAGCTGCATGCCGAACCCGCTGTTGCGCTTGAGCGGGATGCCGGCCCCGCGTTCTTCCCAGGTCAACAGAAGCCTGTTCCCACGCGCCGTCTTCCAGGTAACGCCGAGCTGACCGGCACTCGCCGACAAGGCCCCATATTTCACGGCATTGGTGGCGAGCTCGTGCAAGGTCATGGCGAGGATCGAGGTGCAGTGCGGCGGCAACAAAACGTCCGGGCCCCTGATCGAGATCTTCGGCCCGTCGTCGCGCTGATAGGGGTCGAGCTCGCGTTCGACCATGGCCCTGAGGCTCGCACCCGACCATTGCGCGTCAAGCAGAAGGTCGTGGGCGCGGTGCAAGGCCCGCAAGCGTTCGGACAAGGTCTGGGCCATGGCCTGAGCGGGTTTGCCGGTCGCTTGGCGCAGGCTCGCTTGCACCAGCGACTGCACGATGGCCAGCACGTTTTTGACGCGATGATTGAGCTCGCCGACCAGCATGTTCTGGCGCTGCGCAACGCGCCTTCGCTCGGTAACGTCGCGAAAGATCAGCACGGCGCCGGCGAGCGAGCCGTCGAAGCCGAGGAGGGGCGCGCCCGAGTCCTCGATCGGCAACTCGTTGTCGTCCCGGGTCACCAGAAGGGCGCCGGATTCAAGCCTCGTCGTCGCGCGCTCACGCAGCGCCCTGAGCGCCGGATCGTCGATCGGCTTGCGCGTGGCTTCGTCGATGACGCGGAACACTTCCCAGATCGGCTTGCCGCGCGCCTCGGCCACCGGCCATCCCGTGAGCTGCTCGGCAACCTTGTTGAGCAGCAGCACGCTGCCTGAAGGGTCGGTGGCGATCACCCCCTCGCTGATGCT
This sequence comes from Methyloceanibacter sp., assembly GCA_049801475.1. Taxonomy (GTDB): domain Bacteria; phylum Pseudomonadota; class Alphaproteobacteria; order Rhizobiales; family Methyloligellaceae; genus Methyloceanibacter. The sequence continues at coordinate 27,677 of JBARKP010000040.1, forward strand.
GGCAAGCGTGGTGCTCAGCCACTCCCGTTGACCCCTGACCTCGATTAGTGCCTCGTTGCGGGCGCGATCGGCGCGCCGCACGGCGTCGATCGTGGTCCAGCAAAAGGCCGCAAGCACGACGATGCTCGACACGGCGAAGATGGCAAGGGTCGCGGCGCTATCGTAGTAGGCCGCTATTTCAGCCTGATGAGCAAACCAGCCGATGACGAGCGGAAGAACAATGATGCCGGGAAGCAGGCGGCGCAGCATCTCTCCCGCCGGCGATTTCTCGAGGATGGCTGCGGCGACGCCGAATTCGGGAGAGGCGGCGAGCAGCCCCACCGCAAGCAAGAGCGAACTCACCACGCCGTACAGCGACATGGCGGTGAAGGGGAAGGGGTAATAGAAGGTAGCCACGCCATAGGCGTATTCGGTGAGCACGATCAGGACCTGCGCCAGCATGGCGATGGCCAGGAATTGGCTTAAGGCGGAGCCCAATCCGTCCCCCTTGGCGCACAGCAGCGCCAGCCCAAACAGGATCAGCGATCCAGCGACGCCGGGCGCCATACGGAGGGATTGCGCCGGCTCGGAGTCCTCGGGAGACAGGGGCAAAAGGCGAAGCAGGGCCCGATCGATTCCAAGGTCGAACCCGAACAGGTCCTGGCTGAGGCTGGCAGTCGCGAACAGCACCAGTCCGAAGCCGGTGAGCCAGGCGACGGGCCGGAGCGCCCTAAAGGTCAGGCAGAAAAGCGCGGTACCGGCGGCCAACACCCCCGCGGCGGCGTTCGGCGCCATGGCGCGGAGGGGGTTGGGAAGCACTTGGCTCAGCGCCGAAAGGTCGAATTGCCAGCCGGCGAGAATGAGGGCCCCGATGGCGCAAGCGAGCAGAGCAAGGACGCGCGCCGAGAGCAGTGACACGCGCACCCCGCGTGGCGCCGGCAAGGCTATCTTCCCTGGAACCTCGATCACGAGCCTTCCTCACCCAACTTCAGGGGTTTGGAACCCCGGTAGAGTTGGGCGCTCCTCGGCAGAAGGCCTTAAAACGAGCAACAATGAACGCGTTCTCCCCACCGTTATGCGATGTTATAGCCTAGCCAAGATCGAGCCGATAGGTCATGCAGGCGCCCGGAGACGCAAAGCTACGCCGGTGCGGTGCGTGACCCGCATTGCCGCCGAAAGGGAGACGTGAGCATGGCTGCGAGCAAGACTCCTCTCAACACAAATTCTGCGGCTTCGACGCGCATGGAGACCGATTCCTTCGGACCGATCGAGGTGGGGGGCGACCGCTATTGGGGCGCGCAGACCGAGCGCTCCCGCCGAAACTTCAGGATCGGCGAGGAGGCCATGCCCAAACCCCTGATCCGGGCGCTGGCCATGGTCAAGAAGGCCGCCGCCTTGGCCAATCTCGAGCTCGGCCTGCTTGACAAACGGCTCGCGCTCGCCGTCGCCGCGGCGGCGGACGAGGTGATCGAAGGCAAGCTCGACACACACTTCCCGCTGCTCGTTTGGCAGACCGGCTCCGGGACGCAGTCCAACATGAACCTGAACGAGGTGATCGCCAACCGAGCAAGCGAGATGCTTGGCGGCACTTTGGGCGCCAAGCACCCGATCCATCCCAACGATCACGTCAATCTCGGCCAATCCTCCAACGACACCTTCCCCACGGCCATGCACATCGCCGCGGCCGAGGAGATCGCCCGTCACTTGAACCCGGCCCTTGCAAGGCTCTACCAGGCCCTCAAGGACAAGGCGGAAGCCTTCCAGGACATCCTCAAGATCGGCCGCACCCATTTGCAGGATGCCACTCCCCTAACATTGGGGCAGGAGTTCGGCGGCTATGCGGCGCAGGTAGATCACGGCATGGAGCGGATCAAACAGGTGCTTTACGGGCTGTATCCGCTGGCACAAGGGGGCACCGCGGTCGGCACCGGTCTCAACACCAGTCCACTGTTCCCCGAGTTGTTCGCCGCCAAGATCGCGGAGATGACCAAGCTCCCCTTCGTCACCGCGCCGAACAAGTTCGAGGCGCTTGCCAGTAACGATGCCTATGTGTTCGCCCATGGCGCCCTCAACACCGTTGCCGTATCGCTGTTCAAGATCGCCAGCGACATCCGTCTCTTGGGCTCGGGTCCGCGCTCGGGCTTCGGCGAGCTGATCCTGCCCGAGAACGAGCCGGGCTCCTCGATCATGCCGGGCAAGGTGAATCCCACCCAGTGCGAGGCCGTGACCATGGTCGCCGCGCAAGTCATGGGCAACCACGCCACTATCACCTTCGCCGGCAGCCAGGGTCATTTTGAGCTCAACGTGTTCAAGCCGCTCATGGCCTATGCCATGCTACAATCGATCAGGCTACTGACCGACGTGGCATCGAGCTTCACCGACCATTGCGTCATCGGCATCGCGGCCAATCGGGAACGCATCAAGGAGCATCTCAACCGCTCGCTCATGCTCGTTACCGCGCTTGCGCCTCACATCGGTTATGACAAAGCTGCCGAGATTGCCAAGGCCGCGCACAAACGCGGCACCACCTTGCGCGAGGAGGCGGTACGGCTTGGCGGCATCAGCGAGGCGGAATTCGATCGTCTGGTGAGACCGGAGGACATGGTCGGTCCGAAACGCTAAATTCCGGGCCTGTTGCCATGGCCAAATTCCCCCACAAGCACTCCATCACCATCGCTCGCCACCGCACCAGCCTCTCGCTGGAGGATGCGTTTTGGGAGGCGCTTTGCGCGTTTGCCGAAGGCGACGGCAGGTCGGTGGCCGATCTCGTCAGCGAAATCGACAAGAAACGGGGCGGAACTGGTCACTTGGGGACAAATCCCTCGGGGGCTGGTCCCTTGGAGACCAGCCTCTCCGCGGCGATACGCCTCTATGTGCTGGAGCGGATGCGGAAGGCGCGCTAGAGCGCCGACACACAATTCGCGCATGATCTTATCGGAAAATCGGTTCCCACTTTTCCCGATCATGCTCTAGCCGCCACCGAAGATGCCGACTCCCTTCTTCCAATCGCTCGGCTCTTGCGGCGTTTGGGGCGGACGGCGCGTACGGCTCGGTGCTCTCGGCGCCGCAGGTGCGGCGACATCGTCATCGACGGCAGCGGCTGGCGTCGGTTGCTCCGGCGAGTCTGCGGCCGGCGCGGCTTCCGGCTGAGCTTGCGGAGGGTTGTCCGAGTTTTGACGCCAGGGGAGTTGTTCAGGCGCCGGTTCGGGCGGTGGTGGCACGCTCTGCGTTGCCCGATCGGGTTCCAGGTCCGCCGCCCGAGGCGCCGGCGGTGTCGCCGCCGCGACCGGCGGCGCCTTGGTTGAAGGTGCTGACTTCGGTGCGGCGACGCTTGAGCGCTTGGGTTCGACCGGGGTCTCGGCTAAAGGCTTGGCGTCGCCTGAGCGCTTGGCTTCCGGCGGGGTCTCGGCAGACGGTTCGGCGTCGGCCGGCGGCTGATTGCCCCCGCTCACATCAAGCGTCTCCAGGCGCTCGACGTCCTCCTGCATGCGGCGCATGGTGAGATAGGTCTCGACTGGCGCGGTGTCGAAGGAGGGCGTGATCGCACCGGCATCGCTGAGCGGACCGGCAAAGACGAGGCTCACCGGTGGCACATCGGCGCTTCCGCTCCCGCTGAGGCGCATCACCCACTCGCTGTCCACTCTGAGGCTCGCAAGCTCCACATACCCGTTGATCGTGGTCTCGGCGCCTTTGCTGACAAGGGCCGCGGGCTTGAGCTTGAGCGTGCCGTTCTTCACCTCGAAGGGAAGCTCGGCAGCGGCATAGGCGTAGGTCCCATGGGTGAGCTTGTCGCGCATGGAGCGCGCCTGCGCGGCGATCTGGTCCTTGTCGACCTTAATCTTCTTGGTTCGGGCGGCGTCGATCGCCACGCGTCTGAGCGGCTCTGGCGAGAGCGCCTGCAACACGCCGGGATCGAGAAATAGCGTGCCTTCGCCGTTCAGCCCCGCGACGAGACCGGTTGGGCTCAGGCCCTCGCCGGAGAGGTTGAAGGTGAGCGTGAACGGACCTTTGGCAAGGACGCGTCCAGCCAGACTCTGCGAGAGCTTATCGAGCTTGCCCGAAGTGAGATCGGCATGGGCCTTCAGTTGCGCGCCCGCGCCCCTGGGCGACAAGGTTCCCGAGGCGGCGAAGGAGCCGCCGAACAGACGCCCCTTCAAATCGGTGATCGAGAGCCCTTCCCTATCGACGCGGGCAACCAGCACGGCGTCCTCGACCTGGAACGGCGCACCAAGCGCGAGCTTCTTCGCGTTCACCTCGATCGCGCCTTCGGCCTGCTCTAGGGCCTGAAGCGCAAAGCCGCGCGCGGGCCATACTTGCGAGGCGTCGTGGCCGATGGCGCCCAGCACCTCCTCGGTTGAAGGCGTGCGCTGCCACGCCACGAGCGACCCAAGCAGCGACGGCAGCGACACCGACGCGACATTCACCCTGAGCGTGAACCGCGTCTTCTCGCCGCTTGCGTCAAAATGGGCGGCTCCCTGCACGGCTTCGCCCGCGATCTGACCCGAGATGGATTGGAAATCAATGCCTTGGCCGGTCTTAGCGAGGCCGGCGCGAAGGTCGAGGGGGACGCCAGATGCGCTTGGCGATGCGTCAAGGCCCATGAGCACGAGAGCCAGGGCGGCGTTGTTGCTTTTCGCGGAAAGCTGGCCCGCGAGCGCCACGCCCGCCGGTTTGAGCGAGCCCTGGCCGTCAAAGCTAGCTTGCAAAGATACCGTCGAGAGTTCGGCGCGCCACGTAACGTTCGCCGCCGGCACGCCATGGGCTTTCAGCGTGAGCTTGCCCTGGTCAGCACCGGCGAGGGCAAGGCGTTCGGGTGTAAGTCCGGGAACAAAGAGGCTCAGAAGCACTTGCGGCCGGTCGCCGTCAACGGTGCCATCGATGTCGATCTCGGCATCAGCGAGCTTGGCGGGTTCGCCCGTGGCCTTGGCAATGAGGGAGACATTGGCGCCGCCAGCCTTGCCCTTTACCGCGACCGAGGCTTTGGTCCGATTGCCGTCCCTGACCGCGGTAAGGCCAACATGCATGTCGAGCGGCGCAAGGCTCGCAAGCTGCTTCGATTTGGTCACGCCCTCGGCAACGCCCAACAGCTCGCTTCCGACGCGAAGGCCCTCGGCCGTCGCAGCCTGTAGCACGAAGTCCACCTGACCCGCCGGAGCCTCGCTCAAGCGCTCGATATGGCCTTTGCCGTTGAGCGCAATGGCGCCTTCCGCGGAAAAGTCGAGGCGCTCCACGTCGAGAGTGTCCTTGGCCAGCGTGAATTTCGCATCGAGCTTGCCTGGTGGAATGTTGGGAAGCAGCAACTCGCCGACGCGCAAGGCGACATGGTCCTCGTCATCGCGGAGCGATGCGATGAGGTTCGGCTCGGGTCCAGAGACCCCGTCCCGCTTCACCGTGGAGACCGGTAGCCAGGAGCGCCAGGCCACGTTGTCGCCCAGCACCTCTCGTAGGTCGAGGCGGTCGCTGTCGAGGTTGAGATCGATCACGCGCCGATCGCCGCCATGGTAGTGCATGGCGCCGCTGAATTTCGTCCCGCTCAGCTCGCCGCTCGCATCGTCAAGCTTGAGTTCGCCCCCACCGATGGCGGCCTTGGCGGACAACGAGAAGGCGCCGACCGACGCCTGTCCCGACATCTCCCGGTCACCGGCGGCCCAGCGGGTGAGCGTCCTGAGCTTGGAGCCTTCGAGCTTGATGGGGCCTTCGAAGGCCGGGCCTCTTTCGCTCCTTATCAGGCGCCCTGAGGCCTCGATGCGATTCTCGCCGGGAAGCTTGGCCTTGAGACGATGGATGCTGACCGCGCCATCGCGCGATGTCATCTCAAGGTCGATGTCGCCGATCAGGTCGCCGCCAATGCTCGCCTGTTCGATGTTCATCGATAGGGCACCATCTCCAACCGAGGCGGCTTGGGCGAGCAGCTTCTCGGCGACAGCACTCAAAGCGCCCGCTGCGGAAACCTCCGCTTCTTGGCCCGCCTCAGCAAGAAGCGCGTCGGCGTCGACCCAGCGGGCCGAAAGCTCGCCCACGGCCTTGGGGTGCGCGCCGAAATCGAGCGCGAGCTTACCCTTCAGCATCTGCGAGCGGCCCTTGGCGTGGATGGTGAGCTCAAAGGACGGCAGCTCGGCATGGTCCGGCGTGGCTTTGAGCTCGCCCTTCAACTCGACGGCCGAGAGGTGGTCCTCGGGGTTAAGTGCCTCATCGCCTGATGGCTTCGCCTTTGGCTCTACATTCGCGGTTAGCTGCTCAGCAGCCTGTCCGGCGGGGAGGCTTGGTGCGACGCGAGCCACGAGGGCGCCAGCATAGGCGGGCTTCTCCCGCAGGCCCGTCACGTCGCCCTCGAGCAGATAGGTGGTGTTTCGGTCGGGATCGCGCAGCGCTGACTTGAGCCGAAACTTCCCGTCGGCATCGCTCGCGCTTGTGGAGAAGCGAAGCTCTTGGCGGCGGCCTCCATAGCTATACGTCGCGGAAACCTTGTAGGGGCCAGAGAGCGACGCCGCACTTGTCTCCCCCTCAACACCGTCGATGACGAGCGCAGGCTCTCCCGGCCGGGTGAGCTCCATGCGGCCGCCGGTGATGCTGACCTCATCGAGCAGGACATCTTTCGGTACGAGAGGCAGGGCCTCTCCGGGCCTCCCCACATCGCCCCAATTGCCGCTGCCATCCTCCCAGAGTGAAAGGCGCAGCACGGGGTCGGATATTGTGATCTTGCGCGCCTCAACGCCGCCGCCCAGCAAGGCACTGATATTGAGATAGGCTTCGATGGACCGCGCCTCGAGCAGGGGTTGGTCAAAGCGTCCTTTCTGGTCAGCCACCTTGACGTCGTCGAAGCGGAGCTCCGGCGCGGGCAAAAGCACCAGATGAACCTTTCCGCCGACCTTCACAGCGCGGCCGAGAAGCTTGCTGGCTTGCGTCTCGAAGACCGGCCGGTAGTCGTTCCAGTCGATGAAGAGGGGCGCCGCGAAGAGCGCGCCCAGCACCACGATCAGAACTGCCGTTAATGTCAGCAGAAACGAGTTCACGAAGGTCTATGCCTTAGGCCCGGAGGCGAGCATTCGTAGGGCATTTGGTAAAGTCAGGGGACCCTTTGGTCCTGCCCGCCCGCAAGTTTAATCATGGTAACGCAAAGATCTTACCAGGATTGAGGATATTGAACGGGTCTAGCGCCTTTTTTATGGCAACCATCACCTCGACGTCCTGCCCGTGCTCTTGGGCGAGATAGCGGATCTTGCCCTGGCCCACGCCGTGCTCGCCGCTGCAAGTGCCGTCCATGCGCAAGGCTCGCTCGATCAGCCGATCGAGGAAGCCCTGCACCGCGCGCCGTTCCGTGGCACTTGCGCTGTCGAGCAGTGGCATGACATGGAAGTTGCCGTCGCCGATATGGCCTACGATCGGGGCGAGCAGGCCGGTCCTGTCGACGTCGGCGCGGGTCTCGCTGACGCAAGCGGCAAGGGCCGAGATGGGCACGCAGACATCAGTCGTCACAACCTCGGCGCCAGGACGCAAGCCCCGCGCCGCCCAGTAGGCGTCGTGGCGCGCCTGCCAAAGCTTCGTCCGCTCTTCCTGGCGCTCCGCCCAGTCGAGTTCCCCTCCCCCGTGCTCCCGCGCAATCTCGGCAAAGGTTTCGACTTGCTCGCGCGTGGCGGCTTCACTGCCGTGGAATTCGAGAAACAGCGTCGGCTGCTCGGTCAACGCAAGACAAGAATAGGCGTTGCAGGCCTTGATCTGCACCGCATCGGCGAGCTCGATGCGCGCAAGCGGAAGGCCCATCTGTATGGCGGCGATCGTGGCGTTGCAGGCGCCTTCGACGGTGGCGAACGGGCAGACTGCGGAGAGGATCGTTTCGGGGATGCCGGCGAGCTTGAGGGTAAGCTCGGTGATGATCCCGAGCGTGCCCTCCGAGCCACAAGCAAACGGGTGAGATCGTAGCCGCTTGCCGATTTCCGTGCGCGCTGCCCGGTCCTGAGCACCGTGCCATCGGCCAACACCGCTTGGAGGCTCAAGACATTGTCGCGCATGGTGCCGTAGCGCACGGCGTTCGTGCCCGAGGCGCGGGTCGCCGCCATGCCGCCAAGACTTGCGTCGGCGCCGGGGTCGATGGGGAAGAAGAGCCCCAAATCGCGCAAATGCGCGTTCAAGGCTTGGCGGGCGACGCCGGGCTCCACCACGCAGTCGAGGTCCTCCTCATGCACGGCAAGGATCCGGTTCAAGCGGGAGAGATCGAGCGAGATGCCGCCGAAGGGCGCGTTGACATGGCCCTCGAGCGAGGTGCCGGCACCGAAGGGGATCACCGGCACGCGCGCCTCCCCGCAAAGCTTCACCACCTCAACCACCTCATCGGTGGTCTCCGCGAACAGCACCGCGTCAGGCGGCTCGCATCTGATCCAGGTCAAGGTGTGGGCATGCTGCTCGCGGATGGCCGCGCCGGTCGAGAAGCGATTGCCGAAGCGCGCCGCGAGGCTCGCCAACAGGGGCCGCTTCGCGTCTTGGGATGCGGGCTTCGCCGCTTCCACCGTGACCATGGTCATGGCCGCACTCTAGCACCGCTATGATACGCTGAAAGCCCAGCCTTCGTCCAAGCCAGACGAGCAAGCTCAGGAGCCGATGACGTCGAGCACGGCGACGTAATGCACGCTCGCGGCGCTGAGCACGAATCCGTGCCAAATGGCGTTTTGGTAGGGCAGCCGCTGCCAGAGATGGAAAATCACCCCGATGGTATAGAGCGCCCCGCCGATCATGAGCAGCAGGGCCACGCGTTCCGGCACCGCCGACACCAAAGGGTGCCAGGCCAAGATCACGGCCCAGCCTTGCACGAGATAGAGCGCCGTGGAGACGCCTTCGAGATAGCGCGGGGCGAACAGCTTGATGGCGATGCCGATCGCCGCCATGGTCCACACCACGGCCAAGAGGCCCAGGCCCCAAGCATTGTTCATCTTGATCAAGACGAACGGCGTGTAGGTGCCGGCGATCATGAGGAAGATTGCCGCGTGGTCGAGCCGGCGAAACACCTCCTTCGGCTTGGGGCAGATGATGAGGTTATAGCCGGCAGAGCAGCTGAAGGTGGCAACGAGGGCGAGCCCGTAAATGGCAAGGCTCACGATCCAGGGTGTGGCTTGCGCCCTGACCCCGACGATCAGCAACGCCGTGAGCGCGATGAGGCTCGCGGTGACGCTGATGACATGGATGCAGCCATCCGCCACGCGCTCGCGTGTCGTATACTCGGGAAACACCACGCTACCCATACCGCGATCCGCCCTTCTCACTCCTATCTAAGCAGATAGAGATTGAAGAGGAGCTTACCAAGGGATGTGGCAAGCGTGAGGCGCGGGCGTCATGGCGGATTCAGCCGCAAAAGGCCCGCACCAACATCGGGCTGGCCGAATGGCCGGGCTCGTTGGCGGGCATGACGTATTCTTAGGTCGCCCTAGTTGCCGCAGACCTTTGAACCGGAGGTGCAGACGTAAGGAACGACCACGCCGGTAAAGCAGGTCGTATAGGTGCGGGCCGTCACGACGTCGGGCTTGATGATGACGTCGTTGGGCACCACAGGCCGCACGGCCTTCCAAAAGGGATCGGGTTTCACTCTGTACGCACTCATGCTGACATAGCTCCAGCCCTTGGTGCGCCTCAGCGCACTGGCACTTTCCGCGGCCAGGGCCTGCGAGCTTCTCAGTGCCTCGGTCTTGCTGTCGGCGCTGTGGGTCGCCGAGATCACCTGACAGTCCGCCGCCGCAGGCTGATTGGCCCAAACCGAAAATGCAAGTACGCCAAGCGCAGTCATCGTCGCCGCTCGAAGCATAGAATTATCACCCCCAGAAAGAACTGAACCCCGCGAGGGGTCTTTTTTGCCAGCCCAAGGCTAAAAGTGCAACCCCTGCTCGTCCGACGTTCCCTGTGGCGAATTACTCGCGAGACCCCCTTCATCCCGGCGACAACCTCTTGCCCTTTTTCGCTCAAGCCCGATGTATAGTTTGAGAGCAATGACAAAGATTCGCGCGACCGCCCTGGAGGCCGGGGAGCCCTCCCCCGACATGGAGCCGCTACCCACCTCCATGCGGGCCATGGGCCTCAGGCCAACTCGCTATCTCGAGGCGCTGAATCCTGAACAGCGCGAGGCCGTGGAGACGCTCGATGGGCCGCTGCTGGTGCTGGCCGGCGCCGGCACCGGCAAGACGCGGGTGCTCACCACCCGGATTGCCCATATTTTGAGCCTTGGGCGCGCGCGGCCCTCGCAGATCCTCGCCGTCACCTTCACCAATAAGGCGGCGCGGGAGATGAAAGCCCGGGTCGGCCAGTTGATCGGGGGCGTGGTGGAGGGCATGCCTTGGCTCGGCACCTTTCACGCCATCGGGGTCAAGATCCTGCGACGTCACGCCGAGCTCATCGATCTCAAGCCCTCCTTCACCGTGCTCGACACCGACGATCAGATCAGGCTACTGAAGCAGCTCCTGGAGGCGGAGAACATCGACGAGAAGCGATGGCCCGCGCGGCTGCTCGCCGCGATGATCGACGGCTGGAAGAACCGGGGGCTCACACCAAAGCGCGTGCAGGACGGCGAAAGCTTCGCCTTCGCCAATGGCAAAGGGCGGGACCTCTATGCCCTCTATCAGCGGCGGCTGAAGGAACTCAACGCCGCCGATTTCGGCGATCTGCTGCTTGAGAATCTGAGGCTGTTCCAGGAGCACCCGGATATTCTCGCGCAATATCAGCAACGTTTGCTGTTCATGCTGGTCGACGAATATCAGGACACCAACGTCGCGCAATATTTGTGGCTCCGGCTGCTCGCGCAAGGCAGCCGCAACATCTGCTGCGTCGGCGACGACGACCAATCGATCTATGGCTGGCGGGGGGCGGAGGTCGACAACATCTTGCGCTTCGAGACGGACTTTCCGGGCGCCAGGATCATCAGGCTCGAGCGCAACTACCGCTCCACCGCCCATATCCTCGGTGCCGCGTCGGGACTGATCGCCCACAATCAGGGGCGCCTCGGCAAGACGCTCCGCACCGACGCCAGCGCCGGGGAAAAGGTCGAGGTGCAGGGCTGCTGGGACGACGAGGAGGAAGCCCGAATCATCGGCGAGGACATCGAGCAGCTGCAGCGGCAGGGGCAGCGCTTGAGCGAGATCGCGATCCTGGTGCGGGCGAGCTTCCAGATGCGCGCCTTCGAGGATCGCTTCATCACCCTTGGCCTCCCCTATCGCGTGGTCGGGGGCCCGCGCTTCTATGAGCGCCAGGAGATCAAGGACGCGACCGCGTATTTCGAGGTGACGCTCAATCCCGCCAACGACCTCAAATTCGAGCGCATCGTCAACACGCCGCGGCGGAGCTTGGGCGAATCGAGCCTGAAGTCGCTGCATCAGCTGGCGCGGGCGAAAGGCGTGCCGCTGATGCAGACGGCGCGGCTGATCGTCGAGACCGACGAGCTGAAGCCAAAGTCGCGCAAAGCTTTGTCGGATCTCATCGCCGCCTTCGACCGCTGGCGCTCGCTGATCGAAACCATGCGCCATACCGAGCTTGCCGAGCTGATCCTCGATGAGTCTGGCTACACCGCCATGTGGCAAGCGGAAAAATCGCCACAAGCACAGTCGAAGCTCGAGAACTTGAAAGAACTGATCCGCTTCATGGAGGCGTTCGACACGTTCGCGGGATTCCTCGAGCACGTCAGCCTGGTGATGGACGCCGAAAGCGAAGAGGGCCCCGAGCGCGTCAATCTGATGACGCTGCACAGCGCCAAGGGGCTCGAATTCGACAGCGTGTTCCTGCCCGGTTGGGATGAGGGGCTGTTGCCGCATCAGCGCAGCCTCGACGAATCCGGCCGCTCGGGGCTCGAGGAGGAGCGCAGGCTCGCCCATGTCGGGCTGACGCGGGCGAGGCTCCGCGCCAAGATCAGCTTCGCCCAGAATCGCCGCACTCACGGCATGTGGCAGCAGGCGATCCCCTCGCGCTTCATCGACGAGCTCCCCGTCGACCATGTCGAGGCGGCCGAAGATCGAGGCTTCCACGGCAGCTATGGCGCGAGCCGCTTCGTTACGGCGGAGAATTTGTTCGCGGGCGGCTTCTACGAGACGCCGGGTTGGCAGCGCGCGCAGCGGAATCGGTCGCGGGGAAGCACGCCCTCAGCCCCGCGGGCGCGGGAGTCCATCACCATCGACGGCACGCTGGTGGCCGCAAGCACTGTCGAAGGCGCAGGGCTTGCCGTGGGGATGCGCGTGTTCCATCAGAAATTCGGCTATGGCCGCGTCGCTCAGGTCGACGGCAACAAGCTCACCGTGGAGTTCGACAAGGCCGGGCGCAAGAAGGTGGTGGAAAGCTTCGTCGAGCGGACCTGACGTGATCGCCGATGCTGCCAGCCAATCCATTCAAGCCAAAACTTTGTATGATTAAGGTTGTTGCCGCTCTTCTCCTGTTCGTCTTCGCCACCACCGAGGCCTTCGCGATCTCCGGCGCGACGCTGGACCGTGACGACCGCTTTCCTTGCGTCGTCGGCATCAAATACCGCAAGCACTTCAGTTGCTCCGGCATTGTCTTGTTCCCGCGCATCGTGGGCACCGCCGCCCATCGCGTCGAGAAGGGGCTCGACAAGCGTAGGAACCTCTTCGCCGACGAATATCTGCCGGCCCTCGGCTTGATTCATCTCAAAACCCTCCGATGATAAAAAGTTCTAAGTTCTTGCGGGGTTGGGATATAGCGCATGCTCAACTCTGGGTGGGGATCGCTCCGATGGGGGCTGCCCTCGGTATGCCGACTCCAGGCCGGCTCAACCGAATTAATTTGAGAAGCATAAGTTTGTGCTTGGACCACCTATTGCGAGAGGCCAAGGCCATTCCTTTCCGCAAGGTGATGTCGGATGACAACAATAAAGCATGTGCTCGATAAGAAGGGCCACGATGTCCACTTCATTCATCCGGGTACTTCTGTGTTCGACGCACTTAGATTGATGGCGGAACACAACATAGGGTCATTGGTCGTGCTTGAGGATGATAAACTTGTCGGCGTCATCACCGAACGGCATTACGCGCGGGAGATTGTTTTGAAAGGCAAGACGTCACAGGGAACTCTGGTCCGGGACATTATGTCGATTAAGGTCATCTGCGCGCGACCTGACCAGTCAGTGGAGGAATGCATGGCCGTAATGACTGCACGGGCCGTGCGCCATCTCCCGGTGCTCGAACATGGACGACTAGTTGGCATAGTTTCGATTGGCGATATGGTGAACAGCGTCATTGGTGATCAGAAGTTCATTATCGAACAGCTCGAACATTACATCCATGGTGACCGGTGATCGGCTGGCGCGCGCGGAGGGGAGAAATTTGTGACTCGGGGAAGGACCAACCTTAGGGCGGTCGAGCGGGAAGACGAAGGCAAAGAAGTCTCGCGCGCTTTGTCGTGGGCTCCCCGCCAGGCGCGGGCGTGAAACTCTGCTTGCGTTATTGGCGCGCCCCCCTCCTCTCGGCCCGAGCAGCACCATCAGTCAGCACCCAGACCCTTAAGGTTAGTTGATGTTCATCTGGCCGAGATGATTGATTTCAACCAGACTGTGTTTTTGGGGCTACAGCGATGGTTTCCTAACGGTGCTATCTGTCGGGTAGCGCCGGGTGGCCACTCTTGAAAAGTGGAGACCACGGTAACCCGCACTTACTAGCCCCGCGCTCCTGGCCGGGGCTTTCTTCTTGCTTCACCCATTATGCGGCCGCTGAGCCCATCACCTTTGCCTTCGCGTTATGCTCGCTCGCAGCGCCTCGATATCCTTAATTCGTGCCGGTCACGCGCCGTTATCCGGGCTGGCATGGCGAGCCGGCAAGGTTAGCGCGGGAACCTTGTTGGAAATTAGTGAGGGCAAAGTTTGGGGCACCAGACGCTAGCCCAAGACAAAGAACGAGCCTATCTCACTAGTAACCGTCGCCGCATCCAGGGACCGAGCGTCATCAACGCTGCAGCGAAGAAGGTGATAAAAAAGATCTTTGTCGCGAGGTTTTCCGGTCCCAAAGACCGTGCCAGCAGATCACCGGAAAACACGAGTGCTGGTGCCCAAATTATCGCAGACAAGATATTGGCCACGTAGAAGCGGGAGGGCGGCATATGCAACATGCCCGCCGCCGATGGAATGACCGCGCGGAGAGGCCCGAAGAAACGCCCGATAAAGACACTGCTTCCGCCGTAACGTTCAAAAAAGCGAACGCCGGTAGCAAGCCGCTCAAGATTGTTTTTGAAGGGCCATATCCCTGAAAACAAAGGTCCAAACTTCTGGCCCAACCAGAACGAAACCCCGTCACCGATAACAGCGCCGACAATTCCGGCTAGCACGGGTGAGAAGGGATTAAGGATGCCTGCCGCGACTAGACTACCAGTCGCGATGAGGATGGCGGTGCCTGGAAACAGCAGACTGAGAAAAACGAATGACTCCCCGAATGCCGTCATGCCGATGACAAACGCAGCCAATCCGGGATTGGCTTTGATAAAGCCGAGAATTTGACCCGCAAGACCATCCATCGGAATCGTTCCCGTTCTCATGCGTGGCCAAAAAACACACGGCGATTATATGGGGCAGTCATCGCCCAGCGACTCCGGCCCAGATGACAAGCACAATCACAGTCCCCACCGTAGCGCCGATAAGCTCAGTGAAGGCTGTAAGCTGACCCTAAGGGCCAGGTGGCGTGGTCTGTGGTGGGGTCTCCTCCTGCGGCGGCGCGGGTTGTGGTGAATTGGCAGGACCAGGAGGGCCCGAAGGACCAGGCGGTCCCGCGTCCCCTGGAGGGCCTGCTTCTCCCCTCTCGCCGTTTTCTCCCGGGTCGCCTTTTGCTCCCTTCTCTCCCGGGTCGCCCTTGTCTCCCTTCTGTCCCTGAGGCCCCGCTGGGCCGGGTAAACCCTGCGGACCCGGCTCTTCCCTCAACGGGAACTTTGCCGAAGTCGCCGAGCTCTCAAGCGCCGGCGCCACGGCTGTGCCGACCATGCTTAGGCCCACTAAAAAGCATGCCGTACTTGCGACAGCGGCGAGGACCGCAAGCCACCATCCAAGTGGCCGTAACGAAGCGCGTTCTGGCGCTTCCATTCTGAGGGTGCGGCGGAGATAGGCAAAGAACATACTCGCTAGCGCTGCGGCTACACCCGCGCCGAACACCAACATCGCGGTGGCCACTTTAGAAGCATTTTCGATTTGTGGACTGAGTTGGGCAAAGTTGGACAGGAGCAGGAGCGCTGCGGCACCATTCAGTAAGATCAGAAAAGCAACACCACGGCTGGCGTATCGACTGCGCTGCCTTTCCAGAAAGAGCGGATCAATGCGGACGATATCGACTTCTTCTCTATAGTCAGGCGGGAATTCTACCGTCATCGCGGACCTCGCCAGGCAGAGGACGAATTGGGGTCGGTTCAATCACAAAGCCGGTTCCGGGCATCGTGACCATGATGTCACGATCATGCAATACCTGGACGGTTAGTCCGGTTAGGTCATCATAATTCGCCCCCACTCGAACGCCACAGAAGTTTCGAGCATAGCAGAAGCGTCATCGATCCGTCATTGCCCGTGAGTAGAGTCAGTTCGTCAAGCGTTAGTCCCAAAACAATTCCCAACGCCCTCGCTTGGTAGCTCTTCACTCTCCTGGCGGAGCGTCTTTTAAAAGGGCAGTGAAGGATGGGGCCAGTCACAGTCGGTATCGTGATGGAGGCTCTAGTCATCGTCGGCCTTGCCTTCATCTTTCTTGGCCTTTGTGCGGTTGTGCTTCGCGCCGTTGTCCGACGCTAGAGGAACGTCCGGCCATCCCCATATATACAATTCTCAGGTAACCTGTTGACCTCCTCAGCAAGACCTACAAGATTTAGCAGCGAAGGATCGTCGTTCTCCGGCGCGTTCACGCGCTGGGAGATGGGCCATCCGCTTACCTTGGCGTTACTCTGTCTCTAAGAGCCTGAAGGCCTTCCTCCGCCAGCTCCATGAAGAGGCGCTTGCTTCCTTCCCAGCTCCATCACTTGCAATCAATGCAGCCGATCAGCCGTTCGCCGTAATGGTCGATTTCCATTAGCTGGCGATTGCATTTTTCGCATTTGCCGACCTCATCATCATCCAAGCGCACGATGGCATCGGTACTCTCGCTCCACAGCGGCCCTCCCCCGCTTCCCCCGGATCCCCTTTTAAGAATGCCCATCTAGACCCCGTAGGAAGCCCCTACGCCAGCGCAGGCCGGTCGGTCGAGGAAGGACCACAGTCAGTCGGGGATTCGTCGTAAATCTAACTGATTACTGCTGCGATTTGTGACCTTCAGTGCTCGAAAGCGGCGCGGCTCCCGAGCGCCGGCTTAATGTGTCCTTCCCCCGCCCTTGTGTGAAACTCACGAAGGACGGGATTGATATCGTCGCTCACTCGCACGAACATTCATTGACTGTTCCGAGTGCCCGCATACAATGACGGCATCGGGTGAAGATCATGCGTGCTACCTGCCTTCTGGCAATGGTCGCCGTGGTCGTATCACACGCGGCGACCGCCGATGTGAAACGGCATAAATCCATCCCGGAATCTCTCTGGGGCTCGTGGGCGCGAGTGCCGAAGCCTGCAACAAGGCTGAAAAGTCCATCATTACCCTGGCAGCCAAGAGCTACGTCAGCTCGGAGGAGAGTTGCACCGTCGACTGGATCAGCGAGACCCCAGGCGCCCGGGGCTCCATCTACTCAGCGCATCTGCAATGCGCCGGCACAGTAGAGGGTCCACAAAAAACGGTCTCAGATCTTGTTCTCTGGCCGAAGGACGTCAACGAATTTTCGGTCGGCACCGATTTCAGTAACCTCACGACTTACCTGCGGTGTCCCGCAAGTGCGCCTGCATCCACGCGATAGGAATTCCGAAGCCAAACCCAGCGGTGCGCACCTGCCCGAAGGCGAGATGACCATGCTAGGATGGACCCCAATGACCTACCTGCCCGAAGGGGAGACGACCATGCGCCGAAACCTCGCCAGCCTTGTTGTCATGGCGCTGTTAGCCATTGCCTCACCCGAGCCAGCCGCCGCGGGTATCCAGTGCCACGGCGATTTCCAGATCAGCAAATCTGGCCCAATTGCCACGCCCTACTGCGAGGAAGAGCAGATCGCAATTGTAGCCCAGAGTCGTGGATGGAAGGTCTCTGCCTCTGAGATTCACAACAACCCCCTTAGCAAGGTCTATGTCTGCCAAGTCCTTGGCAGTGATTGGCGGTTGAAGGGGTCTTGTGCTGGCTACGGACCTGACTCTTACGGCCACGGCCGTTAAAGGAGCTTAGTGACTAGGCAGCTTAACGAGGCATAGGCTCGCGTCGTCGATGCGCTTTCCCATTACCTCGATCCGTCGCTGGCTCTCGGTGGCCCTTCGGTTTTGTGACATCACTGCACAAACGTCAGCGTGTTCGCCAATAATTCCTCCTCCTTGGCACCACCCCGCGACACAGGCTTGGGGAACGGGCTCGGCGATGCAGACGTTGTCGTCTCGGGATGGCGGGATGCTGTCCAACCACTCGTTTCAAGCGCCTCTTGCAGCTCAGCCTGTCGCTTCTGCGCCACAACACTGCGCAGCATCGTATAAAAGTCGAGTGAGCTATCTTCGAGTGTTTCCATCTGCTCGACCTGGCCGAGCTTCGTAAACGGGCTCGCGACCGATCCTGCCACCGTTAGATTGTCGGCCGTCGTGGCAACCTGAGTTGGCAACAGCTCGCCGACCTCGCCTACCGGGATTGTGGCGACAAGTTCGACGGTCGTTCCGATCAGGTCGCGCACATTGGTCGGTCCGATGATCGGCACGACAAGATAGTCGCTGTCGCGCATGCCCCAAACATAAAGCGTCTGGCCTAGGTCACCGGTTTGGCGCGGGAGATTGTGCTTCGTTGCGACGTCGAACAGGCCACCAATGCCGAGGGTCGAATTCGTGGCGAAGCGTCCTAAGGTTGTCGCCGCGGCCGGCAAGCGCAGTTGCAGGACGTCGTTGGCAAAGACCATGGGCTCGGTGATATTGCCGGCGAAGGCTTCGATCGAGTCGCGGACGGGTTCCGGCACGGTGTCCCGGTAGGCCCTGGCGACCGGATAGACGACGGCGTGATTGAAGCGCTGGTTGCCTTCGAACATCGAGCGGTTCATCTTCGCGAACCGGTCCGAGACCTCGTTCGGATCGTCGGGCAGGCTCGCAACGTCCGTCGGGGCGTCCACTGGAGCGGAGGCGTTTTTCAGTGCGTCGGGCGAGGTCTGGGACGCGAGGAATTGGGGCGACGGAACGATGGCACCGCTAGAAGCGCAGGCTGAGAGCGCGCTCGCAAGTGTGATGACCGCAACGCGGCCCAAGACGGAAAGCTCCCTCCTCATTCACCCCACCCGGTCCAAGAGCTAATTATTATCATGGTTCGGCCTGCCGGAGCTCGGCCAAAGCCCAAGGTTCCCTAATGCCAAGTTTACCCTGCTAGGACATTAGCTGCGCATGTGCCCTTTCTGCGGCTGCTGCTGGCGGGAGGGGCGCGTGAACTCCCCACCGGCACAGCTTCAGGTGAATCGACCCCCAGCCTTTGGGTCGGCACTCTTTCCTGTACGTCAAGAAAGTGTTGGCTCCCGGAACCGGTTAACAACTCGGTAAGGAATTCAGCCATAGCCTTACCCGCCCAAAAACCAGGCCGGCAGCCGATGCGCGGCGATAACGCGGCGCCTTCGCCGCAGCGTCAGCTTCCGCGCCAATTGCGCTCTTCTTGTCGCCATTCCGCCGTCTAGCAAAACGCAATAGTCTTCCCGACCCAGCGCATGGATCCCAAGAGCTTTTATGGTAGCGTTGATTTCACTCAGCGAAGGCCGCGGCGCAGCCTGTGCCTGGGCTTCCAGTCTAAGCGTTAGGATATCATCGCCATTGAACGGCATTTGAATGAGGAAATTTGATCCGCTCTGCCATCCCCTCCCCGAGCATATAAATTAGTGGCTAATGATTCGTTGCCGGCCATGACATCAGCCCTTCAGGAGGAGCGCCTGTGCGTAAAATCGTCGGCAGTGGCCTGCACAGACGGAGCGTGGCCGCACTCCCGGCAACCCACAGCTCCCCTGTCTGCTTTGGGTCAGTTGCTGACGTCACAGCACCCCATCGAGTTGGTCCGCTAAGTGCCATTAGGAGACGCTGCCCGTCGCGACAAACAGAGTCTAAGCAGCCCCCGCAGGCCCTTAATTGGCACCGAACTGGGGCCTCTTCTCTCAGCGAGAAGTGGTCGGGGATTTCCGCTTTCTGACCCTAAGCAGACATCGGGCGAATTCGCGTTGCCATTCGTTCGAGTTTTGCGACTCTTCCCCCGCAGCGGGGCTACCAATTACATAGGGTCAATCCACGGCTGATAATGCGGCTTATGTCGGTTCCCGGATAAGTGGCG
>JBARKP010000041.1:0-2186 GCA_049801475.1 Methyloceanibacter sp.
GCTTGAGGCCCCCTGAAGCAGGCGCAAGGCGCCGCACACGGATCGAAACACGGAAATCCTGATTCTTCAGCGCGGGTGGCTGTGCTCCTATGATATTGATGAGAGCGGGCCATGGGCAAGCCAAGACAGCGTCATGGTGTGATGGCGAGCTCAGACCCGCGAGGCCTATGAGCGCTCCAAGAATGCTCTCGGAAGCAGGAGTGGACACGATGGCGAGATCTTTTGATGCGCTAGGCCAGGGCGCAGCTCTCGGGGTTTATGGTCATAGCTCTCTCCTTCATTGCGAGTGGTAGTATGCGATCAGTTGTTCCCCTCGACCACGACACAGGCGCGACAGCGGAGCGACAGCAGAGGGCCTAAGAAGACGCGCCACTGGCCCTCCCTGGGGTTGATTGCTGCCGCTGACTCTACCAGGGCGTCGTAAATGGAACCGCGCGGGTGATCCAAGCCGATGTAGTGGGACGTCGGTCTTCACCGGGTGGGTCGTCATGGCGATTATCCGGCGATGTCGGCCTAGTTATGTCCCACTGATAAAAGGCCTATAGGCCGAGCATCTGTACGACGGAAAGCGCGTTTGTGCATGCCTTCTCAGGCAGAAAACGCAGCCCGTCTTTCGATCTCTTTGATGACGCGGTCCCAAAAGCCGTCGGGCTTGTGGAACGTGCCGACGACGCCGCGCTTGAAGATCGACCAGAACCCCTCAATCGTGTTTGTGTGGATTGCGCCGACGACGTACTCGCCTCTGGCGTGATCAATGACGCCGAGCGGATAGTCTTTAGCGAGGCGCCTGTATCCAGTCCACTGGTCGGTGCAGAGCAGGCTCACTTTGGTCGAAACAGCCTCGTGCACGAAGTTGACCAAAGTCGCAGCGCGGACATTCTCAATCACGCGGCAGACAGCGTTCCCCTTACGGCTGACAGCACCAACGATTGGTGTCTTGCCGGAACCGACGCCGCCAGTTCCATGACCACCGCCGCGCTTGTCCTAATGCCGGTTCTTGGCGAGCCCGCCGACGAAAGTCTCGTCAACTTCGACAATGCCGCCAAGCTTTTCAGGCGTCACGACCAGCGCGGCTCTAATGCGGTGAGCCATGTACCAAGCAGTTTTGAGAGAACCAAAACCCATGTAGCGCCAAATTTGGCGAGAGCTGATGCCCTTCTTGCTGGTGAGCATCAAGTGAATGACGCGGAACCAGTCGCGGAGCGGTTTATTCGTGTTCTCAAAAATTGTGCCCGTAAGGTGCGAGAAGCGATAAGCGCCTCCCTGGCGGCAATCTGGACACTCCCAATGCCATTTGCGGGTCTTGAGATCATAGACACGCTCACTTCCGCATCGCGGGCACCTGACTCCATTGGGCCACCGCTTGCCTACGAGGTAAGCGCAACAAGCATCTTCGTCGGGGAACATAGTCTCGAATTGGGGAAGCCTCGGCGGACGCTGTGCCGCATGCGGCGAAACCTGTCCCGGCCTGTTCGAGCGCTGCCCGGGAGCTGGGGAGCAAGGCGCGAGCCCGTGGTTATCGCCGCGGCGACAAGAGTGATGCGGGGAACCGCGATTTCAGGATCGTCCGCTTCGATATCATAGAAGTCGCTCTCGGCTTCTAGCTTGCGCAGGTCGGGAATGACACCATGATTGATGCGCTGGGCATTCATGACGATCTGGCTTTTGGCCGCCTGGCGCAACATCCTCGGGAGCGTCGAACCGAGCTCATCAGGGACTCGAGCAGCCGTCTGGTTTGCCTTATCCGGCTCCAGGGGCATTCCCGGCTGCGTCCAATGAGCAAGATCAGCCATCACTTGGCCTGCGGGCTCCATTCACCATGGCGCGCAATCTACGTTCACTTGCCCGGCTTGGCCAACCATGACGGCCGCCGATTACGGTCAGGCGCGCGATCTGGCTATCAGCGCTGTGCGGCCACTTCACGGCAGCGCCACGCTCGTCAATGTCAACGACGTGAGGGGTCATGCTGCTGTGCTCGCGCTGCTCGATGAAGTGATGGCGGCGATGTAAGCAACCATCCTGATGGCGTCTCTGGACCGGCCCGCGCAAGCGACGCCTCAGACCATCTTGCCGAGGATCTTCTTCATTTCGTCGAACGAGAAGGCGCGCAGGGTCATGGAGCGGACGTTGCCGCGCGAGCAGACGCTCAATGAAAGCGCGGTCGCGGCCTCGTCGTCCGGCGCCTC
>JBARKP010000042.1:0-50640 GCA_049801475.1 Methyloceanibacter sp.
GCTGTAGTCAAATCCCGCCATTGCTCTGGACCTTCTGCTTGTAATAAGACGCACCGTTTGGCGCAGATGGCGTGTTGAAAAAATCGAGGACCTGCAACATTTGCCAGGCCCTCTGTCTGCTGATCAATTGCGCATTTCATTCATGCCGCGCGTCCAAGGATGCGCTCGACGCATCGATCGAGATCATAGACTTCGCGGGTCTGAGCCACGGTCTTCTCGGCCACGGCTCGCACGGCCTCCGGAACAGTGTCGGGGGTCGTCATATCGCGGTAATTTTTGCGGGCTTGCTCGGCGGCAGCTTGGGGTTTGCGGGCTTGCTCGTCGGCACCTTGGGGATTGGAGGTAGCATTCATCATAGTGCCTCTTGGTATATCGCAGTTTTGCAAGTGGCAGCCGCCGGACCCCAGACCGTAAGGATCCGCTCGACGTGCTGATTTTTCTGGAAAGGGGCGTGCACGGAGTTGGCACGGTAGTAGTCTTTACCGTCAGCTGCCTCCGGCGTGCCAGTCGCCCGCAAAGGTTGCAGGCGCCCTCTGGCCTAAGCAGAGCCAGAAAGTCCGCTTTGGGTCAAAGTCGGACGTAACCGGTGTGTGCCAAAGACGTCCGCGCAAGGCAGGCAAGCCGTCGAGCAGTGTCCGGCGCCGACACGGTGATGACGACGTCTTCGTTGCTGCGGCATGGCGTCAAGCATATGCGGTCGTTCGTCAATTCGACGCCGGTGCTCGCGGATCGAGACATTGGGCTCGAAGCCTACCGTCTAAAAGGGTGTTATGGCAGCACTTGACGCCATTACCGAGATCGTTCCAGGCCGCAAGGTACATGCGACAGGTTACTGTATCGGTGGGACGCTCCTTGCAATCGCAGGCCACTTTCTTTGCTACACAGACCGATTTCACCGAAGCCGGCGAGCTCATGCTTTTCATCAATGAGAGCCAGTATCCTTCCCGACGTCCGCTTAGAATGCCCATTGCGATCATGCAAATCGCTTGCACGAAGAAGAAAGCGAAGCGAATGCCCGCGACCATATTTGTCTGTTCCACCAACAAGTGGATCGAGCTCTGACAAATCCTCGCGATGAGCATCGTGATTGCTAATCCGTCAAGGATTGGACTGGTGACGCGTGCGGCAAGCAGGGCCACGACGATCGCCGTGTAGACGGTAAGATTCTCGACGCAATTCATGTGGGCCCGGATGGCCCTGCGGTACCACTCACTGCCTTGCTGCTCATCGGCGCGCCACGCGGCAATGGCTGTCCGGCCCGTCAAGATGCGGCTCCAGCGATAAACTCCCACCGTTGTGAACAGAATAAGTAGCGTCCAAGCGGCGAAGCCGAGCAAAACCCAAACCGGTATTGGCATCGAAGCCCCCTTGTGAAGAGAGACGGTCGCACATTCAAAGCTAGCGATAGCTAGCTGGCATCAAGACGAGTTGAGCGTGGACCGCGGGGAGTTGGAAGAGGCCCTGGGCTCCTCAACAGGTAAATTCGCAACGAACAAGCACACAATAATGAGGGCACTGATCGGAGCGGCTTCTCTTATCGTTCGGTCGGGGCCGCCAGAATCGCTTTCCGACCCGGCAGCAAATAGTGTGCGAACTCGTCCAGGGCGTTGAGGAAGATCAATCATGCCCAAAGAAGCCCGGCTAAACTACCAAGCCATCAGAGCGGCCTTCGTGGGCTCCCGCTTGTCGAGCCTGTTTCTCTCTCCGCTGGATCGAAGCCGCGTGGAATGAAGAAAGGATCAGTGCCGCGTTGTTCAGCGATGCGCTGCCCACAGACGGCGACGTCGGCGCCGGGCAGATCACAGAAGTACTATGTCTCACGATTGTGCCTCGAAGGTCTTCACACCCTCGGCTGACATGAGCGCTTTGGCACTGAAGGGCACAACATTGAGACGAAAGTCGGGATCCACGGAAAATACCGTTCCGTTCGGTATCTGCAGCCAGCGTTCGTTAGTGATCGGCTCCGACGCGATCTCGACGCCCCGATGGTGCTGCTTTGGGCTATGGTGGACGTGAGTCTGGCCGCAAATCTCGCATCGTACGAGCCCTGCCCGCTCCAGGTACCAGAGCGAGCGGTTCAGCCGCGATCCGACCATGCGTTCCCCGTCGGTCCACAGGACATTCAGTCCGATTCTTCTGTTCGGATCGATTTCCCGACACCAATCGATGACCCTTTCAAGACCCCTGCGTAGGGTCTCGACCAAGGGCCGTTCTGGTTCATGTTCCCAGAGCGTTAGCAAATAGCGGAAAACGTGCTCGCTGTCGGTGCTGCCCTTAATCTCGGTCCGATGCAGCGGATCGAGCTCCTCGATCAGGCACTCGCGCACTTGATCGAAGTTCGGCACCGTGCCGTTATGCGCGAACAGCCAGACCCCGTGGACGAAAGGGTGTGTGTTTTCGATCCCCGGCGGCCCAACGGTGGCGCGGCGAACATGCGCAATAACGCTTCTGGAGTAGATACGGGCGGCCGTCTTCTTGAAGTGCTCGGCATGATAAGCGGCCCAAGCCTGCTTCTCGACGAATGGCACTCCATCGGGATACGCCGCAAGCCCCCAGCCATGCCCATGCGTGAGGCCTTCCAAATCCTTTCGGCTCTGTTCCATCAAAGCGTTCTGAGCCCGGACCAGGCTGCACTCGATCCTGGTCGGCTCGTTAGCATGTAATCCATATAGGCGGCACATTGACAGTCGACTCATTCGATGAGGCGTTACACTCAAGCCTAGTCTCGGCTGAAAGTCCTAAGTCCGACAAAAGAAATGTTTCGCGGCGAAATGATATATCTCAAGATCTTTCGACCAACCGAAAACGCACCGAAGCAGCGTTGATTCAGGCGCTGTGAGGGGTCGTCGTATTGCGATGATGCGTACCTCATTGCCAATCGTGCAACAGATCTGCGCCGAGCTTAATGCCGCCACGCATCGCCGGTTGGAAATGTTAGCAAAGCGTGTGTTAGCGGGTGAGCCTACCCTCAATCGCGTTGACATGTTCGGTCCACATGTCCGCTCCGGCATGTCTGACGCGCCGACACTGTTTTTTGAGGATCACTCCGAAATATCGTTGTTTAAAGAGACAAGCGATACGCCATTGGAATATCGCAGCTTTCTCCTTGCTGGCGAGGATGACTTCTTTGTGGTTGGCGGGCGACGCTTCCACGAGTTCGAGTCTTATTGTCATGTCGAATTGGGTTTGGGTGCAGGGACCGTGGTTGAGCCTGATAGGCGCCATGCCAGCCGCGCTCGATGAGTATGTCCAGGATCTGCTGCCGAACCTTGCGCCAGAAGGCTTCCACAACACTGAACAGTGTCGGTGAGTGACAGGGCACTCGAAGTACCACTGCCGCCCACCAAAATGGCGGGGCTGGGTAGCTAGATCAATCCACTGATCCAGACCCCCGATCAATATTCGCATCCAGCCCCCGCATTTCCCTTCCATGTTAGCGACGATGAGCCCGCTAGCGATTTCCTCGCCCGTGTGGTTGTAGGTCCACCGAATGAGGTGAGGGCCCGACTTCGCTCCGGGCCGGATCCAGCCCCGACGGGTTAACTTGTTCACGTCGAGCTTGAGGCCTTGTTCAAGGCAAACTCTATTTCTTGCTTTCGGCATACCGCTAGGTCTTTGGAAATAAGCGCGGGAACAACACGTCGAGCGTGTCGGTAGGAAAGCGAAGGGACATAGGTCCTTTCGGCGTTTCCGACGCGAGGAGACCCGTTGCAACCGCGTCATTGAATATGCGTCTTGCGGTTCGTTCGGGCAGGCGGGTAATACGTGGCACTTCCCCACGTTTGAACTCTCCTCGAACAAGTGCTTCCTCCAGCAGTCGCGCCGCTTCCGGCTTCAAGGTTTCACTGCTCTGGACGTACTTGCGCAGCCGCCGTGCTAACGTGCCGAGTTCGAAGAGTCCTGCCATGAACGTAACCTGATCGAAACACACTCTTAGGAACCACAATGTAAACTCGACTAGCGCGCGGGATGAGAGATTGCCTCTGCCATCGAGGTCACCCTGCCGGGGCGTGTCGGCATAATCCATCATCCGCTTGTAGTCACTCCGGCTTTCAAGGCCTCGGGCGAGCCCGCGGGAAATCGACCACAGCCCGTGGGCGCCGACGCCCGCAACGTGCGCCATGGCGTGGCTCATCAGACGACTTACTCGGCCATTTCCATCCGGAAACGGATGAATATAATTGAATCGATGGTGCGCAGCAGCGATGACCGCGATACGGGAAGCCTTGCCCAATGGGTCGAGGCGATAGCGGTCCGCGAAATACGTCATAAAGTCTGCCACGCGATCACTCGAAGGCGGCTGGTGCCGGCCGACGGCCACATCGTGCTCCGGACTCGAGCGCCACTCGCCCGGAGCCATTAAGAACTCTCTGCCATTGCCATGAATACGAAGCATCTCCTCGGGCGCGTTCCTGTAGAATTCGCGATGAAGCCATCGAATGAAGTCGATGGACGCCGGCTCCGGTAACCGGCCTTCCGCGGCCATTCGGTCGATTTCAGTTTGGACACGTACATGAGCGGCAGCCTCAATCTGCAGGTTGCGGCGACGTTCATCTTGATCGAACTCTCCGGCGAGAGCGCGTTCGATATCCTTCGGCCGTGTATGATGTCCCTCGATCAGGTTGCTGTAATAGGTATTCATGATGCGCACGAGCTCGGCTAGATTGCCCGCCGTGCGCGGATTTAAGGCAGAGCCCAATGTCGCTGATGCTGCCGCCAGTTCAGCGACGACATCAGCAATAGCTTCCGGTACATCTTCAAGACGTGCCGGTTCGATGCTAACGCTTTCAAGCATCCGGTTGTTTGGCCGATTTCTGTTCTTCATAAGCGTATGACTTATAACATAAAACATTCATAATTAGTATGTTTTGGCCGATAATTTGGCCGATCTTTCCGCTTTGCTGGTGGGTGGCGTTCTTTGGGTTTTTGGCCGATCAGATCGGCTACCTAACAAATTGAAAACAAGGTAGAAAATGTGACTCTCAATAGATATTGGCCGCTTCTATGGCCGATCATTCAGAAGGAGCCTTGAACCGCATCCGGTATGCGGCGCCAATATTCTCAGTTACCCCGCAGCGCTTGCCAAAGATGATGCCCTGGCGCTTATGCCACAACTGCGGGACTCCAACTGCGCCACACGTCTGGCCCTCCGCCCTTTATCAGGTAAACCCCGTTCGGATTGCGAGGGAAGGTGAGCTTGAGAGTGTAGTCGGCATAGTTGCCGCCACCGTGCCTGTCGATGAGTCGTTCAAGTGCCCCCACCACTTGATTGTGCTTCCTGCCGCGAAAAAAGGGGTGCGCCAGGTGGAAAAGCATGTGGCAGTGAACCACCTCTGCCGAGCCACCCGAAAGTCGCTCGCGCACCCATACACAGGTAAGAGCGACGCCACGACGTTTGAGCCACTTGTCGAATCCTTCACGTACTTTGGCGAAGCGCTGACCATCAGGATCGTCACCCGCTTGAGTTCCGACCCAATGAATCGTGGCATGGGCATTCAGGGGAGTGCCAACCTCATGCGCGAAAGCCAAAGCGTCCATCATCTTTTGAGCCTGCCGCATGCTGATGCGCTTTGTTGGGTGACGCGCAAGCCGTTCGAGAGTTTTGCCAGAGGGGGCTGGCGTACGGAGGGGCAAATAACAGTCATCGGCCTGCCACCTGCTTCTGTGTGGGCCCTATGAGCGTGGAGCAGGGTATGGTGCTAGTACCTACACAGGAAGACACAACTTCGTGCCGGGCCCAGCTCGCCGAGCAGACGTATTTTGAAAACAGGATCAATTGGATAGGGGGCTGATCGGGTAGCTTCGAGCAGTCTTTGCTCCCCGTTGCTACCAAGGGCTAAGTTGCTGATTTTACAACGACTTATGAAACTGACTCCTCGTGCCCGAAACGTCTCGTAAACGTCCAAGTTTTGCGCGGTCATTCTGACTACTCCAAATCGGGGTGATAGTCCGGGAGCGCCTGGAGTTCAGTGAGCGCCTCGGCGTTGACCTCGCCGCAATACTCATGAACGCAGCGAAGCAGTCCCTCTCGCGTTGTGCAGAAGGATCGGTTTCGCCAGCCGGAGGTCTTCTTCCTTGGATTGCCCTTCTTCCGCTGGAGGATCCATTGCAGGGGATCATCCTCGACTCTCCAATCCGCGTTGAGCTGGGCTGTGAGCGAATTTGAGGGGTGAGCGCTGGCGGAGATACGACGTCATTTGATAGAGCGATCGCAGAAGGGATCGGACTTGGCTCGCGCACCCAATTTTGGGTACGGAGTACATCGCGAGGGAGCGGTTCAGTTGAGCTGCCTACAAGATGGCAGGTCTCAGCGGAGCTGGTGTCTAACGAACGACCAGAGAACGTATTACGCGGACATTCCGCGGACACGCCCCTTTGATCGGAGTCCGAAGGAGACGCCAACCCATTGAGGGAATTGGCGCACCCGACAGGATTCGAACCTGTGACCTCTGCCTTCGGAGGGCAGCGCTCTATCCAACTGAGCTACGGGTGCTTACAGCACGGAACGTAATCAAACGGGCGCGCTTAAGCAATGTGAAGTGCCGGCTCTCATGCCCACGCTGAATTCGCCCCCCCACCTCCCTCGTAAGAAGGAGGAAGAACAAGCGGCAACGGGCATCCACGACTGAGCAGCTCATGGCCCAAGCCTGTGGAAGGCCGGGACCCCTCGGGTCGAAGCCCGTGGCAGGTTAAAGCCTGGCATGACGACGGAAAAGATTTCTGGATTGGGCCGAAGGGAGCCCCGGCTGTGCCAAAGCGCGGCTTGACGCACTGCAGCATTGGCTTAGGTATTGCCTTCAGAGGCCAGAAGAGGCGGAGGTGCGCCCGTGGAAAAGAAAAAGGTCCTGGTGATTGGCGGCGGCTTTGGCGGGGTGTTCGCCGCCAAGGAGCTCGAGCGGCTCGGCCGCGACACATTCGACATCGAGCTGATCAACAACAACAACTATTTCGTCTTCCAGCCGCTCCTCCCCGAGGTCGCGGCGGCGAGCATCCACTCCTCCGACGCGGTCGTGCCCTTGCGCCTCCTGCTCCGCCGCACCCAGGTGCGCCAGGCCGACGTCATGGGCATCAATTTCGGTAAGAAGACCGTGACCGTCGTGCAGGGCTTTCGCCGGCTGCCGATCGACCTCGCCTACGATGAGCTTGTGATCGCGCTCGGCATGAGCGTGGACTTGAAGCGCTTCCCGGGACTGCCCGAGCACGCCCTCACCATGAAGAACCTCGCCGACGCGCACCGCTTGCGCACTCACGTCATCAGCTGTCTGGAAATGGCCGATGTGGCGACGGACTCCGAGCTGAAACAGCAGCTCCTGACTTTTATCGTGGTTGGCGCGGGCTTCTCGGGCGTCGAGACCGTCGCCGAGGTGAACGAGCTGATCCACCGCGCCCTCAAATACTATCCGAACATCAAGCACGCGGAGATCCGCGTCCACCTCATCGAGTATGCGACCCGCATCTTGCCCACCTTCCCGGCCGACCTCGCCGAATATGCGACGCGACGGCTGCAAATGCACGGCATCGAGGTCAAGACCGGCGTCGGCACCAAGGCGGCGACCAGCACCGGGGTAGAGCTGACCGACCGCAGCCTCATTCCGACGCGGACCATCGTCGCCACGATCGGCAATGGTCCCAATCCGCTCGTCGAAGCACTTGGACTCGACATGCATTGGGGCCGCATGAAGACCGACCGCTTTATGCGCGTTCCAGGCCGCGACGGCGTCTGGGCGATCGGCGACGCCGCAGAGATTCCGCTGGTCGAGCAGCCGGCGGAAGACCCATTGCATTATGCGCCGCCGACGGCGCAGTTCGCCGTGAGGGAAGGACGGCAGCTGGCTCGCAATCTCGTGGCCAAGGCCGCAAACACCGAGCTCAAGCCCTTTGCCTATACCTCGAAGGGGTCGCTCGCTTCGCTCGGCATGAGCAAGGCCGTGGCCGAGGTCTATGGCGTCAAGCTTTCCGGCACGCTCGCCTGGCTTTTGTGGCGGGGCTTCTACCTTTCCTTCCTGCCGGGCTTCGCCGCCAAGCTCCGCGTGCTCGTGAACTGGCTGCTGAACCTGTTCGTGCCACCCAATATCGTGATGATCCAGTCCTCGTTGCCGGGAACCCGATACGTTCACTACCGCAAGGGCGACAAGGTGCTGGAGCCCGGCATGCTGATCGACGGCTTCTATACGGTCGTCAAAGGCTCGCTCAAGCTCACCATCGACAACCCGGAGACGGGGGAGCATTTCGAGAAGGTGTTCGGATCCGGCGACCATTTCGGCGAGCGGGTGTTGCTCAAATCGGCGCTTCGCACCGGGCTCGTGGTGGCGCTCGACGATTCCGTCGTGCTGTGGATCTCGCAAAAGGACTTCACGCGGCTCGCCCGGGCGTTCCCGTTCCTCGAGACCTACTTCAAGGACTATATCGAGAAGACCTTTGGTGGCCCCGACAAGTCGTTCGCCCCGGGCAGCGCCGAGCGCCACGCGCAGCTCGAGACTCTGCCCTGAGATGCTGAGGGCAAAACGTTCTAAGGTTGCCTATTTCGGATTGCACTGCACCTGGGTATCATGCGTTCACAACCAACGTTGCAGTAAATGCGGCTATCGTTGTTGAGGCATGATACAGGCGGTGTGCCTCCACTCAGGCTGGCCTGCGCAGGGTCGTTCGGGTCGTCACACCGGGCGCTTGTTATCGTCGAAAGAGCACGGACCCCGCAGAACACGGTAATCCGAGCATTGCCGGAGGTACAGTTATCAGCATTCGCCGCTCAAGAAGGAAACTCAAAAAAGCGAATAGTAAGCAACCTGCGCATTATTACTCCCCGGCCTATCGGGCAACCATATCAGGACCGGCGGCGATACCGCCCGTTTCCACCGAGAGATTAGTTAATCATCAACTCGGGCCGGTTTCCCTGGCTCGAAGTCGGGGTGGGACTTCGTGAAGGGGTGGGGACGAAAGTCCCATGGGCGTCCCCTCCCGCAGGGGGCTCACGCTCTTTATATTCCTGTCATCATGACAATCGATGAAACCAAGGACGCGGCCGCCGGCAGGCCGGTGACACACGGCGACCACGTTTATCTGATCGACGGCTCGGGCTACATCTTCCGGGCCTATCACGCGCTGCCCCCGCTCACGCGTCCCTCCGACGGGCTTCCCGTCGGCGCCGTGCACGGTTTCTGCGGCATGCTGTGGAAGCTCCTGCGCGAGACCGGCGAGCTCAGCCCTCCTACGCATTTCGCGGTGATCTTCGACTATTCGGCCCAGACCTTCCGCAACGATTTGTTCGACGGCTATAAGGCGCACCGGCCCGAAATTCCCGAGGACCTCGTTCCGCAATTCCCGCTGATCCGCGACGCGGTGAAGGCCTTTAACGTCGCCTGCATCGAGCAGGAAGGCTTTGAGGCCGACGACATCATCGCCACCTATGCAGGCCAGGCTTTGGCCGCGGGCGCCGACGTGACCATTGTGTCCTCGGACAAGGATTTGATGCAGCTCGTGCGCCCCGGTA
This sequence comes from Methyloceanibacter sp., assembly GCA_049801475.1. Lineage (GTDB taxonomy): Bacteria > Pseudomonadota > Alphaproteobacteria > Rhizobiales > Methyloligellaceae > Methyloceanibacter. Next base: position 9,491 of record JBARKP010000042.1, read on the forward strand.
TCCGCATGTATGACACCATGAAAAACAAGCTGATCGGCGAGGCCGAGGTGATGGAGCGCTTCGGCGTGCCGCCTTCCAAGGTCATCGAGGTGCAAGCGCTGATCGGCGATTCCACCGACAATGTGCCGGGGGTGCCGGGCATCGGGGTCAAGACCGCGGCACTGCTGATCGGCGAATATGGCGATCTCGACACGCTGCTCGCCCGCGCGGACGAGATCAAGCAACCGAAGCGGCGCGAGAGCCTGATCACTTTCGCCGACCAAGCGCGGCTTTCCCGGTCGCTTGTGACTCTCGATTGCCACGTTCCCTTGGAGGTTCCCCTTGAGGCTACGGTGGTTCGCCGGGCAGACACCGAAGCGCTGACCAGCTTCATGCGCAGGCTCGAATTCAGTACGCTACTCAGGCGCGTGGCCGAAGGCTTGGGCGCCGAGCTGCGCGATGGTGAAAAGGCGTCACCTTCCGAAAAGAAATCGCGCAAGCGCGAGGCGGCCTACGATCATCCGTTGCGTCGCAACTTTGGCGGCCTGCCCACCGCCAGCGCCCTGCGGCAGGGAGCGAGCGCGGGCTCGCCCGCGCAGCTCGCCACGGAACGGGCGGCCAAGCTCGCGGCGATGCCCTTCGATCGCAGCCAATACGAGACTGTGACCGATCCCGCTCGCCTCGCCGCTCTATTAAGCGCCGGGCGGGATCAGGGTCACTTCGCCTTCCGGGCCAAGCTGCCTTCGTCAGATCCCATGCAAGGGGAGCTTGTGGGTATCGCGATCGCGCTTCGCCCCGGACAGGCGGCCTATGTTCCGCTCGGACACCGCGCAAGCGACGGGCTCGACTTCGGCGAGACGGGTCAAATCGAGCAGATGGATGTGGGCGAGGCCCTTCCCCTGCTGAAGCCTCTGCTGGAGGACCCCGCGGTCCTCAAGATCGTGCAGAACGCCAAATTCGACATGGTGGTGCTTTCCCGCCACGGCATTCAGTTGCAAGGCATCGACGATCCCTGTCTGATGTCCTACGCGCTCGATGCCGGCCGCGCCGAGCATCTCCCGGAGCGGCTCGCCGGCAATCTGCTCGGCTATACCTGCCTGACCCAGAAAGAGATCATGGGGACGGGGCGGGCGGCGGTGAGCTTCGAACGCGTGGCGATGGCGCGCGCCACGGAATTTGCGGGCGAAGAGACCGACATCGGGCTCAGGCTCTGGCTCGTGCTCAAGCCCCGCCTTGCCGCCGAGCACGTCACCACGGTCTACGAGACCTTGGAGCGACCGCTTGCCGCGGTGCTCGCGCTCATGGAGCGGACCGGCGTCAAGGTCGAGCGCGCGACGCTTGCGAGCCTATCGGGAAGCTTCGCGCAAACCCTCGCCCGCCTCGAGGACGAGATCCGGGAGCTTGCCGGCGAGGATTTCAATATCGGCTCGCCGAAGCAGCTCGGCGAGATCCTGTTCGACAAGATGAGCCTGCCCGGCGGCAAGCGCACCAAGACCGGCGCCTGGGGCACGGATGCGAACGTGCTGGAGGAGCTGGCCGTGGCGGGCCACGACCTGCCGCGCAAGGTTCTCGACTGGCGCCTGCTCGCCAAGCTGAAGAGCACCTATACCGACGCGCTTCCCACGTACATCCATCCGGAGACGGGTCGGGTCCACACCTCGTACGCGCTCGCCGCCACCACCACGGGCCGACTGTCGTCGCTGGAGCCCAATCTGCAGAACATTCCCGTGCGCACGGCGGAGGGCCGCGCCATCCGCAAGGCCTTCGTGGCCTCCAAGGGCAAGCGGCTAATCTCGGCCGACTACAGCCAGATCGAGCTCCGCGTGCTCGCCCATATGGCCGACACCCCCACACTCCGCCAGGCCTTCGCCGACGACCTTGACATCCACTCCATGACGGCGAGCGAAATGTTCGGCGTGCCCATCCAGGGCATGGACCCAGGCATTCGCCGCAGGGCGAAGGCAATTAATTTCGGCATCGTCTACGGCATCTCCTCGGTCGGACTTGCCGCCCAGCTCGGCATCTCGCGGAGCGAAGCCGGCGCCTATATCAAGACCTATTTCGAGCGCTTCCCCGGCATCCGCGACTATATGGAAGCGACCAAGGCCGAGGCGCGCCGCCAGGGCTATGTGAAGACCCTGTTCGGGCGGAAGGTGCATTACCCCGAGATCAACACCAAGAACCCGAGCTTGCGCGGCAATTTCGAGCGCGCCGCCATCAACGCCCCGATCCAGGGCTCTGCCGCCGACATCATCCGCCGCGCCATGATCCGGATGGTCCCGGCGCTTGCCGCCGCCGACCTCTCGGCGCGCATGCTGCTCCAGGTGCATGACGAGCTCGTGTTCGAGGCGCCGGAGGACGAGGTGGAGAAGACCATGGAGGTGGCGCAAAGCGTCATGGAGAAGGCGCCCGAGCCCGTGTTGCGCCTCAAGGTGCCGCTGAAGGTCGATGCCCGCGCCGGCGACAATTGGGAGGCTGCGCATTAGGAGGCGCCCCTCTCTCTTTCGTCATGACGAGAGTTTTGGAACGTCGGACGTTTGCTGCGAGTTTTGGCTGGCAGCAAATCTAGGGAGGAGAAATGCCATGGCCAAATGCGCGCAATGCGGCAATGACTACGACAAGAGCTTCGAGCTCACCATGGGCGGCCGTACCCTGATCTTCGACAGCTTCGAATGCGCAATCCAAGTGCTCGCTCCCATCTGCCCGCATTGCGGCTGCCGCGTCATCGGCCATGGCGTGCAGCACAACGACACGATCTATTGCTGCGTCCACTGCGCCAAGCATGAGGGCGTGACGGGCCTCCGCGACCGCGATTGATTGGAAAATTAAGTTTGCGCGCCATGAAGGGGCCGTCCACGATGTCGTTCCCTCTCACCGATCTGTTCTGCCCGAAGGAGCGCGCATGTTTCGGTATGCAAGGCCAGTATCGCTCTTGGCTCTATTGCCCCTCCTCGGGACGCCGGCGCTCGCGCTGCCCGCGCCCATGTCCGATCCGGAGCTTCATGGACAAGAGCGACCTCGTGGCGGTGGTGCGCGTGCTCTCGGTCACCTGCACTGCCGTGACCAAGGACGAGAAGACGGGCGAGGAGCTGCCGGCCTACCTCGCGAAGCTGAGGCTGATCGACGTCAAGAAGGGTGACCCCAAGGTTGGCAACGTGGTGCTGGTGACCTGGCGGGCGATTCCGAAGGACATCGTCGGGCCGTGGACCGTCGACTACCATCCGGGCGAGCTGGTGTTGACGCATCTGGCAGAGCGCAGCGGCGGCGTGAGCTATGGCTCGATCTGGCGGAACGCCAAGGGCGACGACGTGAAGGCGACGGAAAACACCGATCGGCCGACCACGCCCGGCGAGACGTTCATGCCGCCGCAAGGCAACGACCCAGCCGATCGCCATCCCTTGTGATCCGATCTGACGAGCGGTGTCCAGCGCAAGCTCCGAACCCCCTGTAGGAGAGGGCGGAGGAGAGCGCTAGGCGGCGCGATCAAGCCAGTCGTTGAACAGGCGAGCACCCGCACGCTCAAGGCCCGGACCGTAGGTCCTCGTTTCGGCGCGAAGCTTGGCAAGATCGACGCCTGCCGCCGCAAGCTCCATGGCATGGCCGATCAGCCAGCGCTCCATCGCATGCGCACGCGGCTCCACATGGAACTGCAGCGCCAGCACCTTCGGACCGTAGGCGAAGGCCTGGTTTGGCGTGATGGCGGTCTCTGCCAGCCCCGTCGCGCCATTTGGCAGATCGAAGGTGTCGCCGTGCCAATGCAGCACTCTGAAGGTGTTCCCGCCGAGCGCGGCGAGCGGGGACGCGCGGCCGGCAACGCTGAGGCTAATCAGCCCCCAGCCGATCTCCTTGGCGCGGCTCGGATAGACGCGGCTGCCAAGCGATGCCGCGATAGCCTGCGCGCCGAGGCAAATGCCGACGAGTGGGGTGCCGCGCTTCAAGGCCGCTTCGATCGCGGCAAACTCGTCTTTCAGGAACGGGTAGCGTGCAACCTCATAGACGCAGATCGGGCCGCCGAGCACGATGAGGAGATCGGCGTTCTTCGCTTGGCGAAGATCGTCGACGCCGGCTTCCAGATAGCGAAGGCCGATGCCGCGCAGGGCGAGAACGTCTTCCAACGTGCCCGCATCCTCGAAGGCGACGTGGCGGATGGCGATGGCGTTCGACATTGTGTTGGTCATATCACGATTGTCTGCCCACGGCGGCGGCGGCAATCTACAATGGGACTAAAATACCGGGCGTCGTGATGCCGAACCTGCTTACGAACTTCGCAATATGAAATCCGACCCGTACAACAAGATCGACGTTCTCGGAAAGATCAATGTCTGGCTCGCCGAGCCCGGACGTGAAGCCACGGACCGCGACATTGCAGAGCTGAGAGAGATCGCCGCCCTTCTCTGGGACGGTCCCGCGCCATTTTCGCCGGCAAGAGAGTCGTTTCTCTCGGACGTGGAGCGAGCGAAAGGCAGATTGTTCGATGTGAATAACGCGCTGACCAAAATCATCCTCAGCGCCGTTGGCCTGATCGACCGGGAGCTGCGAGACCGAGCCACCGCCGGTCTAAAGCAAGCTTATGCCGAGCAGGACAGCGCATTTGCCAGGGTAATCCTTCGCGGTTTCGCCGGCTCCGAAAAGATCAGACTGGGTGTGGAGTCCGGCGCCGACGATTAGCGGACGGCGGCCGCGGGCCAATCGTCGCTCATACGACGATGGCCTGCCCGCGCCGGCGCGGATCGCCGGCGCCCTCCACACTGCCGTCGGCGCGACGGCGGGCGGAATGCACACCGCCGAAGAACAGGTTTTTCTCAGGCCAGGCATGGGCTTTGGGCGCGAACGCAAGCAGGGCCGCCCGCTCAGCCTCGGAAAATCCGGATTCGAAGCTCAGCGTCCCGCATTTTTCCATATGCAGGCGCGGCGCCTCGACAGCCTCATTCAGGTCCATGCCGCGGTCGAGCAGATTGACGGCAACCTGGAGAATGGCGGTGCGGATACGGTTGGAGCCGCCGGTGCCGAGCACCGTCACGCTCCCGTCCCGCTCGGTGATGATGGTCGGCGCCATCATGGAGGAAAGGCGAACCCCTTCCCGCCACGTCCCTAGGCCTTCCGGCGCCAAATCCTCCTCGCCTAGCATGTTGTTCAGCATGAAGCCGAAATCCCCGACCACATAGCCGTTGCCCTCGCCATTGGAGAGGCTCAAGGCGGCCGCATTGCCATCAGAGTCGATGACGCTTATATGGGTCGTCCCGCGATAGGCGGTGGGATGCCGCGCGGCCGCATGCATCTCCTTGGCGAGAAGGCCTCCGGCAAGGCGCGCAGCGAGCCCCTCCCCGTGGGAGGCACGCGCCGCATTGGTTGCTTCCATCGCCGCTTTGAGCGCGATGGCATCCGGCTCGCGGCCCGGCTCTCGCAGCGCCTCGAGGAAAGCGAGCCCGAAGGCGATCAGCGGACCGCTCGCCGCCGGCGGTGGATTGAGCGCAACGACGGCGCGTGTGTGTCGCCAAAACAGCGGCTCGCGGCGCTCGACACAATAGTCCTGCAAATCATCCGATGCGAGATGGCCGCCAAGCTCGCGCGACTGCGCCGCGATGGCCTGGCCAACATCGCCGTCCCTGAACAGCCGGGCGCCGTCTTGGGCGAGCCAAGCGATCGTTTCGGCGAGTCCCTCATTGCGGAACGTCTCGCCCGCCTTGAGCAGCCGGCCTTCCGGCGCAAAGATGCTCGCCGCACCTCTGCTTGCGGTGAGGATCGGCGCGATCACCGTAAACAGATAGGCCTGGAATTCGCTCAAAGGGAAACCAGCGCGCGCGGCGCGCACCGCGGGCTCGACCAGACGCTGCATGGGGAGACGGCAGAGTTCCTCATGCACGGCGAAGAGGCCCGGCACGATGCCGGGCGTAGCGCTCGACCCGAGCCCGATATGAAATTCCTGCTTCGCCGGACCGAAATCGGCGTGGATGGGGAAGAAAGAAACGTCGTTTCCCCCGTGCTTGTACAATGGCGTCTCAGCGAAGAAATCGTAGAGGGCCGTCTTCCCCCTCGCCGCCTGTCGCGCCATGAGAAAGCCGCCGCCGCCCGGCGAGGCGAACACGGCCTCCGCCACGAAGGTCATGAACAGCCCGGCGAGGCTCGCGTCGAAGGCGTTGCCGCCATCTTCGAGGATTTCTGCCGCGGCCTGAGCCGTCAGCGCATGACCCGCCGCGACAACGCCGCCTTTTCTGCTCCGCATCAGTCTTCCCTAGGGCGAAGCATAGGGAGCGGCAAGAGCGCCAGCTTCGAGCGCTCTTGCGTGGCTACCAGAACCGCTAGCCGAGCCGTTTCTCGAGCGCGGCGAGCTCGTCCTTGAGACCTTTCGGCAGCTTGTCGCCGAAGGTCGCGAAATGCTCGCGGATCAGGGGCAGCTCGGCCTTCCAGCCTTCCTTGTCGACCTTCAGCAGCTCGTGCATGTTCTCGTTCGCGACTTTGAGGCCTTTCGTGTCGAGCGCGCCTTCCGCCGGCACTTTGCCGATCGGCGTGTCAGTGGCCTTGGCCGTGCCGTCGCAGCGCTCGAAGATCCACTTCAGGACGCGGCTATTCTCGGCATAGCCCGGCCACAGGAATTTGCCCTCGGCGTTCTTTCTGAACCAGTTCACGTAGAAGATCTTCGGCAGCTTGGCGCCAGCCTTCTCGCCGATCTTGAGCCAATGGGCGAAATAGTCGCCCATGTGGTAGCCGCAGAAGGGAAGCATGGCCATCGGATCGCGGCGCAAATCGCCGATCTTGCCGGCGGCGGCGGCGGTCTTCTCCGACGCCATGATCGAGCCTAGGAACGTTCCGTGGCGCCAGTCCAGGGCCTCGGTGACGAGCGGCACCACGGTCGCCCGCCGGCCGCCGAAGAGGATGGCGTCGATCGGCACGCCCTTCGGGTCCTCCCATTCCTTGGCGATGACGGGGCACTGACCGGCCGGCACGGTAAAACGCGAATTGGGATGGGCGGCGGGGCGCCCCGAGGCCGGTGTCCAGGGGCGGCGCATCCAGTCGATGGCGTGCGCCGGCGGCTCGCTCATCTGCTCCCACCACACGTCGCCGTCCTCGGTCAGCGCCACATTGGTATAGATGCAGTTGCCGCTAAGCGTCTTCATGGCGTTGAGGTTGGTCTCGTTCGACGTGCCGGGCGCCACGCCGAAGAAGCCGGTCTCCGGGTTGATGGCATAGAGGCGGCCGTCCTCGCCGAACTTCATCCAGCAGATGTCGTCGCCGATCGTCTCGGCCTTCCAACCGGGGATGGTGGGCGCAAGCATGGCGAGGTTGGTCTTACCGCACGCCGAGGGGAATGCGGCGGCGATATATTTCGCCTCGCCCGCGGGGTTGGTGAGCTTCAGAATCAGCATGTGCTCGGCCATCCAGCCTTCGTCGCGGGCCTTCACCGAGGCGATCCTGAGCGCATGACACTTCTTGCCCAGCAGCGCGTTGCCGCCATAGCCCGAGCCATAGGACCAGACCTCACGCGTCTCCGGGAAATGCGAGATATATTTCGTGGTGTTGCACGGCCACGGCACATCGGCCTTGGCCGGCGTCGGCAGCGGATAGCCGACCGTGTGCATGCCGCGCACGAAGTCCACGCTTTCGCCGAGAGCCTTCAGCACCTTGTCGCCGACGCGCGTCATGATGTTCATATTGGCGACAGCATAGGCTGAGTCCGTCACCATGATGCCGATCCCCGCGATGGGGGAGCCGACCGGTCCCATGGAGTAGGGCACCACATACATGGTGCGTCCTGCCATGGCGCCGTCATAGAGCTTAGAGAGCGTCGCCTTCATCTCGGCCGGATCGAACCAGTTGTTGGTCGGGCCGGCGTCGTCCTTGCTCTTCGAGCAGATATAGGTCTGGTCCTCGACGCGGGCCACGTCGGCGGGGTCGGAGCGCACCAGAATCGAGTTATCGCGCTTGTCGGGATTGAGCCACATGGCCGTGCCGCAATCGACCAGGAGTTTCAGCATCTCCTGATACTCGGCGCGTGAGCCGTCGCACCAGCGGACCTCGTCCGGCTTGAACAGCGCTTTGGTCTCTTCCACGAAGGCCAGCACCTTCTTGTTGGTGGTCTTGGGCCCGGCAGGGGCAATCTTCGACGGAACGCTCATGCGGCAGGATCCTTCGGCTAAGTTCGTCGTGGCCTGTGGGCAATATTCCTTCCCTTGCTACCATCGATTTTGCGCGGCTTTCAAGGTGAGCGCTGCAAGGTTTCGCAGCCGAGCCTAGCCGCTCTTGTCCCGAGCCTCGTTGGCGAGGCGCACGAGCTCCTGACGGGCCTCGCCCGGAGACGCGACACGGGTCTTGAAGAGAATGCGGCGTGCGTCGCCGCCGCAAATGAGGTCGCAGCCTTCCGGATCAATGCCGCTCATGCGCCAGGCCCCCTCCGGGGCGCCAGCGAGACGCGTGGCATAGAGGGTGATCGCATCCGTGTGGTCGGCGTTCATGTGCTCGAGAATGCCGGCCTCGGCCGCGAGGAGCTCGCCCGCGCCCTCTGTGCCGGTGAGGAGATCGCTTGGGCCAAAACCGACGATGCGGCCGAAGCCGCCGATATAGTGGGCGCCCTCGACGCGAAGCTTCCAGAAGGCGAAATCCGGGAAGTCCGCATAGAACGCCGCCTCCGGGTGGCGCGCGAGGAAGCGCAGCCGCACCGCCGGGTCGTCCGTCGTCTCGGCGCGGCCTATAAGCGTTACCCGCGCCCCTTGCAATGGATCGCCCAGCGCGCCGGTCCCGTCTAACAGGATCGACGCGCGTGGGTCATGCATGAGATTTTTGGTGTGCTGGGCGAGGGTCGAGATGAGGAAGATGGGAGCGCCGGAAACTTCGGTCGCCACGGTGATCAGGGACGCGTAAGGGTAGCCGCTGCCCAGGGCGATGGTGGCAAGCGACGCCTTCAGCGCGCGGCGGGTCAGCACCCTTGCATCGGCGCCCAAATCGGTCTTGGAGGGCATTTCGCTAGTTCTCTTATTTACTTGCGCCATAACCATATTTGCTGCATTGCAATATGAACGGGCCGGGCGAGGCCGCCCCCATGCTGCCATGATTTGCGTCAGCTTAAACCCCCCGCAATCCTCGCAATCGCCGCAAGGGCCCAAGCAATGCCAACCATCGCACTTGTCGACGACGATCGTAACATTCTGACCTCCTTACGCATGGTGCTCGAGGCGGAAGGGTATAAGACCCAGACCTACAATGATGGCGCCAGCGCTCTTGACGGTCTTTCCGAAAATCCGCCCGATCTCGCCATTCTCGACATCAAGATGCCGCGCATGGACGGCATGGAGCTGCTCCGCCGTCTGCGCCAGCATAGCGAGCTGCCGGTGATCTTCCTCACCTCCAAGGACGAGGAGATCGACGAGCTGTTCGGGCTGAAGATGGGCGCCGACGATTTCATCCGCAAACCCTTCCCCCAACGCCTGCTCGTCGAGCGGGTCAAGGCCGTACTCCGTCGCGCCCAGCCGCGCGAGCCCGGCGCGCCGGTGGAGGACAAATCCAAGGTGCTCGAGCGCGGCAAGCTGAAGATGGATCCCGAGCGCCATACCTGCGTCTGGGACAGTCGCCCCGTTACCCTTACGGTGACGGAGTTCCTCATCCTGCAGGCTCTCGCGTCGCGCCCGGGCGTGGTGAAAAGCCGCGACGCGCTGATGGATGCGGCCTATGATGACCAAGTCTATGTCGATGACCGTACCATCGACAGCCACATCAAGCGGTTGCGGAAAAAGTTCAAGGCCGTGGATACGAGCTTCGACGTGATCGAGACCCTCTACGGTGTTGGCTACCGCTTCAAAGAGTGACGGGTCAGGGAGTCCATGACGGCCGAGGCCGACAGGTCCTGGCAGGAGGCTGAAGCGACCGGGCTTCGCGACCGTTTGCGCCGTGGCTCGATTGCGTTCTTTGTTCGCGCGCGAAAGGCCACACGCTGGCTCGTCAAGCGCCTCCCCTTCCGCTACGGATTTTCCAGCCTCACAAGGCGCATCGTCGTTCTCAATCTGATCGGCCTTGCTATCCTCGTGTCGGGGATCCTCTACCTCAATCAATTCCGCGCCGGTCTGATCGACGCCAAGGTGCAGAGCCTGTTGACGCAAGGGGAGATCATCGCCGGCGCGCTGGCGGCCTCGGCGGGCGTCGACACCGACCAGGTGCAGCTCGATCCGGAAAAGCTAATGGAGATCGAGTCGGGCCAAGCCAACAGCTCCGATGACGACGCGCTTGGCGGGAACCTCGGATTCACCATCGATCCGGAGCGGGCGGCACCGATCCTCCGCCGCCTGGTCAAGCCCACCGGCAGCCGCGCCCGCATCTATGGCCGCGACGGCGCGCTGATCCTCGATTCCGACACGTTCTATTCCCGCGGCGAAGTGCTCCGCTACGACCTGCCGCCGCCCGATGTCGCGAAGACGGATGCGCTCACCTCGTTCTGGCAAACGGTGAAGACGCGCATGCGACAATACGATCTGCCGCTGTATAGCGAGATCGGTGGCGAGAACGGCAAGGCCTATCCGGAAGTGGCGTCGGCTCTAACCGGGACCTCGGTCCCCATCGTTCGGGTCAACGACAAGGGCGAGCTCGTGGTCTCCGTGGCGGTGCCGGTGCAGCGCATGCGCGCCGTGCTCGGCGTGCTTCTCCTCTCCACCAGGGGCGGCGACATCGACAATATCGTCGCCGCGGAGCGCTGGGGCATCGTGCGCGTATCGCTGTTTGCGGCAGCGGTCACCGTGGTCCTGTCGGTGATCCTCGCCAATACGATCGCCGGGCCCGTGCAGCGGCTCGCGGCAGCGGCCGAGCGCGTGCGCCATAGCGTGCGAGCCCGCGCCGAGATTCCCGATTTCACCGACCGCACCGACGAGATCGGCCATCTTTCGGGTGCGCTCCGGGACATGACCCAGGCGCTCTACCGGCGCATCGACGCCATCGAGAGCTTCGCTGCCGACGTGGCTCATGAGCTGAAGAACCCGCTCACCTCCTTGCGCAGCGCGACGGAGACCTTGCCGCTCGTCAAAACCGAGGAGTCCAAAGAGCGGCTGATGGAGATCATCAAGCATGACGTGCAGCGTCTCGACCGGCTTATCAGCGATATTTCCGACGCCTCGCGCCTCGATGCGGAGCTCGCCCGCGAGGACGCGAGGCCGGTGGACTTTTCGGAGCTGCTGCGCACCACGGTGTCGCTGTTCAACGACATCCACCGCGACGACACGCCGGAGGTGGTGCTCGAAATCGCCTATAGCTCCGGCGCGCGGCCTTATCACGCCGTCGGCCATGACAGCCGCTTGAGCCAGGTCATCGTCAATCTGCTCGACAACGCGATTTCCTTCTCGCCCCCTGGCGGCCGGGTGACCGTCGCGGCGAGGCGCGTGGGCCACGAGATCCAAATCGCCGTCGAGGACGAGGGACCCGGCATTCCACCGGAAAATCTCGAGCGAATTTTCGAGCGCTTCTACACCGACCGGCCCCAAGAGAGCTTCGGCCAGAATTCTGGCCTCGGCCTCAACATCTCGCGGCAGATCGTAGTCGCCCATGGCGGGCGCCTGTGGGCGGAGAATCGTCTCCTCTCGGCGGCGAGCGCCAAGACTGTCGGAGCGACCGAGCGCGGGCTCAGCGGGGCGCGCTTCGTGATCCGGCTGCCTGCGGCTTGAGCCATCCAAGAGGCATGATTGAAACAAGCGCGGGAGCTCGTCCATGGCACTTGTGTGGCGCTTGGGACCAAAGCCGCTCTGTTGCGCGGAGGCTCGGGCGTCGGCAAGTCGGACTTGGCTCTCCGCTTCATGGCGCTTCCTAGCGAGCTCGAGTTCGAGCCGCGGCTGGTAGCCGACGACCAGGTCTTGGTCGAGGCCAGAGGTCCGCAAGAGCTCATCGCTTCGGCGTCTGCAACCCTTGCGGGCAAGCTCGAAGTGAGAGGCCTCGGCATTCTCGACGTGCCCTATCTGGGAGAGGCCCGGCTCGTGCTCGCTGTCGATCTCGTGCAGAGCCGGGAGGTGCCTCGGATGCCGCCGGAACCCTTGGAAAATATAATGATTGCGGGGGTCGCGCTGCCGCTCTTAAGGCTTGCACCTTTCGAGCCGTCCTCGGCGCTCAAGCTGAAATTGGCGCTTCTTTCGGCAGTGTCAAAAATGCCTCTCACGCATCCATAGGATCGGGCTTGCGCCCATGCGCGGGGCGCGACAAAGATAGCGGCCTTTTGGCCTGGGGAGCAATTCGCGGGGCAACATGATCGGGGTCGTTATCGTCACACATGGAAGGCTCGCGCATGAATTCCGTGCGGCGCTTGAGCATGTCGTCGGACCTCAGGAGCAGCTTGAGACCATCTCCATCGGCCCCGACGACGACCTCGATGTGAGGCGCGCCGATATGCTCGAGGCGCTGGCACGCGTCGATACCGGGGACGGTGTCGTCGTGCTCACCGACATGTTCGGTGGCACCCCGTCCAATCTCGCCATCTCGGCCATGGAGCGGGCGAATGTCGAGGTGATCGCCGGCGTCAACCTGCCGATGCTGGTCAAGCTGGCAAGCGTCCGCGGCGAATGCGGGCTGGAGGAGGCGATCAACCAGGCGCAGGAGGCGGGACGGAAATATATCAGCGTGGCGAGCCAGATCCTGGCAGCGAATTAGGGTCGAGACCGTTAGTATGATCCGGAAAAGTGGGCACCGGTTTTCCGAAGAGATCATGCTCCAAGAAAGCTAAAGCGCTGTCGTAATTCGTTTCGCGGTTATAGCGCTCTAGGGCCGCGCGAGAGGCTTTCATTTTTCTCATGCGCAGAGATGACGGATGCCTGCCCGGTGAAACCGCGCGACGATAAGCTTAGAGAGAAGGGAAGCGGTTTCCACTTCGCCGAGGTCACGATCTCGAACAAAAAGGGCCTGCACGCGCGGGCCTCCGCGCAGTTCGTGCGCTGCGCCTCCGCCTTCAACGCCGAGATCCGCGTGACGCGGGAAGGCCACACGGTGGGTGGCACCTCGATCATGGGGCTGATGATGCTCGCCGCGGGCCAGGGCCACACCATCCTGATCGAGACGGAAGGGCCCGACGCCCGCGCCGCCATGGAGGCGCTAATCGCGCTGGTCGAGTCCCGGTTCGGCGAGGATGAGTGAGGCCGCGGGCTGGAGTTCCACTCCGGTTCGTCATGGTTTCGTACTTGCCTGAGTTCAAAGTCGACGAAATCAAAATCGATCGCTCGTTTGTGACCCGTATGCATACGAATTCAGCCGACGAGAAAATCGTCGAGGCCATTTTGAGTTTTGGCCGAACGTTTGAACTCGAAACGACAGCCGAGGGAATCGAGAGCCTCAATGTCCGCAATCGCCTCGTAGAGCTCGGGTGCGACAACGGCCAAGGCTCTTATTTCGGAGAGCCGAGTCCCAATTCCGAACTTCTGTGCGACCTGGCTAAACCGCTCGACGAGAATTTCGAGCCCTAGGGCAGTCGCGACCGCCGCGAGGGTTTTGCGCCGAATCGATTCGCTTCCTCCCGTTTGTCGAGGGGCGTTGACCCGCAACCCCTCGCGGGCTTGGCCCGGCGAGGTATTTCAGCACGACTTCGTTCTTGTCAGCGCCCGGCTTGACCGGGCGAGCCACTAGCCCAAGGAGACGGAGATCTAGGTGAGCGCATCGACAGGCAGGTGGTTACTGGATTACCCCCTTCGCGGGTAATGACAGAGGAGAGAGAGCGGCGAGGCAGAACTCACCCCTCCCCTTGACTCGCGTCACCACAAACAAGATATAAGGACTTCTTTATATCTTTATGCGGCCGGAGCGGAGTGGCTATGAACTACCATGTGAGAGACATCGGGCTCGCCGATTGGGGCCGCAAGGAAATCGCCATCGCCGAGACCGAGATGCCGGGCCTCATGTCGGTGCGCGAGCAATATGCCAAAAGCCAGCCGCTGAAAGGCGCCCGCATCGCGGGGTCCCTGCACATGACGATCCAGACCGCCGTGCTGATCGAGACCTTGGCCGCACTCGGCGCCGACATTCGCTGGGCCTCCTGCAACATCTACTCCACCCAGGACCACGCCGCCGCGGCTATCGCCGCCGCGGGCATCCCGGTCTTCGCCTTCAAGGGCGAGAGCCTGGAGGAATACTGGACCTACACCCACCGCATCTTCGAGTGGGACGATGGCGGTGTGCCCAACATGATCCTCGACGATGGCGGCGACGCCACGCTCCTCATCCATCTTGGGGTCAGAGCCGAGGCGGGCGATACCGCCTTCCTTGATGGCGCGACCAATGAGGAAGAGGAGGTCCTGTTCGCGGCGATCAAGCGGCGACTGAAGGAGAGGCCGGGCTGGTACCCGGCGATCGCCAAGGCCATCCGCGGCGTGACCGAGGAGACCACCACGGGCGTGCATCGCCTCTATGAAATGCAGAAGAAGGGCACGCTGCTGTTCCCGGCGATCAACGTCAACGACAGCGTCACCAAGTCGAAATTCGACAATCTCTACGGCTGCCGCGAAAGCCTCGTGGACGGCATCCGCCGCGGCACCGACGTGATGATGGCCGGCAAGGTGGCGATGGTCGCGGGCTTCGGCGACGTCGGCAAGGGCTCTGCCGCGTCCTTGCGCAACGCCGGCTGCCGGGTGCTCGTGTCCGAGGTCGATCCGATCTGCGCGCTGCAGGCGGCGATGGAGGGCTACGAGGTCACCACCATGGAGGACGCAGCCCCCCGGGCCGACATCTTCGTCACCGCGACCGGCAACAAGGACGTGATCACCATCGAGCACATGCGGGCCATGAAGGATCGCGCCATCGTCTGCAATATCGGCCATTTCGATTCGGAGATCCAAGTGGCAGGTTTGCGCAATCTGAAATGGAACAATGTGAAGCCGCAGGTGGACGAGATCGAGTTCCCAGACGGCAAGCGCATCATTCTCCTATCGGAGGGGCGCCTCGTGAATCTCGGCAACGCCATGGGCCATCCAAGCTTCGTCATGAGCGCGTCCTTCACGAATCAGACGCTGGCGCAGATCGAGCTTTGGACCAATCCGAAAGCCTACGAGAGGAAGGTCTACACGCTGCCGAAGCAGCTCGATGAGAAGGTGGCGCGCTTACATCTCGGCAAGGTGGGCGCCAAGCTCACCGAGCTCACGAAGGAGCAGGCCGACTATATCGGCGTCCCCGCCGATGGCCCCTTCAAGCCCGACTATTACCGCTATTGAGGGCTGGCGCTTTCTTGGAGCAAAGCTTCGCGTCTCGAACCAGGAGGCCGCCGCATCAACGTTAACGCCTTGACTCCGCACGCGAGGCGGTGTGGGCAAGAGTCGCCGATGTGGTTAAGCTATCGTTGATTCGCCTTCAAGGCTCGCTGGGTTGGTCGGCCCGCTTAAGTCTGCGGCAGCGTTTATGCGATGTGGGGCGCGAAGCGGCAGGCGGGGAACGGGTGACCATGCGAACCAATAGGGGCGAGGCTGCACTTCTTGCAAGGTGGCCGCAGGTGCTTCTCGGCTCAATCGCCCTCCTCATCGCTGAGCTCCCGCTCCCGGCCCACGCCGAAGCTTCCGCCTTGAGCGGCGGGTTCGACGCCCGGATATTGCTCACGCTCGGCATCAATCTCGGCATCATCGCCTTTGCCGTCGGCACCGCCCTCGTCTGCTGGCGCGCGACCCAGGCCGCGCGGCGGGCACGCGACGCCGCAGAGATGGAAGCTGAGCGCTACCGCGCAAGCGAGACCACGCTCGAGACGATCCTCGCGGCCGAGCCGCAGGTGCTGTTGACCTGGACCGAGGAGAGCGGACCGCGCGTCAATGTCGCGAATCTTCCGCCGCCGCTCGGCGTGCCTTGCGAGCCTCAGCGCGTGTTGCGTTTCGGCGAGTGGCTCGACGCGGCCTCGGCCGCTGAGCTTATGGCGGCCATGCAATGCTTGCTCGACCGGGGCAAGGCGTTCAACCTGATGCTCAGGACGCAGCGGCAAAAGCATGTCGAGGTCGACGGACGGGCGGCCGGCGCCACGATCGCGCTGAAGGTCCGTGATGTAGCCGGGCAGCGTCTTGAGCTTGCAGGCCTTAGCGAGCAACACAAAAAACTCGACAGCGAGATCGCCGCGCTGCGCGCCCTGCTCGACGCGCAGGCAAGTGCGAAGGATCGGCGCCAGACCGAGAGCTGTCCGAGCGTCGAGACGCCGGGCGTCGAGACGCGGTTCCGCAGCTTCGACCGGCTGGCCACGGCCTTCGCCGTGTTCGATGCCGGTCAGCGGCTCGCCCATTTCAATCAGGCCTATGTCGATCTGTGGCAGCTCGACCCCGATTGGCTCGTAACCCATCCCCGCGACGGGGAGATCCTCGACCGGCTCCGCCAGGGAAGACGCCTGCCCGAAAAGGCCGACTATCAGGATTGGAAGCGCTCCTGGCTCTTGGCCTACGGCTCCAATACGCAGAGGGAAGATCAATGGCACCTGCCCGACGGGCGCACGCTGCATGTCGTCGCCGACAGCGTGTCCGAGGGCGGCGTCACCTATCTCTACGAGAACGTCACCGAGCGACTGGCGCTGGAAAGCCGCTACAATGCCCTCATCCACGTGCAGCGCGAGACGCTCGACACCTTGCGCGAAGGCGTGGCGGTGTTCGCGCCGAATGGATGTTTGCGGCTGTATAACCGCGCCTTTGCCGCAATTTGGGGCTTAAGCCCGCGGCAGCTCAACGGCGAGCCGCATATCGACGACATCGTCGGCTCATGCCGCGCGCTCTATGACGAGCCGCAAGAGTGGGAGCGCACTAAGGCGGCGGTGACCGCCATTTTTTCCGAGCGGCGCTCCTATGAAAGCCAGTTCGACCGGCCAGACGGCAGCGTCGTCGCCTGCGCCGCTCTGCCTCTCCCGGACGGCGGCACGCTCCTCACCTATAGCGATGTCACGGACACCAAACGCGTCGAGCGCGCGCTGATCGATCGTAACGAGGCGCTCGAGGCGGCAGATCGGATCAAGACCGCCTTCGTCAGCCACGTGTCCTACGAGCTACGCACGCCCCTCACCAACATCATCGGCTTCACCGAGCTGCTCGCGAGCCCCGTGGCCGGCCCGTTGGGAGAGAAGCAACGAGAATATCTGGCTGATATTCGCACCTCCGGGCAGACGCTGCTCGCCATCATCGACGACATCCTCGATCTCGCCACGATCGACGCCGGCACCTTGCAGCTCAAGCTCACACGCATCAAAGTGCGCGGCGTGATCGAGGCCGCGGTGGCTGGCTTGCGCGAGCGGTTGAAGCAAAGCGGCATCCAGCTCGAGATCAGGATCGAGCCGAGGATCGACGAATTCGTGGCGGACGCCGCGCGTGTCACTCAAATCCTATACAATCTCCTCGCCAATGCCATCGGCTTCTCGGCCTCGGGCGGGAGGGTCATGCTATCTTGCCGCCGCGATCACGCTATGCTCGCCTTCACCGTCGAGGATCAGGGCTGCGGCATTCCGGAGGAGTATCAGTCATCCGTGTTCGAGCGCTTCGAGAGCCGTTCTAACGGGTCTGGCCATCGCGGCGCCGGGCTCGGTCTCACCATCGTCAGGAGCCTGGTGGAGCTGCATGGCGGCACCGTCATGCTCGCGTCGACGCCAGGCCGTGGAACGCAAGTGCGGGCGCTGTTGCCGCTAGAACGAGAGACGGACACGGCAGCTTCTCAACCCGAGCAGCGCCGTTACGGATCAAGCCGCTCGGGATGAGCTTAAGTTGGAGCCTTGACGAATTCGACCTCGTTGAGCTCGACCGGCTCGCTCAGCGCCTTGCCCTCATTCTCAAACTCGGCGACCTGATCGCGCTTTCGGGGCCGCTCGGCGCTGGCAAGACGACCTTCGCCCGTCTCCTGCTTACGCGCCTAGGAGCCGAGGGCGAGGTGCCGAGCCCGACCTTCGCCTTGGTGCAGGCCTACGCCACGCCCCGCTTCACCGTGCATCACTGCGATTTCTACCGGCTGCAGGCCGGCGAACTCGCCGAACTTGGCCTCGATGATCTGCTTGCCGACTCGGTGATGGTCGTGGAATGGCCGGAGCGGGCGGCCGAATGGCTTGCCGCGGATCGGCTCGACATCGCCATGGATGAGACCGCCTTGCCCTATCGCCGGCGCATCGTGATGACCGGGCACGGGACCTGGGCTCCGCGGCTTGAGCGCCTGCAGGCGCTTTTCCGCTTCCTGGCGGCTACGCCCTATGCCGAAGCCGCCGCCGAGTATCTGCAAGGGGACGCCTCGACGCGCGCCTATGCGCGCCTCGTCCTGCCGGACCGCACCGCCATCCTCATGGATTCACCGCGCCAGCCGGATGGGCCGCCGATTCGCGACGGCAAGCCCTATAGCGCACTCGTGCATCTTGCCGAGGACGTCACGCCGTTCGTGGCCGTTGGTCAGGTCTTGCGGCAACGCGGGCTTTCGGCGCCTGCGATCTATGCCTTCGATCTCGGCCAAGGCTTCCTGCTGCTGGAGGACCTCGGCGACAGGGTATTCGGCGCGGAGGTGGCCCGAGGCGCTCCCATGTCCGCACTTTACGCGCCCGCTGTGGACGTCCTCGTCGCCATCGCAAGCGAACTGCAGCCCGGGCTCTTGCCGATCGAAGGCCACGCCCCTTACCGCCTTCCGACCTACGACGCCGATGCGCTTCTCACCGAGACGCTTCTCCTCGTTGACTGGTTTTGGCCGGCACTGCATGGGAAGCGCGCGCCGGCGTCCGTGCGGGAGGCCTTCTCAGCCCTTTGGCAGCCGCTGCTCGCCAGCGCGGTGGAGGCCGATAAGGCCTTGGTCTTGCGAGACTTTCACTCGCCCAATCTCATGTGGCTGCCCGCACGCCAGGGCCTGCAAAGAGTCGGGATCCTCGATTTCCAGGACGCGCTCATCGGCCCTTCCGCCTACGATCTTGTGTCTCTCTTACAGGACGCCCGCCTCGATGTGCCCGAAGCGCTTGAAGCTGAGCTGTTCGATCGCTACTGTGCCGACCGAGGCGCTAGAGAACAGCACTTTTCATACGACCGTTTCCACACGCTCTACGCAACGCTCGGCGCCCAACGCAACAGCAAGATCCTCGGCATTTTTGCCCGGTTGGCGAAACGTGACGGCAAGCGCGGCTATCTCTCTCACATCCCGCGGGTCGCCCGCTATCTCGAGCGCAATCTCGCCCATCCCGCGCTTCTGGCCCTTCGCGCCTGGTATGCGCGCGAGCTTCCGGCGGCCGACGGGCTGCAGTCGCTCCCGCTTTGAAGGTCAAATCCATGGCCGTGGCTAAGACGGCAATGGTGCTTGCCGCGGGCTATGGCGAGCGCATGCGCCCGCTCACCTTGCGCATGCCGAAGCCGCTGGTGCCGCTCGCCGGGCGCCCGCTCATCGACCATGTTCTCGACCGTCTCGCGATTGCCGGCGTGGAGACGACCGTCGTCAACGTGCATTATCTCGCCAATCAGCTCGAGGAGCGACTTCGCCGCCGCGAGGGCTTGAAACCCGCGATCGTCATCTCCAACGAACGCGACCAGCTCCTCGATACCGGTGGTGGCGCGAAGCGGGCACTGCCCAAGCTTGGGGTTGGGCTCTTCTTCATCCATAACGCCGACACGGTGTGGAGCGAAGGCGCAAGCCCCGCTCTGACGCGGATGCTTGCGTTGTGGGACTCGGCCTTCATGGACTGCCTGCTGCTCCTCGCCCCGCTTGCCTCGAGCATTGGCTATGGCGGGAAAGGCGATTTCGCCATGGCGCCGGACGGGCGGCTCACGCGGAGGCGCGAAAGGCAGATCGTGCCATTCGCCTTCGCCGGGGTCTCGCTCTGCGACGCGAGGCTGTTCGAGGACTGTCCCGATGGACCGTTCTCCTTGAACCTGCTGTGGGACCGGGCGCTCGCCAAGGGGCGCCTCTACGGCATGCGCCTCGATGGGCATTGGATGCATGTCGGGTCTCCGGAAGCTCTGGCGGAGGCCGAGAGCTGGTTCGAGCACGAAGGTGCCTGAACCCTTGAGCGCGCGGCTGCGGCTCTACACCATCCCGCCCTCGGCGCCGTTCCTCACCACGCTGGCAAGAGCCGTGCTTAATGGCGACCTGCCCTGCCCAGGCGGCGTCAAGCCCGACCCGCTAACCCTGCCGCGCGCCACGCTCTACCTGCCCACGCGCCGCGCCGTACGGGCTCTGCGTGATGCCTTCCTCGACGTGGGGGGAGCCCGGGCGACCCTCCTGCCTAACATCCGGGCGCTCGGCGACCCCGACGAGGATGCGGTGATCATCTTCGGCGCCGAGGACGGCTCTGAAGATGGCGTCGCAGGAGCCGCGGCCGCGCCCGCCATCGGCGCGCTGCCGCGGCGACTCGCCTTGATGCGGTTGATCCTTGCTTGGGGGCAGGCGCTCCGTAAGGAGGCCATCGCCGACCCTTCGAGTCTTGAGCCGATCCCGCTGGCCTCCACGCCGGCGCAAGCCTCCTACCTTGCCGCCGATCTTGCCAACCTCATGGACTTTATCGAAAGCGAGGAGGTCGATCTCGCTTCCTTGCAAGACCTCGTGCCGAAAGCCTATGCCGCCCATTGGCAGCTGACCGTCGATTTCCTCAAGATCGTGACCGAGCATTGGCCGAGCCATCTCCGCGAGAAGGGACTCGTCTCGCCGGCCGCGCGCCGAAACGCGCTCGTGGGGCTGGAGGCCGCGCGCCTTGCCAGCAATCCTCCTTTGGGGCCGGTAATCGCCGCGGGCTCCACGGGCACGGTGCCCGCTACGGCGCGCCTCTTGGAGGTCATCGCTTCGTTGCCGAACGGCGCCGTGGTGCTGCCGGGCCTCGATCTCTCCCTCGATCCGGAGAGCTGGGCAAGCCTGCCGAAGCATCCCGAGCACCCGCAAGCCGGCATGGCAGAGCTCCTCGCCGAGCTCGGAGTGACCCGCGCCGAAATCGCCTACGTTCCCGGCAGCCAGCCCAGCGCGCGAGAGCGCTCGCGGCTTGGCTTTGTCGCCGAGGTGCTGCGCCCCGCCGACAGCACCGATCGCTGGCAGCAATTCCTGCGCGACGGCGCGGATGGCCGGCCTGCTGCATTGGAGAACGCCCTCGCCGGCATCGAGACGCTCGAAGCGCCCACGGCCCATGACGAGGCCGAAGCCATCGCTCTCATCCTCAGATCGGTTATCGAGACGCCGGGCAAAACCGGCGCTCTGGTGACGCCAGACCGGACGCTCGCTCGGCGTGTCGCGGCCCGGCTGAAAAGCTTCAATCTGGTGATCGACGATTCGGCCGGCGTGCCGGTCACGCGCACGGTCCCCGGCGCCTTTCTCGACCTCGTCTTGAGCGCGGTAGAGAGCGACTTCGCCGCGCCAGCGCTCATGGCGTTGCTGAAGCACCCGCTCACGCTGCTCGGACGACGCCCGGCCGATATCAGGGCAGCGGCTCGGGTGCTAGAGCGGGGCGCCTTCCGCGACATCTATGTCGGGCAGGGCCTCGCCGGCGTGGCCGAGGCGCTCCGGGCGGCGCGAGCCGACGGCAAGCGGCGCCGCCGGCAAATCACGGAGGATGAACACCAAGCGACGATGCGACTGATCGAGGACTTCAGGGTTGCCATCGCACCGCTCTCAGCGTTGTTTCATGACCGATCGCCCCATTCCGCAGCGCGCCTCGCCGAGGCCCATAGCGCCGCTGTCGAGGCGCTTGCCCGCAACCATAACGGCTCGTCGTCTGGCCTGTGGAAGGGCGATGCCGGCGAGGCTTTGTCGGTGGGATTAGCCGAACTGATCGCGGAAGGCGACTCTCTTACCGTCAGCGCCGCCGACTACGGCCCTTTCTATCGCAGCCTGCTGGCAGGTCGGGTGGCGCGACCGCGGGGCCCCGCCCATCCCCGCCTCTTCATCTGGGGCCCATTGGAAGCGCGTCTGCAGCAGCCCGATGTGATGATCCTGGGCAGCCTCAATGAGGGCGTCTGGCCCAGGCCGCAAGAAGCGAGTCCCTGGCTCAGCCGTCCGATGGCGGAGGCGCTCAAGCTGCCGCCGCCCGAGCGGCGCATCGGCCTTGCAGCGCACGACTTCGCGCAATGCCTGGGCGCCCCAACCGTCTATCTCAGCCGCGCGGTCAAAGTCGATGGCGTACCGACCGTGCCCTCGCGCTGGCTGCAACGGCTCCTGGCGCTGGTCGAAGGCCTCGAACACAGCATCGCGCCAGAGCAGCCTTGGGTCGAATGGGCAAGGACACGCGACATGGTGCCGGTCTTCGCACCGGCCGCGCCGCCCAAGCCCTGTCCTCCTGTCGAGGCGAGGCCGCGCAGGCTCAGCGCCACACGCATCGAGCGCATGCTCGCCAATCCTTACGAGATCTTCGCCCGCGATATTCTGAGGCTCCAGGCGCTCAAGCCCCTAGGTTCCCTGCCCGATGCGGCGCTCCGCGGTCAGATCGTTCACCATGCGCTGCACGACTTTGCACTTCGGCATCCCGATAGATTGCCGGACGATATTGCCACGGAGCTCATCGCCAGCGCAGACACGCTCTTTGCCGCGCTTGGCGGTTCCCATCGCGTCGAGGCATTCTGGCGCCCGCAGTTCGAACGCTTCGCGCGCTGGTTCGCGTTAACGGAGCCCGCGCGGCGCACCGGCATCGTCAAAGTCGAGGCCGAAGTCGAGGGCAGCTTAGATCTCGCCGTCGCTCGCGGCTTCCGCCTTACCGCGCGCGCCGACCGCATCGACCTTTGCGAGGACGGTCAAGTCCTCATCTACGACTATAAAACCGGGACGCTGCCTCCAACGAAACATGTCGACACGCTGTTCGCCCCGCAGCTTCCGCTGGAAGCGGCCATTGCCGCCGGCGGCGGCTTCGGCACGCTCGGGCCCCGTGCGGTTCACGACTTGCGTTACATCCAGGCGTCGGGACGCCGCGATGGCGGCAAGGAGCAACCGGCAGGGCAGTCAGATCCGGCCCGCCTCGCGGCAAAGGCGCTGGCTGATCTCACCAAACTTATCGAGCGTTTCGATCGCGCCGATACGCCCTACGAGGTCAAACGCCGTCCGGGCGCCGCCTTCCGCCGTGGCTACGACTATGACGAATATGCTCACCTCGCGCGCCTCGCCGAATGGGAGACCCTGGGCCTCGAGGAGGACTATTGATGAGCGCGCGCCCCGAGCCCCTCCCCCAGGCCGCGGACGCCAACCAGGCCCGCGCTTCCGACCCGTCGGCCTCGGCCTGGGTGTCGGCGAATGCCGGCACCGGCAAGACCGAGGTGCTGGTCAAACGTGGACTCCGGCTCCTGCTCGCGGGCTCGCGGCCGGAAAGCATCCTCTGCCTCACCTACACTAAGATGGCTGCGGCGGAGATGCAGAACCGGCTGCTCAAGGAGCTTGCCTCCTGGGCCACGATCACGACCGGCGAATTGCGCCAAAAGCTCGCCGCCCTGCTCTGCGAAGAGCCGCAGGACGGGGAGATTCGGTCCGCTCGGCGCCTCTTCGCGCGAACCCTGGAGGCCAAGGGCGGCCTCAAGATTTACACCATTCATGGCTTCTGCGAGCGGCTGCTGCAGCGCTTTCCGCTCGAGGCGGATGTCACGCCGCATTTCGCCGTTCTCGATGACACCGGGGCCGCGCGGCTCCGGGCTGAGGCCTTCGACGCTACGATGGCGCGGGCCGCCGAGCAACGCGACGGTCCGCTCGGCCGGGCGCTTGCCAAGATCGTCGCCGTTACCGCGGAGAATTATTTCCGCCAGGTGATGGATGCGGTCCTTAGCAAACGCGGCGAGCTTGCGCGCATCGTCGCCTTGCATGAGGGCGTCACCGATTGGGCCGAAGCCGAGACCGCGAGCTTGAAGCGCCTGTTCGGGATTGAAGATGGGGAAACCGAAGCGGCGCTGACCGAGGCGCTTGCAGGAGTTCTCGGCGACGACGCGATCGATGCCCTACTCGACGCTCTGCAATTCCACGCCGCCGGCGGCGATCGGAAGCTGAAAGCCGGCTTGCAGGCTGCCAGAGCCAAGATCGGCGTCCCACGCGCAGCGGCGCTGACACCCGTTTTCCTCACCGAGAAGCGTGAACCGCGCCAAAGACTCTGTAGCGGGGCGTTGCGGCAGGCGGTGCCTGCGCTCTGCGCCGGTCTCGACGCCGCGCAAGACCGGTTCGCGGCGCTCGACGTCAAACGCGCGCAACTCGCTTGCGCCGAGGCGAGTGGCGCCGTGCTTCTGCTCGCCGATGGCATCCAGACCGAATATGCCCGCGCCAAGCGGATGCAAGCCGTGCTCGACTATGACGACCTCATCCTCAAAGCGCAGACCCTTCTCACTCGCGTCGGCGCCGCCGCATGGGTGCTCTTCAAGATCGATTGCGGCATCGACCACATCTTGGTCGACGAGGCGCAAGACACGGACCCCGCGCAATGGTCCATCATCGAACGACTGGCCGAAGAGTTCTTCGCCGGTGAAGGCGCCGCCGAGAGGGTCCGCACCTTGTTTGCGGTCGGTGACGAGAAGCAGTCAATCTACAGTTTCCAGGGCGCGGACCCTGCCCGCTTCGGCGAGACAGGCCGTAGCTTTCACGCCAAGGCATGGGCGGCACAACAGGCGTGGAACGATGTGCCGCTCACCCTGTCGTTCCGTTCGACGGAGCCCGTGCTTGCGGCGGTCGATGCGGTGTTCGGCAAGCGTCCGGCCGCGGAGGGTCTGACCTGGGAGGAGACCACAATCATCCAGCATCACGCCTTCCGCAAAGGCCAGGCGGGGCTAGTCGAGCTTTGGCAGGTCGAGACGGAGACGAAGCCGGAGGCAGGGGAGGCGTTCGAGCCTTGGAACGATGGAGCCGCCACCACGCGCGCAGTCGACTCGCTGTGCCAGCGCATCGCCGGGCAGATCAAGGCGTGGCTCGATCAGGGTGAAGAGCTTGCCTCGGAAGGCAGAAAGGTGCGGCCAGGCGACATTCTGATCCTAGTTCGCCGCCGCGATCCTTTTACCGCGCCCATGATCCGCGCGCTCAAGCGCGCAAGGGTCGCGGTCGCCGGAGCCGACCGCATGCGGCTGTTGCAGCAGCTCGCGGTGAAGGACCTCGTGGCTCTCGCCGATGTGCTGCTGATGCCGGAGGACGATCTTGCGCTCGCCATCGTGCTGAAGAGCCCCTTGTTCGGGCTCGATGACGGCGCCCTGTTCGATCTTGCTTATCGGCGGCGCACCTCCTTGTGGACTGTGCTCAAAGCCAAGGCCAAAGAAGACAGGCGCTTCGCGGAGGCCGCGACCTATCTGACCCGCTGGCTTTCGCGGGCCGACCTCGCGCCGCCTTATGAGTTCTTCCTGGAGCTGCTCGGGCAGGACGGACAACTGATGCGGAAGCGGATGCTGACGCGGCTTGGGCCGGAGGCGGCCGAGTCGCTCGATGAATTTCTCGACTTGGCAATTGGCTATGACCGGGAAGCCGCCCCCTCGCTGCAGGGCTTCATCAACCAGCTTCGGTTAAGCGACATCGAGATCAAGCGCGACATGGAGCAGGAGCGCGACGAGGTCCGCATCATGACCGTGCATGGCGCCAAGGGCCTGCAGGCGCCGATCGTGTTCCTGCCCGACACCAGCATGCTGCCGCGCCGGCAGGGCGCAAGCATCTGCTCCCTGCCGCGGCTCGGTACTCCAACCGGCGAGGTCAAGCATCTGGTCTGGCCGGCCGGCGGCGCGAACCTGGCCCACATCGATGACGCAAAGGCCGTCTTGCGCAAGGCCGAGATCGACGAATATCACCGGCTGCTCTACGTCGCCATGACCAGGGCCCAGGACCGGCTCTATGTGTGCGGTTGGAGCCAGAGGGACTCCGAGCAGGCATGTTGGTACGATCTCGTGAGAGATGGCCTGCAAGGCCTACTCACCGAGGCCGCCGGTCATGATGGAGCTACGGTGCAGCGCTTGGAGAGCGCGCAGACCGTCGCGGTCGAAAAATCAGCCGTGAGCGAGCCCCAGGCGCAAGCAACGAAATTGCCCAATTGGGCGACGACACCGGCCACAACGGAGCGACCGCGCCTTGCTCTCGTGCCGTCGCGGCTTGGACCACAGCTGAGTGAAGGCGAGGAAATCGCGGCAGAGCAACCTCCGCTTGGGCCGAAGGCCCTTGCCGAGAACCGGCGTTTCGCACGGGGCCGGCTGGTGCACACGCTGCTCCAGTATCTGCCGGAGGTGGGTACTGCCGACCAGGAGCGCGCGGCGCGGGCTTTCGTCGCCGCCCGCGGCACCGCCCTTCCCGAAGCCGTGCGGGAGGAGATCGTCGGTCAGACGCTCGCCATCGTCCAAGACCCCGGCTTCGGAGCTCTCTTCGGGCCTCGCAGCCTCGGCGAGGTTCCGTTGGTGGCCAGACTCGGCGAGGGCGATGGCGCTTTGGAGCTTTCCGGCCAGATCGATCGCCTGGCAGTGCTCGACGATGCCCTACTCATCCTCGACTACAAGACGAATCGGCCGGTGCCCTTGGCGCCCGAGCAGGTCGCGCCGGGCTATATCGCCCAGCTTGCCGCCTATCGCTTAGCGTTGAGAGGGCTGTTCCCGGGCCAGCCGCTGCGGGCCGCTATCGTGTGGACAGACGGGCCAGGGCTGATGCAGATCCCATCAACTCTGCTTGATGCCGCGGAACGTCGCATATTGGAGCGGAGCCCCCCGCCTTGACGTTCGGGGAGAGCGCACCTAGGTTCCCAAACGACGATAAGACCGGCGATTTGGGGCTCAAATGCCGGCGATCTAGGAGAAGCAAATGGCAACTTCGACTGTTTCCGACGACACCTTCGAGGCCGACGTGCTCAAGTCGTCCACCCCGGTAGTGGTAGACTTCTGGGCCGAATGGTGCGGCCCTTGCCGGCAGATTGCGCCCGCGCTCGAGGAGATCGCCAAGGAGCTCCACGGCAAGGTCAAGATCGTCAAGCTCAATATCGATGAGAACCAGCGCACGCCGACGCGCTACAATGTGCGGGCCATTCCGACCTTGATGATCTTCAAGGACGGCGAGCTGGCAGCGACCCAGACCGGCGCGCTACCCAAGAGCCGGCTCGCCGATTGGATCAGCGGCGCGATCGGCGTGGCCGCGGCGTAGAGCCTTTGCGCAAAATCGCTATCGGCTAGCCGTGCAACTTGAGCACGTTGCCCGCCAAATAGAGCGAGCCGCAGATAAGCACGCGCCGAGGAAGCCCTAGCACCGCCCGGGACTGCAGGAGCGCGTGCGGCACGCTGTTCGCGGCCGTGACCTCGAAGCCCTCGTTGGCGGCGATCTCGGCGAGTGCCGCGGCTGAGAAGGCGTTCGCCTCGTCGGGTATCGGCACCGTATAAATGCGCTCGATGAGGCCCTTGAACGGCGCGATGAAGGCATGCGCATCCTTCGTCTCCATCATGCCCCAGATGAGATGCAGGGAGCGCGGCACGCGCTCGTCGAATTCGGCCAGCGCATGCGCAATGACCTGCCCGCCCGCGGCATTGTGCCCGCCATCGAGCCAAATCTCGGTGCCCTCGCCGACATAACTGTAGAGCGCGCCGGCCGGAAGGCGCTCAAGCCGCGCCGGCCATTCGGCATGGGTCAGGCCCCACTCAAGCGCCTCCACCGTCAGAGCGTCCCCGAACGCCACGCTCGCCGTGGCGATTGCCGCGCCTGCATTGTCGATCTGATGGCGCCCGTTGAGTCGCGGCAAGGGCAGGTCGAGGAGCCTCAACGCAGTCTGGAAGATCAACCTCCGGTGCTGCTCGAACACGTCGAAGTCGCGCCCAAAGACATGCAGCGGCGCGCCGACCGCTTCGGCTCTGGCTTCGATGACACGAAGCGCCTCCTCGTCTTGGCGCGCCACGATGCAAGGAACGCCGGGCTTGAGAATGCCGGCCTTCTCGCCGGCGATGGCCGCGAGTGTGTGGCCGAGGAAGGAGACGTGATCGATGGAAATAGGCGTAATCGCTGTGGCCATCGGCTTGGCGACGACGTTGGTGGCGTCGAGCCGTCCGCCGAGGCCAGTTTCGAGCAGCAGCAGGTTTGCCGGCACGTCCGCGAAGGCGAGGAAGGCTGCAGCGGTGGTGATCTCGAACAGCGTGATGAGCTCGCCAGAATTGGCGGCCTCGGCGCGGGCGAGGCAATCGACCAGCATGTCTTCCGCGATCGGCGCAGCACCTCCAGTACCGGCAAGGACGATGCGCTCATGAAAGTTGACGAGGTGCGGAGAGGTATAGATATGTACGCGTCTGCCGAGCCCTTCGGCAATGGCGCGCAAGAAGGCGATCAGCGACCCCTTCCCGTTGGTGCCCGCGACATGGACTACCGGCGGTAGGCGGCGCTCTGGATGGTCAAGCGCCGCAAGCAGCCGCTCGATGCGCCCCAGCGACAGGTCGATCGACTGCGGATGCAGCGCCTTGAGGCGCTCGAGCAGGGTGGTGCTGGCCGAGACCGAAGGCAGGGGCGAGCGGCTCTCGTCGCCGTGGGGCAAGATGGTCAAGTAGCGGGCCTTAGGCGCGTTGCGGCGGGCGGGGATCTGCACCATTGCCGGCGGTGCTGCTCAAGGCATCATCGCCTTCCTCGATCTCGATATCGACGATCTCACCATCGACCCTCGCGATCATGGAGTTAGGCGCCTGGTGCGAGTTGACGCCGTCGAGATGACCGGGAAGCGCGACCTCGCGTCCCGGCTGGGGATGCGTGAGCAACCGGCAGAGGCGGGCGAGCGTGTCGCGCAAAGCGTGGCGATGCACCACCATGTCGACCATACCGTGCTCGAGGAGATATTCGGCTCGCTGGAAGCCGTTGGGGAGCTGCTCGCGGATGGTTTGCTCGATGACCCGAGGGCCGGCGAAGCCGATCAGAGCGCCGGGCTCGGCGATATGGATGTCGCCCAGCATGGCGTAGGAGGCCGTCACGCCGCCGGTCGTCGGATGGGTCAGCACGACGACGTAAGGGAGCTTCGCTTCGCGGAGCTCCTGCACCGCGACGGTGGTCCGGGGCATCTGCATCAAGGAGAGGATGCCTTCCTGCATGCGCGCGCCGCCGGAGGCAGCGAACAGGATGAACGGCGCCTCGCGCCGCACCGCGGCGCGCATGCCGGTGATCACTGCTTCGCCCGCGGCGGTGCCGAGCGAGCCGCCCATGAAATCGAAATCCTGAGCGGCGGCAACGATCTTCTCGCCCTGCAGCCGACCCGATCCGACGAGCACGGCATCGACAAGACCGGTCTTGCCGCGGGCATCCTTGAGCCTGTCGGTGTAGCGGCGCTCGTCGCGGAACTTGAGCGGGTCGATGGGAACGTCCGGAAGCGGCACGGTCTCGTATTCGGCGCCGTCGAACAGGGATTTCAGCCGGGCGGCAGCCGACATGCGCATGTGGTAGTTGGAGCCCGGCACCACGAACTGGTTGGCTTCGAGATCCTTGTAATAGATCATCTGCCCCGTCTCGGGGCATTTCACCCAAAGATTGTCCGGCATCTCCTTCTTGCGAAGGATGCTGCGGATCTTAGGCCTCACAACATTGTTGATCCAGTTCACGGGTCCAACGAACTCTCAAAACCAGCAATTATCTAAACCGCAATGGTACCTAAAGCGCGGCAGCAGCGGTCGGTTGACGCAAGGCCGATGCAAGCTGCTCGACGAGGTCTAGCACGCGCGGGCCGGTCTCCGGCGTTGCGTTACCGTCGGCGTCGAGACTTTGCGCTATCGCCGTGACAAGCGCCGAGCCTACCACGACGCCCTCGGCGAGCTTTGCGATCGCGCTCACCTGCTCCTTCGTCTTCACGCCGAACCCGACCGCGATCGGCAGCTCAGTCTTTGCCTTGATCCGGCCGACACGGGCGGCGACCTCAGAGAGGTTAGGCGCAGCCGTTCCGGTGATCCCCGCGATCGACACGTAATAGACGAAGCCGGATGTGTTGGCGAGCACCGCCGGCAGCCTCTTGGCGTCGGTTGTGGGGGTAGCCAGGCGAATAAAGTTGAGGCCTGCATTCCGCGCTGGCGGACGAAGCTCGGCATCTTCCTCTGGAGGCATATCCACCACGATCAAACCATCAACCCCGGCCGCGACCGCGTCTTTCAGGAACCGGTCAACGCCGTAGACATATATGGGGTTGTAATAGCCCATTAGCACGATGGGCGTGGCGTCATCGTGTCCGCGAAAGGCTTTAACCATGCGAAGCGTCTTCACCATGGTCTGGCCCGCTTTCAGCGCCCGCTGGGAGGAGGCCTGGATGGCGGGCCCGTCGGCCATCGGATCGGAGAATGGCATGCCGAGCTCGATAATGTCCGCGCCGGCCGGGGGGAGCCCTTTCAGGATCTTGATCGACGTCTCGTGATCGGGATCGCCGGCGGTGATGAAGGCGACGAGACCCGCGCGCCCCTGCCGCTTCAGCTCCGCAAACCTTTTGTCGATACGTGTCACAGCCTCACATCTCCATGTGAAGATGGTCGGCGACGGCGAAGATGTCCTTGTCGCCGCGCCCGCACATATTCATCACCAAGAGATTGTCGCTGGGCAGCGTCGGCGCGAGCTTCTCGACGTAAGCGAGCGCGTGGGACGGCTCCAGCGCCGGGATGATGCCCTCGAGCCGCGTGCAGCGCTGAAAGGCGTCGAGCGCCTCCTTGTCGGTCACGGCAACGTAAGTGACCCGCCCCTTATCCTTGAGCCAGGAATGCTCGGGGCCCACGCCCGGATAGTCGAGGCCGGCCGAGATGGAATGACCTTCCAGAATCTGGCCGTCGTCATTCTGCAACAGATAGGTGCGGTTGCCGTGCAGCACGCCGGGCGAGCCCCCGCTCATCGAGGCGGCATGGCCGTTCGCCACGTCGAGGCCGTAGCCTCCGGCCTCCACTCCGTATAGCGCGACCGAAGCATCGTCGAGAAAGGGATGGAACAGGCCCATGGCGTTCGAGCCGCCGCCGATGCAGGCAACGAGCGTATCGGGAAGGCGTCCCTCGCGCGCAAGAATCTGTTCCTTGGTCTCGCGTCCGATCACCGACTGGAAGTCGCGCACCATGGCGGGATATGGATGCGGCCCGGCCACGGTGCCGATGATGTAAAAGGTGTCGTGCACATTGGCGACCCAGTCGCGCAACGCATCGTTCATGGCATCTTTCAGCGTGCCTGAGCCGGAGGTAACGGGGCGCACCTCGGCGCCGAGCAGCTTCATGCGGAACACGTTCGGCCGCTGTCGCTTGATGTCGGTGGCCCCCATATAGACCACGCAAGGCAGCCCGAACCGCGCGGCGACCGTCGCCACCGCCACGCCGTGCTGGCCGGCGCCGGTCTCGGCGATAATGCGCTTCTTGCCCATGCGCCGGGCAAGCTGGATCTGGCCCAAGCAGTTGTTGATCTTGTGGGAGCCTGTGTGGTTGAGCTCGTCGCGCTTGAAATAGATCTTGGCGCCACCAAGATGCTCGGTCAGGCGCTCGGCGAAATAGAGCGGGCTTGGCCTTCCCCCATAATGCTCAAGCAGACTGTCGAGCTCGGCCTGGAAGGACGGATCGGCCTTGGCCTGCGTGTAGGCCTGTTCCAGATCGAGGATGAGCGGCATCAGCGTCTCGGCGACGAAGCGGCCGCCATAGAGGCCGAAATGACCGCGCTCGTCCGGCCCAGTGCGATAGGTATTCAGCGGCGTCTGGTCCGTTCCGGTGCTCATGAGGCGATCGCCTTCGGCTTTGCGGCTGTCGACTTCGCCGCTTGAATGAACTTGCGCACAAGATCCCGATCCTTACGGCCTGGCGCCCCTTCCACGCCCGAGGAGACATCGACCATCGTAGCGCCGGTGACCCTGATCGCCTCGCCGACATTCTCCGCAGTGAGACCGCCGGAAAGTGCGAACTGCCTCCCTTGCCAAAGCGCAGCCAGCGAATGCCAGTTGAAGGCCACCCCGTTGCCACCTGGACGGCCAGCCGCGGGATCAGGCTTTGCATCGAACAGGATCATGTCGGCGATGTCCCAAAAGCGGTCAGCTTCTGCAGCATCCTCGGCGGATGCGACCGATATCGCCTTGATCAACGGCACGCCGAAGCGGCCCTTGATTTCAGCCATGCGCTCGGGCGTCTCGCTGCCATGGAGCTGGAGCAGATCAGGGCCCGCAACGGCCACGACCTCCTCAATCAGGAGGTCGTCAGGATCGACCAGGACCGCCACCGAGGCGATCTGTCCCGAGGCGGCCTTGGTCACCAGTGCCGCTTCCGCCAGCGTCACGTTGCGCGGGCTCTTCTCGAAGAAGACGACGCCGATATAGTCGGCACCGGCGGCCACCGCCGTCTCGACGAGATCGGGCGTCCGCACGCCGCAAATTTTTACCTTCACTGACACCTATGTACTTCTTGGGATGAGGGGGTGTAGGGGCTCCAAAAGCGCCCATATCGGAGCCACCGTAAGCAATCCGGGCTCCTAAGTCCATGGCGGCCCGTGGGCGCTCCGGCCCCTGTCAGGAGGCGCGTCATGGGCTTCGGCGGGAATGTGCAAGTCCCATCACTCAGCGGGGAGGCGAACCCGCCGCGGTCTCGCGTCGACGTCCTCTAGCTCTTTCTCTAGCCGGACAGCCTGGCGGCGCCATATGGACGCGTCGCGGGCTTGGGCGCGGGCCATGAGCCGCCATTTGCCCTGTCCGAGCCAGGTCGCAAGGCCCCCCACGACAAGCCCGAGAGCGAACGCGCCGAGCAGGAACAAGAACAGCGGCGCCTCGACGCCGAAGCCGGCAAATGGGTTGAGGTCCAGCGTCACCGGCTTCCGATTGACGACGGCAAGCGCCACGAGCACCAGGCCCAAGGGCACAATGAGAAGGCCGGCGACGAGCTTACGCATCACGGCCCCTCCATCAGGCTGAAGGCTTGTCGTCCGCGCCTCTAGGCATCTTCGCGGTTCAGGCGCTCGCGGAGCTCCTTGCCGGTCTTGAAGAAGGGCACGAACTTGTCCTCGACGAAGACAGTGTCCCCGGTGCGGGGATTGCGCCCCTGTCGCGCGGCCCGGTGCTTCACCGTGAAGGCGCCAAACCCGCGAAGCTCGACCCGGTCACCCCGCGCCAGGGCACCCGTGATTTCATCGAGCACGATGTTGATGATGCGCTCGACGTCGCGCTGGAATAGATGCGGATTGGCCGCGGCCACCCGCTGAATCAATTCGGACTTGATCATATTAGGCCCCAACCTGCCTGCGGACTGGCACCTCTGGCTGCAATCCCCGGCTAGCTACCCGCAGGGTGCCAAAGGGAAACAAGACCGTCAAGCTTGAGTCCAGCGGAGACTTGGCCGAACAGGGATGCGATTCTCTCGGCCGGGACGCCGAGACTCGAGGCAATCGAACCGAACAACCAGCTAAAGATGCCGTGGCTTTCGGACTTGGGCTTCCACTCGACGATAGAAAGTCCGGGTGCGATATCGCGCTCCTTCTGCAGCCAGCTCTTGGCTGTCTTCTCGTCGCCAACCTCGTCCACGAGCTTGAGCGCCAAGGCCTGGCGCCCGGAATAGACGCGACCGTCGGTAAGGCCCGGGACCGTCTCCGGGTCGATCTGACGGCGCTGTCCCACGAGGTCGACGAACCAAACCTTGGCCTCCTGCACCATTTCCTCGGCCAGCGCGCGGCTTTTCTCGTCGGTGGGCTCGAACGGGTTGGGGACGGCCTTCAGGGGGCCGCTCTTGACCTCCTCGACCTTGACCCCGAGCGTGCGCATGAGCTCCGTCACATCGGCCCATTGAAAGATGACGCCGACCGACCCGGTGATGGTGTTGCCGTAGACGAAGATGCGGTCGGTCGCCAGCGCCATAAGATAGGCCGCGGAGGTGGCGAACGTGCCGCAGACCGCAACGACGGGCTTCTTCTCGGCGAGCCGGCGAATGGCGTCATACATGGCTTCGCCGCCCGCCGTGGTGCCGCCTGGGCTGTTGATGTCGATGATCACCGCCTTGACCTGGTCGGACTTGGCGACCCTGTCGAAGAGATCGTACATTTTCTGATCGTCGGTGATGATGCCGCTGATCGACACCCTGGCGATGTGAGGCAGGATGCCGGCAGAGCTCATTCGCTGGTTGTCGAATGCCAGCGTGGCACTGAAGAGCAGGGCAAAAACCACCGCGATGAACCGCCATAGCGTGAGCCTCCGCCTGAGACGGCGGCGGTCGACCACGGTTTCGGCTTCGAGCACGTTAGATCTCTCTAAGATTAACAACCTCGAGACGTGCGCGGGCCCTGGTGACTAGACTAGGAGCCCGGCCCGCTCGCTCAATCCTCGGACTCGGCGTCCGCCTCGGTCTCCACGGGAGCCTCGCTCTTGGTAGCCCGGCTCTTGCGCTTGGGCTTTTCGGCGGGCTCCTCACTATCCTCCTCCTTCGCCTTGCTCAGCGCGGCGCCTAGGATGTCGCCAAGCGAGGCGCCACTGTCGGTCGAGCCATATTGGGCGACGGCCTCTTTCTCATCTGCGATCTCGAGGGCCTTGATTGATACGCCGACCTTGCGGGCCTTGGCATCGACCTGGGTCAGCAGGGCATCGAACTTCTCGCCCACGCCAAAGCGGTCAGGCCGCTGCTCGGAACGGTCGCGAGAGAGGTCGGAGCGCCGGATGAAAGCCGTGAGGTCGTTGGCAAGAAGCTTAACCTCGAGCCCGTTGTCCTTGACGGCAAGGACCTCGCAGGTCACCCGCATGCCTTTCTTGAGCTTGGCGCTTGGCACGCCCGAAGCGAACGGATCGGGCGTGAGCTGCTTGATGCCGAGACTGATGCGCTCCTTTTCGGAGTCGGCTTCCAGCACCACGGCCTTGACGGTATCGGCCTTGTTGAAGTCCTTGAGCGCCTCCTCGCCGGACTTGGTCCAATCCAGGTCCGACAGGTGCACCATGCCGTCGATGCCGCCATCGAGGCCGACGAACAGCCCGAACTCGGTAATATTGCGGATCGGGCCCTCGATGACGCTGCCGGGCGGATGGTTGGCGGCAAACGCGGTCCATGGATTCTCCTGGGTCTGCTTAAGCCCCAGCGAGATGCGGCGCTTGTCGGGGTCGACCTCAAGCACTTGGACCTCGACCTCCTGGCTCGTCGAAATGATCTTGCCGGGATGGATGTTCTTTTTGGTCCAGCTCATCTCCGACACGTGGATCAAGCCTTCCACGCCAGGCTCAAGCTCGACGAAGGCGCCATAATCGGTGATGTTGGTGACCGTGCCCCTAAGCCTCGAGCCCACCGGGTATTTCGCCGCGATGCCTTGCCAAGGATCGGCCTCGAGCTGCTTCATGCCTAGGCTGATGCGCTGGGTCTCGGAATTGATGCGGATGATTTGCACCTTCACGGTATCGCCGACGGTGACGATCTCGCTTGGATGGGCCACGCGCCTCCACGCCATGTCGGTCACGTGCAAGAGCCCGTCGATGCCGCCAAGATCGATGAAGGCGCCATAGTCGGTGATGTTCTTCACCACGCCATCGATGACCTGGCCCTCTTCGAGCCGCGCCACGATCTCGCTCCGCTTCTCCGCGCGCGTCTCCTCGAGCACCGAACGGCGCGAGACCACGATGTTGCCGCGGCGGCGGTCCATTTTCAGGATCTGGAAGGGTTGCGGCATGTTCATCAGCGGTCCGACGTCGCGCACGGGGCGAATGTCGACCTGGCTGCCAGGGAGGAAGGCCACGGCGCCATCGAGATCGACGGTGAATCCACCTTTGACGCGGTTGAAGATCACGCCCTCGACGCGCTCGCCAGCCTTGTATTTCTCCTCGAGCCGCGTCCAGCTCTCCTCGCGCCGCGCCTTCTCGCGCGACAGGACGGCCTCGCCCATGGAGTTCTCGACGC
The DNA here is from genome assembly GCA_049801475.1 of Methyloceanibacter sp. Lineage (GTDB taxonomy): Bacteria > Pseudomonadota > Alphaproteobacteria > Rhizobiales > Methyloligellaceae > Methyloceanibacter. Next base: position 45,082 of record JBARKP010000042.1, read on the forward strand.
GCTCGAGATAGACGTCGACCTCGTCGCCGACGGACAAGTCGGCCGGTCGTCCCGGCATGCTGAATTCCTTCAGGGGGACGCGGCCTTCGGTCTTGAGACCGACATCGATCACCGCAACGTCCTTCTCGATCCCGACGATGGTGCCCTTGATGACGCTGCCTTCCTGCAGCGCCGTACTCGACAGCGACTCTTCGAGCAGGGCCGCGAACTCGTCGTGGCTCGGATGGTTTACGCTAGCTTGCGGTTGGTTCATCTAAACTCCGGTCCCTTCCAATCGTGATGCCAGTCCCCGCTGCCGGCGCGGTATGGTTCGCGAAAGCGCGAGGGCAAGCGCGTCCATGGCTGCTGCGCTGCCTGAGGTCTACCGCCAGCCTTGCGCGGAAAACATCGGAATGGAGTGCCAATGCGAAAAGGGCGCGACCTCACGAAGCATACCCTGCACGGCCCATCGCAGCGTCGATCAGATCGATGGCAGCCCTGAACGCCGCGTCTATATCCAAATTCGTGGTGTCGAGCAAGTGCGCGTCGGGGGCACGGCGCAAGGGCGCCACCGCCCGCCCCGCGTCGCGCTCGTCGCGGCGTCCAATATCGGCAAGCACGTCGGCCTCGCTTGTGGCTATTCCAGCCTGCTTCAGCTCGAGATAGCGCCGGCGGGCGCGCTCCTCGGGGGTCGCCGTGACGAACAGCTTCACGTCAGCCTCTGGGCAGATCACCGTACCGATGTCGCGGCCTTCGAGGACGGCGCCTTCCTTGGCACGGGCAAAGGCCCGTTGGTAGGCGAGCAGCGCCTTCCGCACCTCACCGTGCCTCGCCACGAGCGAGGCCGCTTCACCCAGTCCAGGCCCACGCAAGGTGGGATCGTCGAGCGTGCTTGGGTCGAGCATTTTCGCGCTGGCGAACGCCAGCTCGGGATCGGCCGGATCCCCTCCCCTCGCCACGGTGTCACGGGCGACTGCACGATAGAGCATGCCCGTGTCGAGATAGGCGAGGCGATAATGGGCGGCGATGCGCTTGCCGAGGGTACCCTTGCCCGAGGCCGCAGGCCCGTCAATGGCGATGATCATTGGAACTCCGCGCCGAGCCTCGTCATCAGCGGCACGAAGTTGGGGAAGCTTGTCGCGATCATGCCGATTTCATCGACGGTCACTGGCTTCGTGCTTCCTAGCCCAAGGACGAGAAACGCCATGGCAATGCGATGGTCCATATGGGTCCTGACCAGCCCGTCGCCTCGAACCGCACCTTTCCCGGCGACGATCAAATCGTCGCCCTCGACGCGTGCCTCCACGCCGCAGGCGATGAGCCCAGCCGCCGTGGCGGCGAGACGGTCGCTCTCCTTGACGCGGAGCTCGGACAGGCCCTGCATACGCGTCTCTCCTTTGGCGAAGGACGCGAGCACCGCGAGCATGGGGTATTCGTCGATCATGCTCGGCGCGCGCTCGGGCGGCACGGTCACGCCCTTGAGGGCGCTGCCCCTTACGCGCAAGTCGCCCACCCGCTCGCCGCCCTGATGTCTGAGGTCGAGCAGCTCGATACATGCGCCCATCTCGCGCAGCGTCTCCAGGAAGCCCGTGCGCGTCGGGTTCATCAGCACTCCTGTCAGCATGATCTCGGAGTCGCCGCAAATGAGCGCAGCGGCGATAGCGAAGGCTGCCGAGCTCGGGTCTCCCGGCACCGCGACGGGCAAACCGACGAGCTCGGCATCGCCACGCACGGTGACCGCGCGGCGGCCATCGTCTTCATCCTTGACGACAAGCTCGGCGCCGAAATGGATGAGCATGCGCTCGGTGTGATCGCGCGTCGCCATGGGCTCGACCACCGTGGTGCGCCCCGGCGCATGGAGGCCTGCAAGCAACACCGCCGACTTCACCTGCGCCGATACCACCGGCAGGTCGTAGAGGATGGGGACAAGATCGGGCGTGCCCCTGATGGTGAGGGGCAGCGTCGTGCGCGGTGCGCCTTCCAGGGCAAGCCCCATGCGTTGCAGCGGCGTCAGCACTCGCGCCATGGGGCGGCGGCACAAGGACGCATCGCCAGTGAAGCGCGCCTCCATGTCGTGGCCCGCGACCACACCCAGCATCAACCGGCTCCCGGTGCCGGAATTGCCGAAGTCAAGTGCCTCGGCCGGTGCCCGCAATCCGCCCACGCCCTGGCCTTTCACTTCGATCGCGCCGTTGTCGCGACGAAGCTCGGCGCCGAGCGCGGCGACGGCCTTCGCCGTGGCCATCACGTCGTCGGCCTCGAGCAGGCCGGTGATGCGGGTGCGGCCGGTGGCAAGCGCGCCCAAGATGAGGGCGCGGTGAGAGATCGATTTGTCGCCCGGTACCCTGATCGTGCCGGCAAGAGCCCGCGCGGGAATGGCGGTCAGAGGCTGTGACATAGGTCCTTGGATTTGAGTTTCTTGGGCTCTCGATAGCTTTTGACAGCACCAGACAAGCGTGGCAATGGGGAGCGAAATGCAGGCACAGCAGCGAGGAGCGTCAATGTCGAAACCCGCAAAGGGAACCAAGCGCGTTTGCGCTAGTTGCGGGGCGCGGTTTTACGACTTGAGCCGCACGCCGATCATCTGCCCCGTCTGTCAGGCCGTCTATCAGGTGACGCCGCCACCGACGCGACGCGGCGAACGGGCACCAGCGCCGGAGGTCAGGGCGAAGGTGGTGGAGCCTGAGCTCGAGGTCGTAACGCTCGAACCCGATACCATCAGCCTCGAAGAGGTCGTGGAGGCCGGAGAGGAGGTGCCGATCGAGGGGGATGAGGAGATCGTCGATCTCAACGAGGACGAGGCCGGAATTCCCGCGGCAGACGACGACAACGCCTTTCTGGAGGTGCCGGAGGCCGACGAGGAGGCCGATGTCACCGGCATCGTCAGCGGTCCAGAAGGCGAAGAGGTCTAAGCGCCGCATGATCTAACGTCCGCCGGGCAAGCGCATTTATCTTGAACGTCGATGCGGACCGACTTAATTCAACAGCTGAAGGCCAGACGTCACCCCAGGTGGGCACCCGGTTTCTGGCTTTCGATTTCTGATGTCTGACCCGGGGCCATAGCTCAGTTGGGAGAGCGCGTGAATGGCATTCACGAGGTCGGCGGTTCGATCCCGCCTGGCTCCACCAAATTCACAAATAAATCCAAAACCTTCCTGGTCCCGCAAACTGAAGCGCCTGTTCTATTGATAAGTCCATTGATAAGAACGGGTGCTCGCGGACACGCTGTGGATCGGGGGGATTGATTGGCACGGGTGAACATTTATAATTGGCGTTAGACGAGGCTCATTGCCTCGTGTCGAGGGCGAGCTCCGGCAACCGCGGGCCCGTCCTTTTTCATTGGCGGGCTCAACGGATCGGAGCCCCACCGGTGGAACAAGTCGAGTTAACCCCTCCTCTGCAATGCGTTCGCAAGCGCGAGCTTGCGAAGATGCTCAGCGTCGATCCCTGGACCATCGACCATTGGCGGCGGAAGGGGATCATTCCAGAACCCATCGTGCTGTCGGATCAGGTGCTCGTGTGGCGCCTCGCGGACATCGAGAAGTGGCTGCGAGAGAAGGAGGCGGCCAAGGCGCCGTGGTCGAGAAGGAAGAAGAAGAAGGAGAAGGCAGTCGGGGCCTGAGAATGTAGAAGGGGTCCCGCCGGTTGAGGAGTTCGGCGTCCGCTACGACGTTGTCGAGGGGTGATGCGAGCGAAGGGCGTCGGCTTCGGCCGGCGCGCCCTTTTTTTGCAGCCTGTAGCCCGCGGAACTGAGCTATTTTTGCCGCAAGCACCCCTCACCATTCTGCTTACAAGTTTGCTTGTTCGTCCCTGTTACCCTGCCCGTCGGGCAGCCGGGCTGCCAGCGGTAGCCACAACTATTGTAGCCGTAGTGCGGGCTCACGGGGTGGGAGCCGGCATCAGCGGGCGCGGAAGAAATGGCAACGGGGACGCTGAGGGTAAGGGCTGCAAGGCCGCTGGTAAGAGTTCTCTTGAAGATCGCGTTCATGGGCGTTTCCTCAGTCCAGGGTAATTGTTGTTTCGACAGTATAGCCTCTATCGCTTTCCACCTGAATGAGACCTGAATGGCGGGCGTCGGCTTCGGCCGGCGCCCTTCGCCTTCGCGGTGCTGGACTAGTGGCCCGGCATCAAGCCCTTTGCCGTTAAAGCGTCCGGTTTCTGAATCCAACCCTGGCCCACAGGCTTCAGTGCTTCGTACCACCACTAGGCGGTGTCGGCGGGTGTTGAATGGGGTGGCGAGTTGGAGGGGAGCTACCTTGGCCGGTCTTGCTCGACGAGCTTGGCGGCGGGTAGCAATGCATATGGCACTCAATATCTGTACCAACTCTGTGACACACGCACGTCCCTCCTCCGTAGGGGCACGCGTGACAATAATTGTTATACCGTGCTGAAGCAGTGGACGTGCTCGCAAGGGCAAAGACAGCAGCCATCGTCAGCGCTAGCAGTCGAGGGCCCAATGGCGCATGTGTTGGACGCAGGGGGATGAACCTCAGGATAGTGGAACTCACGTCAGCAGTTCTGTCCGCTATATGCGGACATATGAAAAATTGGACAAGGAGCCAGTGCGCCTCGCGCCGTGAGCCAGGGCCAATGTTTGTTGCCGCTGGTGGGGTGATTTAGTGCACAACCTGCTTTGGCGGTGGATTAGAGCCCGAGAGTTTTGAGTGGATCGTCATGGTTTTGGCCGCGTGCTGAATCCTTCGCAAGCTAGTCAGAACTCTTGCGCGCTCTCTAGCGCGTCCAGTTTAACAAGCACGCTTGCAGCGATGTTGATGCGACCTGGCCATCCTATGCCCTAGTGCTGGCTTGCGCCGGGACGGCTGACAGGTGGTCTCTCGGGTTTCACCCCTCCGGCAGTGCCACCTCCAGGTTCTGCCTCACGGGCAGGGGGTGGGGTAGCGCCAGTTGTACTGGAGCGATACGTACACGTACCTGTGCAGGTGTCACCCTTCTTTTTTTCGCAAAAACCCCCAGTCGGACGCTATTGTAGGTGCAGGTTCCACTCCCCGCGTCGCAGTCACAGGACCAAGTCCCGCCGATACCGGGTGCTGGTTCAAGGGCGGGTGCCGGCTGGGTCCAAGCCAGCGACAAACCGATTAATAGCAGAGCTACAACCGTGGCACGTGTTGCTGGAGCGTAATTACCTAATGGTGATCTCATAACCCTAACCCTCCATACGATAGTGCAAGCATACTATAGACCTTGGTCAGGCGGTGGTCGCGCTGAGGCTGGCGCTCCCGTTTTTGTGTGCCAAACGTGCCGTGTTATCCTTCCGCTCTAGTTGAAGGAGAGGGGAAACGCATGGCTGACCAAGCCGGTCCGCTTCATTTCGTACTCGGGTTCAATCTCGTAATAGACAGAATAGCGACGATGCCGCTGATGACCACTGTTGGCGCAACGATAGAGAAGGGAGCCCAAACACTCACTTTATGCATGTCGTCTATCGGCGGTTCGGGTGAAGTCCTAGGATTGCTGGAAAAAGGGTTGGGGTGCACCCTCGCCTGACAAGGCGATCAACGAGGCCCGGTTTGGCGACCGGCCTCAGCGAAGGAGCACCCCGATGGAAAGGATACCCGCGTC
>JBARKP010000043.1:0-13654 GCA_049801475.1 Methyloceanibacter sp.
AACCTCTCGAAAGAGGACCTCGACGGCCTAAACCTCGCACAGCTCAAGGAGCTTAGGGGTTACTAAGCTCCCGCTGAAGTCTGGTCACTTACAAATGAGCGCGGGATGGTTGGGATAAGGGTCACCGGTGGAAGCGCATCCCTGCTCCAAGTTTGATGTCTCCTTTTGGCACAAAGCGGACGAACGCGATGGAGCGCTGCGAAGTCAGCAATTGACCCAAAACAGACCCTCCGCGCGACCTAAAGAGCTTTCCGGACAAGTGAACACCAGCGAGATCGGCGTCCGGCGGCGGCGCGGGCGAAAACCACCGCCAAGGCATGACTTGCCGCCAACGATCAGCGCGAGTGGCTGAAGCCCCGAAAGCACGGGGCGACGCTTGCTTCGCTGAGGGCGCCTCCTCACGCGTGCCATGACCCGCAGTCATTCCCCTCCATGCTGGTCCGTGTTTTTGGCACTGCACCGTACCTGAGAGAAGTACCGCGCGGGCGTCGGGCGCTAATCGCCGAGGAAGCCTTGCAGCGTGCCCGCAATGCCGGTGCTGGCGGATGTCCGCCTCACTGGCGTAGACGCGTCCGCCTCGTTCACTCGCGGCCGCTTTGTTTCCGGGGGCGGCAGAGGAAAGTCCGTGGGGTTGCCGAACAGCGCGGTGGCGAGCTTGTGGTCGAGCCCGTAGAGGTCGGCGAACGTCGCGACCTTGCTCGTCTCGTCCACCACAGCCGTGAAATAGGTCAAATGCACGGGAATCTTATGATCAAGCGTGACCGGGCTGTTGACGCTGTTGTCCCACAGATCCTTGACCTGGCTCGCCGGCCATCCTTTGTCTTCTGCAAGTAGGACTTGCGCAAACCGATCGGGCCTCTCCATGCGGACGCAGTCATGCCCGATCGCACGCATCGAGTTTTGGTAGAACTTGCGCCGGGCGGCAAACGTGTCGTGCATGTAGACGGTATGTTTATTGGGGAACAGGAATTTAACCTTACCGACATTGCTGCCGGGTCCCGCCTTTTGGGTGAACGTGTAATCGCGGATATTCACGCGGCCCCAATCGATCTTGGCCGGGTTCACCGGATTACCCTCATAGCTCACCGAGAACCCGTATTTCTTGAGGATCGAGTAGTTTTTCCTGCGCAAGGGCGGTAGCAGGTTCTCCACCAAGACCGTCGGAGGCGCGATCCATTCGGGGTTGAAGACAATGGTCGTCATGTCGGCGGAGAAGACCGGCGTGGCGTAGCCGATCGTGCCGACTTGAGTCTTGTCCGCGTAGATTGTCTTCCCGTCCTTGACCACATACAGCATGAACTCAGGCGTGTTGCTCAAGACGTAGAGGGCGCCGAGATCCTCCGGCATCCAGCGCCAGCGCTCCATATTGATGATGAGTCGGCGGATGTCCCGCTCGTTGCCCGTGAGCTTGGCGCCCTCCTCGTCCTTGCCGCGCGCCTTGAGCAGCGCCAGGCGCAGGCGCACGAACTGCTCGTGCTTGGGATGCAGGGACTGAAGGTAGACATCGGGCGCGTCTGTCGCTTCGATCTCGGTTAAGACCGTCTTCGGATCCCGTAAGGGGGGCGCTTGATCCCACTTGCCGCTGAGCTCAGACGGGTTCAACCGTCCACCGCGAGCAAAGCGGGCATATCTCAGAATGGCGAGATCGAGCTTGATCTCGGCGATGGCCTGTGCCTCCGGGCTCGCCGGCAGCGCGCCCGCAGGCGGCAGCTCGAAGGCAGTGGCGTCAAGACCCCAATCGTCCGCCCTCTCGATCTCGAAGAGGGCCGACTGCCCCTTCGCCGAAAACCCCATTTCCGTCATCCACAAAGGCCTGCCGGTCCTCATCCCATAGAAGGCCTCGAGCGCGGCGAGATCGTCCGCATTGGCACCCTTGCGGATGCCAGGGTCGGCAAGTTCCAAGCGAATGATTTCAACTGCCGGAGCCAACGACGTCGAGGACAGGGGCGGCGTTGTCTCGGCCGTAAGCGGCGGCTGATCTGCCGGAGCAACCGCAGGCTCGGGCGAGGCCGACGTAGGAGATGGCAAAGCAGGCGTTGCGGGCGCGGGCGCGGGTGCCGGCGTGGGAGCCGGTAACGCCAGGTCCAGCGACGGCGAAAGGACCGGTTGGCCAACCGGCGGCGCTCGCGGATCCTCGGCGTGTGCCGGCGGGACGCCCGCCAAAGCCAAAGCCTGAGCCGTGCCTAGAAGAACGGCGACTAGGTAGCGCCCGCACATCCCCGTATCCCTCGCGAACCTCCGCGAGGTTAGCGCCAGAACGTGCCTGCGGCCATCATGATCTGCGCGTAGGCGTAGGACCGGGATGCGGATTAGCGGGCCATGCGGTCGAAAGCGGGGTAACGCGACACTGCTCAACTTCTGTGTCGTTGCCAGCTTTTTCACCTGAATGCCATATGAACCCTGCCTTGAAGCGAAGTCGCACACCGGCTCCAATCTTGGTTTCCGGTAATGGGATCGACACGGGTACCCTCTGGCAATCTGGATGGAGCGGCCCAAGCTGAAGCTCCTTGAAGTTCGCATTTTGTTCTTATCAGGGAATGGCCGTCTGACAAAGGTTCGGCCGCCAGAGAGAAGGAGGAAGGAAGTGTCTGAATACCGAAAGAACCCTGAGGCCATTTCCGGCCTGTCACCAGAACAGTATCGCGTGACCCAGCAAAACGGCACAGAGCGTCCCGGAACGGGGGAGTATCTGGATAACAAAGAGCCGGGAATCTACGTTGATGTCGTATCGGGCGAGCCGCTGTTCGCCTCATCCGACAAATTCGAGTCGGGGTGCGGTTGGCCAAGTTTCACCAAGCCGATCGAACCTGCATACGTCAACGAGCTGCGAGACACTACGCACGGCATGATCCGCACCGAAGTGCGTTCGACGTATGGCGACAGCCACCTTGGGCACGTTTTTCCCGATGGCCCGGCGGATCGCGGCGGCCTGCGCTACTGCATTAACTCAGCCTCGCTGCGGTTTATTCATCGCGATGACATGGAGGCCGAAGGCTACGGGGCTTACCTCGACCAGGTGGAGGCCTTCCAATGACCGAAGAACGTGCCGTTCTGGCTGGTGGCTGCTTCTGGGGCATGCAAGACTTGATTCGCCGATATGACGGCGTGATTTCCACGCGCGTCGGCTACTCAGGCGGTGACGTTCCGAACGCGACCTACCGCAATCATGGAACCCACGCCGAAGCCATTGAGATTGTCTTCGATCCCACCAAGATCAGCTACCGCAGGCTTCTCGAGTTTTTCTTCCAGATTCACGACCCGACCACGCGTAATCGTCAGGGCAATGATGTGGGAACGAGCTATAGATCGGCGATCTTCTACACGAGCGACGAACAGAAGCGGGTCGCCGAAGACACGATCGCCGACGTTGAGGCTTCAGGCCTATGGCCGGGAAAAGTTGTGACCGAGCTTTCCCCGGCCGGTCCGTTCTGGGAGGCCGAGCCCGAGCATCAGGACTATCTCGAAAGAATTCCAAACGGCTACACCTGCCACTTCATCCGACCTAATTGGAAGCTTCCGGCCAGGAAAGATGCAGGTGGAGTGGAGTCGAGTGCCGCGACACCGCCTCGGGAAAAAAAGACGACCGACCGGGCCAAGACGGTTGCTGCTATGGCGGTGCCAAGAGCGACCCCACCGGTCCGACGCGCTGAAGCGTCCCGCGCGGGTCAGGGCCGAAAACCTGTCCAGTAGTGTAGGAGAGGTCCGCTCGTGAAGCGGACGTCTCGCCTCGCAGAACCCGATCTAATGATCAACCCTGTTTCATCGACACTTCGGGTGACTATTGCTGCGCCGCTTTCATGACATTGGCGAAAAGCACACCAAGGCAACCGACCAAAAGCACGGCGCCGGTGGCGAGCGGTACACCGGGTATCATGATTCCAACGATCCAAGAGAGTACGATGATCATAATGATTGCCAGGGCCAGCGAGCCGTCATCGACGAACAATCCGACCAACATCTGGAACGCGGTGGACAGCATGGTTATGCCAGAGTTCCTTCCCTAGCGCGACGCGTGAGGGCGACCGCGGCGAGCGCGACCATCGAGAATAGCGCCGCAAACGCTAAGACAGCAAAATCCTCGCTCGGCCATGGGACGCCGAGCCCTTCTCCAGTCCAGAACATCCCGAATGCCGAAAGCATGACTCCGACAGCAAACTTGAGCGTGTTCTCGGGCACCCGGGTGAGCGGACGATGTATGACGAAGCCAACCGCGATCACGACAAAGCAGGCCGCGAGTGCGCCGACGCTCGCAGCACCAAGGAGACCTCGTCCGGCGCCAACGGCGATGACGATGAACGCCACCTCCAGTCCTTCGAGCATCACGGCCTTGAAGCTTGCAAGCCCGGCCAGCCAATCGAGTCCCGCTTCGTGACGACGCGCCTGATCGCGCAGCTCTTCCGTCTCGGTAGCGAAGGCTGTTGTCTCATCGTGCAGCGGAATGGCTCCCGCGGCGCGCAGAATCGCCTTGCGCAACCAGCGCATGCCGAACAGCAGTAACAGGATGCCGATGACGAGCTGTAGCTGGTGCAGCGGAATCTGATCCAGGAGTGGCCCGAGCGCAAGCACGATGAGTACAAGAAGCACAAGGCCGGCAAAGGCGCCGATCCCCGCCGGCCGCCAACCGCGGACCGAGGCGACCGCGAGCACGATCGTCAGTGCCTCGACAGCTTCGACAAGCGAGCTAAGGAACGCGGTTGTGAAGGCAGGTGCCGCGGACGTCCAGATCATCGGTCAATGCTCCTTGCCCGCGGCGGGAGGGACGTGCACGCCTCGCCAAAACGCTTACGCGGGCTGGCCGTTCCTTGTTGCCTCCGGCACTTCAATCAAGCGCCCGTTCTTTACGTCATACACATAGCCATATACCGGCACAGAGCGGGGAACGAGCGGATGCGACCTGATGCGGCGAACATCGCTGGTAACACTTTCGGTCTGACTCTTGATGGCCAACCAGTCAATGAAGTCCCCTTCTGAGGAGCCAGGCCCGTCCCCGACATCATACCAGCCGTCCGCCCCAAGCCGTGCGGTGTCGAGGCTCCGGTTCAGGAGCGAGCGCATCACATCGTCTGTGAAGGTCTCCATACCGCAGTCCGTATGGTGGATCACGAACCACACCTTAGTGCCGAGCAGCTTATGCGATATTACAAGTGAGCGGATGGCATCGTCGTTGGCGCGCCCGCCCGCATTGCGGATAACGTGTACATCCCCTTTCATTAGACCGGCGAACTTTGCGGGGTCGAGCCGCGCATCCATGCAGGTTAAGATCGCGAAACCGCGAGCGGGTGGCAGGGCAGAGGCTGCCCTTGTCACCGAACTCTGCCGCATAGGACTCATTTGCCACCAAGACATCATCAACGACCTTGGTCATGGGACTTCTCCCTAAAATTAACCGCCCACCTTCCTGTGACATAATGCACTTTGGCCGACCTGAAGTCTGGATGCTGACGACGGTCTTCGCGATCGCGGGCTTGGTGCTTGTCTTTGGCCACATTGCCGACGAGGTATTCGAGGGCGATGCGGCAAAGTTCGATCAGACGATCCTTCTCTTTTTTCGCAACGCCAGTGATTTGTCAGACCCGATCGGGCCGCCGTGGATTGAAGAAATGGCCCGGGACATTACGGCCTTGGGTAGCTATGCCGTTCTCAGCATCATCTTTTCCGCGGTGGTCATTTATCTCTTCATGGCGCGTCAGCGGGGTGCCGCTTTTTGGGTCTTAGCGGCGGTTGGAGGAGGGGTGGTACTGAGTAACCTGCTGAAGCTGGTATATGAGCGGCCTAGGCCGGATCTCGTACCTCACGCAGCGCGCGTGTTCACTACAAGCTTCCCAAGTGGACATGCAACCCTGTCGGCCATCACATATCTCACGCTCGGCGCCCTTCTCGCGAGTCTTCATGGCTCGCTGCGGTTCAAGGTCTATTTTCTAAGTCTAGCGATTTTGCTTACGATTGCGGTCGGCATCAGCCGCATTTATCTCGGTGTCCACTATCCAACTGATGTGCTCGCCGGCTGGTGCATCGGCGCTGCATGGGCCGCACTTTGTTGGAGCATCTTCAACTGGCTCCAAGGTCGAGGCCAGATCGAGACACCTAGCACCTAACAGGTTCTCTAACGGCGGGCCTTGCCCGTTAGAGACCCTAGTTGTTCTCCGAATGAAAGGACCGGATGTCCGCCTCTGGCACGAAGCAGACCCAAGGCGCACGTGGCCTCACCTCTGAAATCCGCCCACAAGCGGACGCTCTGTTAGGAATCGAAATCTGTTCTCTAACTCTTATCTAGGAGACAGGCCACTAGCGCAAATGTTTGCTGATCGTAGATGGCCGTGCAGTCCATCATCTGATCCGCAGGTGTCGGGCTGAAAAAGAAGCCCCCAGCGGGAACCTGCTCCGTTGTCGCCCCATTTGACGCGGTGGAAAACCTCGCTGCCGCCATGCAAATGACGGGATTGAACTAAACCTTTTAGGCCGGCACCGAAGAGTGGCGTGGGGCCGGGAACGGGGAGACTAACAATGATCCACTCGAATCTTAGGGTAGAAGTGCACGACCCTTACATTCTTGTTGCCTTGCGAGGCACCTGCTTCAGAGCGAAATATCGGAGACAAGACGCTCCATGGCTGGCAACTGATGAGTACGGGCCGGAAGATCCAGAAGCGACGATCACCTCAAACGAATTCCGAACACTCGCCTGGGCAGCCGCCAATGAGAAGGCTCGTTGCCTAGGGTGGATCAGGAGTTGTGACGAAATTCATGAGGCCGTGAAACTCGCCGCAGAATCGCGAGACGCCGTCTGGGCTGGGTAACGTCTGCTTTTCACCGAAGAGCGGAAGTAGCCGAGACAGGCCGCCACCTTCTTCGGCGCCGAGACGGCGGACGTCGGCGTCGACCTCTACACGCCCGTAACACCGGACTAAAGGGCGACAACAAGCTCAGGGGGAAGACTAATAAAGTGACGATCGATCTCAAGAAGAGGCGGTAAAACGCCGGCCCGGTCGCGTTATCACGTGTTGCGTCTCCGTTGGCGCTCCATCTCCGCATTCAGTTCGGCCCCGATCAGGGTGACGTAGGCGCTCAAATAGAACCAGAGGAGCAGGATGATGATCGCGCCGAGCGAGCCGTAGGTCTTGTCATAACTCCCAACCTTCGTGACATAGGTCGTGAAGGCGACCGAGCCCAAGATCCATAACGCTGTGGCGACCGCCGAACCCCAACTGATCCATTGCCATCTCGGCACCTGCTGGTCCGGCGCGTAGCGGTACAGGATGGCAAGCATCAGCATGACGATCCCGGCCAGAACTGGCCAGCGCACGAGCGTGATCACGTCGTGCCAGGCTTCTGGCATGGGCAGAAGGTCGAGGGCGGCCAGCACCGCCACGAGAACGAGCGCCAAACCACCCAAGAACGCGAGCCCGGCGCTCAGGGCTAAGGCCCGAAGGTTGAACCGAACGAAACTGCGCTTTTCCTCCTCGCCGTAGCAGAGGTTAACGGCGGTCATCAGCATTCCGGTTGCCGACCATGCGCTCCATAAAGCGAGAAGCACGCTGACCAACAGCCCGACGCCAAACCTCGCGGGCGGCCCTTGGACGAGAGCCTGGAGCCAGGTGGCGACGAGCTTGACGGCTTCCGGCGGCAGAATGCCCTCCAGGGCCGCAACCTGTCGTTCCACGAGGGACGGATCGGCGACGAGGCCATAGAGGGAGACCACAGCCGCGAGCATCGGAAAGATGGAGAGAAGCGCATAGAAGGCGGTTGCGGCGGCGAGTGCCGAAAGATTGTCCTTGCCTACCCGCCGCCACGTGTGCGTCAGGATCGTCCACCAGATTGCCATGGGGCTCTCCGGAGGCTCTTACCCTCCCTCGTGGCGCGCCGCGTGGTCACTCCGCACATCGCCGATGTTGCGCCATTCGAGATTGCACGAGGCGGCGTGGTGTATCGCATGAGTGCGTCGCCAAAAGTTCACCATTGACGTTTCACCGCCTCATCGAATGCCGCCCGCGCGATGCTAGTGCGCTGGCTTATAATCCCCCTTAAGGCTGCCAGAGGGGACCTTAGATCAGTACAAAGCGCGCATTTTGGGGCTCGGCTTCGGCCGGCGCCTCTTCTCGATGCAATTTTCGAAACTGCGTGTCCAAATTGTCACGGTTCCCTTGGGGCGCCTGAGATTGAAGTCGCGTCGGAGACGGGCAGGCGCCCAAGGTCATCACCATCACGGCGCTCAGAGAGAGCATGCAAAAGCAAGGGCGTGGAAGGCGCCCATCTAGATTTGCGGAAGCAGCGTGAGACCCCCCGCCGGAGCGGGGGGTCTTAGGCTCTATGCCCGAATTTGAAGTCCTATCCGGGGTGTTTTTTAGAGTAGTAGGACTGTGCCTTCGCGAGATTGCCTTCTGGGTCCTTCATGAAGTCCGTCTTGGCCTGCTCGCTGCCGAAGCAGTAGGTCTTGCCCTTAAGGGTCGAGTTGATCGAGCAATCCGTGTTGATGTCTTTGCCGAGAGCGAGGCCTTCCGTACACATGTTGTTGAACTCGCCGGTCGCGGCATACGCCGCCGTGCCGAGGCCAAGCAGCAAAGCACCCGCGAGGGCGGAAGTGATGTAGGTCCTGATGACCATGATTATCTCCATTTGAGGGGGGTCAGATGTGCCCGGTAACGTGTCGGGCCCGTATTCCCTTATATAAGACCATCGCAGGCGTTTGATCAGTGGTCGAGGTCACAAAGCGCCCTCTTTGGGTCTGGTAGCACCCGAAGCCTCCCTCAGAGTGGAGGAGACGGTCCTGCGGCACATGCAACCGGACCTTTCGCTCCCGCTCGTGGAAGCTATGCAAGGCGATTGTCACGGCAGCCGACGCAGCGGGAGCGCCCATATCAAAGGTCATGGAAACGGACTCGCGCCCTATGCGTTAAAGGACCATCTGTCCAGACGAGGGAGAGATGCAGCCTTCCATTGAACAGCGCCATAGCCCAAAACGCCGCGTGAGCGCACGCCACGACCCGCGCATCAAACGTCTCGGCTTCAGCTCGCGTCAGTGGCCTTTCCTCTACGTGCTGGTCGGGAATTGGGTCTTTGCACTCGCGTTCTTCCTCGGCGTCAAGCTCGTATGGCATTGGGTCCCGACGGAATGGAGCAATCCCGGCGACAGGATCGCGCTAGTCCTCAAGGGTTCAGTGTTTGCGTTGCTGCCTGGCGTGATCGGCATTTGCATCGTCGCTGCCCAGCGCCTCGACCCCGAGATGTGGGTGGGACGGATTGCCAAAACCAATTCGGCCCTCGACATCAACACTCGTTTCATCCTGAACACGTTCGAGCAGTTCACGGCATATTTCGTCGCGAATGCGGCGGTCTCCCTCTTCACGCCTGCGGAGGAAGCCCGCTCCCTGCCGATCCTGACCATGCTGTTCGTGCTCGGACGCATCCTGTTTTGGATCGGCTATCACAAGAACCCCTATTTGCGCGCCTTCGGCTTCGGCATCACCTTCTACCCGACGGTTGCGGTCTATATCTGGCTTGTGCTGTTCATGCTGTTCGGGGTCCGCATCCCGCTGTTCTAGTCCGCCGTGCAACTCCCGCCGAGGCAGCGGAGATGTGGACGTGTTCATGGACAACACTAGGCCGCGCTCTATGCTTACTATGTGCCGATTGTACCGCGGCTCGGCGGATATTCGCATGACGGGAGCGTCAAGTGTCGGACGAGGCAGAGACATTCCAGCAATTTTGGCCGCACTATCTCCACGAACACGCGCAAAACGGCACGCGGGCGCTGCATTTTCTCGGCACCGGCATCGGAGTCGCGGCGCTGATGGCGGGGATTGTCATGATTGATCCCATGGTCGCCATCATCGGCATTGGTGTGGGCTATGTGCTAGCCTGGATTGGGCATTTCTTGATCGAGCGGAACCGGCCGAGCATGCTTGCCCACCCCGTTTGGTCGTTCCAATGCGACGTGCGCATGCTGCGGCTCTGGCTTGGGGGACGGCTCCGCCAGAGTGGGGACCCAAACAGCCCCCACTGACATCGCAGCGCAGCCTTGAAATTCCATGGCTCAAGCCATGGGCACAGCCCATTACTATGTTGCGAGTGATCGATCATCGAATGAGCGGCCACTGTGCGGACACGGTATCTGCTTAGGTCTCAGAAGGCTTTCTCTCCTCGTAACTCCGCGATTAGCAGCTCCCATTCAAACTGAGGCCATGATACGCGGCCCGTTATGGCGACCATCCATCTCATCTTTGCCTTTGTCGGCTTGACAGTTCTGCTCGGCACAATTGTGGGCGCCATACGTAACCGCGATAGCGACCGCTGGGCCGAAGGGCTTCTGATCGGAATTTACGTGGGAGCCTTAGGCTCCATAAGCCTTCTCGCCATCCTCATACATTTCGGCATGCTGTGATCATACGGTGGCGGCGCATCGCCGAATGCCCCACAAGCCGAGCCTAATTTTTGCCGGCCCAAAACCGATAACCGAGCCACGCGACCAGTGCCATTGATGCTATCCAAATGATTACGATCACGGCGGCGGCAGTGCGCATTCCCTCCGGAGGACCAAGGCGACACTAATCTACAAAAAGACGGGCATGCGTAGGTCGTGAGGGTGAGGGTGGTGGAGTCCTTCCAGGTGTAGGCGAGGAAGGACTGCAGAAGGTCTGGTTCACCTCCGGCCTGTTATTGGGGCACCGGCATCGGCCTAGGACCGGAGCTCTGCATCGATACCAGTCACGTCAAAGCGCACCGCTCGGCCGCTGGCTCAAAAAGGGGGAGTACGCGGCAGCGATTGGGCGCTCGCGCGGCGTAAGAACGAGCAAAATCCATGCTTTGGCCGATGATCGTGGCCGACCGGTCGCCCTTCGCCCTGAAGCCCGGCAACGTCGCCGACATCACCTAATTCAAAATCATGGCAAAGGGGATTCCTGCCATGCCCTGGGCTCTGGACCACGCCGGTGGTAAGCTTCGGGCCTCTCTCAAGCGAGCTTGCCGAGGGCTCGGGTTACGAGAAGGGAATGAGCCAGCCGCCATGGTTCGAATCGTTGCTGCAGCTCTCGTCCTCTTGCTCTCGGCGTCGACCCTCGCGGCTGCTGAAGGCAGGCGGGTGGCGCTCATCGTCGGCATGGGCGAGTACCAGCATCTGTCCGGCCTTACCAATCCCGTGCCCGACGCCAAGGCTGTCGCGGCGGAGCTGCGCGACCACGGCTTCGAGATCTCCGAGCACTATAATCTGACCCGCGCCGATTTGCTCGATGCGCTGGAGGCGTTCAGGCGGCAAGCCGCGGGCGCCGACGTGGCGCTCATCTACTATGCCGGCCACGGCATGGAGGTGGAGGGCAAGAACGTGATCGCGCCCACCGACATGGAGATCGAGTGCGCGAACAAGACGGCGCTCCGCTCGGTCGAGCTCGATCAGCTTTTCGCGGCGGCAAGCGCGGCACCGCAGCAGATCGTGCTGCTCGATGCCTGCCGCAACAACCCATTCCCGCAATGCCCGACCCGCGGCGCCAATTCGGGCAGCGGCTTTCGTGGCTTCTCGCGGCTGACGGAAGAGGACCGCTCGCTGCTCATCGCCAACGCCACGCTGTCGGGGCAGCTTGCGGCGGACGGCGACGCCGGCGATCATTCGCCCTTCGCCAAATCACTGCTCAGGAATTTCGAGGAGCATCCGCGCCTCTACTTGCGCGACCTGCTCGAGCTCACGGCTCAGGACGTCCGCGTCGCCTCTAAGGGAGCGCAGGTGCCGGAGATTACGACGCGGGGCGGTTCGCCCCATGTCTGCCTCGATCCCGCAGGCTGCGGGGAAGGCGGGCCGGCGCTGATGCCGCAAGGCGCAGTGGAGGACCCGGCCGCCATTTCCGAGACGCGCGCCATCCTGAAGCAGCTCGGCTTCATGGGCGATGCGAACCGGGGCGGCGACAACGCGCTTGAAGACGCCATCAAGCGCTTCCAGGCCAAAGCGGGGCTCGCTCCTGACGGCCAGCTCACGCCGACACTGCTTGCCGTCTTGCGCGCTACCGGGAAGCAAGTGGCTGCGTTGCCGACGCCGCCGAAGCCTGGCGCAGCCGTGCCGGGTATCGGCGCGGGCCCGCTCGAGCATGAGGTGGGATCGAGCTTCAAGGACTGCGAGACCTGCCCCGACATGGTGGTGACGCCGGCGGGGCGGTTCCTCATGGGCGCTCCTAAGGCCGAGAAAGGGCACCAGCCTGCCGAGGAGCCGCAGCACGAGGTGACCGTGGGGGCGCCGCTCGCCATCTCCAAATACGAGGTTACCTTCGACGCTTGGGAGGCCTGCGCGCTCGAAGGCGGCTGCGCCAACTACCGCCCGCAGGATAGCGGCTGGGGCCGAGGACGGCGCCCGGTGATCTATGTGTCATACGACGACGCCAAGGCCTATGTGGAGTGGCTGCGGCAGAAGAGCGGGAAGGCCTACCGCCTTCCTTCCGAGGCTGAGTGGGAATTCGCCGCGCGCGCCGGCACCAGCACGCCCTATGCCACGGGCGAGACATTGGCTCCGACCCAAGCCAATTTCGATGCGAGCAGCCTGCCCGGCAGCCGCAAGCCCGGCACTTATCAAGGCACGACCGTGGAGGTCGGATCCTTCCCGCCCAACCCTTACGGGCTCCATGACATGGAGGGGAACGTCTTCGAATGGGTGGAGGATTGTTGGAACAACAATCATGTGGGTGCGCCGTCCGACGCTTCGCCCCGCGGCGGCGATTGTCAGCGCCGCGTGGCCAAGGGCGGGGCCTGGTACTACGAGGCGGAGTTCGCCCGCCCGAGCGCTCGCATGAGCTTCCCCAAGGGGAGCCGGCTCAACGTCATCGGCTTCCGCGTGGCGCGGCCGGTGGAATAGCTGAGCCCGGCTCCGAGATACGCAGCCGCATCGATGTCATCGCCGGCGTGACCGGGCGATCTAGTAAACATTGGACTTTGTGTGACGCACAGGTCGGTGGTTACTGGATGCCCGCCTTCGCGGGCATGACAATAAAAGTCCTCCCTCAAGGGGAGTGCCCTAAAGAGCAACGGGCTGACGGCTCACTTCGCGGTGAGGTTGCCGACCACGACGTTGTCGATCTTGCCGAGCAAGTCACAGCCAATAGAATCCCTTCAAGCGCACTCGTAGCCCGGGCGCCGGTCCTCCCATGGCACCACTGGAATCTCAGGCGGGGCATCCTTGCGACGGGCTGGGGTGGGGAAAGTCTTGTAAGGGACTAGGAGCCTCTTGCCCGTGAGGCGTCTGTAGCGCTCGACAAGATTCTTCACGCTCTGCGCTGCCCAGGGGCCATCGCGCTGAGGGGGAATGCGCCTTGTGAGCCAGTTCGCGACCTGGCGGTAGTTGTGCCCAACCTCCATTACCGCTGCTCGGATGATCGAGGCCTGCTCTGACTTTGACAACGCAAATGCCAGCACCCCAGTCCAGAATAGAAACATCAGCATGGGCTCGTCCTCGCCGCGAATTAGTCAGTGGGAACAGCTATGGCATGCTACTATTCCAAGGCGTATGACTGAACTGGCCCGCGCCTGTCCGGGCGATCGAGCAACAGCATAACTCGAACAGTGCCGGGCCAGCTCCTTGATGGGGGAGGTGGGGGATGCTTTGGCGAGTTCTCTTTAGCAAATGCATAGTGCTGTTTGCAGCGGCTGTAGTGCTGTTGCCTTTGACGCTCGGGCGCGACGAAGACC
>JBARKP010000044.1:0-5561 GCA_049801475.1 Methyloceanibacter sp.
GGCCGAGGAGCGGGGGGCACTCCGGCTGCGAAGGGCGGGCCCCACCGATGAGCCGAGTGCACCGACCGGCAGGGAGCTGCCGGAGCGGCGCAAGCGCTCCATACTCATGATCGTCGCCGTCTTGCTGCTCCTGGTCAGCGCGGCCTTGCTCTATAGCCGCCTGAGGTCGAAGCCCGACCCTGAAATCGGCCCCCCTGCGACAGAGCGGAGCGCACCGACCCCGGCAGCTGAAGCCATACCGGCACCAGCAGCTGAAGCTTCGCCCGCACTCCAAGTCGTACCGGCTCACCAAGCTGCGTCCCCGCCCGCTCTTGAGGCTGCACCCGAAGCGGCAACCGAAGCCGCGCCTGGGCACGCACCCGGGTTCGATCCCGAGGCCGCGCCCGCGACCGCGCCCGAAGCGCCCCACGCCACGACACCCTCGGTAGAGTCCGGCGGCTCGGAGCTTCCGCCGCCGGCGCGGGTCAGCGAGGCGCAAACGGTACTTGCTATTTCCGACGATACCGGAAACGCGGGTGGCGTGACGGAGATTGCGAAATCGTCTGTCCCCTCGGTCGCGCAGGCCGAGGCCATGCCAATGCGGCAGCTCGCCTCGCTCAGAAGCGACGAGGGAGCTCTACCGTCCGATGTCAGCGTGACCGTTGGAGAGGCCACGGCAGCTACAAACATGGGCTCGGCCAAGGGCGTCCTCCAGGCCGTCCAATCGCCCTATGTCGGCGGCCCGTCAAGGTCTGGAAGGCGAAACCTGCGACCGCTGAAGTCAATGAGGCGCCGGAGCAAGATTCGTGGCGCGCCGAGGCTGAGGCCCGAACAAGGATTTGATTACGCGCGCCCAGGCGCTGCTGAACAAACTCGGCTATGAGATTGGTGCAGCCGATGGCGAGGCCGGTGCGCGCACGCGCGAAGCCATCAAGGCCTTCGAACTCCGCAACGGGATGGACGAGAGCGGCGAGGTTACCGTGCCGCTCGTCACCAAGCTCGAACGGCTAGCGAGCTGACCCTGGCTTCTGGTTCCCGGCGCATCGGGTCACGCGTCTTTGATGCGCTCGCGCGCTTCGCGCTACTTGAGGACAAACGATGACAATTTGGTAAGACTCGTCTTAGCGCATTGACAGGGGCGCGCCTCGCGAACACCTTGCAGCAGCGCGAAAATCGACGCCCGGCCCCATGCTTCAGGTATATCTGCCCATTGCCGAGATCTCGGTAAACCTTTTGGTGATGCTGGGACTTGGCGCTGCGGTAGGCTTCCTTTCGGGCATGTTCGGCGTCGGTGGCGGCTTCTTGCTGACGCCGCTCTTGATGTTCTCAGGCATCCCACCAGCCATCGCCGTGGCGACGGGCGCAAATCAGATCGTTGCCTCCTCGGTGTCCGCCGCGTTGGTGCAATGGCGCCGGGGCAATATCGACTTCCGCATGGGGCTGGTGCTGATCGTCGGCGGCGTGATCGGCGCGCTTGCCGGCGTGCTTCTGGTCCAGCGCCTGAGCGAGGTTGGCCAGGCCGACCTCTTCATCTCGCTTTCCTATGTGACCTTTCTCGGTGTCATCGGCTCGCTGATGCTTGCCGAGAGCATCCGCGCCATCTGGCGAACGCGCGCCGGCGAGCCGCCCTCGCCGCGGAAGCCCGGCCAGCACAGTTGGATCCATGGGCTTCCATTCAAGATGCGCTTCCACCGATCCCGCCTCTATATCAGCGCCATCCCTCCGCTGGTCATTGGGGCAATTGTCGGTCTGCTCGCCTCGTTCCTGGGCGTGGGCGGCGGGTTCATCATCGTGCCGGCGATGATCTATCTCCTGCGCATGCCGACCAATGTCGTCATCGGAACCTCGCTGTTCCAGGTCATCTTCATCACGGCCATCGTCACGATGCTGTACGCGACCATGAATCAAACACTTGACGTCGTGCTCGCCTTCATCCTGGTGATCGGCGGCGTGATCGGCGGCCAGTTCGGCGCCAATGCCGGCCAGCGATTGAAGGGCGAGCAGCTGAGGCTGTTGCTTGCGGTCATGGTGCTTGCGGTGGCGCTGCGGCTGCTGATCGGCCTCGTGCTGCGGCCTGCGGATCTCTTTAGCCTGGCTCCCCTCATGGCGGGCGCGTGATGCGGCAAGCGCTGCTCCTAGCCCTCGCTGTCTACCTGTTAATGCCGCGGTTGGAAGCGGTCGCGGCGGAGCCGGCGCGGCCCGAGCAGGTGGAGTCGGACATCTCCATGCGGGAGATATCGATTCAGTCGAACTTCACCGGCATAGAGATCGTCCTATTTGGGTCAATCGACTTCAGCCGCGCGCCCTCGCCGGATGAAGGTCCCTACGACGTGATCATGGTTATCCGCGGACCTAGCCGACCACTCGTCGTCTGGCGCAAAGAGCAGGTCGCCGGACTCTGGATGAACGGCGCCTCGAAGACGTTTCCCTCAGTCCCCGGATTCTATGCCGTGCTCGCGTCTCGCCCGCTCAGGGCGGTGGCGTCGGAAGAGACGCTCAAGACGCTGGGGATCGGCCTTTCCAACGTCGACTTCGGACGATCAGACCAGGGCGAGCCCCCGGATGACGGATTTCGTTCGGCCATGGTCCGGCTCCGACAAGAGCGCGAGCTTTTCCAAGAATCGGACGACACGGTCAGCTTCATCGGCCGGAGCCTGTTCAGAGGCAGCGTCGATCTTCCCGTCAACGTCCCCATCGGCCGCTACTCCACCCAAGTGTTTCTCTTTCGCGACGGCAAAGTGTTGAGCCAGAGCCAAAGCAGCCTGCAGGTGCACAAGGTGGGTATCGAGCGCCTGGTGTATATGCTCGCCTTCCGCTACCCGTTCATCTACGGAGTGTTGGCGGTGCTGATTGCCGTGACCGCGGGACTCGCGGCCTGGGCCGTGTTCCGGAAAGAGTAAGGTCAGTCGGGCAGGAGCCAGCTTACCTGCAGGGGGTAGACGTCCGACTTGCCCGTCATCCACGCCTCCAGGCGATGCCGGCGGAACAAAGGACCGAAGGCGTCGTCGAGCACATTGAGGCCGCCGGTAAAGGCGCCGAACGCCGGCATCACCAGGGGGCGGCAAAGCATTTTCGCCGGATTCCTTCGCTGCGGACGGCTCCGGCAGCGGTCCCGTCGCCCCTCCCTCAAGCAGCCTCTTGGCTCCGCTCACATCACCTCGTCCTGCTTGACCTTGCCTTCTTCCTTCACCAATTCTCGTTATAGGCTTCCGCATCGCGATTCGTGATGCGTAGAGCGGACAAGTGGAGCGAAGACATGGAACGCTTTTTTGGCGGCAATCCGGGCCTGGTGCTGATCAGGCTCGTGATCCTATCTCTGGTCGTGGGCGTGCTCCTTGCAGCGCTCGGCTTCAGTCCGTTCGACATCATCGACAGCGTGCGGCAGCTGATCGCCCGCATCTACGATATGGGCTTTGCCGCGGTGGAGAAAGCCGCGCGCTACTTCCTGCTCGGCGCCGTGATCGTCTTCCCGGTCTGGCTCATCGCGCGTGTCCTCAAATTGATGGGACGCGGCAGCCGAAGCGGCCTACTCAACGCCAATTCGCGCAACCGCGAAGCTTGATTTTACGTGCGCTACCGCGCTTCGCGCCACTCGAGCGCAGCTTGGCGTGCCTTTTGGCAGCATTGTGATCGCGTCGGTCACGAAAGCGGCCATTCCGCCCAAGCGTCGGCATGACGGCCAACCAGGGGCGTCAAGCTTCCGGCCTTTGCCTGCTCCATTGCCTCGATGAGCGCCTGCTTGATGCGGTCGATCAGCTTCGGTCCTTCGAAAACAAGCCCGGTATAAAGCTGCAGCAGCGAGGCGCCGGCCTCGATCTTGGCGAGCGCGGTTGCGCCTGAATCGATGCCGCCCACGCCAATCAGCGGCAGCTTCCCTTCTGTGAGCCGATAGATTCGGGCGAGCATGCGGGTCGAGCGCGCGAAGAGCGGCCGGCCCGAGAGACCGCCCGTCTCCGCGGCGAAACTCCGGTCCGTCAGACCATCGCGGGCGAGAGTCGTGTTCGACACCACGATGCCGTCGACGCCGTGGGACTCGATGATGCGAACGACCTGCGGGAGATCGGCATCGGCGATGTCGGGCGCGAGCTTGACGAGAAGCGGCGCCGGTTTCTCTTTAGAGAGGCGCGCGGCCTGAACCCGTTCGAGCAAAGCATGGAGGGCATCGGGAGCTTGGAGATCGCGCAAGCCCGGCGTATTGGGGGACGAGATGTTGATGGTCAGATAGTCGGCGAGGGCGCTCGTGCGCGCGATGCCCAAGACATAGTCCCCGATGCGATCCTTGCTATCCCTGCCGGCGCCGATATTCACCCCGACAATGCCCTGCCGTCGCGCCGCCAAGCGGGACAGCGCCGCCTCCTGTCCTTCATTATTGAAGCCGAGTCGGTTGATGATCGCGCCATCGGCGGCAGAGCGGAAGATGCGGGGGCTTGGATTGCCGCCTTGCGGCTTTGGCGTCAGCGTCCCCACCTCGACGTAGCCGAACCCCATGGCGAGCAGCGGCTTCCAGGCGCGCGCGTCCTTGTCGAAGCCCGCCGCCATGCCGACCGGATTTCCGAAGTTGAGTCCGAAGATGGTCTCCGCAAGGCGCGAATCGTCCGGCTCACTCGCACGCGGGTAGAGGCCAAGCTCGAGACTCTTGATGGCCAGCTCATGGGCGCGCTCTGGATCCAGCGCATGGAGGAGAGCCTGGCCGAGGCCGTAGAGCGCGTTCACGGCGCTACCCCGGCGGGGAGGCGATGCCGGCCGTCCTCTTGCAGCGGCAAGGCCTCGACCCAGAGCACGTGGCTGAGATCCAGCGGCCCGTAGAGATGGGGGAAGAGGTCACCGCCGCGGGACGGCTCCCATCTGAGGTTCTCGCCGAGTCGCTCGGCATCCACGGCAAGCAGGAGGAGATCGCTCCGCCCCGCATAATGTTTTGCCAGAGTTCCGGCCACCTGCCTGCCTGCCGAGAAATGGATGAAGCCCTCGGGGAGATCGTCGGGCGAGCCTTCGAAACGGCCCCTGCTCCTCGCCTCTTGGAGAGCGGCTTTCGTGCAAATCTTATAGATAGGGGCCTGACACATCTCCTAGTCCCGCCGCATCCCTTCAGGTGAGGATTTCTTAGGCTTCCCCCAGGTCGCTAGGCTTGACCTTACCTAGCTTTCCCCTGTCGTCCCTCTCCGTCCGGTGCCAATTCCGGTGCCAAAAGAGGCCGCCCCAACAGCATCAGTGAGCATGGCTACTGGCCCTCGCCGTGTTTCGCTGGCTTCTTGTCGCTCGCTTCGTTGATTGAATGCAACATGAACGCTAGATCGGAAAGAAGCTTGACCTTGGCGCTGAATTCTTCCGGCTGAGTGGCACTCGAAAGCCACAGCACCCGAGCCGGGGTGGTGGTAGCCTCTTAACGCTGGGCTTAGCCAGCAGATCAGGCAAGGAACCCTTAAACCGTTGCTGGCAACGTTTCCGTGGCAACCACCACGCAACGGAGGGAAATACCATGCTGAGCCTATCGGAAGCGCCCACGAGGCCAGTCATGCGGTTATCGCAGCATCGCACACTGCTGAACTTGCCGAAAAATGAGGAAGGAAAGTTCGCAACCTTTT
>JBARKP010000045.1:0-13457 GCA_049801475.1 Methyloceanibacter sp.
GAAGCCGACGCCTCGGACGGGAGCGGCCGGGGGATGGTCGCGAAGGAGACACCGTCCATTACGTTTTTATAGTTCATCTTGAGCTCCCCGACTTTGATGTGGATCAAACGCATGTCCGCTTATGGCACTTTTCGGACATCCCACCTGCACCGATGAATGTCCGCTATCGGGGTAAAGCGGACATGACGCGAACGGGCCGTTATGTCGGCTAATGACCCAAAGCAGACAGTGTCAGGTTGAGACCTTACGCCGAGAACGAAACTTGGCTCGCTTCTTGCGCGAAATCCTGTATTAGCTAAGGGCCACACCCACAGCAAATCGCATCGCTCCTGACCGTGACCGAGCTTCCGAATTTCCCGAATCCTATCAACGGCAAAGGGCGCCCCGCGGAGGGGTCCGGCGAGCCCGCGGGCGAGGCCCGCGCGCTGCGTCACGACTGGGATAAAGCGGAGGTCGTGGCCCTATTGAGCCAGCCGCTGCTCGACCTGATTGATCAGGCGCGCGCGGTGCATCGGCGCCATCGCGCCGACGGCAATATTCAGCTCGCGAGCCTGCTCTCGATCAAGACCGGGGCCTGCCCTGAGGACTGCAAATATTGCCCGCAATCAGCCCATTACGCCAAGGCGACGGGGCTGGAACGCGAGCGGCTCCTCAACGTCGATGACGTGCTGGCCAAGGCCGCCCTCGCCAAGCAAGCCGGCGCCACGCGCTTCTGCATGGGCGCGGCATGGCGGGAGGTAAAGGACGGCGAGGCTTTCGACCACGTGGTCGCCATGGTGCGCGGGGTGCGGGCGCTGGACATGGAGGCGTGCGTCACCCTCGGCATGCTCACGCAAGCCCAAGCCGATCGCTTGGCTGACGCTGGTCTCACGGCCTACAACCACAATCTCGATACCTCGCCAGAATTCTATGGTGAGATCATCACTACGCGCTGCTATCAGGACCGGCTCGACACGCTTGCCTGCGTCCGCCGCGCCGGGGTCCAAATCTGTTGCGGCGGCATTATCGGTATGGGCGAGAGTTTGGAGGACCGGGCGAGGCTGCTCGTGACGCTGGCCCATTTCGATCCGCACCCCGAAAGCGTGCCGATCAACGCGCTCGTTGCCGTGCCAGGCACGCCGCTTGAAGAACGGCCGCCCATCGACCCCCTCGACCTCGTGCGCATGGTGGCCGCGGCACGCATCCTAATGCCCGCTTCGCGGGTGCGATTGTCGGCGGGCCGGCGCAGCCTCACCAAGGAGGCGCAGATCCTCTGCTTCATGGCTGGCGCCAACTCAATCTTCTATGGCGACAGACTGCTCACCACCCCCAACAACGACACCGCCGACGATCTCGCGCTGATCGAGGAGGCGGGCTTACGCGTGGAAGTGGTTTGATTTGAACCACCCTCCCTACCCTCCCCCTCAAGGGGGGTAATAGACTCCACTTCCGATCTCATTGGCTGAACCCATGTCCCGCATTGTCTATGTGAATGGCCGCTTCGTGCCGGAGGCCGACGCCAAGGTCTCCATCTTCGACCGCGCCTTCCTTTTTGCCGATGGCGTCTATGAGGTGACGGCCTTGCTTGCGCGGCGCCCCCTCGATCTCGACGCCCATCTCGCGCGCCTTGACCGCTCGCTCACGGAGATGCAAATCGCCCCTCCCCTCACCCATCCCGAGCTCCGCGCCCTGCACGAGGAGCTGATCGCACGGAATGAGGTCGAAGAAGGCGTCGTCTATCTGGAGATCACCAGAGGGGTCGCGGACCGCGATTTTCTCTACCCAGCGGATGCACCTCCCACCGTCGTCGCCTTCACCCAGGGCCAGCCGCTGCTCGACAACCCCTATGCCGTGACCGGGGTCAAGGTAATCAGCATCCCCGATCTCCGCTGGAAGCGCCGTGACATCAAATCCACGGCCCTGCTCGCCCAAACCATGGGCAAGCAGCAGGCAAAGCTCCGCGGCGCCTATGAGGCCTGGATGGTCGAGGACGGCTTCGTCACCGAGGGCACCTCGTCAACCGCCTTCATCCTCGACGCAGAGGGTCTCGTGCGCACCCAGCCGCTTGGCCACCACATCCTGCCGGGGGTGACGCGCCGCGCCGTGTTGCGGCTTGCCGAGACAGGAGGCCTCACCGTCGAAGAGCGCCCGTTCACCGTCAAGGAGGCGCTGCAAGCTCGTGAGGCATTCTTAAGCGCGGCCTCGGCCTTCGTGTTGCCGGTGGTGGAGATCGATGGCGTCGTCATTGGCAACGGCCGACCGGGACCAATCGCGCAAGCATTCCGCCGCCTCTATATTGAGGAAGCCAGCAAGACCTGACGTGTCTTTGGAACGGGTCTGGGCCTTCCGCGTTGATGGTCCATGGCACGATTGCTCTACTGGCCCGTCTACAATTTCGATCTCGGTCCCCTGGGTCCCGCGGCCTTGGACCTAGCCGTAAAGATTTGGCTCTACCGTCACAGGCGGTGTGCCGCCGATAACGGCTCCTACCCTGCCTTTCGCTTCTGGGCACCCGACCATAATCTCAGCTTCGAGGGCTACGCTTGCTTGAGCGGCGCTTTGGCCTATAGGCTTCGGCGCGGATTAGCGTAGTTTCCGGCCGGTTCACCAGCAAGCGGCCTCCCCGCTTCCATCCAACAGGCATGAGCATGCCCGAGCCCGGCGAGCTGACCATCGCGCTAAGACCACTCCCGAAACGGGGGCTGAGATTGGTGGCCCTCCTCAACGCGGGTGCAGGGGCTGCCGACCACAAGGGCACCGAGCACGTGCGCGCCGTCTTGGCGCCGGCCTTCAAGAGGCTCAACGTCGCTGCCGAGCTCCGATTCTGCACGGGCCCGGAGCTGAGAAGCCTCGCTAACATGGCTTTAGCGCGGGCCAAGGTTGGAGAGATCGATGCGGTGGTGGTGGGCGGCGGCGACGGCAGCGTCCGCACGGTCGCCGGCGTGCTTGCCAATACCGGCATTCCGCTCGGCGTCCTACCGCTCGGGAGCTTGAACCATTTCGCCAAGGACCTCGGCGTCCCGATGGATCTCGCAAGCGCCGCTGAAGCGATCGCTAAGGGCGCCGAGCGTGTCGTCGATCTCGCCGAGGTCAATGGCGAGGTCTTCATCAACAATTCCTCGATCGGCATCTATCCCTATATCGTCATCGATCGGGAACGGCGAAGGGCTAACCACAAGCTTGCGAAATGGATGGCGATGGTGCCCGCGTTCTTGCGCATGCTGCGGCACTTTCCACGCCTGCGGCTCGCGATCTCGGCCGAAGGCTGGACCCGGCCCTACCGCACGCCTTGCCTCTTCATCGGCAACAACGAATACGGCATGGAGCTGTTCACCTTGGGGAAGCGTCAGCATTTGGACCGGGGCGAGCTCTGGTTCTATGTAGTGAAGCCGCGAAACCCGCTCGGCTTCTTCTGGATGGTTTGCCGCATGTGCTTCGGCAAGGCCGAGCAGGCGCGTGACATCGAGACCTTCAGGCTAACGGAGGCCAAGGTCAGGTCAAAGACCAGCCGGTTGCCCGTGGCGCTCGACGGCGAGGTTGAGATCATGCACCCTCCCCTTCAGTACCGTTCGCGGCCAGGGGCGTTGCGGGTCATCGCCCCGGTATTGGCTTGATGGGCGTCAACTGCGGTACAACCCAGGGCCTAACTGGCAGACCGATCACGCGCGGCTCCCTTGTTCGCAAATCCAATTCTCCAAAACAACCCCTTGCAAAGTAGCTTCTAGTCCTGCCTGAAGAAAACAGTTGCGAATCGGTTGTGCCATGGGGATGCATTGAAACTGACCGCCCAAATTCCTTGCGCTGGCGATTTAGAGCGCTCGCGACCAGCGCCATACCGTCGCTACCTGTATAAAATAAAACAGTCGCACTGTGATCGGGCTCGGTAGAGTGGGTGCATAAACCTGACCCATAACGGCAGAAAGGTCCAATTGACACCACTCATTCGTCGCGTCTTCGCACGCCGGCTCTCGATGTCGCCCTGGAACAGTCAAGAACCTATTCGCGAAGAGCTCTTCAGCGTCGAACGTCTGGAGGAGCACGCGCGGAGCCTCGCGATGGCGCAGCCCGTCACATCGAAGCCGACAACGGTCCATCCGCTGGCGAGACGACTCGTCGAGAACGGAGCGGTGCTATTGCACGCCTATCGCACAATCGCCAAGGCGATTAACGATGGAGGCGCGATCACCCCGGCGGCCGAATGGCTGATCGACAACTACCATGTCGTCGAGAGGCAGATCCGCGACATACGATCCGACCTGCCGCCGGGCTATTACCGACAGTTGCCCAAGCTCGCTCAGGGACCTTTCGTGGGATATCCGCGCGTGCTCGGCGTGGCCTGGGCCTTCATCGCCCACACTGACAGCCGCTTCGAACCCGAAATGCTAGCCCGCTACGTGCGGGCCTACCAGGAAGTCCAGCCGCTGACCATCGGTGAACTCTGGGCGGTGGCCATCACATTGCGGATCGTCCTGATCGAGAATCTTAGGCGATTGTCAGAGCGGATCGTGCACAGTCGCGCCGCACGCCAAGAAGCAGACAATCTCGCCGACCGCTTGCTGGGTGCCGGCGAATGCGTCGCCGAACCGGTGGCGACTGTGCTCGCTGGTCATGAACGCGCCCGGTTGCCGGACGCGTTCGCCGTGCAACTCGTGCACCGACTGCGCGACCAAGACCCCCGGATCACGCCAGCCCTGACGTGGCTCGACCAGCGCCTCGCGGCGCAGGGAACGACTGCCGACGCGGTGGTGCGTGATGAGCACCACCGGCAGGGCGCCGCAAGCGTGACGGTACGCAACATCATCACCAGTATGCGCATGATCTCCGAAGTCGATTGGACGGAGCTGTTCGAGCGCATCAGCCTCGTCGACGACGTCCTCGCCGCCACCAGCGGCTTTCTCAAGATGGATTTCCCGACGCGCAATCTCTACCGCAGCGCCATCGAGGAGCTGGCACGCGGTTCGAACCGTACTGAGATCGAGATCGCGCGCCGCGCCGTTCTGGCAGCGGAGCAGGCTGCATGTGCAGCCACGGGCGTGGCGGAAAGTCGACGGACCGATCCAGGCTATCATCTCCTCGCCGAAGGGCGCGGTGTGTTCGAAGCGGGGATCGGCTTCCGGCCGCCGCCTCATACCTGGCTCGGACGATCAAGCCGGGCGCTCGGCATCGGCGGCTATGTGAGCATTGTCGCTGTCGCCGCTGGGCTCCTCCTCGCCTTGCCCCTGTTCGCGCTCGCCGCAGCGGGAGTTCACGGGGCGTGGCTGAGCCTGCTCGGCGCGCTGGGTGCGATCCCCGCCATCGACGCGGCCGTTGCGCTGGTGAACCGCGCGGTGACATGGGGCTTTGGCGCTACGCTTCTGCCTGCATTGGCCCTCCGCGACGGCGTGCCCTCACATCTGCGCACGCTCATCGCGGTGCCGACGCTTCTGACAACACGCGAGGTGATCGAGGAGCAGATCGAGCGACTGGAGATCCACTACCTCGCCAGCCCGGAAGGCGACCTGCATTTCGCAATGATCTCCGACTGGGTCGATGCCATAACCGAGCACGTGGAAGGCGACGCGGCTCTACTCGCAACTGCCAGGGAGGGCATTGCAAGGCTCAACCAGCGCCACGGCCCCACGTCCGGCGGCGACCGCTTTTTGCTGCTCCATCGCAGGCGAGTCTGGAACAAGAGCGAAGGGCGTTGGATCGGCTGGGAGCGCAAGCGCGGTAAGTTGCACGAGTTGAACCGGCTCCTGCGCGGCGCGACCGACACAACTTTCGTATTGACGGCCAAGCAGGCTTGCGCCGTGCCCGTTGATGTTCGCTACGTCGTCACGCTCGACGCCGACACGAGACTTCCGCGGGACACGGTTCGCCGCCTGATCGGCAAGATGGCGCACCCGCTGAACCGGCCGCGCTTCGACGCCGACGCCGGCAGGGTCGTCGAGGGCTACGGGGTGCTGCAGCCGCGAATTACGCCGTTACTGCCGACCGGCCGCGAGAGCTCGCTGTTCCAGCGCGTTTTCTCCGGCATGAGCGGCATCGACCCTTATGGCTCCGCCGTGTCCGACGTGTACCAGGATATGTTCGCCGAAGGCTCGTATGCTGGCAAGGGCGTCTACGAGGTCGACGCCTTTGAGGCCGCGCTCGCGGGCCGTGTTCCGGACTCTACGCTACTTAGCCACGATTTGTTCGAGGGCGTGTTCGCGCGCGCCGGTCTCGCCTCCGACGTCGAGGTCGTCGAGGAGTTCCCCGCCCGCTACGACGTTGCCGCCCTACGTCACCACCGCTGGGCACGCGGCGATTGGCAATTGCTGCCTTGGATCTGGGGTCGCGGCCCGATCGCCGACACGGATCGGAAGTGTGGCGCAATCCCGGCGATCGGCCGCTGGAAGATGCTCGACAATCTTCGGCGCACGCTCTCGGCCCCGGCAGCGGTCCTTGCCTTATTGGCCGGATGGGTCTTGCCGCTAGACGTCGCGGTAGTTTGGACCTGCTTCGTACTGGCGACGATCATGCTGCCGACCCTGGTACCCGTCGTCGCTGCCGTCGTGCCCAGGCAACCAGGACTCACGGTGAGCAGCCACCTCGGCGCGCTCAGCGTCGATCTATGCCGCGCTCTTGCCCAGTCGGTGCTTATGATCGTCTTCCTAGCGCATCAAGCCTGGCTGATGGGCGACGCGATCGCGCGAACCCTGACCCGGCTGTTCGTCACCAGCCGGCATCTCCTCGAGTGGGTTCCGGCAGCGCAGGCAGCGATCGGTCCCCGGCTCGACCTTTTGGGCTTCTATCGCCGAATGGCCGGCGCGGTCATCATCGCCGTTGTAGCGGTGATCGTCGCTTGGGTCTGGGGGCACGCGACTTGGCCGCTGGTGCTGCCGTTCGCTGCCCTCTGGATCACCTCACCGGCGATCGCGCGCTGGATGAGCCAATCTTCTTTCGTGGCAGGCAGACTTTCTATGTCCGATGGCGACGCTCGCGTCCTGCGACTGACCGCCCGGCGGACTTGGCGGTTCTTCGAGACCTTCGTGACGCCGGCCGATCAGATGCTGCCGCCGGACAATTTCCAAGAAGATCCAGGACCGGTGCTGGCGCATCGTACTTCGCCGACCAATCTCGGCCTCTATCTCCTGTCGGTGGTGAGCGCCCGCGACTTCGGATGGATGGGAACGCTCGATGCGATCGAGCGGCTGGAGGCGACGCTGTCCACCATGAACCGGCTAGAGCGCTTCCGAGGCCATTTCTACAACTGGTACGACACGCGAGATCTGCGGCCGCTCGATCCCCGATACATATCCTCCGTCGATAGCGGCAATCTGGCCGGGCACCTCATCGCCCTCGCCAATGCGTGCCGGGAATGGGCGGGTCACCCGCTCACGGACGAGCGGCGTCTCACCGGTGTCGCAGATGCGCTCGAGCTCATGCGCGAAGAGGCGGCCGGGTTGCGCGAAGGTCGCCGAACGCAAACGGTGACGTGGCCACAGCTGGACGACGCGCTCGCCCTGCTGGCGGCCGACTTGCGACGGGCACTCGTCGACGGCGAGGGCATCGCGCAACGCCTCTCGACGCTCGCGGCTGACGCCGAGACCCTGGTTGACATCGTGCATGCCCTCGGGACCGAACGAAGCGACGGCACCGGCGCCGACATGCTGTTCTGGGCGGAGGCGACTCGGGGCGCGATCGAGAGCCACTGCCGAGATATCGATGGATCAGCGGAGGCAACTTCTTCGGCGGCGCGCCTCTCGGCCCTGGAGGAGGCCGCGCGGAAGACAGCGCTCGCGATGGAGTTCGGCTTTCTGCTTGACGATGACCGCAAGCTGCTCTCGATCGGCTATCCCGTGGCCGAGGGCATGCTCGACCCGAGCTGGTACGATCTCCTTGCCTCGGAGGCGCGGCTCGCGAGCTTCATGGCGATCGCTAAGGGAGACGTCCCCGCTCGCCACTGGTTTCGCCTCGGCCGTGCCGTCACGCCGGTCGCGTACGGCGCGGCGCTGATCTCCTGGTCCGGGTCGATGTTCGAATATCTGATGCCATCGCTCGTCATGCGGGCGCCGGAGGGCAGCCTCCTCGAGCGGACGAGCCGGCTCATCGTGCGGCGCCAGATCGACTATGGGACCAAGCTCGGTGTGCCTTGGGGTGTTTCAGAATCCGCCTACAACGCCCGCGACCTGGAGTTCACCTACCAGTATTCGAACTTCGGCGTGCCCGGCCTCGGGCTGAAGCGCGGGCTGGGCGAGAACGTCGTCGTCGCCCCTTACGCGACCGCGCTTGCGACTATGGTCGATCCGCAGGCTGCGGCGCGCAACTTCGACCGCCTCGCCGCGGCCGGTGCGAGCGGCCGCTATGGCTTCTACGAGGCCCTCGATTTCACACAGATCCGAGTACCGGAGGGCAAGACCGTCGCGATCGTGGGGGCCTTTATGGCGCATCATCAGGGCATGACCATCGTGGCCATCGCCGACGCGCTTCTCGACGGCGCGATGCGGGCGCGGTTCCACGCCGAGCCCATTGTGCAGGCGACGGAGCTGTTGCTGCAGGAGCGCGCGCCGCGTGGCGTAGCGGTGGCGGGTCGCTGGGCGGCGGAGGAGCCGGCCGCCGAGATCCGGGACATCGCGCCGCCGGGCGACCGGAGGCTCGCCACAGCGCACGGCATGACGCCCGTCACCCAGCTCCTCTCAAACGGCCGTTACGCGGTGATGCTTACGGCCGCCGGCTCGGGCTACAGCCGCTGGCGCGGCCTGGCCGTGAGCCGATGGCGCGAGGACGCCACCTGCGACGAATGGGGCTCCTACGTCTTTTTGCGCGATGTCAACAGCGGCAACTTATGGTCGGCAGGATTTCAGCCGAGCGGCGTCGAACCCGACGACTACGATGTCACTTTCAACGAAAATCGCGCCGAGTTCACGCGCCGCGACGGATCGCTCACGACGACCCTGGAGGTGCTCGTCTCGGCCGAAGACGATGCCGAGGTCCGTCGCGTCTCCATGTTGAACTCCGGAACCCGCGTGCGGGAGATCGAAGTCACGTCTTATGCCGAGCTCGTGCTGGCGCCCCAGGCTGCCGACGTCACGCACCCGACCTTTTCCAAGCTGTTCGTCGAGACTGAGTATCTGGCCGAAGTCGGCGCCATTCTGGCGACGCGGCGGCGGCGTGCGCCAAGTGAGCCGGAAATCTGGGCTGGACACCTCGCTGTCGTCGACGGCGGCGCCGTGGGAAAGCCGGAGGTGGAAACCGATAGGGCCCGATTCCTCGGGCGCGGCGGCGGCGTCCGAACGGCAATTGCGGCGATCGACGGTCGGCCGCTCTCGAACACCGTCGGTACCGTGCTCGATGCGGTATTCGCCCTGCGGCGGCGCGTGCGAATCGCACCCGGTGCGATTGTCCGAATCGACTTTTGGACCATGGTCGCATCCTCGCGCAAAGCGCTGCTTAACCTCATCGACAAGCATCGCGACACTACCGCCTTCCAGCGGGCGGCGACGCTCGCTTGGACCCAGACCCAGGTGGAGCTCCACCATCTCGGCATCGATTCGGGCGAGGCAGGCCTGTTCCAGCGTCTCGCGGGACACCTCATATACTCAACTCCGACACTGAGGCCTTCCTCTGACGTCATCCTTCGAGGCGCCGGCGCGCAGTCGGGGCTTTGGCCCCTGGGCATTTCCGGCGACTTGCCGATCGTGCTTCTGCGCATCACCGACACCGAGCACCTCAACGTCGCCCGCCAATTGCTTCATGCGCACGAATACTTGCGGATGAAGCAGTTCGCCGTCGATCTCGTGATCTTGAACGAGCGCGGGTCTTCCTATGTGCAGGACCTTCAGATCGCGCTCGAAACGCTGGTGCGGACGAGCCAGTCACGGCCACGGGGCGACGTGGAGGGACCTCCGGGCCGCGTCTTCGTGCTGAGAGCCGACCTGATTTCCGCGGGGACAACCGCCCTTCTCGCGTCGGTGGCGCGGGCGGTGTTCGTCGGACAACGCGGGCGCCTTTCCGATCAGCTTGACCGTGTTCCGGATCGCAGAATCCCTGTCCGACCCCTTCCGAAGCACACTGCCGTCGCTTCGGAGCCGAAGGCCGCGCCGTCTCTGCCGAATCTCGAGTTCTTCAACGGGCTCGGCGGCTTCGCCGAGGACGGACGGGAATATGTAACGATCCTCAGCTCTGGTCAGTCGACGCCGGCCCCCTGGATAAACATCATCGCTAACCCCGCTTTCGGCTTTCAGGTGGCGACCGAAGGCAGTGGTACCACCTGGTCCGTCAACAGCCACGAGAACCAGCTCACCCCCTGGTCGAACGATCCGGTCACCGATCGTCCGGGCGAGGCGTTTTATGTTCACGACTACGAGACCGGTGCCCTGTGGGGCCCTACGGCCTCGCCAATCCGTGACGAAGGGAGCTACGTCGCTCGCCACGGGAGGGGATACAGCCGGTTCCAACATACGGCGCACGGGATTGCGCTCGATCTCCTGCAATTCGTGCCGCTTAACGATCCGATCAAGATCTCCCGACTCAATCTACACAACACATCGAGCCGCACCCGGCATCTATCGGTGACTGCCTATGCCGAATGGGTTCTCGGTCCATCACGGACCATCTCGGCGCCGTTCGTAACGACGGAAATTGATCCCGAGACCGGCGCGATGTTCGCGCGCAACGCGTGGAACGCGGCCTTCGGATCTCGGGTCGCCTTTGCCGATCTGGACGGATGTCAAACGGACTGGACGGGCGACCGGCGGGAGTTCATTGGCCGCAACGGTACCCTCTCAAGCCCGGCGGCGCTCGCCGGCGCGACGGCGCTCTCCAAAACCTTGGGAGCCGGGCTCGATCCCTGCGGCGCGCTGCGCACCAACATCAAACTTCCACCGCGCGGCATCGTCGAGGTCGTGTTCTTTCTTGGGCAGGCTGCGAGCACGGAAGACGCGCGGAGCTTAATCGCGCGCTATCGCGCGGCCAATCTCGACAACGTCCTGTCCGAGGTTAGCCGCTACTGGGAGGATGTTCTCGGCGCGGTCCAGGTGAAGACGCCCGACAGGTCCATGGACATCATGCTGAACGGCTGGCTTCTCTACCAGACACTCGCCTGCCGTATCTGGGCCCGCTCTGCCTTCTATCAGGCGAGCGGCGCCTACGGCTTCCGCGATCAGCTCCAGGATGGCATGGCGCTCGCCGCCTCTCGACCGGAGATTACGCGCGAGCACTTGCTGCGAGCAGCGGCGCGGCAGTTCATCGAAGGCGACGTTCAGCACTGGTGGCTACCGCACTCCGGGCAGGGCGTGCGCACACGAATCTCCGACGATCGCGTGTGGCTCGCCTACGCCACCGCCCATTATATCGACGCGACCGGCGACGGCGCCGTCCTGGACGAGGTGGTTCCCTTTCTGGAAGGCCCGAGGCTTGCGGCGAGCGAGCACGACAGCTTCTTCCAGCCCACCGTTTCTGATGAAGGCGCCACGTTGTTCGAGCACTGCGCGCGCGCGCTGGACCAAAGCCTCGCGTTCGGCGTCCACGGCCTGCCGCTTTTCGGTACGGGTGATTGGAACGACGGCATGAATCGCGTCGGCGAACGTGGCAAGGGCGAGAGCGTCTGGCTCGGGTGGTTCCTGCACTCCACGCTTACCGCCTTCGCTCTGCTCGCTGACGCACGTCACGAAACGAGCCGTGGGGCCTCGTGGCGAGCTCAAGCCGCCGCCCTCCTGGGCTCGCTCGAGCGTGAGGCCTGGGACGGCGGCTGGTATCGGCGCGGGTGGTATGACGACGGCACGCCGCTCGGCTCGGCGGCGAGCAAGGTGTGCCGGATCGATTCGACTGCGCAAGCCTGGGCAGTGATTTCGGGGGCCGCGGACAGCGGGCGCGCCGCCCGCGCCATGGCGGCGGTCGAGCGTGAACTTATCCGTCCACAGGAGGGACTGGCGCTCCTATTGACCCCGCCGTTTGACCATACGCGGCTCGACCCCGGCTACATAAAGGGCTATCCGCCGGGCATTCGGGAGAACGGAGGCCAATATACGCACGCTGCTTTGTGGGCGGTGATGGCCTTTGCGGGGCTCGGCCGAGGCGACCAGGCGGCGCGGCTATTCTCGCTCCTCAATCCCATCAACCATGCCCGGAGTCGGGCGAGCGTGCAGCGCTACAAGGTAGAGCCCTACGTCGTCGCCGCCGACGTCTATGCGAATCCGCGCCACGTCGGACGCGGCGGCTGGACGTGGTACACGGGCTCTGCGGGATGGATGCAGCGCGCGGGCATCGAGAGCATCCTCGGGTTGCGCCTGCAGGGCGAAGTTTTGCTTCTGGACCCGTGCATTCCAAAGGCCTGGCCGAACTTCGCGATGACAATCCGGTTCCGGTCCGCCCGATACGAGATCCTCGTCGAAAACCCTGTCGGCGCTGGCCGAGGTGTGGCTTCCGCGCATCTGGACGACACACTAATCGTGGCACGGCCGTTGCGCGTGCCCCTGGCGGACGATGGCATCACACATCGTCTACGGGTTCGGCTGGGGTAATCGGTGCGAAGCATCGAAAACACCTGCCTGCCGGAGCCGCGAAGCCTCCGCGTCATATGGGAACCCATGGGCCTCGTCGACGTTAAAGAAGTTCCACACATTCTCCTCGGCTCTGTGGCGGAGGGAAATCATATGCGTCCCCTCGTCGAACCTCCGCGCTGGCTGCACTGCACGTGCGGGGGCGAGCTGCGGTTTAAACGGATTGAGCCGGCTGACCGCATCCTTGGAAAACAGAGAGAAATATTCGTCTGCATAGACTGTAGCCGGGAGGAAACATTCCTCGCCGAGCCGAACCCGTATGTGACACCCACTATATGTGGACCTCGATAGCGTTCCTCTCGAATGAACGAGGGGTGTCCTGGTGGGACAAACCCAAGGAAGTGGCTTGCGCCACGCTGGGTATTTGCTACCAACCGCGCCGCGACGCCGACAATCCTACTTGAGGTCCTGCTTCCGGTTCTGGCACTTATCCGACACCCACGCATGCCTCAACTGTCGTCCGCTTGTGGGGGTGGAGCGGACGCCTTCGGCACACACCTGCTACGTCCGACTTTGACCCATAGCAGACATATGGCTCTTGCAAGTCGCCTCTAGGGGCTTGCGCTAAATCAAAATTCAGGAGGCCTTTGTAGGCCATAACTTCGCGGAATTCCCGCTTGGCCAGAAGCCGGGAAGCTTCACCGTCGACAAGGCCATTGACGCGTTGAGGCAGTCCTCGGTCGGAAACCAGTAGGCGCGAGCGCATTGAGCTTCTGCGCACCAGCCTGCAAAGAGCGGAGGATTAGATTGTGCGAGCACGCCTCTTTTTGAGCCTAGTCCCGGCATTTCTGTTCGGAGCGGCCGGCGTCGCGCAGGCCGCGGACACGAAACCCAATATCGTGGTCATCCTTGCCGACGATCTTGGCAACGCGGACCTCGGCTATCGGGGCAGTGACATAAGGACCCCGAACATCGACAAGCTCGCAAGCGATAGCGTGCGGCTGGAGTCGTTTTACG
>JBARKP010000046.1:0-1639 GCA_049801475.1 Methyloceanibacter sp.
CCTTGAGCTTGGCGGCAAACGCCGGGTCCTTCGACAGCTTGAACTGGCGCACCCGATGCGGCTGCAGGCCGTGGGAGCGCCAGATACGCTGAACCGAGCTGACGCTGATCCCGGTTGTCTTGGCCATCGCCGCCGCCGTCCAGTGGGTCGCTTCGCCGGGCGGGTCGCTCGCCGTCAGTTCAACCACGCGCGCGAGCAGCGCCCGGTCCAGCGGCGGCTTGCGCGAGGGTCGGGTCTTGTCGCGCAGCAGGCCGTCGACACCCGCATGCATAAAGCGCTCCTGCCAGCGCCAGACCACCGACTTGCTCTTGCCGGTGCGCCGCATGATCTCGGCCGTACCCAGGCCGTCCGCCGTCAGCAGGATGATCCGGACACGCCAGACATGCTTCTGCGGGCTGTTTCGATTGGCCACGATCGCTGCAAGCCGCAAGCGATCCTCGCCATTGACGTTCACCATGATCCCTTTGCGCATGCCCCAGACTCGCATGCGCGCGAACCATCGGGAATCCTTAAACGGACTCGTTCGTTAGGTCGCTACCACTAGCAGGCGCCGACGGGGCTGCTTCCCTCTTTATCGACACCGCGGATTTTGAGGTGAGCGCGCTGCAGAGCATGTTCCCCTCCACGAATTGGCCACCCAGCATGCGACACTAACCGCCAACGGCACCTGGGTTCTCTGGGCTTGGCATGTCCGCTAAGGGTAATAAACAGACATCCCGCGATGTCCGCGTCACGTCCGCTTTACCCCCGATAGCAGACATTCGGCAGATGAGCTGGCGCGTCCGTTTTGTGCCATCAGCGGACATTGGTGGATTGATGACGAGGGAAGCCCGCGCAAGCGCGCGGTCGCCTTCGTTGCTTCGACTTCGCTTTGTTATGTGGCTCCCTTTCTCCCTTCCCCTTCTTCTAGTCCCGAGCGTCCATAGCAGCTTGCGCGTGAGCCAAGTAGTCCATGGCCGCTTTCTTGTTGCGCGCCTTGTTGGCGGCAACTTCAGGATTGTGGGTCGCGTGCCGCCAGGGCGATGCTCGAGAATTGCTCCTCGCCTGAGTGATTCGAGTGAGGCATTCCTCCTGGCTTGGAAACGGTCCGGACGAGATCTTGCCGTTGCGCTCCATCGCATACCACCCAGGTTTGATCGCCCGAATATCCGATTGGCGTTCATTGACGTAATGGGGAATGGCCATTGCGGTACTCCTAAATTGGGCTGGTCCTAAATGAGGACCGGTCGTGGCGCATTTCCATGCGCAGCCGTTCAGTTCGCCTTGCGCAGCTCATCCACGCCGCGTTTCACTTGCTCCTTGAGCGGCTCGCCTGCGTCGGCCGCCACCTTGGTCGAAAGCGCGTGGACTTCCTCGGCTTGGGAGGTGAGCGTGCCCAGCAGCTTTTCCCAATAGCCCGCCTGCAACTTCATCATCTCGGACAGGTTCTTAGCGCCCGCCAAGCTCTTGGCCAGGTCGAAGCCGGAATTTACATTCCGCTGGGCGATATCGATGATTTTGCGGTTGAACGCCACAGCGCCTTGGCCGGCAGCGTCGAAGGTCCTCTCAAGCGTCGAGAGCGATGCGTCGAGCGCAACCTTGGAGCGGTCATAGACTTCGCGGCTCTGAGCCACTGTCTTCTCGGCCATGGCTCGCATGG
>JBARKP010000047.1:0-2909 GCA_049801475.1 Methyloceanibacter sp.
AAATTCTCTTGACGCTTCGTAGTCGATCCATCCTTTTCGTACGTTCTTAGCGGTTACCAGAAACACTCCATGTTCGGTCTTAGTCGGAGTTGCCCCGCGGTAGTCTGCGAGTTCCACTGCGCAGCGCGTGAACGCGCGCAGCTCCCAATGCTCCGGCGCGCCGCCGAGCCACTCGACGCCTGAGGGCTTGAGGCGGACGTTGGGATCGAGACCGCGCGTGACTGCACGGTGAATGATCGCCTGCTTCTGCTCGTTCAAAAGCGCGATTAGCTTCTGCTTGGCGCGGATGTAGCGCCGGATGCGCCGGTCCACGTAGTCGAGAAAACGGAGAATTGCAGACTGTTCAGAAAGCGGCGGAATCGGCAGCAAGATGCTCTTGATCGAATCGTGCGAAAGTCCATAACGGGTTACGCCGTTTGCTGCGACGTGATACTGGACCGCGACTCCTTGACTCTGGAGCGCGCGAAGCAAGTAACGGCCCGTCAGTACTTCTTCCCGCGGCTGCAGGATTGCCAAGTGGTAGCCGCACACAAGATCCGGCGCCGCGTATTCGACGATCGCCGGAACGCCGATGTCATTCCACGACTCCGAATCCGGCGGTGTCCCAAGGGTTGTTGAAAATTGAAGTGGCGGTACTCCTCGCCCGATCGGAAGATCGGGTTGCACTTGAAGGAGGAGAGACCGCCATGAGGAAGAATGGCAGGAGAGCTGGAAAGAGCAAGGCCCCGAGCCGGCAGCTGGATCTGCTGCCGCCACTGCACGAATGGGTCGCGGCGGCGGGGCTTGCCGCAGTGATGGAGTTGCTGGAACGGGAACGGGCTGCGCTGTGCGGAATGCGCTATCGACACGACCGTAGCCGTAGCGCGTTTCGCGGAGGCCACGTGGCAAGTTCGCTGGTGCTGGGCGGACGGCGAGTGGGGGTCCGCCGCCCGCGGGTGCGCAGCCGCAATGGTCGGGAACTGAAGCTGCCGAGCTGGGCGGCGTGGAGTGCGCGCGACCCGCTTACCCGCCGCGCCATGGAGCAGATGCTGTTGGGAGTTTCGACGCGCAAGTACGCGCGTTCGTTGGAGAGTCTGGCGCCGGGCCTCAAGCAGCGTGCGATCGGGCGCAGCGCGGTGAGCCGGCGGTTTATCACCCACACCGAGCACAAGCTGACCCAGTTGCTGAGCCGGAACCTGGCCGCACTGGAGCTGCCGGTCCTGATGGTCGACGGGGTTCACTTCGGTGCCCACGTGGTATTGGTCGCGATGGGGATCGACCGGCAGGGCAACAAGCGCGTATTGGGGCTGTGGGAAGGGGCAACCGAGAACGCGGCAGCCTGCAAGGCGCTGCTGGCCAACCTGGCCGAGCGCGGACTGCGCACCGACCGCGCCATCCTGGTGGTGATCGACGGGAGCAAGGCGCTCGCCGCCGCGGTGCGTGACGTGTTCGGCGCACGGGCCCTCATCCAGCGCTGCCGCGAACACAAAAAGCGCAACGTGACCGACGCGCTGCCCAAGCCGATGCGCAATCCAATCCGCCAGTTCCTCAACCGGGCCTACGCGAGCGGGGACGTGGAACGGATTGCGAAGCTTTTGGAGCAGCAGGCGCGCAAGTTCCACCACGCCCATCCCGGCGCGGCCGCCGCGCTGCGCGAGGGGCTGGAAGAAACCCTGACGGTGACCAGGTTGGGAGTGCCGGAGCAAC
This sequence comes from Methyloceanibacter sp., assembly GCA_049801475.1. Taxonomy (GTDB): domain Bacteria; phylum Pseudomonadota; class Alphaproteobacteria; order Rhizobiales; family Methyloligellaceae; genus Methyloceanibacter. The sequence continues at coordinate 1,687 of JBARKP010000047.1, forward strand.
TCCAGCGTGCGCTGTGCTCGACCAATCCGATTGAGAACCTGTTCAGCCGCGTCCGCGCGATCGCGCACCGGGTCTCGCGCTGGCGTGACGGCTACATGGTGCTGCGCTGGAGCGCTGCTGCGCTCACCGAATGCCAACCGACCTTTCGTCGCATCTACGGATGGAAGACCATGGACGTTCTGATCCGCGCCTTGCGCGCGCACGACGCTGCCCTTGACCGCCGTGCCTTGGCCGCTTAACTGATGGGAGTCCGCCGCTTCAATTCCAACAACGATACGGACACCGCCCGGCAGCCTGCGCTCGGAATGACACGAAAAATCGGCTCTTTTTCTGTCATCCTGAGCGCCAGCGAAGGATCTACGCGGAGCGATGGATCTTCTTTCCCGTATTTGTCGATGGGCCCTGAGGACGGGAAGGGGGGCGCAGAATCTCCCGCTTCCGGGACCGCGAGAGTGGTCTGCGGGCGCAGGTAGATGTCGCCGTCGGGGGCGGGCGATTCGCCGACCATCGCGAGCGCGCGGTTCACCGTGAGCCATCCGCCCTGCACGCCCGCCTGCGCGTTCTTCCATCTGAGCTCGCGCACCGGCCTAAGCGCCGAGACCCGCGACGTGTCGAACTTCAACTCCAGCTCGGCCGAGCCGTCGTAGTCCGCGTAAAGGAGGTCGGACTCCAGCCGATCGTCGAGCCGCGATTGCAGGGGCTCGACCGTATCCTCATAGAAGCTGACGCGCGCATTCTCGTAGTTGGAGAAGGTGGCTTCCTGGCCGAGGAGCACGGGCGGGACTCCCAGCGCGACGAGCACGCGTTTCTGAGAACTGGCGTCGAGCTCCGGGAACGCAAGGTCCTTCATCGAGAGCCCGATCGTCTTGATATCCATCCCGGCCTGCAGGAAGGCGGGAACGCCGCGGTTTCGGCCGCCGAACTTTTCACGCCATCGGATGGAGAGCCGGTCGGCGGTGGCCTGGTCGATCGCGTTCTGGGTGGTGACGGCGATCGACGGGGTCGCGTTGTTCTGCAACAGCACCTTGGTGAAGTCGGCGGTTTCGTTGTCGATCACGATTCGGCGCAGCGCGGCCTGCAGCGGCGACAGTCCCCAATAGTCGTAGATGGGGTGCGGGAATTTGAAGTGGACTACATCTTCGGGATCGAGTGGATATTGCCTTCCACCGATCTCGTAAATATAGCCCGCCACGAACTTGCGGTTATCGGGGACGATCCGGATG
>JBARKP010000048.1:0-17223 GCA_049801475.1 Methyloceanibacter sp.
CGGTGTTCCCTGGCCCGGGGCCGGCAGCCAGGGTCTGGGGGATTTCTAGGGCGGGATATATCGTCATGGAACCTCAGTAGATCTAACGGCCATCATCAAGAGCAAACGGCATAATCGTCTGGCCGGACGCACAACTGCCGCTAAGGCCCGACTAGACAATACAACAAACAGAATTATTTCCGAACTCGTCTGGGGACATGATCGTGTCTCGAGCGGGTGGCCAATATCCGAGTGAAGAGTGACGATGTCCACTAGTTGGCTTGGAAAGGCGGCCACTCGCGGGCCGATTGAAACCTCCGGCCGCACGGAATTAAGCGCTGCGACCCGCGCGGTCGAGCGCCTCCGAAGTGACGAGGACCAGGCCTGCGTCATCAACGCTGGCACCGGCGTCGTAAGCATCGCTTGCGACCTGCTCAATAAACTCGCGATACGCCTCGAAGACCTTGTCATCGGCGCAATCTAAGTGGACACGGGCGGCATGATCTCGCAGCGCCTCGTGGCTTACCCTGCAAAGCACCGGGCGTCCCTCGTCCGCCATCAAGAACTTGACGCCATCCGAGACCCTGTAGTCATCATTCAGCCTCGTGAGAGGCATCACCCGCTCCACAATAGTCGCGCCCGCGACATTGCCCGCTTTCGACCCTCTCGGCCTCGATACTGCTCTGTTACGCCTTGCCCCTCAGGGCTTTGCGGCCGTCGCGCCAGCACTAATTCGTCGCCGTGCGCGAGCCGGAATCTTTGGTGTCACGAGTTGCGGGACGAGGCGATTTTGGCGGAGCGGTGTTCGCATTACGAAGAACCGTATCAGAGGCATCTCTGTCTGCCTTCCTCACCTCAGAGGCTTCGCTTGTACATCGGCTCGAGAAGAGGCAGCAAATTGATTGCATCAGCTTCATGGGTTTCATCCTTCCTTTAGCACTCTGCGCTCAAAGAGTTGGACAGTCACCCCCGGTCCGCTTCCAGGTTGAAAGCGGTCATCGTTCTTGTGCCTCGCCATGTCGCAGAAGTGCCAATAGCAGACATTGGATTTTTCCTCGAATCACTCTGTCTTGGCAGGAAGAAATGCGAAGGGCTGCGCCGGTTCGAAGCTGCTGGCCGCACTACCGGAGTAAACGTTTTCTCCAGCCATGGTGAGCTTCGTGGCTGCCTCGAACGCACGACGGGCGCGCAGACTGGGGCGTTCTGAGCCGACCTCGGCTGGGCAAATCAACGACCGAATTGTTCATTGGAGGACGACTTCAGGGAGGAGCACCGACCGCGGCGTCACAACACAAGAGCCGGGGATATCCGAACCTACACAGGCGTCATGGGCTTGAGGGCCAAGGCACGATCGGCACGACACTGATCGCATTTTCAGGCGAACCGTTCACGATCTTGGAACTGACGGCGAGATAAACCAACGTATTGCGCTTCTCGTCAGGCAGTCGGTAGATGCGCGTAGCCTTGAAGAAGATGCTCGTTTTTTCGCTAAACGCCTCCTCGCTCTTGGGCAGCGTCGAGATATCGATGGCGATCGGTCCCATTTGACGGCAGGCAACCGAGAAATTTGACGGGTCTTCGTTGAGACCGAGGGGCTGGCCCCATCCGCCTTTTCTAGCTTGGGAGATGAAACAAGTGACCCCAGGCACCTTGGGGTCATCGAAGTCGCTGACGCACACCTTGTCATTCGGCGAAAGCAAATTGAACGTCGTGCTGACACAACCCACATCGTCGGCCCTTGCAATGCTTGATGCTGCAAGGAACAGCACCGTCGCCGCCAAAAGCAACCTCATTCCCGGGCTCCATCTCCATGACGTACCTAGACGTGCTACGACCACCAGTCGCCTCAACAGAACTACTCGGTTTTTGCCGAATGTCGGCTCTCGCTTTTTAACGGCTTCGCTTGCAGAGATTGGGCGGGCCCATGTCTCTGCCCCTATGCTAAGAAGGGCGCTCATGGCTGGCATGACTACTTCCAGTTCATGTCCAAATGCATGTCACTTGCGCTCGCGGTAGGAGGTAACCAGATGGCTGAGCATTGGGCTGCCGACGTCAAGAAATATGTTCCAAATGCCAATGAGAAAGCGATCGCCGGCATGTTAACTACTGCGGTATCGCGCTCCAAAGAAGGGATTCCTCATTGGTCTCCTTCGCGGACAAGGAGGAGGTTGCGCGCGTGCGCAACAATTTCCTGAAGAAAAAACTCGGACTGGCCACCTCCGATGCCGAACTCGACAAGGCGATCAAGTTGGTTGGCGACAAGATGAAGGGCGACCGATCCAAGAATCGGGTGACCGTCTATTACCTGCTCGCCGACCACTTCGGAAGACTGTCGATATTCAGTTAATAATGTAGCCGGTCGCTGGCGCAATATCGAGCTCTCGCATGGCGAACTTGCTTCAGCTCGCCATCTCTCTGGGTGGCGAAACGCACAGTCCCTAGCGCGAGCGTTGCGATTCTGGATGCTGTCGACTTAGCTCTTAGCCATCGCGTTCTTAATCAGACCGACGATGATAGTGAGTATGGCACCGCTCACACCACCGCCGGCCAGTTGGCCAACGACAGATCCTAGGTCGACACCGCCCGCGGCCCCCGCGATCGCCGGAATCAGCGCACTGAGGATCTGGCCGCCGCCCAGGCCCCCGAGGGCCCCAGCGATGGTGTTGCCCGCGGTGCCCAAGTTAGCCTTCTCCATACCGGCCCCTGCGGCATTTCCTCCGATAGCGCCAGCAATTATCTGGATAACCAAATTGATAACGGTGGCTGACACGACGTCCCCCCTTTTCCATCTTTGCGGCGGCTAAGTGCCTTGCCGTCCGAACCGTTAGATTGCCTTCGGCAGGTCCCCACAGCAAGCGAGATTGCTAAGCTGTGTCCGATATCCACCGAGCCGATCTGCTGATGCTGTTGGCCTACGATGCAGATTGCATGCGCCGCTTGTGGAGCCGATTGATGGGCGTGGCGGGGCGCCCGCTGTGGTCGAAAGCGGTGGCGCCCCCGACCCCGATGCATTGGACACCCCGGTAAGGCCGCTTTGGGTCAATTGCTGACGTCATGACGCCTCATCGAGTTGGTCTGCTTCGTGCCATCAGCCGACGATGGAGGCGTGGAACAGTGTAGGCATTAGCGTGCTCGCAACCCTTAAGTCACAAGGGGCGGTGGCTTTTTCGCCCGACTACCCCGTCTTCTCGCTCTCGCCCGAAGGGACCATCCCGGCCGAGACTGCAAAACTCGGCGAGGTGCTAATCGTTCTAAGCGTTCGGTCCGCCGATTTTATCGGGGTGGTCTCGCGGACGCTTGGGCTACCGAGGGAAGGGCCGGCCACAGCCGGCCCTTTTTGTTCCCGTCAAGCTTCTCTAAGCTCGTCGAGCACTCCTCGCCTTGGGTTGAAACCAGCCTCTCCCAGTCCGAGGCGTGTTCCAACTGAGGCACGGCTGGAAAGTTGAGCCCGTAACGCCATTGGACTCGCGCCCCCCAGCCGTGGTTAACTATTCGCGCCTTGGGAGGGATCGCGCCCGAAGAAGCGCATAAGCCGTGGCTGCCGGTGACACCGGAGAAGCAACGCGTGCCCAGGACGGCGGTTTTCATCTCTATTGGCTCGCCGATGGCGGGCGTGTTGATGGTTGTGGTCGACGTCACCGGTCCTTGGCCGCGATCGCAATGGCCCAACCATCCAGCACCCCACCCCGGGGCTAGAGAGCCCCACCCTCTGGCGGGGACCAAGAGGTTCAACCATGACGATGACCTTTAATCCCAATGCTACCGCCAACAAGAACCCCGAGTCATTCAACCCAGTGGCCCAATTCGAGGCATTGAAATTCGACACCGCTGTGCCTGAGGCCGTGCGCGCGTTCGCTGAGACTGCGGTGACGCAAACGCGCGAGGCCTATGAGCGCTCAAAAGCCACGCTCGAGGCCGGTTTGGAGGCCATGGAGAGATCCTACGACGCGGCGGGCCACGCTACTGCGGCGCTTAATCGGAAGATCATTGACATTGCCCAGCGCAACATCAATTCCAGCTTCGACTTGGCCAAGAGCCTTGCCGGCGCCAAGACTCTCGCCGAGATGGTGGAGCTGCAGGGGGCGTATTGGCGCAAGCAGTTCGAGATGCTCATGACGCAGGCCGAGGAGGTCCGTGCGCTGTCCATCAACGCGACCGCCGACGTGGCCGAGACGATCAGGCGCCATGCGGCCCATCAGGCCGAGCAGGTGCAAGCCTTGTCGAAAAGGGTGACGGCCGATGCGGCGAGGGCAGTTAAATGCCAGGTGGCGCAATTCGACGATGAGCTGCGCAAGGCGGGCTAACGCCCCGCTCTTGAGATGCTTAGGCCGTGCCAAATCTGATGCGCCCGGTTGGCCGGTCCATGGCCATGCCCTGGGGTCTTCCTCAGTGTTGCGAGACCGAGACGCCCCAGGGCGCGACGCCGACGGCCATCGACTTCACCACCTTCAGATTGGGCACGTCGATGACCGAGACGTCATTGCTGTTGCCGTTAGTGGCGAACAGGAGCTTGTCATCAGGCGTAAAGGCAAGCTGCCAGACCCGCTGACCAACCAAAAGGTACTGCTCAACATCCAACGTCTTTGCGTTCACGACCGCCACGTGATTTGCCGGTCCCAAGGCCACGAACGCCTTGGACCCGTCCTTCAGGATACGGACCCCGACGGGCTGCATGTTTTCCGGCTGCACGCCCGGGATCTCGAAACTTATCGTCTTGATGATGTGTCGCGTCTTGGCGTCGATCACCGACACAGTGCCCGCCACCTCTGACGTCACCCAGAGTTGCGACCCGTCCGCCGTGAACTCGGCGAAGCGCGGCCGGGACCCCACTAGCACGTTGTCGATGATCTCATAGGTTTTGGTGTCGATGAAATGCGCTATGTTCGAGGTCTCGGAGGTGGCGATCAGGATCTTGCCGTCGGGGTTGACGCCCACGCCTTCCGGCTCGACGCCGACCGGGACCTCAGCCACCACCTTGCGCTGCTCGAGATCGATCGCGGTCATCAGGGCGTCGTCTTCATTAGCAATGTATACAGGATTGCCCGAGGGATGAATGTTGAGCTGCTCGGGATCCGGTCCCGACGGAAGGTTGCCAACGATTTCGTTGGTGGCGAGGTCGAGGATCTGCACCGTGTCGTCGTCGCTCGCGCAGATGAGGAGATATTTGCCGTCCCTGGTCAGCATGATGCCGCGTGGGCGCTGACCCACTTGTATGGTTTGCTTCACCTCGAGCGTTGCACTGTCAATCACCGTGATCGAGTTGCCCTTCTCGTTGGAGACGTAGACCGTATACGCCACGGCGTTGCTTGTGAGGCAGGCCAAGACACCAGCCACGGCAATAGCGATGAAGCGACTTTGTGTTCTTGGCATTTGTGCTCCTCGCGTCATGCTCCGCTGCGAAAACCCGCGAGGCTTCCGCCCGGTCGCCAATTCCGTCATTTGAACTTGCATTTGCTCTCCGGCTCGTCGACGCCGAGCGTATCCACCTCTGCGTCTTGATGCAGGAAGCCTGCTTGCGGCGACGTCGACACCGGCAGCTCGGGGCCGGTCACCAGGATGGGCTGCCTCAGCTGTCCGTCCCATGTGCGGAACGTTACCTTCTGCCCCTTGAACGCCGCGAGATTGAAATCCTTGCCATGGATATAATCGTTCACCGGTGCAAACTCGCCGGAGCGCACACGCGTGGCTCCCTCGCCGATGGCACGGACAGCAATCCAGGCTTGGTAGTCCACCGGCCACATGAAGCGCTTGGCGAAACGCTGGAAGCGATTCTGCATCTGGGTAGCCCCCCATTGCTCATGGGCCGGGTGCCAGCTCATGGCGACGAGGCCGGTGGTGCCCGCGACCGGCCGCGGATCCCAGGTGCGATAAGGTAGGTAGGGCCCGAACACCTCCTTCTCGTCGGCAACGATCATCACGTCGTAAGCCGGTGCGCCCTGGGTGAAGACCGGCATTTGCTGTTGGATCTGCTGCTCGCCCGAGTCGGAGCGTCTCGCGCCGGGGGTCTCCTTGTATTCGCGCTCCTCGACGATGGTTCCCCCGAAGCGCTTGGCCGCTCTGCGGATGGCGTCGAGATAGGCGAGGTCCTCGGGGAAGACGCCCTTTACCACGAGCCAGCGCTGCCATTTCTTCCAGACGAGGTATTGGGCAAGGGCATCGGCGAGCATGTAGCGGTCTGGCGCGGTGTGCAGCACGTTGGCGCGGCATTCCTCTTGCCGCAGCTCTTCGTCTTCGGCGCGGACGTTGAACAGCAACACGCTCTGCCCCTTCACGGAGTCCGATAGGCGCAAGAGCGTTTCAGCCGTCGCGTCGACGAGGATGAAGTGGTGACCGCTGCCGACCAGCTTCTGCAACACGGCGACGGCATCTCCGCCAATCGGTACGCGCTCCACGTCGAGGCTGAATTGCTGCTTGGTGAAACGTCCCGTGGTGTTGTTGTCCTGGAGAGCCATCTCCGCGCCAGCGATGCCGTCATTTTCCGGTTCGATTTTGAGCCTCGAGAGCGGGATCAGTTGCTTCACCTCCTGCTTGAGATAGCCGATGGCGACCCCGGTGAGTTCGCCCGCTGGGGCGGTTTGCCTCAGTTCGGGCTCGGAGCCGGTTGGAGCTTTCGCGGAGGGTGGTTGCGGGGACGGCGGCTCCCCTTGCTGCGGAGCCGCCCGCGCCTCGGTGAAACCGAGCACGAACGCAGAAAGCAGAAACAGGAACCATAAGCAATTTCGGCCGGGGGATTTTGGGGCACGCCCCGGCGGAGCGCTCCGCGGTTCCGGCGACGGCGTACGCTGGCGACGATTCATTCTCGCGACGGAACCTCGTACGCAGAAAAGCGCTCTTGCCAATGAACTCGGCACCTTATGCAGACTGTACTCGCTCGCCGGTCCTCAAGCCAGAAACGAGGTTTAAGTTTTAGCGGCAAATCGGTTGCTTGGTTGAGGCTGAACTATCCATTTTACCGGCGCGGTTGATTGACAAATTGCAAGGCCGCGAGCAGTGTCTTGAGCGTGGGAAACCGACTGGAGCGGCCGGAAAATCGGTCGAAGCGGGACCACGTCAAGGGAGGAACATATGTTGAGTTGGAAACTGACTGGCGCGCTTACTGGCGCGCTGGTGCTGAGCGTCGTCGGGTATACCCTGGCGCAGGCTGAGACCAAGGGAGCGCCTGCCTCTGCTGTAACGCAGGAACAGCTCAACGCCGCGGCTAAGGACGAGAAGAACTTCCTGCATACCAACGGCAATTACGATCAGACCCGGTATTACCCGGGCAAGCAGATCAACACGTCCAATGTTGGCAAGCTAAACCCCGCCTGGATATTCCAGACCGAGGTGAAGGAGTCTTTGGAGACGACGCCGATCGTCGTGAATGGCGTCATGTACATCACGACGTCGTTCGACCACGTCTACGCGATCAACGCCAAGACGGGCGAGGAGTATTGGCACTATAAGCACGCCATGGGTCCGGTCACGACCTATTGCTGCGGCCCCAACAACCGCGGCGTTGCCGTTTATGACGACAAAGTCTATCTGTCAACACTCGATTCCAAGCTTGTCGCCCTTGATGCCAAGACGGGCAGCGTGGTCTGGCAGACCGACATCGCCGATCCCACCCTTGGCTACAGCGAGACGATGGCGCCGACCGCCGTTGACGGCAAGATCCTGATCGGCACCAATGGCGGCGAATACGGCATCCGCGGCTTCGTCAGGGCCTATGACGCCAAGACCGGCAAGCTCATCTGGAATTTCGACACCATTCCGGAGAATTCCGTCGGCATATGGGCCACCAAAGACGCCACGGGCAAAGACCTGCATCGCGACATCGAGGCCGAGAAGGCGCAGCTCACCAAGACGGGCGATCCCTACAAGACGCTCGGCGGCGGCGTGTGGCAGAATCCGGCGGTCGACATCGCCAACAAGCGCATCTATTTCGTGGTCGGCAATCCTTCGCCTGATCTCGACGGCGCGATTAGGCCGGGAGACAATCTCTACACGGAGTCGCTCGTATCGGTCGATCTCGATACCGGCAAATATGTCTGCCACTTCCAGTATATCCCCCATGACGTCTGGGATCTCGACGACACGAGCCCGACGGTGTTGGTCAACGCCAAGGACAAGGACGGCAAGGTCGTGCCGGCCGTCATTCACGGCGGCAAGTCCGGGCACGTCTACGTCAACAACCGCAAGGATTGCAGCCTCATTCGCTTTTCCGACGCGATGGTCTCGCAAGAGGGCATGTATACCTTGCCGACGGCTGAGGGTGCGCGCATGCTGCCGGGTGCCAATGGCGGCGTCGAATGGTCGCCAATGGCGGTCAACCCTGAGCTTGGGCTGGCCTACGCGGTCAACCTCCACCAGCCGATGACCTACCAAGTTCAGAGCTCACCCTATCCGGGTGGCAAGCTGTGGCTCGGCGGCGCCTTCAAGGTGATCCCGACTGAGGCGTCGTTCGGCAACGTCACCGCGGTCGACTACAACACCGGCAAGATCAAATGGCAGGTGAAGACGCCGCTGCCGATGATGGGTGGCGCGCTGACGACCGCCGGCGGTCTCATGTTCACGGGTGAGGGCGACGGCTGGTTCCGGGCCTATGACGCGGCTAACGGCAAGGTCCTGTGGTCGTTCTTTGCCGGTGCCGGCGTCAATGCGCCTCCGGCGTCCTACTCCGTGGACGGCAAGCAGTACATCGTCGTCGGTGCGGGTGGTAACACCCAGATCGACTTCAAGCGCGGCAACAACATCATCGCCTTTACGGTTGACTGATCTCCCGCGCCGTCCGCCAAGCGGTGGGCGCACAGACAAAGAGTGGGGACGGGGCTTTTGCAGGCCCCGTCCTTTTCTTGTTCGGACGCGCCGAATAAAATGGTGATGTCGCAGCTTCCCAGCTCCACCAGCGTCAGGCGCGCCGTTCTCCTCGTGGGGCTCGGGCTCATGCCCTCGAGCGCGCTCGCCGTCGGAAGCGTCGAGGAGAAGGCAAAGATCTGCGCTGCCTGCCATGGCGAGAACGGTATTCCGCAGCTCAAGACGACGCCGGTTATCTGGGGCCAGAACGAGGGCTATCTCTACCTCCAGCTGCGCGACTTCAAGAGCGGCGCGCGCAAGCAAGAGCTGATGTCGGGGATCGCCGCGACGCTCGAGAAAGAGGACATGCTCGCGCTTGCAGCCTATCTCTCGAAACTGAAATGGCCCAATCTGCAGCAGCCGGAGGCGCCCAAAGACGTCGCCGCCAAGGCTCTAACTGCCAGCGCGTCAGTGGGTTGCCCGGGCTGCCACCTGGCCTACTTCCAGGGCGACGGCACCACGGCCCGGCTCGCCGGGCAACAGCGCGAGTATCTTGCAAAGACGATGTCGGACTTTCGCGACGGCCAACGCGGCAACAATCCCGGCATGTCTGACCTTATGAACGCGACCGCGCCGGACTCTCTGACCGCGCTGGCCGAATACCTCGCCGGCCTCCAGATCGAGGCCTATCTCGGCCACGGCCGCTAAGGCTCATTTGGCGGCAAGCTTCGCGCGCAGCGTCTCGTCCTTCGCAAGGTCGCTCGCGGTCTTGCCTTGCTTGTCCCGAATAGTCTTGTCTGCCCCCCGGCTAATCAACAGCTCCGCAGCCGCCCCGTGGCCGAGCTCGGCCGCGATCATCAGCGCGGTCCGGCCGCGATTGTCCTGATCGTTGATGCGCGCGCCGCGATCGAGGAGCAAGGTGATGACCTTGGCCACGTCGTCGACGCCCGCCTCGTCCGTATTGCCCGCAGCCCACATCAGCGCTGTCAGGTCGTTGCCATAGCGGGCGTTGACGTCGACGCCGTGATCGAGAAGCAGGCGAGCAACGCCGGAGAAGCCTTTGCCCGCCGCGTAGGTGATCGCGGTCTTTTGCGTATCGTCGACAGCGTTGGGGTCGGCGCCCTTCTCGATCAGCAATTCGACAATCGGTTCGCTGCCCATATAGGCGCCCGCGGAAAGCGGCGTGATCCCGCTGCGCCCGGCAACGCTTACATTGGCGCCCCGCTCCACCAGCTGGCGAACGATAGGCAACCTGCCCGTCTCGGCAGCCTCATAAAGCGCCGTCGAGCCGTCGATGCCCCGTGCGTCGATGGCTGCGCCACGGTCGAGGAAAAGAACGACGAGCTCGGCTTGCCCAGAGGCGGCCGCCCGGCTCAAGGGGCTGAATCCCAAGCGGTCGCGCGCCTGTAGGGAGGCCCCCGCGTCCATGAGACGCCGTGCCAAATCCCCGCAGCCTTTGTCGGCGGCGGAGAAGAGCGTGGCGTTGAGCTCGATCGAAGTCGCGGCCTTTTCAATCTGCTCGTAGCGCTGCTCGAGCGAACGGCACACCTTCTGATTGGCGAGAGCGTTACCCGCCCAGCACGCGACAAATGCAAGTGCCGCCGGAAGAAGGGTGGCCCGGTGCAAACGGCGCGCAAGCGGGAGCCGTGTCAAAACTACCTTTACTTGGGTCATCGAGCCTCTCGGTATTGATTTTTGGCGGGCGACTCTAACGCATCCACTCCCTACCGGACAGAGGCCCGGCGGACCTGAAAAGACTCGGCTAGGGCTTGAGCAGCGTGACTTACGCCAAGCAACGAAGTAAGTGATTCTCGGGAAACGCGGGCCCATAACCTCGAACGCTGAGTTCTTCGCATCGGTCTCGACGATCACGAGGCGACCGCCTGCCCAGCATCTGCCCTCGGTCCCTGGCATGAGCCTCAAAGACTGATCGCGATCGCGCTTTCCCCGTCGGCCCGGGTGGGACCGCGGGGAGGGTCAACGACCAAGGTGACGCGGGGGCCAATCCCCTGCATTTAGGGGGGTGCCGAGCGGCAGGAGAGAGATGCCGAGCCACTCGCGGCAGTGCTCGAAGCGCTCAAGCACTTGGGCTCGGTCCCGCCCACTAAGATTGATCACGCCGTAGCGGTAGCTTGCGCCATCCTGCAGCTCGTCGGAGAGCTTGCGGCCCACCGTGGCGTGCAGCTCCACTCTGACATCCGGATAGAGCTCGGCGAGGCTCGCGAGTTGGTCCTGCGAAGGCAAGCGGGCCACGAGGCAGTCTTCGAAGGTCCGTAGCACACAGCTCGCGGCGAAGCTGTACGGGCCCTCCCGGCGCTTCGGCGCTGGCGCGACGCCCGTGCCGATATCGAGCAGGATCTCGTAAGCGTTCGTGCCGTCGACCTTCTCGTAAAGATCGGCGAACTGAGAAGCCATGCGCGGATTGATCTCGACGATGCCGATGTGATCGTCGCTCTCGTCATACATCATCTCGATGTTGAACAAGCCGTTGTCGTAGCCGAGGTCGCACATCAGCCTCCTGGCGATGTCCGCCATGCGCTCCTGCACGCCTTCCGGCAATGCGGATGGATATTCGAAACGTGAAAAGGCGAGCGTCCCTGGAAACAGGATCGAGTCGACCATACCGAGGATTGTTACCTCGCCGCCATGGGCATAGCCTTCGACCGTGACCTGCTCGCCCTTGAGCAGGCCCTCGGCGATGAGACGGGTCGTGCCGATGCTGGTGCCGGCATGGCGCTCGAGCAGCCGCTGGAGCGGCAGGAAGAAGTCGTCGAGCTTCGCCCATTGACTCCTGACCTCGACAAGCTCCTGAAGCGAAGCAACCCTTTGCGCCCCGATCGAGAAGAACGATTTCACCGGCTTCACGAAGGCCGGGAAGAAGATCGCGTCGGGGGGTGCCGTTTGCTCGGCAGCGTCAATGGGCAAGAAGGGGGGAACCGCTTCAGGTACGACTCGGCTTTGCGCCACGCGCGACAGATATTTGTGTTGGCAGATCAGACTGACCCTCGGCTCGGGTCCGGGGAGTCCAAGCTCCTTAGCCAGGACGGCGGCAAGCGCGCTGCCGGGATAATCGTCGGTGCTGATCACGGCCGCGATCCCGGCGCGGTCGATCCAGCCGAGAATTCGTTCCGCCTCGGCGATGGGGTCCGCCGCGCCCTCGCGGCCTTCCGCTCTGCCTCCGATCAACTCTTCGAGGCTCGTGCTCGCATAATCATGGAACAGGTACTTGGTGCCGGGACGGGCAAGCCGCGGCAGCTCGCGGTGATCGCGAACGGTAGCGCAGACCACGAGGACCGTGCGAGGCGGGGCGGAAGCGTCGCCAGGGAGACCTGGACCCCTGCCGCCGGCAGGGCACTCCTCCGCTACAAATTTCACCAAACAACCCTTTAAGAGGTCAAGACTTGTTAGCAAAGACTTAGCTGAGGAGTTTTGTCCAGCCTTGCAATCGGTGGCAAAGCTGGTCCAGGTTCGCCCCCAGGTTGGCACACGCTAGGAAGGGATCATGCCGCTACACTTTGGGAGAATCTTCGCATTCATTGCGCTCCTTACGATCGCGGCGTTTGTGTTGTGGCAGTTATGGCGCGCGATCTTTGCCGGCGAGACCTTCGACAAGCCGGCCGAGCTGCGTCACGCCGAGCCGCCCGCCACCCTCTTGGCGCTCGCTGGCTAGGGGGCCGGGACCCCGTGCGGTCCAGGATCATGATCTTTGGGTCAGAGCCGCCCATGAGAAGCACCTGATCCTGCGCACGGCGTGGATCTATGGACCCATTTGGGACGAATTTCGTGACCACGATTCTGCGGCTTGTCAGCAGACTCCCCCAAAGAGGCATTGAGCGTGCCGGGAGCGGTAAAGGGGCGGTAGGTGGGACCCTGGTCTGAGTCGTAGACGGGTGGTCCTTAACAAGGGGCGATAATGACAGCCTGCGGCGGCGCCCATTAACCTTTTCAAGGCGTAAAGGTGGGTGCCACCAGCGCGACCCGCACCCCTGGACTTGTCCTGGCCGGCAGGTGAGGAGCAGCCTGGTGCCACCGGTTGTTTGGAGGGGCAGCATGGACTATCGCGAGCTCGGCCAGACCGGTGTCAAGGTGAGCGCGCTTTGCCTCGGCACCATGACCTTCGGTGGCCAGAACAGCGAGGCCGAAGGCCATCGCAGATGGACTACGCGGTCGACCACGGCATCAACATCTTCGATGCGGCGGAACTCTATCCCATTCCGCCGAAGCCTGAGACCCAAGGCCGCACCGAGGCCATCATCGGCACTTGGCTCGCCTCCCGAAAAGCCCGCGATAGGGTGATCGTTGCCACCAAGGTGATCGGCCGCACCAAGATGGACTAGCTCCGCAAGGACCGCTCCCCTGGACGGCAGAGCCGGGCGCAGATCATGGAGGCGGTCGAAGGAAGCCTGAAGCGGCTTAGGACCGATTACATCGACCTCTACCAGCTCCACTGGCCCGACCGGCCGATGCGCATCTTCGAAGGCCTCGACTATGTGCATTTGACCGGGGAGTCTCACCCCATCGAGGAGATCTTGGGAGTGTTAGGCGAGCTCGTGGCGCAGGGCACGATAAGGTTCGTCGGCCTCTCCAACGAGACGCCTTGGGGGCTGATGACTTTCCTCAAGGAGGCAACATTGCGGGGGCTGCCGCAGGCTCTCCGAGACCTCGTATCGTGAGCGGGTGAGCCTCCTTGCCTACTCGCCGCTTGGACAGGGCTATCTCACCGGCAAATATGAGGCGAGTGCGTTGCCGCCCAACTCGCGCAAGGCGCTGTTTGGCCGCGTGGGCCGCTAGGAGATGGGGAATGGACCGCGCGCCATATCGACTTATGTTGCGCTTGCGCGCAAACATGGACTTGACTCGGCGCAAATGGCGCTTGCCTTCGTGACCTCCCGCCTTTCGTCACGTCCAACATCATCGGGGCCACGACGCTGGCGCAGCTCAAGACCGACATCGCCGGCGGCCTGCTCAAGCTGTCCGACGCGGTGCTCAAGGACATCGAAGAGATCCACCTCACTTATCCCAACCCCTGCCCTTAAGGCTTCCACTCGGGCCCGAGCAGCAAGATGCAAAGACTGTTTTCCGGGATCGAGATACCAATCTCCGTGGCGCAACGACTCACCCTTGTCCGCGCCGGCTTGAGCGGCGCGCGCTGGATCGATCCCGCGAACTATCACCTGACGCTCCGTTTCTTGGGCGACGTCGATGGCGTCACAGCGCGGGATTTCACGCAAGGCCTGGCAAACATCGTCGCCGCTCCCTTCGAGCTGACGCTCGACGGGCTCGGCAGCTTCGGGGGTCACAAGCCGCGCCAGATCTTCGCCAGCATCGCACCTTCCGATGCACTCGAGTCCCTGCAACGCGCCCATGAGCGCGCGGCCCGGGCGGCGGGCCTACCGCCGGAGCCCCGCAACTACAGGCCCCACGTCACCATGGCGAGGCTGAGGGGCTCAAGCTCCGAGGCCGTCGCAACCTATCTGGAGCGCCAGGGCGGGTTCTCGATCGAGCCTTTCGAGGTCAGCCGCTTCGTGGTGTTCTCCTCGCGCGCGTCTGTCGGCGGCGGGCCTTACGTGGTCGAGACCGCCTATCCGCTCGAAGATTAGGCGCCGCGCTTGGCCGGCATGGCCTCTTCGCCGATAAGGGAGGCGAGTAGGCCCTGACCGGCCTCCTCGATCAGATCGAGCGCGGCATCGAACCCTTCCGCGCCCCCAAAGAAGGGGTCCGGCACGTCCTTCGTCCCCACATGGGGGGCGAAATCGAGGAAGTGGCGGATCTTGGCTCGTGCGTCCGAAGGCGCCCGGCGTTTGAGCTCCGCGTAGTTGGAGCGATCCATGACGAGCAAAAGATCGAACCTCGCGAAATCCTCGTGGGCTACCTGCCTCGCGCATTGGCCGGAGATGTCGATGCCGCGCGATCTCGCGGCGGCTTGGGCGCGGGTGTCGGGGGGCTGCCCCACATGCCAATCCCCGAGACCCGCCGAATCGATCTCGAAGTGATCCATGAGACCTTCCTCCTCGACCACGCGGCGGAAGACGCCTTCGGCCATGGGAGAGCGGCAGATGTTGCCAAGGCAGATGAAGAGAACGCGGCGAGTGACCATACCTGGCTGCTTCGCACGCGGCAGGACGCAACACAAGCCGCGGGATTGGCCCACCCCCGGGCGTCATCTGCAAGCTCGCCTCCGGCTCCCGATTTCCGGCTTCTTGCGCGGCCGATCCCCCATCCTATGTCTTTGCGGGGAAGCCGCTTTAGCAGCCTAGCGAGGTTACGATCATGATGGCCTGGGACGACGCGAGCGAGCTGCGCAATGCGGCCCTTGGCAAGGAGATCTCCTTGCGAGCGTTGACCGAGCGCGAGGTGCGCCGAGACTTCTGGACCAAGTTCAAGCGCTTTGCCGGGCAAGTGCCCTTCGCCGAGGACATCGTCGCGGGCTATTATAGCGCGCTCGACCCCGCCACCCCGATACGCGTCCGGGCCATGCTGCTTGCGGCAATCGCCTATTTCATCCTGCCGCTCGATCTCATCCCCGACATCGTCGCAGGGCTCGGCTTTGCCGACGATGCGGCGCTGATCACTGCCGTGCTTGCGCTCGTCTCCTCCCACATCACGTCTACCCATCGCGCGGCCGCCGCACGAGCGCTCGACCAAGGAGCTGCCCCGAAGAACCTAGCTCTCGAGTTAGAGCTGGGGCTTGACGATCACCTTGCCGGTGACTTTGCGTCCCTCGATCAGCGCGAGCGCTTTGGCGGTGTCCACCAAGGAGAAGCTGCCGTGGACATGCGGGGTAATCAGTCCCTGTTGGCACCATTCGAGCAGCTCTACGGTATTGGCGCGGTGCTGGTCCGGATAACGCTCCGCGAACGCGGTCCAGAACACGCCGATGATCGAGCAGCCCTTGAGCAGAACGAGATTGAGCGGAACGCGCGGGATCTCGCCCGCGGCGAAGCCGAGCACGAGATAGCGGCCCTCCCAGGCCATGGCGCGCAAAGCAGGCTCGGCGTGGGGTCCGCCGACGCAGTCATAGAGAACGTCGACACCCTTTCGCCCCGTCACCTCCTTAAGTCTGCTGTTCAGATTTTCCTTGACATAGTTGATGCCCATCTCGGCGCCCTGCGCCCGGGCCAGTGCCAGCTTGTCGCCCGACGAGGCGACGGCGATGACGCGCCCGCCCATGAGCTTGGCGACCTGGACGGCGGCGAGGCCGGCCCCGCCGGCGGCGCCGAGCACGGCAACTGTCTCCCCGGGCTTCAGCTTGGCGCGATCCTTAAGCGCGTGCATCGCCGTGCCATAGGTGATCGGAATGCCGGCGGCGACGTCGTCGCCTACCCCGTCGGGGATGGGAATAGCGTTCCGGGCCTTGGTCGCCACCTTCTCCCGGCAGCCATTGCCGCCGATAAAGGCCACGACCCTTTGGCCGATTTCGAGGCTGGAAACCCTGGAGCCCAAGCTCTCAATCGTCCCGGCCACCTCCGCGCCCGGCGAGAAGGGCAGGGGCGGGCTGATCTGATATTTGTTGCGCAGCACCAGGGTATCGAAGAAGTTGAGCCCCACCGCGGAAATGCGGATCACGACGTCGCCCTCTCCGGGAGTGGGATCCGGGTGTCGCGTTTGGCTCGACCTACCTATAGCCCCCTTCCCAACCCCTAAAATTCCTTGCTACTCATGGCTTTGACGACGTAATAATTGGGTCTAGCTATTCAACCCCTGATAGCCTATATAGAGGGTGCAACCTTGACTAAACATTGCTTAACCAAGGAACCACACTCTACCGTAGGTAGTACCCAAAGAGGAGAGACCCAATGCCACTCATTAAGAAGTTCACAGAGGAGGTCATAAAACGGCTGGAGCCGATAGACGGGAAGCAGACTGACTACTTTGAGTCCCGGCCGGTGAAGCTGTTTCTGCGGTGCAACTATGGTGACCGCCGCCCCAAGACATGGATGGTGATGTTCTATGTCGGAGGTAAGCCGAGGTCCAAAAGCCTCGGGTCATGGCCCGCACTCAACCTAAAGGCTGCGCGTGAGGCAGGGAGGCTGTTTCTGGAGGACCCGCTAGGGCGGTCACAGGCAAAGCCTAACCCAGCCTCCTTCAGGCAGATTGCTGACGAATTCATCAAGCGTCACGTAGACGCGAAGGGGCTCCGCTCGAAAGACGACATCTTGCGTGACCTCCGCTACGCCAGCACATATTTCGGCGACAAGCCCTTTCTGGAGATTAGGCGCGGTGAGGTCACCGGGCTCCTCGATCACATCGAGGACACTCACAGCCGATGTGTCGCTGATGACGTACTCGGGGCAATGCGCGGCGTCATGAGGTGGCACCAGACGCGGGATGAGAATTACACCAGCCCAATCGTGCCTGGGATGAAGCGCGATAAGCGGGAGGCGTCCGAGAAGGCTCGCGCTCAAATTCTCAATGACGATGAGATACGGGCAGTGTGGTCCTTGACGGGCTCCTATGCCGATTTCCTGAAGG
>JBARKP010000049.1:2500-90542 GCA_049801475.1 Methyloceanibacter sp.
CTTGGCCACCACCCAGCCAGACGACGCCGACCAGCTCCCCCCCTTCAATCCCTTCAAGCTCTATTCCGATTCAACGCCGATCGGCGACGAGGACGCCGATGAGGCCGATGCCCCGCAAGCTGTTAGCCTCGCCGTCGCCGATCTTGCCAACGGCAAGATGCCCGAGGAGGACGGCGTCGAGCTCAAGTCGGACGAAATCGATGCGGTCGTTGCCGAAGCCGCCGAGAACTTCGCCTACGCCGATGCGACGCAAGGCTCCCGCGAGGTGACCGGCGCAATCCTGCAGCCGGGCGCCTATCACGCCGACGACGGTACGACGCCCTCCCCGCTCGCTCCCAATATCACCGTGATTCACAAGACCGCCGACGACCAAGACAACGACGGCGACGATGAGGACGCCGACCTGCTTGACGGCAGCGAGAGCAGGGTGGTGAGGGTCGGCCGCGGCGACACGCTGGCAGGCATCATCACCAGGGCCGGCGTCGAGCCTTTGCAGGCCAAGGCCGTCATGGCGGCCATGGACCCGGCCTTCCCGTCGCAGAACCTGAAGCCCGGTCAGGAGGTCCGCTTCAACCTCGTGCCGGCCCCGAGCGACACCGACGCCATGGAGCCGGTCAGAGTGAGCGTGTACGGCCCCGGCGGCGTCTATATCGCCGGCGTCTCGCGAACACGGCACGGCGATTTCGTCGCCACCAATCAAGCCAACGCCGCCGCCAATGGGCCGAACGGCGCACAGCGATCGCAGCGCGCCACGCTCTATACGAGCTTCTTCCACGCGGCCATGAGCCAGCACATTCCGCCGGAGACCATCATCAAGCTCTTGCGCGTCCACTCCTATGACGTCGACTTCAAACGAAAGGCATCGCCAGGCGACAGCCTCGACGTGTTCTTCGATGTCCCGAACGGCTCCGACGACCGCGACGCGCTCGGCGAGGTGCTCTACACCGCGATGACCGTGGATGCGCAGACGCGGAGCTTCTATCGCTTCCGCACCCAAGACGGCCTCGTCGACTTCTATGACGAGCAGGGCAACAGCGCCAAGAAGTTCCTGATGCGCAACCCTGTCAAGGGCGGCCGCTACACCTCGGGCTTCGGCCCGCGCGTGCATCCGTTGCTCGGCACCGTCCGCATGCATACCGGCGTCGACTGGGCAGCGCCCTTGGGCACGCCCATTCTCGCCGGCGGCAACGGCACCGTCGAGACCGTGGGCCGCGAAGGCGGCTACGGCAACTATATCCGCATCCGCCACGCCAACGGCTTTACCACCGCTTACGGCCATCTCTCGCGCTATGCCGACGGCCTCGAGCCCGGCGTCAGCGTAAAGCAGGGCCAGGTGATCGGCTATGTGGGCTCGAGCGGCTTCTCCACGGGTCCGCATTGCCATTATGAGATCCTGGTCAACAGCAAATTCGTCAACCCAATGACGATCCAAGTGCCCCGCGGTCTGCAACTTACCGGCCGCCAGCTCGCCGAGTTCCAGAAGGAGCGCAGACGCATCGACGAGCTCAGGCAGATGGATCCGGTGACGAGCCGCGTCGCCCAAGCGAGCCAGTAGTCCTCGCAACCTCCCTTTTGAATTCTTAATTCTCACGCGCCTCAGCCGTGTCCTTGGCCGGCCTCCTACCCCAATTATGCGAAGAACGGGGACTGCGAACTAAGCGGCTTGCTTCACCGCCTGGCCGTTGATGATCAGGCCGTCCTTATTCACGCTGATCTTCGCCGTCTCACCCTCATGCAGCTTGCCTTGCAGGATCAGCTCGGCGAGCGGGTCTTGCACATATTTCTGGATGACGCGCTTCAACGGCCGTGCGCCATAGGCCGGATCGTAGCCCTTGGCCCCCAGCCAATCCTTCGCCTTGTCGTCGAGCTCGATGGTGAGCTTGCGGTCGGCGAGCAGCTTCGCGAGCCGCTTCATCTGGATGTCCACGATCGCCGCCATCTGATCGCGCTTCAGGCGGTGGAACAGAATGATCTCATCGACGCGGTTCAGGAACTCGGGGCGGAAATGGGCGCGCACCACCGCCATCACCTGCTCGCGCACAGCCTCCGAATCCTCGCCTTCGGGCTGATTGACAAGATATTCCGAGCCGAGATTGGAGGTCATGATGATCAGCGTGTTGCGGAAGTCGACGGTGCGGCCCTGGCCGTCGGTGAGCCTGCCGTCGTCGAGCACCTGCAACAGCACGTTGAACACATCCGGATGCGCCTTCTCGATCTCGTCGAACAGGATCACCTGATAGGGCCTGCGGCGCACGGCCTCGGTGAGCGCGCCCCCCTCTTCATAGCCGACATAACCGGGGGGCGCGCCGATCAGCCGGGCCACGGAGTGCTTCTCCATATATTCCGACATGTCGATGCGGATCATGGCGTGCTCGTCGTCGAACAGGAACATCGCGAGTGCACGCGCAAGCTCGGTCTTGCCGACGCCGGTCGGGCCTAGAAACATGAAGGAGCCGATCGGCCGGTTGGGATCTTGCAGGCCGGCGCGGGAGCGGCGCACCGCCGTCGAGACCGCGGTCACGGCTTCGCTTTGGCCCACCACGCGCTTGACGATCTCCTCCTCCATGCGGAGCAGCTTGTCGCGCTCGCCTTCGAGCATCTTGTCCACGGGAATGCCGGTCCAGCGCGACACCACCTGCGCGATGAGGTCCGCGGTCACCACCTCTCGCGCCATGGCGTCGGCCTTGTCCTCGGCCTCTTCGAGCTGCTTGAGCTTCGTCTCCAGATCGGGGATGACGCCGTAGGCAAGCTCGCCGGCTCGCGCGAGATCGCCGCGCCGTTGCGCCTGCTCGAGCTCGACGCGGGCGGCATCGAGCTGTTCCTTCAGCTTCTGCGCCGATAAGAGCTTCGCCTTCTCGTCCTGCCAGCGTTGCGTGAGCACGCTCGCCTCTTCCTCGAGATTGGCGAGCTCCTTTTCGAGTTTCGCGAGCCGGTCCTTCGAGGCGCTGTCGGATTCCTTGTTCAGCGCCTCGCGCTCGATCTTGAGCTGCATGATGCGGCGGTCGAGCTCATCGAGCTGCTCGGGCTTGGAGTCGATCTGCATGCGCAAGCGCGACGCCGCCTCATCGACGAGGTCGATCGCCTTGTCGGGCAGGAAGCGGTCGGCGATGTAGCGGTTGGACAGCACGGCCGCGGCGACGAGCGCGGCATCGGCGATGCGCACGCCATGGTGCAGCTCGTACTTCTCCTTGAGCCCCCGCAAGATCGAGATCGTGTCCTCGACGGTGGGCTCCGAGACGAAGATCGGCTGGAAGCGCCGCGCGAGTGCTGCGTCCTTCTCCACATGCTTTCGGTATTCGTCGAGCGTGGTGGCGCCGACGCAGTGCAGCTCGCCCCTTGCAAGCGCGGGCTTCAGCAGGTTAGAGGCGTCCATGGCGCCGTCGGCCTTGCCGGCGCCGACCAGCGTGTGCATCTCGTCAATGAAGAGGATGATCTGGCCGTGCGAGGACTGGATCTCGGAGAGCACCGCCTTCACCCTCTCCTCGAACTCGCCGCGATATTTGGCGCCGGCGATCAGCGCGCCGAGGTCGAGCGCGAGCACCTTCTTGTCCTTCAGGCTCTCCGGCACGTCTCCCTTGACGATGCGGTGTGCAAGCCCCTCCACGATCGCGGTCTTGCCGACGCCAGGCTCGCCGATCAGCACGGGGTTGTTCTTGGTGCGGCGCGACAGCACCTGGATGGTGCGCCTGATCTCCTCGTCCCTGCCGATCACGGGATCGAGCTGACCCTTGGCCGCCGCTTCGGTGAAATCGCGGGTGTAGCGCTTCAGCGCGTCATAAGCCTGCTCGGCGGACGCCGAATCCGCCGTGCGGCCCTTGCGCAGCTCGTTGATGGCGGCATTGAGCGAGGTCGGCGTGACACCAGCATCCGCGAGGATGCGAGCGGCTTCGGTCTCCTTGGCGAGGCTGAGCGCCTGCAACACGCGCTCCACGGTGACGAAGCTATCGCCGGCCTTGGTGGAAATCTGCTCCGCCTGGTCGAGCACGCGCCCAAGCGCCGGCGCCATATGCACCTGCGCCCCGCCGCCCGAGACCTTGGGGAGCTTGGCAAGCGCTGCCTCGTCGCGCTCCAAAGCCTCCTTGGGGCGGCCGCCGGCTTTGGCGATGAGCCCCGCGGCCAGACCTTCCGGATCGTCAAGCAACACCTTCAACAGGTGCTCCGGGGTGATCTGCGGGTTGCCTTCGCGGATGGCAAGGGTTTGCCCCGACTGCACGAAGCCCTTCAGGCGGTCGGAGAATTTCTCGAAATCCATGGGACGCTTCCCTCTTCAACACGCTTAAGCGGCGCAAATCCGGGCTGCAGAGTGTGCGCGCTCGGCCGAATAGCCAAATCCAATACTGCCCACCCCTTAACGCAGATATAGCGTCGGTCTTCACCAACAAAAAGGGAAGGCGTCCATTGGACTGCCGCTCGCGCGAAAGCTCGCGTACCGAACACCCTCCCTCCCGGGGACCATGGGCCAGGTGCTATTCGGTGTGCGCCCGGGCGTTAGCCAACCGGGTCCGAGGTACTCTCATCGGATTGGGCAGGTTCGGCCGGATCGGAACCATTCGAGTCCCCCGCTGGGGCCTCGCTGCCATTCGGGCCACGACGCCCATAATGCTCACGTCCGCCACCCCCGCGCATCTCGTCCCCGCTGCCGGTCCCAGGGCCGCCCTCCAAATCGGAACCTCCATCGTCGTCGGAGGCATCGGCGTTCCAGCGCGGCCGGAATCCGCCATTCGCCCCTTCGCCCGACTGGCCACCGTGTTGGGGACCGAGCTGCGACTGCGCGGCCATGATGATGCGGTTGTAATGCTCCGCGTGCTGGAAATAGCTCTCCGCGGCCACCAAATCGCCCGAAGCCAAAGCGTCACGCGCGAGCGACGTGTACTTCTCGGCGATATGAGCCGCGGTTCCGCGGATTTTGACGTCGGGCCCGTTGGATTCGTAGCTCCGCGCCAATGGATTTTGGGGCTTGCGGCCAGTGCGGCCGCGGCCCCTGCGATTCTGTTGTCCTTGCCTCATAGGCTTCTGTTCAACCCTGATAGGCGGCGAAGGCCGCGATTTGCTCCCTGCTCGTCAGTTTCTTGTCGGCTCGGATCTCGGGTCCGAGTTTGCTACTGGCTTTCGCTCCGTCCGCGTGCGGCCGACGGCGCCATGATCGGTAAACGAACTTTCGCTGCAACCTTGTGCTAATCCCCGGCGCCGAGCCGACTTTCCTCGATAGCGCCAGCCAGCCTAAAGATAGATGGGCGGTTGAGCGTCACCTGAACGTCCCGATAGGCACGCTGCCCTTCAATCGAGGTTCAAGAGATGTCCGCTCTCGTTGCCGTCTGCAACTGGCCTGCGCTGTTAACGCAATGGCCGAAACTAATAATTCCGCTGGCCATGAACCTAGCCTGATCCCCGCGATTTTCCAAGTCCCTTTTTTGCGTATGCGACTTTATCGCTGTCGGGCAGTCCCCGGCGTCATGCGCTCGCGGCGACCACCCGCGGCCGCTGGCCGAGATCGTGCCACAGGCACTGACCGGTTTCGACCGCAAGGCCCGTCTCACGCAGGAGATGGAGCACAGCCTCGGTCTGATCCGCTCCGGTCTCGAGTAGGATGGTGCCACCTTGCCGCAACACGTCGCGCGCCCGCGGCGCAATGCGGCGATAGGCTGCGAGCCCGTCGGCGCCACCATCGAGCGCCGGCCGAGGATCATGGGCGCTCACCTCGCGGGGCAGTCCAGCAATATCGGGCGTTGCCAGGTAAGGCGGATTGGCGACCACCAGATCGAACGCGCCGCCGAGGGCCTCGAGCCAATCACTAGCAACAAAGCTCGCTCGCGCGCCGACCCCGAGATGCCGCGCATTGGTTCTGGCAAGCGCAAGCGCCGACACACTCGCATCGACGCCGATTCCGCTTGCCTTCGGCAGCTCCGCCAAGAGGGTGATCAGAATGCAGCCGCTGCCAGTGCCGAGATCGAGCAGCTTGAGCGGGCTCTCGCGTAAGCCCTTCCGATCGACCACCGCCAGCGCCGCTTCGATCAGCGTCTCCGTATCGGCGCGGGGGTCCAGCGTGCTCGCATCGATGCCGAACGGGCGCCCATAGAACTCCCGATAACCAACGATGCGCGACACCGGCTCGCCGTCAAGGCGCCGCTCGACATAGCTGCCAAAGCGTGCCGAGGCCTCAAGCGACAGCTCAGCCTTGAGTCCAGCGACGTAGGCTTCATGGCTCAGCCCCGTCGCGTGGCAGAGCAGCAGCCGCGCGTCGAGCTCTGGTGCCTCGATCTCGGCCTGGCGCAGCATCCCGGCGGCTGCGGCGCGGGCCTTGCCAAGGCTGCAGCCCTTGCCAAGGCCAAGGCGGTGCGAAACGACCTCACCCATGACCCTGCTCCTGCATCGCGGCGAGCTGGCTCGTCTGATGTTCGGTAATCAGCGCATCGATAAGCTCATCGAGCGCTTCTCCCTCCAACACCAGATACAGCTGGTGCAGCGTTAGCCCGATGCGGTGATCGGTAACGCGCCCTTGCGGAAAATTATAGGTCCGGATTCGCTGCGAGCGGTCGCCAGTGCCGATCTGGCTGCGGCGGTTCTCCGAACGCTCCGCGTCGAGCTTGGATCGCTCGAGCTCGTAGAGGCGGGCACGCAGCACCTTCATCGCCTTGGCCTTGTTCTTATGCTGCGATTTTTCGTCTTGCTGGCTGACCACGACACCGCTCGGCAAATGCGTGATTCTGACGGCGCTATCGGTGGTGTTGACCGATTGCCCCCCGGGGCCGCTCGCCCGGAACACGTCGATGCGCAGGTCCTTCTCATCGATCTTGATGTCGACCTCCTCAGCTTCCGGCAGCACGGCGACAGTCGCCGCCGAAGTGTGGATGCGCCCTTGCGCCTCGGTCTCCGGCACCCGCTGCACCCTGTGCACGCCCGACTCGAATTTGAGCCGGGCGAACACGCCCTTGCCGGTGATATTGGCAATGATCTCCTTGAATCCGCCCGTGGCCGACTCGCTCGCCGATAGAATGTTGACCTTCCAGCTCTGCTTGTCGGCATAGCGCTGATACATGCGGAAGAGATCACCGGCAAACAGCGCAGCTTCCTCGCCGCCGGTGCCGGCACGCACCTCCAAGATGGCACTCTTGTCATCTGCGGCATCCTTGGGCAGCAATTGCACCTTCAGCTGCTGCTCGAGGTCTTCGATTTTCGCATCGAGAGTGCCGAGCTCCTCCTCCGCCAGAGCCGCCATCTCCTTCCCTGAGGAGGGGTCTTCGATCAGCTGCTTCAGATCCTCACGTTCCCGCATCGCCGAACGGAGCGCGGTGATGGTCGCCACGATCGGATCGAGCTCGGCGAACTCGCGGGAAAGGCGCACGAAGCTTTCCCGGTCGCCGCCGGAGGCGAGCGCGCTTTGCACCATCCCCCAGCGGGAGACAAGCTTGTCGAGCTTCTCGGCGGGAATCGTGGTCATGTTCGGAACAGACGGTGGACCAAAACAGAATGTCGATGGGCTGGCTACGAGGGACCGGGAAGCCGGTCCGCCTTGCGGCTACGCGGATCGTTTGGGTCGGTGATAGGGGCCGGCGGCGGCGCGGCCTTCGGCGGCTGGGCCCCCGATTGGGCCGTAGTTGGACCGGACGAGCCGAGCGGACTGGGCTTGGCGAACCACAGCCATAGTCCGATTGCGACACCGAAGACAATCAGCGTGATCAGACCCCATTTCAGCAGCGTCGCCCATCGCCGCCTTTTCGTCTCGGGCTTCGCATCGGCTGGCGCCGCTCGAGGCGCCGCTTTGGGCTGTGGCTGTGGGGGTGGTGGTGGCGCCGTTCGGGGTTGTGGTTGAGGCGCAGCTTGGGGCTGAGGCTGCCACTGTGATTGCGGCTGCGGTCTGGGCTGCGGTCTGGGCTGCGGCGCCTGCGCCTGCCTCGGTTGTTGGGATTGTATTCCCCAATCCGGCGCCGCTTGGGTCGCCCTTGGTGGTGGAGCGGCAGCCTGGCGCGATTGTACGGGAAATGGCTCGGGGGCCGGAGGCGTGGAGGGCCGCCGTTGCGTTTGGAATTCGCGATTCATGTCCCCCGGCGGCGCCATGAAGGGCACGTCGGGCATCGGTTTCGGGGCAAGCTCGACGATCCCCGCTTCGACTTGGGCATAGATACGCCGCAACAAGGGACGCACGTCTAGGTTGAGCAAAGTCCCATAGGTCGATACGACGCGGCAGGTCTCCGGCCATGGCGGCAAGGCGTGCAGCGCGCCCTGCTCAAGGGCCTGAACCACCTCTAGGCGTGTGGCGAGCTGGGCGGCGAGATCCGCCTCCGACAAGCCGCTCGCGACACGCAGGTCCCGAAACAGCTCCGCCACCTCAGCATCATAGCCGGCTGGCATTTCCTTGATCCCGTGAATGTGCAGGCGGCCTCCGGATCGAACGTCCAAAGACAGGCTTCCCGGCGCTGAGCGCGGCGAAGTGGCCATCGCAAGGCCGATCCCATACTCCGCGAATCTCGTCCCACACAAGCCTATCGGCCGGCGGTTTGCAAGCCTCAGCGCCACCGCTCAAGCGTCGCCTTCTGGCGCCCCTGCTCATACTTGCACGCCCTTCTCGACTGCGTAGCTCTTCAGCTCATCGCGCAAGGATGTGGCTTTGCAGGCTAGAAGCTCTTGCATGTGCGCCCACAGATCGCCTGCATCGAGCGAAAGGACCATGGCCTTGACCGGGCCTACCGAGGCCGGCGCCATGGAGATCGAGCGGAATCCGAGGCCGATGAGACCCATCGCCTCGAGCGGCTTGCCCGCCATCTCTCCGCACAGATTAAGCGGCACGTTGTACTTGGCTGCGGCCTCGACAATCGTGCGAAGCGCCATGAGCCCCGCTGGATTGAGCGCATCGAAGCGGTCGGCGACCAGTATGTTGCTGCGGTCAGTGGCGAAGAGGAATTGCATCAAGTCATTCGAGCCCACGGAAGCAAAATCGGCAAGCGGCAGGAGACGATCGAGCTGCCACAAAAGCGCTGGCACCTCGATCATGGCCCCGATGAGGAGGCGCTTTGGTTCGGGACGGCCGTGGCGCTTCAGGATCAGCACCTCACGGTCGATGAGCGCCTTTGCCGCCTCAAGCTCGGCCACATCGGCGATCATCGGCAGCATGATGCGAAGCTCGCGCCCTTGTGCTGCTCTGAGCAGGGCGCGGATCTGGGTGCGGAACAGCGCCGGCCGATCGAGCGCCATGCGGATCGCTCGCCAGCCGAGAGCCGGGTTCTCCTCCTTGCTCACGCGAAAGTAAGGCAGCACCTTGTCGCCCCCGACATCGAGGGAGCGGAACACTACAGGGCGATCGCCGGCGGCATCGAGGATCGCTTTGTAGATGCGCGTCTGCTGTTCGAGCCGCGGGAAGGTAGAGGCGATCATGAACTGCAGCTCGGTGCGGAACAGCCCGATACCGTCGGCGCCGGACTGGTCGAGATGCGGTAGGTCGAACAGGAGCCCGGCGTTGATATTCAGCGAGACCCGCGCCCCGTCGAGAGTGACCGGCGGCACGATGCGCAAGGCCGCATACTGGGCCTGGCGCCTAGCCCGAAAACGAACCTTATCGGCATAGGCCGCCACGACCTCCGGGGTCGGCCGCACATGCAGCTCACCGCCTTCGGCGTCGACGATGGCCGCGTCGCCCGCCTCCACTACCTCAAGCACACCCTTGGCCTGGCTG
The DNA here is from genome assembly GCA_049801475.1 of Methyloceanibacter sp. Taxonomy (GTDB): domain Bacteria; phylum Pseudomonadota; class Alphaproteobacteria; order Rhizobiales; family Methyloligellaceae; genus Methyloceanibacter. The sequence goes on from JBARKP010000049.1 coordinate 12,168, forward strand.
ATCGCCGCGAGCCCAAGCGCGCGCGCCACAATGGCGACATGGCTCGTCGCGCCGCCCTCCTCAAGCACGAGCCCGCGCAAGCGGTGGCGGTCGTAGTCGAGCAGCTCCGCCGGACCCATGGTGCGGGCGACCAGAATGGTGTCTTGCGGCAGGTTTCCGGCCGCCGCCGTCCCTGCCCCGCCCGCGAGCAGGCGCAACAGCCGATTGGAGAGATCGTCGATGTCGTGCAGCCGTTCCCGTGCATAGGGATCGGTCTGCCGCAGCATGCGCGCCCGCGTATCGTTGCGGACCCGCTGCACGGCAGCCTCGGCCGTCAACCCGGTGAGCATCGCCTCATCGAGGCGACGGCGCCAGCCGCGGTCGTGAGCGAACATGCGGAAGGCTTCCAGCACCTCGCGATGCTCGCCGGCGCGCTCCATGTCGCCTCGCCCTAGCATGCCGTCGATCATGCCGGTGAGGTCCTCGATGGCTTGCGCGAGCCGCCGGCGCTCGAGCTCGACATCCTCGGCGATCAGCTTGGTGACGACGATGCGCGGTTCATGTAGCACCACATGGCCCAGCGCCACGCCTTCGGAGATTGCAAGGCCGGTGAAGCGGGCGCTCTGGTCGCGGCGCGCGTCTTGCGTGGCTTCGTCGCTCACGACCAGCCCGCCGGAGGCGATCATCTCCGCGATCACCATGGCAGTCGTTTGCAGCGCCTCAACCTCCTCGTCGCTGTAATGACGCTGGGTACGATTCTGTACGGTCAATACGCCGATGGTATGACCACCCCGGAGGATCGGCACACCGAGAAAGGCGTGGTAGATCTCCTCGCCGGTCTCCGGCCGATAGGAGAAGGCCGGGTGGGATTGCGCGTCGGCGAACTGCATCGGTTCGGCCTGCTCGGCGATCAACCCGACGAGACCTTCGCCGCGCTTCAGATGCGTGCTGTGGACGGCCTCACGATTGAGGCCTTCGGTCGCGAACAGCTCGAGCGAGCTGTCCCGTCGGCGCAAATAGAGCGAGCACACTTCGGCGACCATGTTGGAGGCGATCAGCACCACGACCTTGTCGAGGCGCGCCTGTGCGCTCTCGCGCTCGGCCATCACCTCGCGCAAGCGGCGGAGCAGCAGTCTTGGAGCGCCAATAGAGATTGGCATAGATACCAGTCCTCGCCGGCCTTTGGCGGCGAACCAAGCTTGCGAAAGGCTTGAGGTAGCCGCCTAAGAGTCCTTAGCGGCTGTCCAATCCGAACAAGGAATGCAAGGTCCGCACCGCAAGCTCGGCGTAGGCCGCATCGATCAATACGCTGATTTTGATCTCGGAAGTCGAGATCGCCTCGATATTGATGCCCTTTTCGGCAAGCGCGCTGAACATTTGGGCCGCAACCCCCGCATGGCTGCGCATGCCGACGCCTATGGCTGATACCTTGGCGACGTCGGTCGAGCCGCGCAAGTCGAAATAGCCGACGCTTTCCCTGGCCTTCTTCAGCACCTCGACCGCGCGGTCGAAGTCGGCGCTTTGTACGGTGAAGGTGAGATCGGTAAAGCCGTCCTCGGAGACATTCTGCACGATCATGTCGACATTGATGTTGGCTGCCGCGAGCGGGCAGAACACCTGCGCCGCCACTCCAGGTTTGTCGGCGATCTTGAGCAGCGTTACTTTGGCCTCGTCCCTCGCATAGGCGATCCCGCTGACGACATGTTGCTCCACGATCTCATCCTCATGACAAACGAGTGTTCCACAAGTCTCGGCAGCGTCCGCGCCGGGCATGTCAGGCGGGTCGAAGCTCGAGCGCACCAGCACGCGGACTCCCTTCTGCATGGCAAGCTCGACGGAGCGGGTCTGCAGCACCTTGGCGCCTTGCGAGGCCATCTCCAACATCTCTTCGTAGGAGATTCTGTCGAGCCGGTGGGCGCGTGGCACGATCCTCGGGTCGGTTGTGTAGACGCCGTCGACATCCGTATAGATGTCGCAACGGTCGGCGCTGAGCGCCGCGGCAAGCGCCACCGCGCTCGTGTCGGACCCTCCGCGCCCCAAGGTGCTGATGCGGTTGTCGGGGCCAAGCCCCTGGAACCCGGCCACGACCGCGACCTCGCCTTGCATCAACCGCGCCTTCAGAGTCTCGACGGCGACACCGGTGATGCGGGCTGCGCGGTGGGCGCCGTCAGTAGCGACCGGGATCTGCCAGCCCTGCCACGACCGCGCCGGTATGCCGATTGACTGGAGCACGATGGCGAGGAGCCCAGAGCTGACCTGCTCGCCCGAGGCCACTACGGCATCATATTCGCGTGCGTCATACTCGACCGAGACCTCGCCGTCATTCCGTAGCCGGCGCTGCTTGAAGCCCCAGGCGTCCTCGACCAAGGTCACGAGTTGATTGGTTTGGCCCGACATGGCCGAGACCACGACGGCACAAGCGTGGCCTGCGTCCACCTCGCGCTTCACATGCGCCGCGACGTTGCGGATGCGATCCACATCGCCGACAGATGTCCCGCCGAATTTAAGCACCAATAGAGACACTTGCCCCTCCCGGGCCGGGCGCCCGCATTCCAAAGCGCACCTTTTGCCTCAGCAACAGTATGGCCGGCCCCACAGAGGGACCGGCCAGAAAAGCGGTTCTTCATACTGACTGCCGGCCCGTGCCGCAACCTGACTTGGACTCGGCCCCACCCCTGCTTGACAGGGGGCTAAGGGCCACGGTCAATGGCCCACATGACGCGAGGCCCCCAAAGCTCACTCACGCTCGACCGCGAGGAAGTCGCCCGCTTTGCGCGGCTCGGCGGAGAGTGGTGGGACGCTGGCGGCCCCTTCAGGCAGCTCCATCGCATCAACCCGGTGCGCCTCACCTATATCCGCGACCAGCTCTGCCGCAGCTTCGGACGCGACCCCACGCAAGGCTTGAGCCTTGCGGGCTTGAGCGTGCTCGACATCGGCTGTGGCGGGGGCCTTGTCTGCGAGCCCTTGGCGCGGCTCGGCGCGCGCGTGACCGGAATCGACCCCGGCGCCGAGACCATCGAGGCAGCGAAATCGCACGCCGACGCGGCCGGGTTCGACATCGACTATCAGATGGCAACCGCCGAGGAGCTTGTGGGCCGTGGAGAGAGCCATGACGCTGTGCTGCTGCTCGAAGTCGTGGAGCACGTCCCGGACGTGCCGGCGTTTCTCAAGACCGTGGCGCCTCTGGTGAAGCCCGGAGGCGTTATGATCCTTTCGACGCTCAACCGCACCCTCAAGGCCTATGCGCTCGCGATTCTCGGCGCCGAGCTGATCCTCCGCTGGCTCCCCGTCGGCACCCATCAATGGCAGCGCTTCGTCAGGCCCGAGGAGCTGGCAGCCGCTCTCGGCGCCGCCGGCCTCACCCTCACCGACACCGAGGGGCTGAGCTATGACCCGTTTGCCGACGAGTGGCGCCTCGGCGCCGACACCGATGTGAACTATTTCGCCTCCGCTATGCGGCGGTAATGAAGGAGGAGCACAGATGTCATGATCTTCCGGCAGCTGTTCGACAGCACCTCGAGCACCTACACCTATCTTCTTGCGAGCCGGCATGGCGGAGAAGCGCTCATCGTCGATCCCGTACTTGAGAAAGTAGACCGTTACATTCAGCTCCTAAAAGAGCTGGACTTAAGACTCATCAAGGCCATCGACACCCACCTGCATGCTGACCACATCACGGGGCTGGAGGCGCTGCGCGAGCGCACCCACTGCATCACCCTCATGGGCGAGCAGACCAAGGCGGACGTCGTCTCAATCCGCGTCAGCGACGCCGACCGGGTCGAGATCGAAGGCATCAGTCTCGGGGTCGCCTATACCCCGGGCCACACCGACGATTCCTACAGCTTTATCATGCCGGATCGCGTGTTCACGGGAGATACCCTGCTCATTCGCGGCACCGGACGCACGGATTTTCAGAACGGCGATCCACGCGCCCAATATGGCTCGATCTTTGGGCGACTGCTGAGGCTGCCCGACGAGACGCTTGTGTATCCTGCACACGACTATAAGGGCGACACGGTGAGCACCATCGGCGAAGAACGTGCCTTCAATCCGCGCCTGCAGGTCAAATCCATCGACGAATATGTGGACCTCATGAATAATTTGCACCTTCCCAACCCCAAGATGATGGACGTAGCGGTCCCGGCGAACATGCGGATCGGGCTTGCTCAAAACATTGTCGCCGATCGGGGATGGGCTTTGACGGCGGGAGAGACGAAGGCCCTCTTAGGCCAACGAGATGTTGCCCTGGTCGATCTGCGGGAAGAGCGGGAGCGCAGCCGGGATGGCATTATTCCTGGGTCGCTGCACGTTGCTTACCCCGGCCTGCGGTCGAGCCTACAGGCAGATGGTCTCTTGCATCAGCTGGCACGGGCTGCAGGCAAGCGCCTGATCTTCTACTGTTCCTTTGGAGAGCGATCGGCCATGGCCGTACAAGCGGCGCAAGCCGCAGGCCTCGGCGGCTCGCGCCATCTCCATGGCGGCATCCAAGCCTGGAAAAATGCCGAAGGGCCTCTGGTCAGGTGACTAAGGCCGCGCTCCCCTCAATATCCCGGCCCCTGGAACCAATTGCGCGGCGCCCGGAACCCGGGCGGCGGCGCGTATCCGGGACCCCAGCCGGGTCTCCTCCAGCCAAAGGGGTAGGTTGGGTAATAGCCGTCCCCCTGCCAGGCCTCCCCGTATTGGGGCTGGCGCGGCTTTTTGGGCTGGGCCACCTCCTGGCCGGTCCCGCTCACCACCACCTGGGTGTTGGCCATGCCTTGCGCCTCCACCAGGGCGTAAAGGGTTGCGGCGTTCTCGGGCGAGAGCCGCACGCAGCCATGGGAAGCGGCCTTTCCAAGGTTCTTCACCTCATAGCTGCCATGAATAGCGTGACCATCTTTCATAAAGAAGATTGAGTGCGGCATAGGAGAGTTATCCCATTGCTTCGAATACCATTCTTCATTCATGCTTAATGCGGAATAGGAGCCAGAAGGTGTATCAAATCCAGGTCTACCGGTCGAGACCGGCCAAGTGTACTCCTCGGTGCCGTCGACCCAGACGGTCATCCGTTGCGCGCTCTTATCGATGGTGATGAGGACGTTGGCGCTAGCCGGACTGCTCAGGGGACCGACGAGCAGAAGCGGCAACGCGAGGAGACTTTGGGGAATACGGAAGAAACTCAAGAGGCGCATGACCTTTCCCTGGTTGCGCGAAAACCAACGCTCGGCGGCTTTCCGATATTAGATCATCAAGGCTGTAACAGGGCGCCCCCCAACAACAAGTTTATTTGAACTCGATTTTTTTGCACCGACTTGCATACCGCAGGAAAGCTAATTCTGGTCCTCAGGCAGCGGCGGCAAAGGGCAGACCGGGATGCCTTCCTCGCAGAGCTCGCGGGCCTCCTGGAGCGTCGCTTCGCCAAAGATACTGCGGGGTGGCGCCTCCTCGAAATAGATCTTGCGCGCCTCGTCAGGGAATTTCGCCCCCACATAATCGGCATTGGCGGTGAGCTCGGCGCGAAGCTTGCGCAACATGGCGTAGGACTTAGGGCGCTCGACCCGTGCCAGCGGCTCCGACCGCCGCTTCGCCACATGCGGGGCCATGGGGGCCTTGGCCACCCGGACGCTGCCGCAACAGGGGCAGGCGATCGACTTGGCTCCCGCCTGGTCGTCGTAGGCCTGTGCCGAGCCGAACCAGGCGTCGAAGCCGTGGCCCGCCTCGCAAGCCAGCGCATAACAGATCATGATGCCGCAATCTCGACCTCGAATTGGCGCCCATGCTGAAGCGAGGGCACTTTCTCCCGCGCCTCGGCGCAAAGCCCGGGGTCGATATCGGCGAAGAGAATCTGGGGATCCTCGCCCGCCTCCGCCAGGACCTCGCCCCAGGGGGAGACGATCATGCTGTGCCCATAGGTGCTGCGGCCGTTCTCATGCGGACCGCCTTGGGCGGCGGCGAGCACGAAGGCGCCCGTCTCGATGGCGCGAGCGCGTAGGAGCACGCGCCAATGGGCCTCGCCCGTCTGTTTGGTGAAGGCCGAGGGCACGGCGAGGAAGGCGGCGCCTGCAATGGCGAGGGCGCGGTAGAGCGCAGGGAAGCGAAGGTCATAGCAGATGCTCAAGCCAAGCCGTCCCCAAGGCAGATCGGCGAGCACGGCCTTGGCGCCAGGGCGGTAGGTGCTGGATTCGCGGTAGCTCTCGCCGCCCGCAAGGTCGACGTCGAACAGGTGCAGCTTGTCGTAGCGCGCGACGATCTCCCCGTCCGGTGCGATCAGATAGGAACGGTTGGCGGCTTTGGTTCGGTCGACCTTCATGGCGAGCGAGCCCACATGCAGCCAAAGCCCGAGCTCCTTCGCGAGCGCCTTGAGTTGGGCAAGCGTCGCGCTCTCTTCCTCTAAATCGATCTCGCCCAACAACCGCTCTGGCTCAAGTTCCATGATCGCCGTGTTTTCCGGCGTCTGCACATAGACGGCGCCGCCGGCAGCGGCGCGCCGGATGAGGTCCTCCGCCATCTGCATATTGGGTGCAATGGAGCGGCCGGACCTGAGCTGAACCAAGGCCGTGCGGAAAGCTTTCGGCGAAGGCGCGGTCATTGCCCCGCAGCACCTGCCACCGCTTCAAGCTCCGCAAGCCAGGGGTCGAGCCTGGCGGCGCGCTCGAGCGCGGCGAGCTCCTCGTAGCCGCCGACATGGCTTCCGTCGATGAAGATTTGCGGCACGGCGCGCCGGCCCGTCGCGCGGGAAATCATCTCCTCGCGCTTGGCGGCGTCTTCGCTCACGTCGATCTCGGTGAAGGCGACACCTTTGGTCGCAAGCAGCCGCTTCGCGGCGCTGCAATAGCCGCAAAAGGGAGTGGTGTAGAGAAGGATTCTCGTCATCAAAGTTCCGCTGCTCGGCCCCACTAGAGTTCTGTTGTTAGATAAGAGGGTCGATAAGCAGATGCTAGACTACAGCAGGAAGGCGGATGGTTCCACGGCCCGGGCCAGCGCCAGGATGTCGACCCGAACCGCGCCCGCCCGCTTCAGGGTTCGCGCACAGGCGTCGACGGTAGCGCCGGTGGTGATGACGTCATCGACGACGACGATACGCTTGCCGCGCATGTGTATCCGCGCGCGGGTGACGCCAAAGGCTCCTGCGACGTTCCGCCGCCGCTGCGCCGCCGTAAGCCCGACCTGGCTCGGCGGGCGCCGCATCCGGCCGAGCAAGAGGCAATCGATGGGAACGCCCGTCAGTCTCCCACGGCGCGAGCAAGTACGGCCGACTGATTGAAGCTCCGCGACCAGAGCCTTGAGCGGTAGAGGGGGGAACGGCACGATCAGATCGGCGTCGACGAGGAGCTCCGCTCCGGTGGTTGCGAGCCATCGGCCGAACAACGGCAGACCCTCGTGCCGATCCCAATATTTGAAGCCTTGGATCAGGTCCCGCATGATTGAGGAATAACGCGCCACGGCGCGCGCCCGGTCGTAGACTGGCGGATCGGCGATCGCGGCCGCCGAGAGGCGGGCTCCCCGGCATCATAAGGAAGCGGCACGCCGAGGCGGTCGCAGATGGGAAGGGCGATGAAGTCGATCCGCGCCCAACAGTCGCCAGAGTCCGTGGCCGCTGATTCGCGTCCGGCAAACGATGCAGACCGGCGGCAGTAGCAGATCGGCACGAGGGGCGAGCATGCTACGCAGAGTCCACGCCGCTGAGCCGGCCGCTAGCCCGGTCGCAGGGACCTCGGAAGTGAGCTCTGCATCGGCGACCTCATGGGACACATGATAAAGCGGGACAGCGCCATGGAGGAAGAGGGGACGCGTGCGGACGTATGAGTGAGGATCACCAGCTGTTCGACCGCGGCCTATTGCGGCGCCGGCGCTCGCGCTTTGCTCACGAGCTGCCGCAGCACGAGTTCCTGCTGTCCCATGTCGCATCCGAGATCGCCGATCGCATCAGAGCCATCTTGCGCGAGTTTCCGCGTGCCCTCGATCTCGGCGCTTATCACGGGGTGTTGGGGCGAACGGTGGCGGCGCTCCCTTCGGTGGGAGAGATGATCTATGCCGAGAGCGTGCCGGCGCTTGCCGCGCTTTGCCCGCGGCCCGGCGTCGTTTGCGACGAGGACTTGCTGCCGTTCCGGGACGGAAGCTTCAATCTCGTCGTTTCGGGCCTTGCGCTGCATCGCGTCAATGATCTTCCCGGCGCGCTGATCCAGATCCGGCGCGCGCTCCGTCCCGACGGCCTGTTCATGGGCGCGGCGCTGGGCAGCCGCTCCCTGCAAGAGCTTCGCCACGCGCTACTCGAGGCTGAGGCCGAGCAACAAGGCGGTGCCAGCCCGCGCATCGCTCCTTTCGCCGATGTGCGGGAGTATGGCGCGGTGCTCCAGCGCGCGGGCTTTGCCCTCCCCGTGACCGACGCCGATCTCCTGACCGTGACCTATCCGGGTCCGCGCGACCTGATGCGTGAAATCAGGGCCATGGGCGGCGGCAATGTGCTGGCATCAAGGCGGAAAGAACCGCTGCCGCGCCGGACGCTCGAGCGGGCGGAGGAAATCTACCGCACCCATCACGCCACGCCGGAGGGAAAGGTCGCAGCGAGCTTCGAGATCGTCTACTTAAGCGGGTGGGCGCCCCATAACAGCCAGCAAAAACCTCTCGCGCCCGGCAGCGCCACGCGGCGCCTCGCCGAAGCGCTCGGCACGACGGAGCATGCGGCGGGCGACAAGGCATCCTTCCCGGCGGTCTCCAAACGAAAGGGCAAGCATCGCTCCTAGGAAAGGATAGGCGTCCTAGAATCCGGCACCTTTTATTGCCCGGCTTGACCGCGCAATCCAGTAACCCCGGCGACCAGGAACAATCTAATGGAGTGGTTACTGGATTCCCGCTTTGGCGGGAATGACAAGAGACGAGTCCTTGTGTCCTTCACACAGCTCGCGCAAGACGACCTTGAGCGGTTCGTCGGCCGGCGGCATGGCGTAAGGGCCAAGCGCGTTCGGCCTTACCCAAATAAGGTTCTGGCCTTCATGCGCGGCCATGACCCCTCGCCAGCGCCGACAAAGGAACAGCGGCATGAGCAGGTGGAAGTCCGGATAGGCGTGGCTGGCAAAAGTTAGGGGGGTGAGATCGGCGAGCGCGATCTCGACGCCGAGCTCCTCGGCGAGCTCGCGGATCAGCGCTTCCTCCGGCGCCTCTCCGCGTTCCACCTTGCCGCCTGGGAACTCCCAGAGGCCGGCAAGAGGACGCCCTTCCGGACGCTTGGCGATCAGAATCCTGCCCTCCGCGTCGAGCAGAACGCAGGCGGCGACCAGAACCAGCGGGTGCGCAGGACCGTTGCCCATTTCCGCTCAGGACCGGTAGTCGGCATTGATGGCGATGTATCCCGCCGTGAGATCGCAGGTCCAGATGGTTGCAGCGGCGCTGCCCAAGCCGACATCCACCGTGATGGCGATCTCAGCATTCTTCATATAGGCGGCGCCAAGCTGCTCGCGGTAGCCGGGGGCGACCTCTCCTTCCCTGGCGACCAGAATGTCGCCAAGCCAAATAGCGAGCTTGTCGCGATCGGCCGCTTCGCCGGCCTTGCCCACGGCCATGACGATGCGTCCCCAATTGGGGTCCTCGCCGGCGATCGCCGTCTTCACCAGAGGCGAGTCGGCGATGGATCGCGCAATCGTCCGCGCCGCGGCAGGGCTTTCGGCGCCGGTGACGCGCACCGTGACGAATTTAGTCGCCCCCTCGCCGTCTTTCACCACCTGATGGGCAAGATCGCGCATCACCTCGGTAAGCGCGACGCGGAAGCTTGCGAGCCGCGGATCGTGCGGCAATCCAATTCTTGGCGCGCCCCGCGACGCGGCGCTTCCCGTGGCGAAGAGCAAGAGCGTATCGTTTGTCGATGTGTCGCCGTCGATGGTGATGGCGTTGAACGTCTCATTCGCGGCAGGAAACAGCACCTCACGCAAAGGTCCGGGCTCGATCGCCGCATCGGTGAAGAGAAAGGCAAGCATGGTGGCCATGTCCGGGGCGATCATCCCTGCCCCCTTGGCAATGCCGTTGATGGTGACGGGGACGCCCTCGATCTCGGTTTGGCGCGTAGCGAGTTTCGGATAGGTATCGGTGGTCATGACCGCCCGCGCCGCTTGCTCGAACGCCTCGGGCAGGGCCCCTGCGGCGAGCCCCGCGAGCAAACCCGTTAATTTGGCTGGATCGAGCGGCTCGCCGATCACGCCGCTCGATGCAAGATAGACGTCGACCTCGAGACAATCCGCCGCTTCCGCCGCGGCTTCGGCGATCAGTTTTACCGCTTCGCGCCCGCGCCGTCCGGTGAAGGCATTGGCGTTGCCGGAATTGACCACGAGCACCCGCGCCATCCCGTGCGCCAGACGAGCTTTGCACCACTCGACCGGAGCCGATGCGGTCTTGGACCGGGTGAGCACGCCTGCCACGGTCGTGCCTGGGTCGAACAATGCCAGCAACAGATCGGTGCGCCCGGCGTAGCGGATTCCCGCCGCGCACGCGGCGAAACGAACGCCCGAGATGCTCGGAAGTCGCGGTAGGTGCTTCGGCGCGAAAGGCGAGATCGTGGCCATCACGGCTCGCGATTAAGATCAGACGATCCCGTTAGTGGTTGTCTTCGACATCCCCCGAGGACTCGTCCTGGTCCTCCGGCGGGGCGTCGCCCCTCACCGCCGCATCCTGCATCGACTTCTTGATGTCGGGATCGATGATGTCGATCTTGGCGGCATCGTGCAGGTCTTTGATGGTCTGCTTAGCCTTCTGCTGGGTAAGCTGGCTGACGATGGTGTCTTTCACCTGGTCGAAGGTGGGCAGCGGGCGGGTGCGCTTTTCCTCGACCTTGATGATGTGCCAGCCGAACTGCGTCTGCACGGGTTCCGAGATCTGGCCGACCTCGAGCGCGAAGGCCGCATCCTCGAAAGGCTTCAGCATCTGACCCCGGCTGAAGAAACCGAGATCGCCGCCTTCGGCGCTTGGGTCCTTCGACTTCTCCTTGGCAACCGTGGCAAAATCTTCGCCCTTCTTCAGCCGCTCGGCGACCTCCTTGGCCTCGGCCTCCGTGCTGACGAGGATGTGGCGGGCGTGGATCTCCTCCTCCGGCTTCATGCCGGCGATCTTGTCCTGATAAATCTTCTTGACTGCATCCTCGGAGACTCCATTGCGCACGACCTTGTCGAAATATGCATCGCGCAGTGTCCGGCGCCGATGGTATTTGAGCCGATCGTCGAAGCTCTGGCCGCTGTCGAGGCCGTCCTTGACGGCCGCCTCCGCCATGAGCTCGTTCTCGATGACGAATTGCAGCAGCATCCTCCGGCGGTCCTCCGGCGGGTAATTGGCGAGCTGAGCGCCGACCTCGGAGGCCGCAAAGTCGAGATCCGATTGCTTGATGTCGGCGCCGTTGATCTGGGCGACGACGGCATCCTCAGCCGAAGCCGTGAGCGGAACGCAAGCAATAGAGGCTGCGAGAAGCAGCAAGATTCGCCAAGTCTTCACGGAGTGAGATCCTCTTCTTCTGCCCGGCTGGCAGTGCTCCCGGAAGGAGAAAGGCGGGTGGGCCCGGTCGCTTCCCCCGGGCGCCTTCATAGACCTAGGGCGGTCCGATGCCAAGCTGCGAATGCGGGGTTTCTCCGGTCTTAAAGTCGCTTCGTGGCGGGCGCTGCCGGGCCGAGATCGGCGCGCAAGCTCGTCGACTCCAGGGCATTATTTCCATACATCTCGATACATGGAAGTATCGCAGGCTATTGGAGCTCTCGGCGCCTTGGCGCAGGAGAGCCGCTTCAAAATTTTTCGCCTTCTTGTTCAATGCGGGCGAGAAGGCATGGCGGCCGGCGACATCGCGCGGAGGCTTAAGGTGCCGCAAAACACCCTGTCGTTCCAAATTGCCATTCTCTCCCGCGCGCGGCTCTTGGCTTCGCGGCTTCGCGCAAAGACGGCCGCTCGATCATCTATTCCGTGGATCTTGAAGGCACCCGCGACCTCCTGTCCTTCCTAGTGGAGGACTGCTGCCACGGCAGGCCCGAGATTTGCGGGCCCCTGATGAAGTCGCCGGTCGCCGATTGTTGCCCCGCATGACGAACGAGGCCTCGCTCATGGAAGACGTGAGCAGCAAGGCGCCCCTCAACGTCCTCTTCCTTTGCACCGGAAACTCGGCGCGGTCGATCATGGCCGAGTGCGTGCTGAACCGCCTGGGCGCAGGCAGGTTCCGGGCCTTCAGCGCCGGCAGCCAGCCGCTCGGCCATGTCCATCCCCTTGCCCTCCAGCTGCTGCGTCAGGCGCATTTTGATGTGTCACAGCTTCGCTCGAAGTCCTGGGAGGAGTTTGCGGGCCCCGACGCGCCGACGCTCGACTTCGTCTTTACCGTCTGTGACAACGCCGCCAAAGAGATCTGCCCAATCTGGCCGGGCCAGCCCATGACGGCCCATTGGGGCCTGCCCGACCCGGCCAAAGCCGAGGGCAGCGAGGCCGAGCGGCATTTGGCATTCGCCGACACCCTACGGATGCTGAACAATCGCATCGGTATCTTTGTCAGCTTGCCCCTCGACAAGCTGAGCCAGCTGTCGCTGCAAAAGAAGCTCGACGAGATCGGTCAGTCACAAGCCGCCGCCTCAAGACAGTCGGCATAGCCACCGGGCCTGTGCCGCGACCGCCGTCGGGCAGACACCGGCGGAGCGTCGCGTTGACAAGGCTTGGGGCGCCACTTATGTCTCACAGGCGTTTGTCCTTAGGCATTTTTTGGTCGCTTTCCGCGGGTTTGATGGGGCCGCCCTGGGGAGCACTACGCTTCGAGGCCCAGTGCTTTCGCGTCTCTGCGAGATCACCTCTGAACAAACTCCTGCGATAAGAGGCTGTAGTCCAATGCTTTCCTTTGGCGCCTTGGCCAGTAAGGTCTTCGGCAGCTCCAACGACCGTAAGCTCAAGAAGTACCCGGCGTCGGTCACCGCCATTAACGCGCTCGAGTCAGAGGTGGCGGCGCTTTCCGACGACGCTCTCCGGGCACGCACGGAAGCGTTCCGCGCGCGGGTGAAAGAGGGCACGCCGCTAGAGGATCTGATCCCGGAAGCCTTCGCCACCGTCAGAGAAGCGGCCAAGCGCGCCATTGGCCAACGCCATTTCGACGTGCAGTTGATCGGCGGCATGGTGCTGCATGAGGGACGCATTGCGGAGATGAAAACCGGCGAAGGCAAGACGCTGGTGGCGACGCTCTCCGTCTATCTGAATGCGCTCGCCGGCCGCGGCGTCCATGTCGTCACCGTGAACGATTACCTCGCCAGGCGCGACGCCGCCTGGATGGGCGCCATCTACAAGTTCCTGGGACTCTCCGTCGGCTGCATCGTGCACGAGCTCAGTGACGACCAGCGCCGGACAGAATACGCCGCCGACGTGACCTACGGCACCAACAACGAGTTCGGCTTCGACTATCTCCGCGACAATATGAAATACTCGGTCGCTGAGATGGTGCAGCGCGGCCACTACTATGCCATCGTCGACGAGGTGGACTCGATCCTAATCGACGAGGCGCGCACGCCGCTCATCATCTCCGGGCCCCTCGACGACCGCTCCGAGCTCTACAACACCATCGACGTCTTCATTCCGAAGCTCGACAAGAGCGACTACGAGCTCGACGAGAAGACCCGCGTCGTCACCTTGACCGAAGCCGGCAATGAGCATGTGGAGCAATCGCTCACCGCGGCCGGCATGCTCAAGGGCGACTCCCTATACGACATCGAGAATGTCACCGTCGTCCACCACGTCCAGCAGGCGCTCCGGGCGCATACCCTGTTCCAGCGCGACCGCGACTACATCGTCAAGAACGACGAAGTGATCATTATCGACGAGTTCACCGGGCGCATGATGCAGGGGCGCCGCTACTCCGAAGGCCTGCATCAGGCGCTGGAGGCCAAGGAGCACGTTAAGGTCCAGCCCGAAAACCAGACGCTGGCCTCGATCACTTTCCAGAACTACTTCCGACTTTACGAGAAGCTCGCCGGCATGACCGGCACGGCCGCTACCGAAGCCGACGAATTCCTGGATATCTACGGCCTCGACGTGGTCGAGGTGCCGACCAACATGGACATGATCCGCGATGACGAGGACGACGAGGTTTATCGCAGCGCAAACGAGAAATACCGGGCCATCATCGCGCTCATCAAAGAGGCGTCCAAACGCGGTCAGCCCATGCTGGTGGGCACGACGTCCATCGAGAAATCGGAAATCTTGTCGGAGCTGTTGAAGACGGACAAGGTGCCGCATCAGGTGCTGAATGCCCGTTACCACGAGCAGGAGGCGCACATCATCGCCCAAGCGGGAGTGCCCGGAGCGGTGACCATCGCCACCAACATGGCGGGCCGTGGCACCGACATTCAGCTCGGCGGCAATCCCGACATGCGGCTCGATGACTGGATCACCGAGGAGACCGCCAAGGCAAAGGAGCTCACCCCCGAGCAGATCGCCGCGAAGCGCGAGGAGATCAAGGCCGACGTGGCGCGGAAGAAAGAACAGGCACTTGCAGCTGGCGGCCTCTACGTCATCGGCACCGAGCGACATGAGAGCCGCCGCATCGACAACCAGCTGCGCGGCCGCTCAGGACGGCAAGGCGATCCGGGCCGCTCGCGCTTCTTCCTCTCCCTCGAGGACGACCTCATGCGTATTTTCGGCTCGCAGCGCATGGACGGCATGCTCCAGGCTTTGGGTCTCAAGGAGGACGAGGCCATCATCCATCCCTGGATCAACAAGGCGTTGGAGAAGGCTCAAGCCAAGGTCGAGGCGCGCAACTTCGACATCCGCAAGAACCTGCTCAAATACGACAATGTGATGAACGATCAGCGCAAGGCGATCTTCGAGCAGCGCCGCGAGCTGATGAGTGACGCGGATTTGGGCGACACAATCGCCGACATGCGCCGCCAGGTGGTCGACGACCTCGTCGTCAAGCATGTTCCGGAGAAGTCCTTCGCCGAGCAATGGGACGTGTTCGGCCTAAAGGAGGACATGCAGTCCATTTTCGATCTCGACCTCCCCATCGACGACTGGGCGAAGGAAGAGGGTATTGGCGAGGAGGAGGTGCATGAGCGACTGATCAGGGGCGCCGACGAGTGGGCTGCCAAGAAGGCTGCGGACTTTGGGCCTCAGATCATGCGGCAGATCGAGAAGGCCGTGCTCTTGCAGACCTTGGATCACCTTTGGCGCGAGCATCTCGTCACGCTCGAGCATCTCCGCCAGGTCGTCGGCCTCCGGGGCTATGGCCAGCGCGACCCGCTGAACGAGTACAAGAGCGAAAGCTTCACCCTGTTCGAGCACATGCTCGCGCGCCTGCGCGAGGCCGTGACGGGCCAGCTCATGCATGTGCAGCTCGCCCGGCAAGAAGAGGTGCCGCCGCTCGAAGCGACCGAGCTGCCCCCCATGGAAGTCCATCATCTCGATCCCCTCACCGGGGAGGACGAGTTCGCGCTGGAGGCCGCCAATGGCGGGCCTGACGCCTCACGCGACGGGCGCGGAAATGCAAATCCCGCGCGCGCGCGCAAGGCCGCTCCAGGCCCCAACCCGGCCGATCCTTCAACGTGGGGCAAGGTGCAGCGAAATGCGCTCTGCCCTTGCGGGTCCGGCAAGAAGTACAAGCACTGCCACGGCACCTATAGGTAGTCAGGGCCGGGATCTCCCCCGGACGCGTCTCAGGGCTCCTGGGCAACCGACGGTGGGCAGCGTCCCTCGGCCGATGTGGCCCCGGTCTCCCCACTCCCGTCACCAACGACATAGCGGCCATCGCAGACGCTGATGACGGGCGGCACCTGGGTGCGCTCGAAGGCGTCATAGCCCTGTTTCAAGTCCGCCCAAAAGCTGCTCCAGCGGTTGGACTCCCGCGCAACGAGTTTCGCCTCTGTCATGCGGAACGGAAATGCATGCACGGGAACACGCTCTTCGCCCTTGTCGATCGCCGCGGTGACGATGCGCCAAAGCTCGCCGATAACCTCGTTGGTCATCGCATAGCAGCCGATCGAGGCACATCCGCCATGAATCATGAGAAACGATCCGCTCCGGCCTTGCGCCTTGTCGAACGCATTGGGAAAGCCGAGGTTGAATGCGCGGTGCCAGCGACTGTCGGGATTGAGCTGTTCTTTCGTGATCGTATAGAAGCCTTCCGGCGCCTGGAGGTCACCTTCGCTGAGCTTCGGCCCGAGCCGCCCCGACCAGAGGCAGATCGGATAGGTCGCGAACAGGTGATAGCGGCCGTCCTTCTCCATCCAAAGCTCAAGCGCCGATTCGAGCTTGAAGATACGCAAGACGACCGGCGCACCGAGCTCTAGGCCCCGAGCCGCAAGCCTTGCGTCGAGTCTGGCGAGATCCGGCGTGCCCGGAAGCGGCTGCCCCTTGCCATAGTACCAATGGTTCTCGAAACGCGTGAGCGCGATCGAAGCGCGGTCGAGCAGCTGCCTGCCCTCGGAGCTGAGCAGGGCGAGAACAACGCCAATGAGCGCAAGGACGATGAGGAGCCCAACAGCGTGCCGCGACATGGCCTCCATGATCCGGAGAAGAGAGGCGATCGCGTGGCGGGACTAGCGCGCCGTAGCCGGAGCCGCCGGGCCCAGCGTGAACGCCTGGTAGACAGGCTTCCGCGGTCCAAAGGCCAAGCCGAACCAGCTGCCGAGCGGTCTGCCGATGGAGGCCGCCTCGACGGAGGACGTCGTCCCTGCGTCTGCCGAGCGGCCTTGCTTCGTCTGCGTCTGCCCGGGGGCGGACTTGGCCGAGGCCTGCTGCAGCACCGGGCCGCGCGGCGCCGCCTGGACCGGAAGCCTCTCATAGGCTGGGCACGCCGCGGCAGGATCGGGCCTCGCCCCGGGATCGACGAAGGCCGTGTTGATGAGATAGCGCTTGTCGCACACATCGACCCTGGGAGGCTGGTGGGTGACCTCGAAATAGTCGTAGCCTTCCTTAAGGTTGCGCCAAAAGCCGTACCACTTGTCGCTCTTGTGCTTGGCCAGGTTCGCGGCCGTCATACGAAACGGATAGGCTTGGACCTGAAACGCCGGCTGGCCACCGGCAAGGGCCTCGCGCGCGAGAATGTAGATCTCCTCGACGACACCGTCGGTCATGGCGTAGCAGCCGGCCGACTTGCAGTCGCCATGCACCATGATGTCGTCGCCGGTGCGGCCATAGGCGCGGTCATAGGCGTTGGGAAAGCCGAGATTGAAGGCAAGGTGATATTTGCTCTTCGGGTTCATCTGCGCTGCGGAGACGAGATAAAACCCTTCAGGAGCCTGGCGGTCGCCCTGGTCTATCTTAGGCCCGAGGCCGCCCGACCAGTCGCAGATCGGATAGGTCTTGAAGTGGTAGAAGCGTCCGTCGTCCTTCGCTTTCCAGATTTCAAGCTCCGACTCGGCCTTGAAGATGCGGACGAGGACAGGCGACTCCTCGGTCATGCCCTTCTCGGCGAGAAGGGCCCGCGTCTGCGCCGAAAGAGGTTTGAGATAGGCTGGCGAGAATTGACCACAACCGCCGAGCGCGCTGACTAGCGTCAGCACGCTCGCCGCGATGACGGCGTTGACCAAACCTGAGCGAAGCATACGCAGTGCCCCTTGCGCACCTCGTCCAAGATCGAACCTAACGGGTTAAGGCGAAGTTAGCGCTGAAAAAACCCCCGCGCCAAAGCTTCGGCGTTCCCCGACTTAGCTCCTATTATAACGGCAAGCAAGCCACAGTTGGACTAAAAAATGGCGTTTTTCCAGTCAGAAACCCTCAACCTGCCCGGCCGATACCGATGAATTTCTCGCGCCGGGCCTTGCGAATGGCTTCTGGCGGCATGGCGTCGAAACCGGCCAAGGCCTGTCCGATAACGTCCCCGGTCGCCTGCACCACCTCGCGCCCATCCCGGTGGGCGCCCCCGACCGGCTCTGGGATGATGCCGTCGATGACGCCGAGCTTGAGCAGATCCTGCGCCGTGATCTTCATATTCGTGGCCGCATCGACGGCCCGGCTGGAGTCGCGCCAGAGGATCGAGGCAGCGGCCTCCGGCGAAGCGACGGTATAGATCGCGTGCTCAAGCATGTAGACGCGGTTGGCGGTGGCGATGGCCACGGCGCCCCCCGAGCCCCCCTCGCCGATGATGACCGAGACAATCGGCACGCCCAGGCTCAAGCAGCAGTCGGTACACCGTGCGATGGCCTCGGCTTGGCCCCGCTCCTCGGCGCCGACGCCTGGATAGGCCCCCGCAGTGTCGACAAGACTCACCACCGGGAGCGAGAATCTGTCCGCCATCTCCATGAGCCTGAGCGCCTTGCGGTAGCCTTCCGGCCGGGCCATACCGAAATTGTGCTTGATCCGGCCTTCCGTATCGGAGCCTTTTTCATGGCCGATGATCATTGCCGAGCGCCCCTTGAGGCGTCCAATGCCACCAAGGATCGCCTCGTCCTCGCCGAAATACCGGTCGCCGGCGAGCGGCGTAAAATCCTGCACGAGTCCGTCGATATAGTTATTGAAGTGCGGCCGTTCGGGGTGGCGGGCAACTTGCGTCTTTTGCCAGGGGGTGAGCTCGGCATAGGTTTCTTCGAGGGCTTCCCTCGCCTTTGCCTCAAGCTTGGCGAGCTCCTCCTGAATGGACACGGAGCCCTGCTCGGCGGCGAGCACCTTGAGCTCGGCGACCTTGCTTTCAAGCTCGGCAATCGGCTTTTCGAAATCGAGATACGTACGCATTTGGCTAGAAATGGCCCCTCAAACCCGTCTTGGACGGGCGCTGCCGCGCCAGCGGCGGCGGCAACGCGTTTGTTAAGTGGCCTTGGGGAGAAACCCTGTCAACGGGCAACGCCCCCTCGACCTTGGCAATGAGCCTAGCTTCGTTTGGCTAAATGTAGCTGAGCCAGGGGGTGGTGTTGCTCGACAAGGCGCCGCAGCCGCTCCTCAATGACATGGGTGTAGATCTGGGTGGTCGAGATGTCGGCGTGACCCAAGAGCTGCTGCACCGTACGCAAATCCGCGCCGCGCTCGAGCAAATGGCTCGCAAACGCATGGCGGAGCACGTGCGGGGAGACGCGTGAGGGTTCGATGCCGGCGGCAAGCGCAAGCGCCTTGAGCTCCTGGCCGAACCGCTGCCGGGTCAAATGCTGAGACCCGCTCCCCGACGGGAACAGCCAGGGCGAAGGCGCCTTGCCTCTGGCTTCCTCCGCATCGAGCGCCGCAAGGTGGCTCAGAAGCGCCTTGCGCGCGGCGTCGTTGAGGGGAACGAGACGCTCGCGCCCCCCTTTGCCCTTGACGGTCAACACGCGGTCGTCACTGACGAGCACACCGCGTGGCAGGCCAAGCAGCTCCGATACGCGCAAGCCCGTGGCATAGAGCGTCTCGAGCAAAGCATAGATGCGAAGCGTGCGCCGGCTGGCCGAACCGTCAGGTGCATGCTCCACGGCTTGCGCCGCGGTTTCGAGCAGCGTCTCGACCTCGGTAAGGGACAACAATTTCGGCAGCGGTCTGCCGAGCTTGGGGCTGTCGATGGCCGAGCAGGGGTCGTCGCTGCGTAGGCCTTCGGCCAAGAGAAAGCGGAAGAACTGACGCATGGCCGAGAGCTTGCGCGCCCGGGAGGTCGCGGCAAGTCCCTTGCGGCTGAGCTGGGCGAGGAAGGCGCGCACAGCGTCCGCCGAAGCGTCCTCAGCCTTCATGCGCTTGGAGGCGAGGTAGGCCAGGAACTCGCTCAAATCGCGCGCATAGGCCTCGATCGTCAGCGCGGCGGCCCCCCGCTCGGCCATCAGCATGTCAAGGAAGAGCGCAAGTTCGGAGCTTGGTTCACTGCCGGACCGGCCTTTTGAGGTGCCCAAGGCTTCAGACCTTTCCGCGTGAAGGCCAATGCGGGTAAAGCGCCTCGAGCGCGAGGCGCCTGGCTTCGGCGTCGAGCCCCACCCGCTTCAACGCCCGCAAGCCATCGCCCAGCGCGATCAGATGGGCGCCTTGTGGACCGTTGGGTCCAAGCGCCAATGCAGCAAGCAGCACCGTACGCCCCACCTCCCCGGCATTGGCAGCCTCCTTTAATGTAGTGAGGAGACCCGTCTCCGGCAGATACCCATCCTCGGGCTGGGGCGTCTTGCCCGCAAGCTCCCAAAGCGGGATGGGAACATCCTCTCCCAGCGCATCGAGGACTGTGACGAGCCGTTGCAGCAGGGCGCCGGGCAGCCCAGCCTTGAGCGCGATCTCCACACCGGCGTCGAGCGCGGCCTGGGTACGCTCGCCGGAGGGGTCGGTTGCGCCGACGAGCACCTGCCAGCTCCGCACCTGCTCGCCCCCGGCCTCGGTCCAGGCCCAGGCCGCCTGATCCTCGCCGGCAAGGGCCGCGATGCGGACCCCCGTCTCGGCAAAACTTGCCGCTTGCGGGCCTTCCGCGAGGCCGGCGCTTGCCTGAGCCAGGGCCTCGGCGATTGGGATCTCGATCTTTGCGTCTTTTCCGCTTGCCAAGAGCGCATCGATCGACTCCGCGCGGATCTTGGCCGAAGTCTGCCCTTCGAGGGTGGCGAACAGCTTGGCGCGAAGCGCCGCGGGCGACTGCGCCGATTTGGCAAGGTCCGGCGCCGCCTCCCGATAGGCGCCGGCGAGCACCTCCCCATCGATAATGTTCAGCGCGGCCGCGCGCTCGGCCGCCGCTAGCCGGAGCTCTGCGGGTGCTTCCTTGTCCCGCACCAAGAGAAACAGAAGCTCTGGAGTTGCCCTGGCGGCGATCTCGGCGCTGGCGCCTGTCTGGTCGAGCTTGAGGAAAACGTAGTCGAGCACATCGACGTTTCTGGGGGGACTGGCCCGGCGCGAGGAGGCCTTGGCCAGCCGGTCAATGACGGCGGCGGCGAGCCCCGCGTCGACCCCACTGTCGCGGGCCAGGGTCAGCGCGAGGCTCGCGCCTTCCTTGTCGCCCTTGGCCGCGGCGCAATAGGCGGGAACGAGGAAGGCGGCTCGCTTGGTATCGCTGTCTCCTTGCGCGGCAGCCGGCACCGTCCCAACCTCGATCGCGCAAGCTTCGTCCTTGCGATCCGCGGCAAGTAGGGCCAAGGCATAGCAGGCAGCGGCGCCTGACTCACCGCCGTGCGCAAGGCCGCTCAAGAGTCCGACCAGCTCGTCGACGCGGCCCGCCCGCTTAAGCGCCGCGATCTTCACCGCGGTCTCGCGACCCTCTCCCGGCGCACCGCCGGCAAGCGTCCGGGCGATGAGCTTCCCGAGCGCGGGCGACGGGGACGGCAGTGGAATTCGAGCGAGCAGACGTTCCATCGCTGCCGCATCGAGCCCGCGCCAAACGTCAAGCGGCATAGCGCTCCCCCCAAGCCCCGGCCCCGAACCTTGCGGCAATGACGATGGCGACTGGGAAGGTGCTGGACGCCAATCCTCAGAGCCGGGCCGCGAGCCCACGGCCGGACCTCCAGAGTCATGGGGCGGAGGAGACTGGCCCTGGAGCACCGGCAGCTCGCGCCGCTCGACCTGGGCCAAGGCCGGCCTCCATCCCCATGGGACGGCGGCAAGCGCCGCAGCGAGCCCTACAAAGATACCCCTACTCGCTCCGCACCTTGACGTTACGCAAGGCTTTGGAGATTTCCTTCGGCTCCGGTTGGAAATATTCGGCGAGCACATAGAGGCTTCCAGTGACGACACCGGCGATCACCCCTAAGACCATAAGAAATCGGAAGAGTGTCGGCATCGAGGCGCTCGTTTCCTTAAGCGTCTTGTATTCGGGAACGGGGCGTTATTATGGCTTGAACCGCCAGCTGGCTTCCAGCTTCCATCTATGATGGACGACTCGAAGGGCCGTTGTCAGTATTGGAAAATCATGGAACCGTGCGGCCCACGCAACGCGCCGATGCGACTGCTCGTCGCGCCACCTTAGACGACTGAATGAGTTTACGACTGACTGAGCGCAAGAAAGAGCTGAAGCAGGAACGGCTGGCACGTATCCGCGAGACCCTTGGATCGAGGAGCATCGTGCTGATCGGCCTCATGGGAGCCGGCAAGACGGCGGTGGGTAGACGGCTGGCCAACCGGCTCGACCTCGCCTTCATCGATGCCGACAGCGAGATCGAGCTTGCCGCGGGCGAGACCGTCAGTGAGATTTTCGCCGAGCATGGCGAGCATTATTTCCGCCAGGGCGAAGCCAAGGTCATTGCGCGCCTTTTGCAGGGGGGCCCCCAGGTTCTCGCGACCGGCGGCGGCGCGTACATGGACGCCGGCACGCGGGCGAATATCAAGGCGAAAGGCCTCTCGATATGGCTCAAGGCCGAGTTACCGGTGCTGCTGCATCGCGTGCGCCGCCGCAACAACCGGCCTCTGCTTGCGTCCGGCAACCCCGAGACGATGATGCGCGAGTTGATGCAGAAGCGCCATCCCGTCTATGCCAAAGCCGACATCACCGTGGAGAGTCGCGACGTGCCCCATGACGTGATCGTGTCCGACGTCGTCGAGGCTTTGGCGCGCTGGCTCGGCTGCCAGACGAAGGCAGGCGCGACCAGCAGCCGCAGTAAGGTGCGATGATGCGAGAACAATTGGCTGCATTGGCACCCCACTCGGAAGAGACCACCATCAGAGTGGGGCTCGCCGAGCGGAGCTATGACGTCGTCATCGGCGAGCGCCTTCTCGATAGGAGCGGCTCACGGATTGCCGCAGCTCTTCCCGGCGCGCGCTGCGCAGTGGTCAGCGATGCCACGGTCGCCACACTGTATCTGGCGCGTCTGAAGGCGAGTCTCCAGAAGCACGGACAGTACCTAGGCGAGGCCGTGGTGGCGCCTGGCGAAGCGAGCAAGAGTTTTCCTGTCCTGGCCAAGGTCTGCGAGCGGCTGCTCAATCTTGGCGTCGAGCGTGGCGACGCCGTCGTAGCCCTTGGCGGCGGCGTGGTAGGCGACCTTGCAGGCTTCGCGGCGAGCATCCTTCGCCGCGGCGTCCGCCTCGTGCACATCCCCACGACGTTGCTTGCCCAGGTCGACTCCTCCGTCGGCGGCAAGACCGGCATCGACACGGCCCAAGGCAAGAACCTGATCGGCACGTTCCATCAGCCGAGCCTGGTGCTCGCCGACATTTCGGTCCTGACGACGCTCAGCCCGCGTGACGTCCGTTCGGGCTATGCCGAGGTGCTGAAATACGGGCTGCTTGGCGACGCTCGATTCTTCGCCTGGCTTGAAGAGAGCTGGCCGCGACTCTTCTCGGGCGAAGGCCAAGAGCGCGCCCTGGCCATCGCCGCCAGCTGTCGCGCCAAGGTGGCGCTCGTCGAGACGGATGAGCGCGAGGAGAGCGGGACCCGCGCCCTGCTCAATCTCGGCCATACATTCGGCCATGCTTTGGAAGCCTATGCGGGCTATTCCGACAAGCTCCTGCACGGCGAGGCCATCGCCATCGGCATGCGGCTCGCCTTCAGCTTCTCGGTCGAGCAAGGCCTTTGCCCTGAGAGCGATGCGGCTCGCGTCGAACGACACCTTGCCACAGTCGGGCTGCCGAGCCGGATCGCGAGCATTCCCGGGCAGACGCCCGCGCCGGAGCGGCTGCTTCAGCTCATGGCTCAGGATAAGAAAGTCAAAGCCAGCAAGCTTGCTCTGGTGCTGGTGCGAGGCGTAGGGCAGGCATTCGTGGAGCGCGATGTCGCCATGGACCGCTTGAGCGCTTTCCTGGCGCGGGAGTGCAGCAGCCAATGACACTGGGCCTCGGAGTTACGCTCGGCGCTATTCTCGGTCTGCTTATCGTCTCGGCCTTCTTCTCAGGGTCAGAGACAGCGCTTACCGCGGCGTCCCGCGCGCGCATGCATGCGCTTGAGCAGGACGGCAACCGGCACGCCCGCATCGTCAACCGGCTCCTCCTGATCCGCGAAAGGCTGATTGGCGCCATCCTGCTCGGCAACAGCCTCGCTAACATTGCCGCCTCGGCGCTGGCAACGAGCCTCTTCCTCTCTCTTTTTGGCGAGGCTGGGGTGGCCTATGCCGCTGTGGTGATGACCGTTGTCGTCGTGCTGTTTGCCGAGGTGCTTCCCAAGACCTACGCCATTGTCAACGCCGACAGGATGGCACTCGTGGTGGCGCCTGCCGTCAGCTTCGTGGTGGCGGTGCTCGCGCCCGTGACCGCCGCCATGCAGTTCCTGGTCCGCCATACCTTGCGGCTGTTCGGCGCCTTTGTCAGCGATGACGCCGAGGTGCTGTCGGCCCATGAGGAGCTGCGCGGCGCCATCGCGCTGCATCACAAGGAAGGCGGCGTGGTCAAGCTCGACCGTGACATGCTGGGCGGCGTGCTCGATCTGCGCGAGCTCACGGTCTCCGATATCATGGTGCACCGGACAAAAATGGACGCCATCGACGTGGAGCTGCCCACCGAGCAAATCGTCGACGCGGCACTGAAGAGCTCGCATACGAGGCTGCCGCTGTGGCGGGGCGAGCGCGAGGAGATCGTGGGCGTGCTTCACGCCAAGACCTTACTCCGCGCTCTACGGGAAGCGCGCGGAGATTTGAGCAAGCTCGACATTTTGGCCCTGTCGACGCCACCCTGGTTCGTGCCCGACGCCACGACGCTCAAGGACCAGCTCAACGCTTTCCTCAAACGCAAGGCCCATTTCGCGATCGTGGTCGACGAGTATGGCGAGGTCATGGGCCTCGTCACGCTGGAGGACATCATCGAGGAGATCGTGGGCGATATCACCGACGAGACCGACATCGCCTCGATCGCCGCGAAGGTTCAGCCGGACGGCTCCCTGATCGTCGATGGCTCGGTGCCGATCCGCGACGCGAATCGCATGATGGACTGGGACATTCCCGACGAGGAGGCAACCACCATTGCGGGCCTCGTCATCCACGAGGCGCAGACCATTCCCGATCCGGGCCAACGTTTCACCTTTCACGGCTTCCGCTTCGAGGTGATCCGCCGCCAGAGAAACCGCATCACGTCGCTGCGCGTGACCCCGCTCGGCGCCACGCGTCGAGCCAAAGATCCGGGCAGCAAAGCCTCGCAAGGATCATGACGCTTGGGAGCGTTCCTCGGGGGTGAGCGCGGTTATGGCGAGCGCGTGCACCGCGCCCTTCAGCTCTTCGGCGAGTACCGCGTTGACCATGCGGTGACGCTCAAGCCGCGACTTCCCGGCAAATGCGGCAGAGACCACGGCCACGCTGAAATGGCTTTCCCCGGTCTTTGGCGACGATCCATGGCCGGCGTGACGGTGGGAGTCGTTCACCACCTCAAGCTCCGCCGGAGCGAAGGCGCGGCGCAACTTTTTTCTGATCGAATCTTCGACACGCATATGGGTCCTACCGTCTGTTCACATTCATGCGTTGCTATTTCGGAGGGGTCCGATCACGCTCAGCGATACCGCGATTAATATCGCGGCGAGCAGGAGGGCGGCCATGGTGGCCCAAGGAATGCGTCTTTGCATGACCGAACCCGGGCCCTCCAGCCCACCGCTGCCTAGTGGAAAGGCTTTTGACAATCC
The DNA here is from genome assembly GCA_049801475.1 of Methyloceanibacter sp. Classification (GTDB taxonomy): domain Bacteria; phylum Pseudomonadota; class Alphaproteobacteria; order Rhizobiales; family Methyloligellaceae; genus Methyloceanibacter. The sequence goes on from JBARKP010000049.1 coordinate 37,504, forward strand.
TGCTCTAGAAATCCGAGCGGCCCCCATCGACCGGACTAGCAGATTTGGCCCGCGGTTCGAGGCGCAGGCGACCCGCCGCTTGCCCTCGGCATGCTCACTACCCATAATCGGTGAATGAAGCTCGACTCGAAATTCTTCGACCGCCTCCGGATCAAGCCCGACGCGAGCCGGCTGATGCGCGACGCCTGCCCCTCCTGTGAGTGGCAAGGCTGCTCGGAGCCGGGACTCTACCCGGCCCCCAAGGGGCGAGGCCACGAAGGCGAGTACCACCGCTTTTGCCTCGAACATGTGCGGGAATATAACAAGTCGTACAATTACTTCTCCGGCATGCCCGACGAGGATGTGGCGAAGCATCAGAAGGACGATGTGGTCGGCCACCGCCCGACTTGGTTCGTGGGTGTGAATTCCTCGGCACGCAATCGCGCGGCGAAATATGGAGAGCGGCGCAACGGTTTCGCCCACCGCTTCACCACCCTTGATCCATTCGGGCTGTTCGGAGCCAAGGCGGCAGCCGGACCGAACCAGCCTGGCGAGCCGAGCCGACCCGTGCGGAGGGCCGAACGCAAATGCCTGCGCCTCCTCAATCTCGAGGATAACGCCACCAAGCCCGAGATCAAGGCGCGCTTCAAGGACTTGGTTAAGCGCCACCACCCCGACCGGAACGGCGGCGACCGCCGCTCCGAGGACAAGTTGCGCGAAGTGATCCAAGCCTATAATTATCTGCGGCAGGCGGGGCTAGCTTGAGCGGCACGCCCTCGATCCCCGCTGTTCAGGGCTAAAGCTTCGGCAAGCCCCGATGCAACGCGACTGACAGGCTCTTACACTCCATGACACTTTTAGCTGCTACCAACGGCGCCGGGCTGCCGGACATGGCGGTTTCGGTGCGCCAGGTTTTCGGCATCGACACCGATCTCGAGGTCCCAGCCTATTCAAGCCCTGACGAGCACGTGCCGGACGTCGACTCGGACTACCTCTTCAACAAGGAGGTGACGCTCGCCATCCTTGCTGGTTTCGAGCACAACCGCCGGGTGATGATTCAGGGCTATCACGGGACCGGCAAGTCCACCCATATCGAGCAGGTGGCGGCGAGGCTGAACTGGCCCTGCATGCGCATCAACCTCGACAGCCATGTGAGTCGCATCGACCTCGTAGGCAAGGACGCGATCGTCATCCGCGATGGACTTCAGGTGACCGAGTTCAGGGAGGGCATTCTCCCTTACGCGCTTCAGACCAACACCGCGCTCGTCTTCGACGAATACGACGCCGGCCGCCCGGACGTGATGTTCGTGATCCAGCGCGTACTCGAGGTCTCGGGCAAGCTCACGCTGCTCGATCAGTCGAAGGTGATCAGGCCGCACCCTGCCTTCCGCCTCTTCGCCACGACCAACACAATCGGGCTTGGCGACACGAGCGGCCTCTATCACGGGACCCAGCAGATCAACCAGGGCCAAATGGACCGCTGGTCGATCGTCGCCACGCTCAACTACCTGCCGCATGACGACGAGGTGAACATCGTCCTCGCCAAGGCCAAGAGCTGGAACACCGAGTCCGGCCGCAAGGCGGTGAGCAACATGGTTCGCGTCGCGGAGCTCACCCGCAACGCCTTCATGAATGGCGACCTGTCCACGGTGATGAGCCCCCGCACGGTGATCACCTGGGCCGAGAACGCCGAGATTTTCGGCGACGTTGGCGTGGCCTTCGCGCTCAGTTTTCTCAACAAATGCGACGAGCTCGAGCGCGGCCTGATCGCCGAGTTCTATCAGCGCTGCTTTGGCGAGGACTTGCCTCAGTCGACCGCCAACGTGGCCTTGAGCTGACGATGAGGCTGGCCAAGCGAAAGGAAGCGCCGCTCGATCCGTTCAAGCGCGCGCTCACCCTTGCCACTCGCTCCATCGCCTGTGACAGCGCCGTCGAGGTCGTGTTCAGCAACGAGCCCGCTGGCCTTTCCGGTAAGACGGCGCGCTTGCCGGAGCTCTCGCGCATTCCGACCAAGACCGAGATCGCGGTGATCCGCGGCCATGCCGACGCCGCCGCGCTTGCGGTCGCCTGTCATGACCCCCGCCTGCATGCGTCGCTCGCGCCCTCCGGTGGCGAGGCTCGCGCCGTGTTCGAGGCGATCGAGCAGGCCCGGGTCGAAGCCATCGGCGCCCAGCGCATGGAGGGTGTAGCGGCCAATCTCACGGCACGCCTCGAGCAACGCTACGAACGAAGCCGTCTTAACGAAGCGACCGACCGCTCCGAGGCGCCGCTCCCCGAGGCTCTTGCCCTCCTCGTGCGCGAGCGGCTCACCGGCCTTGCCCCGCCGGCCAAGGCACGCGCGATCGTCAATCTCTGGCGCCCCTGGATCGAGGGTCGCGCGAGGTCCGTCCTCAATCGCATGACCGACACGCTATTCGACCAACAGGCCTTCGGCGGACTTGCGCGCGACCTGCTCGCCGCCCTCAACCTTGCCGACCAGCTCGACCAGGGCGCCGAGCAAGGCCAGGAGGGCACGGAGGGCGAGCGCGAACCCTCCTCCGCCGATACCGAGGACGAGGACGCCGGTGGCCGAGAGCGTGCCGAGCTGGCCGCCGACAGTCGGACGGATCAGGATGCCGTCAGCGATGAGGCCCTTGACGACCGGGACGATGGAGCCGTCGATCGTCTCGATCGCGACGCCGACGCCCCCGAAGGTCCGCGCCGCCCGAAGACCCGGCGCCCCAACCTTTCGATTCTCGATAACCCTGAGGCCTTCGGCTACAAGGTTTTCACCCGCGCCTACGACGAGACCGTCGGCGCCGAAGAGCTCTGCGACAGCGACGAGCTGGACCGCTTGCGCGCGTTTCTCGACAAGCAGCTGCAGTCGCTCCACGGCGCCGTTGCCCGGCTCGCCAACCGCCTGCAACGGCGCCTTTTGGCTCAGCAAAACCGCGGCTGGGATTTCGATCTCGACGAGGGTCAGATCGATGCGGCGCGCCTTACCAGAGTGATCGTGGAGCCGCTGCATCCGCTCACCTTCAGGCAGGAGCGTGATACTAAGTTCCGCGACACCGTGGTCACGCTGCTTCTCGACAATTCCGGCTCGATGCGCGGGCGCCCCATCATGGTGGCGGCCTGCTCGGCCGATATTCTCGCCCGCACGCTCGAGCGCTGCGGGGTGAAGGTGGAGATCCTGGGCTTCACCACCAGGGCCTGGAAGGGCGGTCACGCCCGCGAGCAATGGCTGAACGCGGGCAAGCCTGGCCTCCCCGGCCGGCTCAACGACCTCCGCCATATCGTCTACAAATCCGCCGAAGCCCCCTGGCGGAGATCGCGGCGCAATCTCGGCCTGATGATGCGCGAGGGCCTGCTCAAGGAGAATATCGACGGCGAAGCGCTTGCCTGGGCGCACCAGCGGCTTCTCGCGCGACCCGAACAGCGACGCATCCTGATGATGATCTCTGACGGCGCTCCGGTCGACGATTCGACGCTTTCGGTCAATTCCGGATCGTATCTTGAGCGTCATCTGCGCCAAGTGATCGAGGAGATCGAGACCCGCTCCTCCGTCGAGCTCGTGGCCATCGGCATCGGCCACGACGTGACCCGCTACTATCGGCGGGCCGTGACGGTCACCGACGCCGAGGAGCTGGCCGGGGTCATGACCGAAAAGCTTGCCGAGTTGTTCGACAATGACCTCGCCCGGCGGGATATGTACCGCGCGGCCCCTCGAGCGGCGCGCGCCCAGCGGCACAAGCTGCACTAGCGGTGCCGGCGTGGCGTTCCTCTCGGTGAGGTCTGGCGCAATTCCGTAAGCGTAGGCATCGCTGCGGCAGCGGCCCTCGTCATGGCTCCGGCTTTGGCAGACAAGCCGGCGAGCGTGCTCGGCGGCGTCGAGCGTGTGGCTGTCACCGCGATTCCCATAGACTTCGACCGGGACAATCCGGAGCACAAAGAGTTCGGCAAGCTCGTCTGGCGCGGCGGGGTCAACCTGTTCGGCAAGTCCTCCTATTTCGGCGGCTATTCCGCCCTCGCCGTCGACGCTTTTGGCAACTCGCTGCTTGCGATCTTCGATGCCGGAACCTGGCTCCGAGCAAGTCTCGACCATGATGGACGGACGCTCAAAGGCCTGAGCGAGGTGTCCATTGGTCCGATCCTCGGCAAGGACGGGAAGCCGCTTGCGGACGATCGGGAGCGCGATTCGGAAGTCGTGGCGCTCCTCGACGGCGATAACACGCGGGGCATCGCCTATGTCTCCTTCGAGCGCGATCACCGCATCGAGCGCTACCCCTTCACGCGCGACCGATTCGGACCATCTGACGGCGCGCTGCCCTCCCCGCCGAAGCGAAGCCGATGGATGCAAACCGCGGTATCGAGGCGCTGGCGCCGATTCGCGTGGGCAGGCTCAAGGGAACGACGTCGTCTTTTCCGAGGGCCTATTGGACAAGAGCGGCAATCTTCGGGGTTGGTTGATCGGAGGACCCATGCCAGGACTGATCATGCAGCAGAGCATCGGCGGCTTCGACATTACCGACGCCGCCCCGCTCCCCGATGACGGCATCGTCCTGCTCGAGCGACGCTTCCGCTACAGTGAGGGGGGTGAAGATGCGCATCCGCCGCATTGGCGCGAAGGATTTGAGGCCCGGCGCCCTGATCGAGGGAGACATCCTGCTTGAGGCCAATGACAGCTACAACATCGACAATATGGAGGGCATCGCCGCCCACTGGTAATCAGCCGGCGAGACGATCCTCACACTGATGTCCGACGACAACTTCAGCCCTCTGCAGCGGACGCTGCTGATGCAATTCGCTCTGCCCGACGCCAAACCTGTGCTCGCCCAGCCAAGCAACCGCTAAGGTGCGGCTTGAGCTTGTGCGCCCTGCACCTTGGCAATTTCGCGTTTGAGACGCTTGGCCTTGAGCGAGAGCTCGTCTTCCCGGGCTTTGGTGAGGTAGCCATCGAGGCCGCCGCGGTGCTCGACCGAGCGCAGGGCAGCCGCGCTGATGGTGAGACGCACGCGCTTCTTCAAAGCTTCGCTCTCGAGCGTCACGTTGCAAAGATTGGGCAGGAAGCGGCGTTTCGTCCTGCGATTGGCGTGGCTCACATTGTTGCCGGTAAGGACCGCTTTGCCGGTCAGCTCGCAACGGCGGGCCATCGTTCTTGTTCCTTGTTTCGAAACCTGCCTGGAAGCAACTAGCGCGGACGCAGGTTCAAAAGGCGAGCGTTGCGCGAGGGCGGCCGAGATATACGGGGCCCGCCGGAAACGGTCAAGGCGGTAGCATCCCAACCCCCAACCTCAGAATTGACGAATTCTACGAATAACCCGACACTCGGGCTTGGGTTTGCCTAGCGGTCCCGTTAGCCCAGGGTTTGGGTCATGCTTATAGCGCGACATTGCTTGAGCCTAGCGGCGGTTGCAGTCCTCACTTGCGGACTCAGCGGCAGCCCTTCGGGCGAGGCGGCCTTTGCGGAGAACAGCCTAGGCTCCGCAAACCGGATAGTCGCCGTCTATCGCGTCGATTTGGCGGGCTTCAATCTCGGCGACTTTCGCCTGACGACGGTGTTCAGCGGCGACGGCTACGAGATGCGTGGCGAAGGGCGCTTCTCCATTCTCGAGGGACTCCTCTACGACTGGCGCGGCACGACGGCGAGCAAAGGAAAGGTCACCAGCGCGCACCCCGAACCGGCGATGTACGCGTTGAGCTATAAGGGCGGAGACAAGAGCGGGCAGCTTCGCATGACCTTTGACGGCGGCGCCGTCACGCAAGTCTCGATGGTTCCGAGCAAGAGACCGAATCCGCACGTCATTCCGATCACCAAGGAACAGCTCGAAGGCGTGTTCGATCCGATGACGGCGGCTTTTCTTTACGTCCGTTCCGAAAACCCCAATGGCGACCCGAAGGTCTGCGACCAGACTATTCCCGTCTTCGACGGCGAGCAGCGCTTCGATCTCGTGCTCACGCCGAAGCGGACGGTGAAGGTGCAGAAGGATGCATCGACCGGCTATTCGGGCCTTGCCGCCGTGTGCCGCGTCAAGTTCATCCCGATTTCCGGATATCGGCCCGACAACCCCGGCATCAGGCTCATGTCGTCGACCAACGAGATCGAGGTCTGGCTCGTCTCTCTGCCAGGGACCGCCATGTACTTGCCTTATCGGATTGTGTTGCCGACGGTTGTGGGCTATGGCTCGGCAACGTCGACGTCCTTCCAAGTCAGCAGAGGCGCCCGCCGCGCGAGCCTTGACCCCTGAGCCGGCCCGGGGCTGAGGGTCGACGTGCCAAGAGTTAACGGCTGCTCCCCCAATCACAACATGTCGTAGCGAACAGATGCCGAAAATTAACGCTCCCCCGATTCGTCTGTGTTCCGTTCCCGTTGTTTTCCGCGATTGCTAAGATCTCGGGAGGTCCGCACACAACGGGTGGACCCTTTCGCGGGCGCTCCGCGACGGCATTGACAAAGCAGGTCCGGCCTCGTGATTCCTGTAGAGAACGAAATCCGAATGGGCCGAGTCCGCGATTCGATCGAGATTCGTTCCCCCCTCGTTCCCGTGGCGCCTTGCGCCTCACTCGGCCGCAAACACCAGATCTAGGATTCGCGTCATGAGCCGCTCCTTCGCCTCAGGTCCCCGAGGCCCCATACCGGGCCGCGGCGTCACGGCCGTTCTCGGGCCGACCAATACAGGCAAGACCCATCTCGCCATCGAGCGCCTGCTGGCCCACGAGGCGGGGATCATTGGGCTCCCGCTGCGGCTGCTTGCCCGCGAGGTCTACGACAAGATCGTGGCCCGCATCGGCACGGGCCAAGTGGCGCTGATCACCGGCGAAGAGAAGATCAAGCCACCGTCGCCGTTCTACTATGTCTGCACGGTCGAGGCGATGCCTCTCGATCTTGAGGCCGATTTCGTCGCCATCGACGAAATCCAGCTCGCCGCCGACGGCGAGCGCGGGCACGTTTTCACCGATCGTCTGTTCCATGCCAGGGGGCTGAGCGAGACACTGCTGCTTGGCGCCGCGACCATGCGCGACGCCATCCGCGAATTGCTCCCGGGCGCCAATCTCGTCTCGCGGCCGCGTCTCTCCAAGTTATCCTACGCGGGCGACAAGAAGATCACCCGGCTGCCTCGGCGTTCCGCCATCGTGGCTTTTTCCGCCAACGACGTTTACGCCATCGCCGAGCTCGTCAGACGTCAGCGCGGCGGCGCGGCCGTGGTACTCGGGGCTTTAAGCCCCCGCACGCGCAATGCCCAGGTCGCTCTCTATGAGAACGGCGACGTCGACTTTCTCGTGGCGACCGACGCCATCGGCATGGGCCTCAATCTCGATCTCGACCACGTGGCCTTTGCGGGATTGCGCAAGTTCGACGGGCAGGGGCACCGCGATCTGACGCCCGCCGAGCTTGGCCAGATCGCCGGTCGCGCCGGGCGCCACATGAACGACGGCACCTTCGGGGTGACCGGCCAAGTGGCTCCCTTCGAGGCCGATGTCGTCGATCGTCTCGAGAACCACGCCTTTGATCAGGTCGGCGTGCTGCAATGGCGCAATCGCAAGCTCGACTTCAGCTCGGTCGAGACTCTGAAGGATAGTTTGCGCGAGACGCCCGACCATCCGAGGCTCATTCGCTCGCGCATGGTCGACGACGTGATCGCCCTTGAGAATGTCAGTCGTGACGCAACCGTGGCGGAGCTCGCTTCGGGACGAGCAGGCGTCAGCCTCCTTTGGGAAATGTGCCAGATTCCGGACTACCGGAAGATTTCGCCGGCAAGCCATGCCGAGCTCGTGGCGACGCTCTTTCGCTTCGTCATGAGCGATGCGGGCAGGATTCCGGCCGACTGGTTCGCGCAACAGGTAGCGCTCGCCGACCGCACCGACGGGGACCTCGACACGCTTTCCAACCGCCTTGCCCAGGTCCGCACCTGGACCTTTGTCTCCCACCGGCCGCAATGGCTCGAGGATCCCGAGCACTGGCAAGGGCGCACCAGGGCCATCGAGGATACGCTGTCCGATGCGTTGCATGAGCGGCTGACGCGGCGCTTCGTCGACCGGCGGACGAGCGTGTTGATGCGGCGGTTGCGGGACAAGGAGGAGCTCTTGGCTGATATTGATCCCGAGGGCCGCATTCTGGTCGAGGACCACTATGTCGGTCGCCTCGACGGATTCCGCTTCACTCCGGACGCGAGCAGCGAGGGCATCCACGGCCGCGCCACACGCCACGCCGCCGCCCAGGTGCTTGCCCATGAGCTTGGTGCCCGCGCTGACGCCCTGGCCGCCGCCGGCGACGATGCCATCGTGCTCAAAGCAAATGGCCGCATCGCCTGGGCCGGCAGCGAAATCGCGCGGCTGGAGCGGGGCGACAGCCCTCTCAAACCCAAAATCCACCTGTTCGCCGATGAGCATCTCGGGCCAAACGAGCGCCAACGCGTCTTGGGACGCATCGAGACCTGGCTCTCCGCGCAGCTGATCGCCCGGCTTGCACCGCTTGTCGCGCTGAGCGAGGCCTCCGATCTTTCGGGCCTCGCCCGCGGTCTGGCCTTTCGGCTAGCCGAGACCCTCGGCGTGCTCCGCCGCGACGAGGTCGCCGCGGAGATCAAGGAGCTCGACCAGAGCGCGCGCGGCCAGCTGCGCCAATATGGCGTGCGCTTCGGAGCCTTCAACATCTACATCCCGGCCCTGCTCAAGCCCGCGGCCGCAGAGTTGCTGTTGCTGCTTTGGGCGCTCCATTCCGGCCGCGACCACGGCATCGACAGCGATGCACTGCCGCCCCGGCCGCAGCAGGGACTGACCTCCGTGGAGGCCGATGCCGGCCTGCCAGAGCCCTATTGGCACGCCGCCGGCTTCCAGATTGCCGGCACAAGGGCAGTCCGCATCGACATGCTTGAGCGGCTATCTGATCTCATTCGCTCGCGCGTCACCTGGCGGACGACGGAAGGGGGCCAGACGGCCCCTTCCGGCGCAACCGGCAATGGCGGCTTCCGCGTGGCGTCGGAGCTGATGTCCGTGGTTGGCTGCTCGGGCGAGGATTTCGTCTCGATCTTGCAGGCGCTCGGCTTCAGGCGGGAGCGGCGGAAGCTGCCGCAGGCGGAAGGGGCGACTGCCGAATCGCCGGACGCCGCTGAGTCGTCTGGGACGATTGCGGAGGTGGGCAAACCTGCCGCTCCGGTCATCGTCGCCTTCGACGAGATCTGGCATCCCGGTAAGCGCCGAAACGCGCAGCACATGCGCGAAGATCGGTCTAAGGACAAATCTCCGCGCCAGGAACGCCAGTCCCAGCGGCCGCGTCATCGCGAACCCCGGCCGCGCCCCGAAAAAAAGGAGCGGCCGCGCGCGGCCGAGACATCGCCCTTCGCCGTGCTCGCGGAGCTGCGCCGCAATCTCACGGCACGGCGGCCCGAGGACGGCTGATCCGGCAGATGCAGGAGCAGCGGCTGGCTTTGGTGCGCAAGGCCCGTGAAGACGCGATCTTTTGCGACGAAGTTGATCGCGGCGGGCAAGGTGCGCGTCAACGGGCAGCGCGTCTTGAAGGTCAGCCGCCCCGTGCGGCTCGGCGACGTGGTGACGGGCACGGCCGCGAGCCGGTTCTTCGTCGTACGCGTGGCGGGCGAAAGGCGCCCGCCCCGGCTTCAGAGCGGGCGAGAGTCGAGGCCCATCGCGGGCCGCGGCCCCACCAAGCGCGACTACAGGCGTTGGACGCCATTAAGGCCGAAGAAACCTGATGCACGGATAACCGGAGCGGCGTTCCGCTGTCGGCTCACTGCCGTCGGACGCAACATCCCGGTCGGAGCTTTGACGGGTACGATGCTCCCCTGGTGCGGCAATTCCGTGGCCCGCGCTGCGTCGAGCCGGCCCCGAGAACGGAACCGGCTCCAGCCAAGGGGTTGGCGAGATTGATGTCGCCTTGTGCTGTCAGCCCGATTGGGATAGGCAAGGCCCCTCGTCGGTCCAAGTCTCGGGGGCCCAAATGGCCAAGTCGCCGCGCGGCATAGCCCGAAGTCGTGTGGGATAGATGACTTACGTCGTCACTGAAGTTTGCATCAAGTGCAAATACACCGATTGCGTCGAAGTCTGCCCGGTAGACTGCTTCTACGAGGGCGAGAACATGCTCGTGATTCATCCTGACGAGTGCATCGACTGCGGGGTCTGCGAGCCGGAATGCCCAGTCGACGCCATCAAACCGGATACCGAGCCCGGGCTCGATCGTTGGCTCGACGTCAACCGCCAATATTCGGAGGCTTGGCCCAACATCACGACCAAGAAGCCCGCGCCTCCCGATGCCGACGCCTTTGTTAGCGAGCCCGACAAATTCGGCAAATATTTCAGCCCGAACCCTGGCGAAGGGGATTAAGGCCGGCGGCGGGCTATTAAGTATTCACCTTATTGTCAAAATGTCGCATGTTGCGGCGCAAAAATGGCCATGCTGCGCGACAGCACGACTTTCGGATCCACTAAAATTATGTTATCCTGGTGTTGAAATGGCGCAGATTGCCGCCACGTGAGCATTAGGAGAGGCGTCCCCAGTTTTGGGCACGCTTTGTTTTCCGTCTCAAGAGAAGTCGCGCGATCAGGCCCCTGATCGACGTCTCTTTTTGTGCCCACCGCAACGCAACCAGGAGTGCTCCACATAGCGTGGAGCTACCGTCGTTGAAGGTTCACTGTGGCAACCGGCAAGTTAACGCCCTTCCGGCGCCCGCGCTGATCGGCACTTTAACAGAGTGAGACGAGAGTAATGGCTGAAAAGAAGAAACCGCAGCAGAGACACGGCTTCCGCACGAACGAGTATATCGTCTATCCGGCCCATGGCGTCGGCCGCATCGTGAGCATTGAAGAGCAGGAGATCGCCGGCGCGACCCTCGAGCTTTTCGTCATCAACTTCGAAAAGGACAAGATGACGCTCAGGGTGCCCACCGGGAAGCTTGGAACCGTGGGCATGCGCAAACTCTCCGAGGACAAGATCGTCAAGAGGGCGCTCGGCACGCTGAAAGGCAAGGCCCGGGTGAAGCGCACCATGTGGTCGCGCCGCGCTCAGGAATACGAGGCCAAGATCAACTCTGGCAACCTCGTGGCCATCGCCGAAGTGGTGCGCGACCTCTACCGGTCCGAGGCGCAGCCGGAGCAGTCTTATTCCGAGCGTCAGCTCTATGAGGCGGCTCTCGACCGCATGGCACGCGAGATCGCCGCCGTCGAGCGGATGGACGAGGCGAGCGCCGTCGCCAAGATCGACGACGTGCTCGCCAAGACGGCCCGTCACGCCAAGATGGCGGCCGAAGCTGATGCCCGTGGGCGGGCGGCCTAGAGCACAGCATCCAGGACTCGGTAGGCCGAGACGCCCCACACGCCGAGGCGCTTCGCCGCGCTTCGCCTGAAGCATGCGGCGCCCTTGCATCCTGCAAGTTGCTCTGCAGGTTGCAATTCCCAAAAACCCACTAACGGTGAGTCTTGATTCCGTGCACACGCGCTTTGCGGCGAGCATCGGAGCCCCACGCGAACGTGCGGTGGGCAAACGCAATCTCTAAGCCAAATCGATTGAAGAGCAGCGGCCATAGCTGAGCCACTTGCTCGCCCTGGGTTATTGAATTCGTGGCGACGAACCCAATCGAAGCGCTCCCCTTCTGTACATATGCGCCTGCCGTAAGGAACCATGCGGCCACGTAGTCGAGCGTCGGGCGGGGTATTCCACACTTCGAACAGCTGGCCAATCCGAGGGCCTACGTCGCTTCCGTCCTCGCTCGGCCACACCAGTTCATCCCCCCGCGGAATCACTTTTCGCGAAGGCATATCTGTACACTTGCCAGTTAAATCAGCTATCAGCCTTGCGGCGAGTGTCTCTAGAGTGTCTCAGCCGCCAGGGCATAAACGTAAGACATTGATTTACAAAGAAGACCCCGTAGCTCAGTAGGATAGAGCATCAGATTCCTAATCTGAGGGTCACAGGTTCAAATCCTGTCGGGGTCACCAATAAATGAACGGCGTGCTGTCCTTTCGAGACTGGTGGCTCAGCGGCGCACGCCCCATATCCGGCCGGAGGCGTTGTGTTGGAGCAAGGCGAGGTTCTGCCCGGGCCAGCGATCAACGCCGGATTGACGCAGTCTCGGCGACGGAGAAACCGATGACCCCGACTACCCTCTTGTTCGTGGTTTGCCACGCGCTCGCCAATCAGGGACCTCTGGACGTGAACGGCTCTCCCGTCGACGGCGTCAAGCTCGACGATGTGACTTGCCGTGATGAGCTCGTGCAGATGGATGATCAAATGGCGGTGGAAGGGGCGCGGCAGTTGCCTGATTTCTCAAATCCCTATGTTTGCTCGCGCATGTCGCTGAGCGAGACCGCCAATTGGGAGAAGATCCATCCCGGCTGGTATGTGAAGAGGGTAAAGTGCCCGCACCCTGACGGGACGTTCCCGGGCGACACCGACGTCTAGGAAAGCAGTGCGGCGGCGTTAGAACGCGCGGCGCGCTAGCGCGTGGGCATCGGCTTCTCGCCGCGATAGTCGTAGAAGCCACGCTTCGTCTTGCGGCCCAGCCACCCGGCCTCGACATATTTCACGAGCAGCGGACAGGGCCGGTATTTTGAATCGGCAAGCCCCTCATACAGCACCTGCATGATCGAGAGGCAAGTATCGAGCCCGATGAAATCGGCAAGTTGGAGCGGGCCCATTGGGTGGTGGGCCCCGAGCCGCATCGCCGTGTCGATGGCGTCGACCGAGCCTACGCCCTCATAGAGCGTGTAGACCGCCTCGTTGATCATCGGCAACAGCACGCGGTTGACCATGAAAGCCGGGAAGTCCTCCGACACGGCGGTGGTCTTGCCGAGGCTCTCCACGAAATCTCTTGCGCGGACGAAGGTGGCGTCCTCGGTGGCGATGCCGCGGATCATCTCGACGAGCTCCATGACCGGTACCGGGTTCATGAAGTGCAAGCCGATGAAGTGCTCTGGACGATCGGTCGCGGCGGCGAGTCTGGTGATGGAGATCGAGGAGGTGTTGGTGGCGACGGTGGCTTCCGGCTTGAGGAAGGGACAAAGCGCCACGAAAATCTTGCGCTTCACCGTCTCGTCCTCGGTTGCGGCCTCGATCACGAGGTCGGCATCGCCGAAGCCTTGAAACGTTTCGGTATAGCTGATGCGTGCGAGCGCCTGGCGCCGGTCCTCCTCGCCGATCTTGCCGGAGGCGACTTGGCGAGAGAGATTGTTGTTGATGATCTCCAGCGCCTTATCGACCTTTTCCTTCGACAGGTCGTTCAGCACAACGTCGTAGCCTGCCAGGGCGACCACATGGGCGATGCCATTGCCCATTTGCCCGGTGCCGATGATGCCGATCTTGCGAATGGGCGTCATTTCATTCTCCTGCGGTGAGGCTGTATCGGCGAGGATGTGCTGCGCCCCTTGAACTATGTCGTCCATCGTCATTCCTCATTTACCCGCTGGCTCAATACCCTGCCTTTTTGAGCTCGGCATCGAGCTCCGGCAGGACCGTGAACAGATCGCCGACCAGACCATAATCGGCGACTTGAAAGATCGGGGCCTCAGCGTCTTTGTTGATCGCCACGATCACCTTGGAATCCTTCATGCCGGCGAGATGCTGGATGGCGCCGGAGATGCCGATTGCAATGTAAAGCTCGGGCGCTACCACCTTGCCCGTCTGGCCGACCTGGTGATCGTTCGGCATATAGCCAGCATCGACGGCAGCGCGACTCGCGCCCACGGCTGCTCCCAGACGATCGGCGAGCGGCTCGAGCAAGCTCTTGAAAGTGTCGCCGGACTGCATGCCGCGGCCGCCCGAGATCACGATGCGCGCGGCGGTGAGCTCGGGCCTCTCGCTGGCACTGATCTCGCTGCCTTCGAAGATTGCAAGCCCCAGCGGCGCCGGCGCCTCGATCCCCTCGATCGCGGCGGTTCCCCCCTCGCCCACGGCTGCGAAGGCCGTCGTGCGAATGGTGGCCACGATTTTTTTGTCGCTGGTTTGCACCGTCTCAAGCGCATTGCCGGCATAGATGGGACGCACGAAAATGTCCGGCGCCTTCACCTCGATGATGTCGGAGACTTGGGCCACGTCGAGCAGCGCCGCCACCCGTGGGGCCGCGTTCTTGCCCATGGTCGTGGCCGGCGCCAACAGCACGTCATAGTCTTGCATCAGCGGCACGATTAGGTTTGCGATCTCTTCGGCCAGACGCTGCCCAAGATGCGGAGCGTCGACGAGAAGGACTTTGCGCACGCCTGCAAGCTTGGCCGCCGCTTCGGCGACGCTTCGGCAGTCCTGACCCGCAACAAGGATATCGACGTCGCTGCCAAACTTTTCCGCGGCAGCGAGCGCCTTGGCGGTTGCCGGTGCCAAGCTCCTATTGTCATGCTCCGCGAGCAGCAGGACCGCCATCTATAGCACCCCCGCCTCGTTCTTCAGTTTGTCGATGAGACTGGCTACGTTATCGACCTTGATGCCGGCCTCGCGGCCCTTGGGCTCGGCGACGTTGAGCACCTTCAGTCGAGGCGCCATGTCGACGCCGAGAGCCTCTGGCGTGGTCTCGTCGATCAGCTTCTTCTTCGCCTTCATGATATTGGGGAGGGACGCATAGCGCGGCTCGTTGAGACGGAGGTCGGTGGTGATGACCGCCGGGCGTGACAGAAGCAGGGTCTCGAGCCCGCCGTCGACCTCGCGCACCACTCTTATCTTGTCCCCGTTCAATCCGATCTTCGAGGCGAAGGTCCCTTGCGGCCAGCCGAGCAGGCCCGCGAGCATCTGGCCGCACTGATTGCAGTCGTCGTCGATCGCCTGCTTACCCATGATGACGAGATCCGCACCCTCGTTCTCGATCAGGCGCTTCAGCGCCTTGGCGACGCCGAGAGGCTCCACGCGCGCATCGGTCTTCACCAATATGGCACGGTCGGCGCCCATGGCGAGCGCGGTCCGGAGCGTGTCCTGCGACTTCGAGGACCCGATCGAGACGGCCACGATTTCGGTCGCCTGCCCCCGTTCCTTGATGCGGACGGCCTCTTCGACGGCGATCTCGTCGAACGGATTCATCGACATCTTGACGTTGGCAAGGTCGACCCCGCTGCCGTCGGACTTGACGCGGACCTTGACGTTGAAATCGACCACACGCTTCACAGGAACGAGAATCTTCATGCGGCTTTTCTTTCCCGCACGTGCTTGGTTTCCCCCCGACGCCACTCAGGCACGCTATCTCGCAAGTGCGAAATGGCCCGGACGGTACTGCCAGCAACCTCGCAAGTCAATGGTTTCTAGGGGATTCCGGGAGCTGTTCAGGCCCCTCCCCGGGTCTGGTCGAAGAGTGGTACGCCGCGCCGCCGCATAAATAAAATCAGTACCGCACCGGCCGCGAGCCCCCCGATATGGGCCCCCCAAGCGACGTTCTCCTCATTGTCGAACAGAAGGTTGGCGAACTGCGTCAGGATCCAGAAGCCGAGCGCCCAGTAGGCCGTGATTTTGATCGGGATACGCCAGAGCGCGAGCACCCAGATCTTCACCTTGGGATGGAGGATCAGGTAAGCCGAAATGATGCCTGCCACCGCCCCGCTCGCGCCGACCAGCGGCGAATCGGAGTCCGGCATCATCCAAGAATGGACCACCGCCGCGAAGATTCCGCACATGAGGTAGAACATGATGAAGCGGATATGGCCCATGGCGTCTTCGACATTGTCGCCGAACACCCAGAGGAACAGCATGTTGCCGAGCAGATGGATCCAGCTGCCATGCAGGAACATGTAGGTGACGAGGGTGAAGCGGTCAGGCACGAGGAAGGGCGACACGATCGACTCATCGCCCAACCCATGGCCCATCAGGTCGGCCGGGATCACGGCGAAAGCTGCTAGGTTTTCCTCGTCGAGGGGAATGAACCAGCCGGTCTGGAAGATCGCGTAGATGGCGATGTTGATGACGATCAACGACACCGTCACATACTGATAGTCGATGCTTTTCAGCGGATTGGTGTCGTGGAGGGGGATGAACACGGGGGCACGCGCACCTTGGCTAGCGGTTCTGACCCCGGGCCCAAAGGACATCGTCCTTTCCCTTGCCGTTGGCAAAGCGTGCCGCCACGAACAGTAAATCCGACAGCCGGTTGATATAGCGCAGAGCAGTCGGTGCGACCGGCTCATTTGACCTTGCTGCAAGCGCGACCATGAGCCGCTCGGCACGGCGTGACACCGTGCGGGCAAGGTGCAGAAAGCTCGCCGTCGGCGACCCCCCGGGCAGCACGAAGGACCGCAAATGCTGAAGCTCACGGTTCAGCTCGTCGATCTCACGCTCAAGCCGCTCCACCTGAGCGTCCGTCACGGCCAGGCGACCGCGGGCGTCCTTGGTCTCGTCGGGAAAGCAAAGCTGGGCGCCCAGATCGAACAGATCGTTCTGGATGCGTGCTAACATGGCGTCGAGAGCCGGATCCGACTCCCGCGTATGCAACCGGGCAAGGCCGATGGCGGCATTGGCCTCATCGAGCGTTCCATAGGCCTCGACCCGCAGGTCGTACTTCGCGACCCGCCGGCCCGAGCCAAGCGCGGTGGTGCCGTCGTCGCCGGTGCGCGTGTAGATCTTGCTGAGAACAACCATCGCCCACCCGCTAACGCCGCGCGGGTCATTCCGTCAATAGGACGGGTAGCCTAAAGCATGCTCCGGAAAAGTGGAAACCGGTTTTCCGAAAAGATCATGCTCCAACAAAGAGCTAGATCGCTGTCGCGACTAAGCGCGTCAAGCCTTCGTTGTGCAGGGGCGCCATGCGCATGCGGCGGCTAATACTTGTGGGACAAATAGATGGCGGCCATGACGAGGCAGAGCGCGATGAATTGCAGTACCACACGCCAGCGCATCAGTTTCTGGCTGGTGTTGGGGCTGCCACCTCGCAACATGTTCCAGAGGCCAAGCAGCAGCACGGTTCCGACCGCCGCGAGCGCGATGGGAATGGCGTAGGCGACGAGTACGTGCATCACCGTTCCTTGCTGGGCGCGGGCACCCTTGTCAACGCTTCAAGACGCTGAGCGTTCAAGGGTCGAGTGGGTACTCTAGTTGCGCCTCGCGACGGCGTCGAGGGCGCGTATTGGCAACAGGCGGCGTAACAGTGCCGCAACATAGGTTGGCATAGTGACGTAGTAGCGGGACTTGGGCCTGGCCCTTTCCAGCGCCTGAACGAGCTTGGCGGCAACGGCCTCTGGGCCGAGCTTGAAGGTCTGTTTGCCGGCTTCCTCCATGCGGGTGCGATAGATGTCGCGATGGGGCGAGCGCTCGAGGTCGACATTGCGGCGGTAGGCCTCGAGCGCGTGCTCGACGAAGCGGGTGGCGATAGGGCCCGGCTCGATCAGCACCACCTTGATGCCGGTCCCGGTAAGCTCCATCCGGAGCGTATCGGCCAAGGCTTCGTTGTCTTCGGCTTTCCGCGCCGTGGCGAACACTCTCCAACCCCGCGCCTTCAGGGTCTGCGCGGCTGAGAGCCCGATGCCCGACGAGCAGCCGGTGATGAGAATCGACCGCTCCGTCATAGGATCGCAGTTTCAATGGCTACTTCTTGTCCTCGCTGCCGGCCCCGCTCTCGTCGCCGTCTCCGAGGGCCTTCTGCTTGATGCGCTTGAGGCCAGCCATGAAGATATCGCTGATCTTCTTCTTGGCTTCGTCGTCGCTCGCACCATTGGCATCGAAATTCGCTTCCCAAAAGATCGTCGTACGATCCTCTCCTCTTTCGTCCGGCTCGACCCAGAGCTTCGCCTTGTAGTTCTTGACGGGCAAGGGACTCTCGATGATCTCGTAGCTGTAGCTCGTGTCATCGGACTCCAAGAGCTTCTCCTTTATCGTGCCGCCGTCCTTCAGCGTGAGCGTGCGGAAGGTGGCGTCGCCCTCCTTGGTTTCCTGGCAATCGGCAACCAGGGGGTGCCAGGTCTTGATCGAGCAGAAGTCGGAGGCGATCGCCCAGATCATCGGCGGCTGCCCCGGAGCGGCTATGTGCTTCTTGACGTCGATCGCATGGGCCGCGCTCGTTCCAATGACGAGTGCCGCCATCGCGGCGAAGGAGAGTTTCATCATGCGTATGCGTTTCCTCCACTGTGTAGGCTTGTAGATCTAATATCTTTGTGGCGCTCAACCCTCGAGCAGCCGCCTGGCAATCACATGGGCCTGGATCTCGGCTGCACCCTCGAAGATCGATAGGATGCGGGCGTCGCAGAGCACGCGGCTCACCGGATATTCAAGCGCAAAGCCGTTGCCGCCATGGATCTGCAGCGCGTTGTCGGCGGCAGCCCAGGCGACCCGCGCGGCAAGCAGCTTGGCCATGCCAGCCTCGAGGTCGCAGCGGCGACCGGCGTCCTTCTCCCGCGCGGCGAAATAGGTGAGCTGGCGGGCAAGCAGAATCTCCGCCGCCATCATGACGAGCTTGTCGGCCACGCGCGGAAAGCTGACGATCGGCTTGCCGAACTGGATGCGCTCGGTGCCGTAGCGAAGCCCGAGATCGAGCGCCGACTGGGCGACGCCGATGGCGCGGGCCGCGGTCTGGATGCGCGCGGCCTCGAAGGTCTGCATCAGCTGCTTGAAACCCTGGCCCTCGACCCCGCCGAGGAGATTGGCGGCCGGCACGGCGAAGCCGTCGAAGGAGATGTCATATTCCTTCATGCCGCGATAGCCGAGCACCTCGATCTCGCCCCCGGTCATGCCTTGTGCCGGGAAAGGATTGCCGTCAGTTCCGCGCGGCTTCGGCGCCAGAAACATGGAAAGGCCGCGATAGCCCTTCTCGTTGGGATTGGTGCGCGTGAGCACGGTCATGAGATCGGCGCGGGCGGCGTGGGTGATCCAGGTCTTCTGCCCGGTAATCTTGTAAACGTCGCCGTCGCGCACCGCCCGCGTGGTGATCGAGGCGAGATCGGAGCCCGTGTTCGGCTCGGTGAACACCGCCGTTGGCAGCACCTCGCCGCTTGCGATTCTGGGGAGCCATTCCTGCTTCTGCTCGGTCGTGCCGGCATTGAGGATGAGCTCCGCAGCGATCTCCGACCGCGTGCCGAGTGACCCCACTCCGATATAGCCGCGGCTGAGCTCCTCGGAGACCACGCACATGGCATCCTTGCCGAGCCCGAGGCCGCCATAGTCCTCCGGAATGGTGAGCGCGAACACGCCGAGCGCTGCCATCTCCCCGATCAACTCCAACGGCACATATTCGTCCTTGAGATGCCAGCCTTGCGCGTGCGGGATGACTTCCGCCTCGGCGAAGCGGCGCATCTCCTCGCGCATGGCTTGAAGCGTCTCGTCGAGACCGCAATCGCCAAAGGTCGCGGTACCTTGGGCCCCTCGGATCAGCTCCATGGCGCGCGCGCGAGTGGCGGGCGTGGTGCTCTGGATCAGAGCCCGAACCTCGGGGGTGAGGAAGCCCGCGTGATCTTTCTCGGCGACGCCAAGCTCATGCAGGCGCACGATTTCTCCCTGGCTCATCACCAAGCCACCAAACAGTTGCGAGACAAATTCGGCGGCGCCGATCTGGGCGAGCAGGGCCTCCATCTCGCCGAAGCGGCTCTCCTCCTCCATGCGGTGTGCATAGTTTGCAATCTGGCGTAGCGCCTCGGCGTAAGTCGCGATCCAGGCAAGCCCGTGGGCCGCGCGCTGCTCGCGCTCGAGCGCGTCAGCATCGATCTTGCCGCCCGGCGCGACCCTGGTGGAAACCGCCTCGACCGAACGGTCGCGGAGCATGCTCGCGGCCTCGGCCGCGGCATCTAGGAGAGGAATGAGCTGAGGAATGCGGCTCGACTCAAGGTCGGCCAAGCTTTCGCCAACGACGATCACCGGTCGATATCCTCAAGGTGAAATGGCGTTTCGGGTCCGCGAGGAAAGAACCGCGCGCAAGCACCAAAGTCAAATCAGAATCGCAAAGGCAAAGGCCACCCGAGTGAGCCGACTGCCTCGTCTAGCCGCCGTGCATTTGCCGGCTCGCCTCGATCACGTCCTCGAAGGTGCGAAGTCCGGTGCACGGCGCGCTGACCAGCACGGCCATGTTGCCCGGCCGGTGTTGGTTGTTCCACATCCGCATATGCGCTTTCGGGATCTGCTCCCAGGGGAACACTTCGCTCATGCATGGGTCGATGCGCCGCTCGATGACAAGCTTGTTGGCTTGGCTTGCCTGCAGGAGATGCGCGAAATGGGAGCCCTGGATGCGCTTCTGGTGCATCCACACATAGCGGGCATCCATGGTGAGGTTGTAGCCGGTCGTGCCGGCGCAAAATACGACCATGCCGCCGCGCTTCACCACGAAGCAGGAGACCGGGAAGGTCGCTTCGCCCGGATGCTCGAACACGCAATCGACGTTGACGCCCTTGCCGGTAACCTCCCAGATCGCCTTGCCGAAGTTGCGTACCTCTTTCGCCCAGGCGTCATATTCGGGCGTGCCGACCTTCGGCATCTGCCCCCAACATTTGAAGTTGTTGCGGTTGATCACGCCCTTGGCGCCGAGCGCCATGACGAAGTCGCGCTTATCGTCGTCGGAGACGATGCCGATCGCGTTCGCGCCCGCGGTGGCGCAAAGCTGCACCGCCATGGAGCCGAGACCGCCTGAGGCACCCCAGACGAGCACGTTGTGGCCCGGCTTCAACGTGTGTGGCCGGTGGCCGAACAGCATGCGGAAGGAGGTGGCAAGCGTGAGCGTGTAGCAGGCGGCCTCCTCCCAAGTGAGATGCTTCGGCCGCTCCAAGAGCTGCCGATCCTGCACGCGGGCGAACTGGGCGAAGGAGCCGTCGGGCGTCTCGTAACCCCAAATGCGCTGCGAAGGCGAGAACATCGGGTCGCCGCCGTTACATTCCTCGTCGTCGCCGTCATCCTGATTGCAGTGGACCACGACCTCGTCGCCGACCTTCCAGCGCTTCACCTTGGAGCCCACGGCCCAGACGATGCCGGACGCGTCGGAGCCCGCGATGTGATAGGGATTTTTGTGCACGTCGAGCGTTGACATCGGCTGACCGAGCGCCGCCCACACGCCGTTGTAATTGACGCCGGCGGCCATCACCAGCACGAGCACCTCATGCGAATCGAGCGGCCAGGTCGGCACGACCTCGACCTGCATGGCCGCATCGGGCGGCCCATGCCGATCCTTGCGAATGACCCAGGCATACATGCTCGCCGGAACATGACCGAGCGGAGGAATCTCGCCGATCTGGTATAGGTCTTTCGGCATGCCCAGCTGTGGAGACACTGCTGCCAATGACATCTCGTTCATCCGTTTCGTCCCCCAAGTCCACTCGCCCGGCCGCTTTTGCACTGCGGCAATTGTGGGCGATCCATCTCGCGACCGCAACATCTTTGCATGGGGCAGGTTAAACACGCCAAAGCTTTGAATAGTGGAAAATGTTGGAGCCTGAACCGGCCCTGACGCATGACCCTGCCCGCCGAGGCAGGAGCGTTAGCAAAAACGATGCCGCCTGCCCAGGACCAAAAAGCGAAGTCCCCACCCGTTGCCGGAACCATGGACGGGGCTGGACGTCGATCCCTTGCTGTCTTGCAAAGGGGGTGTTTTCCGGGCGCCGCCTTTAGATTTACGGCTCTCTTAACGTCTGGCATGTCACTCAGTCCCCGCTCGCGGCAGCGCCGCGGACCCTTGCGCAAGAGCGGGCTTCCCGTTGCCCTGAAGCGCCCGGCGTGCTTCGATGCTCTAAGCCAACGGACTGGTCGACAAGCCATGAGCGGAAAGTCAAACCGGGACAAGCCCTGGATGTTCCGCACCTATGCGGGACATTCGACGGCGAAGGCCTCGAACGAACTGTACCGACGGAATCTGGCCAAGGGCCAGACCGGGCTCTCAGTCGCCTTCGACCTGCCGACGCAGACAGGCTATGACCCGGACCACATTCTCGCCCGGGGCGAGGTCGGTAAGGTCGGGGTGCCGATCTCGCATCTCGGCGACATGCGCGCGCTGTTTCAGGGCATCCCGCTCGCCGAGATGAACACCTCGATGACGATCAATGCCACGGCCGCTTGGCTGCTTGCGCTCTATATCGCGCTCGCCGACGAGCAGGGGGCGGACCGTGCGAAGCTTACCGGCACGGTGCAGAACGACATCCTCAAGGAATATCTGTCGCGCGGCACCTATGTCTTTCCGCCGGCGCCCTCGCTCAGGCTGATCAAGGACGTGATCGTCTACACCTCTCGCGAGATGCCGAAATGGAACCCGACCAATGTCTGCTCCTATCATCTGCAGGAGGCGGGAGCGACACCGACGCAGGAGCTAGCCTTCGCCCTTGCCACCGCCGAGGCGGTCCTCGACGAGGTCAAGAACTCCGGCGAAGTGTCGGAGGAAGAGTTCCCGCATCTGCTCGGCCGCGTCAGCTTCTTCGTCAATGCTGGCGTTCGCTTCATCACCGAAGTCTGCAAGATGCGCGCCTTCGTCGATTTGTGGGACGAGATCGCGGAACACCGCTATGGGGTAACCGATCCCGCGCTTCGGCGCTTCCGCTACGGCGTGCAGGTCAATTCGCTGGGGCTTACCGAGCAGCAGCCGGAGAACAACGTCTACCGCATTCTACTCTCCATGCTCGCGGTGACGCTGTCGAAGAAGGCCCGCGCCCGCGCCGTGCAGCTCCCGGCCTGGAACGAGGCGCTTGGTCTGCCGCGGCCATGGGATCAGCAATGGTCGCTGAGGCTCCAGCAGATCGTGGCCTTGGAGACCGACCTGCTCGACTATGGCGACATCTTCGACGGTTCCGAGGTCATCGAGCGAAAAGTGGAGGAGCTGAAGGCGGAAGCCCGCGCCGAGCTTGTCCGCATCGAGGCGCTGGGCGGGGCTGTGGCGGCCATCGACTATATGAAGGAAACGCTGGTCGCAGCGAACGCCGCCCGCGTCGAGGCAATCGAGAAGGGCGAGCAGGTGGTGGTCGGTGTCAACGCCTACACCGAGACGGAGCCCTCGCCGCTTGCGGCAAGCGGGGACGGCATCCTCACTGTCCCCGAGACCGTCGAGATCGAGGAAATCGCGGCGCTGCAGGCCTGGCGGCAGCGACGCGAAGATAAAGCCGTGCGGCAGGCGCTCATCGAACTCAAGGCGGCGGCGTCCGAGGGCCGCAACATCATGGAGCCGTCGATCACGGCCGCCAAGGCGGGCGCGACCACCGGCGAATGGGGTCAGGTCTTGCGCGAGGTGTTCGGCGAATACCGCGCGCCGACCGGCATCGGCGCCAAACACAAGACCGACGCAGCAAGACTGGAAGAGGTGCGCCGGCTCGTCGACGAAGTGTCGGAGAAGCTTAGCCGCAGGCTCACCTTCGTCGTCGGCAAGCCGGGGCTCGACGGACACTCGAACGGCGCCGAGCAGATCGCCGTGCGCGCCACGGATTGCGGCATGGAGGTGGTCTATGACGGCATCCGGCGGACGCCTGCCCAGATCGTCGACCAGGCGCGCGAGTCGAAGGCGCACGTGCTCGGTCTCTCGATCCTGTCCGGGTCCCACGTAGCGCTTGTGCGCGACGTCGCGCAGCGCATGCGCGAGGCTGGGCTCGGCAACGTTCCGATCGTGGTCGGCGGCATCATCCCGGCCGACGATGTGAACGTCTTGAAGCAGTGCGGCGCTTCGGCCATCTACACGCCGAAGGACTTCCAGCTCAACGACATCATGGTCGGCATCGTGAAGCTCGTGGACCGCAAGGCGGCCGAGCTGAAGGAGCAAGAGCTGGCGGAGCTTCGCGTTCCGGTGTTTGCCCGCGAGCGCGTCTCTTCGTGAGCCTGCTCACGCGGTTAGCACCACTCACCGTCGCGGCCTTTGCCCTTGTTCCACTTCCCGCCCAGGCGGGTGACCCAGCAACTGGCTGCGCCTCAGGCATCGTCACCTCCGGCAGCGAGAGCGTCGTGGTGGAGGGCCATGGGGCGGCACGGGCCGGGGATACGGCCGGTTGCGGCGGCGCCGGTAGCACCGGCGGTACCATCGTCCAGGGCTCGCCCGATGTGTTCATCAACGGCAAGCCG
Organism: Methyloceanibacter sp.; assembly: GCA_049801475.1. Lineage (GTDB taxonomy): Bacteria > Pseudomonadota > Alphaproteobacteria > Rhizobiales > Methyloligellaceae > Methyloceanibacter. The sequence goes on from JBARKP010000049.1 coordinate 61,373, forward strand.
GCCGCCGTTCAGGGGGCTGCGACGGGGTGCGGCGGCAGCATCGCCTCAGGCGCCTCAGGCGTGTTCATCAACGGCAAGCCCATGGCGCGCATCGGCGATGCGGCCGGTTGCCCGGAGAAGTAGGTCTCTCCTGCTATATCAATCAGTTAGAGAAAATTGGTAACGCGCAGGTAACGCCTTAACGCACCAGCCTTACCCCCGGCCGCTTGCCGTTAGTGAATTCCACGCCGGGCAGCTTCGAGGCCGTTGCGTCGGGACGTGAAGCTCGCCCAGGAGCTTCGCCAAGCCTTGAGCGAATTAGCAGATGGGTAGCGGGCCAGAGAAAAAAGCCCCGGTCGAATGGACGTACGACCGAGGCTTGCAGGGTAAGGAAAGAAGCAAACTATCCATCCTTTGTTACAGAAACATCACAACAAAATGACACCCTACCGGAGAAGGCCTGACGACGCACTGGCCCGCGCGTTTAAGACGCTGAGACCGCCGCCGTTAGTCCCGCTCAGTGAATGGCTTGAGGCGAACCCAGGAGGGCTGCGGGCATGGCCAAGAAAACGAAAACCGCGATCTATCACCCACCAAAACCAGGTGCCCTATTTGGTGGTGACGGTCTCGCCAGAAGGCGTAACCGCCACGGCCGTCGAGTCAAAACACGAGGCTAGGGTCCTCGCCTCTAAAAGGACGCTGAAGGTCCTAGTTCAGGAGGCAACGGGTGAAAAACGCTGAATGGAAGGGGCGTCGGCTTCGGTCCGCGCTCCCTGTCGATTTAGTCTTCGCGTATCTGAAGTGTCACAGTCCCCCTGGGAGAAACCTTTATGATCGTATCCAGAATCGACAGCGAACGGGGGACTGATCCATGCGTGTCTTTATAGCTTGCGCCATCATCATCACGGCTGCGGTTGGACTTGGGGGCTGCTTTCACCACGAACAGGCCGTAGCCTCGCAGCCGCTCAAATAATTTGGGCGGCCGCCGATTGGCATGATCGAACCGACTACGAGCTAGCGCTTACCCTGTAACTCTCCTGCAAGTGCCAGCCTCGGTCGAGCATCCCTCGGCCGGGGCTTCTTCTCGTCTCTAGCTGATGCGCACCTGAGGGGCGTCGGCTTCTTGAGGACTTGATCGCGGTTCATTGGTGGAGCTATCTCTGTGAACCTCGGCGAATGCGCCGAGCCCTAAACTTATTGCCAGAAACGTGGCGATTGCGATGACGGTAACTGTCACCAAAGTGAGGGCGATCATGGTCATGTCTCATCGCCTTGTAGCTGGTGCAACAGCCAACTCAGATCGACCTCGGCAATTTTGATCCAATAACGGATAGGTAACATCCTAGCGCACTAGCCTCACCCCTGGCCGCTTGCCCGTTGGTGAGAGGGCGACCAGTGTCCTATGGCCTTTTCTTGTCCCTGGGAGCGATCTCTTCTGAGAGCCTGAGTATCGTTTTCTCGCTGTCGCCCAAGATGACGATCTCGTCGTTGCCGGTCTTGAGCTTGAGCCGCTGTTGCCAAGAGCGTATGGGCGTGAGCGGTGTCAGTCCGTCATTGTTATCATCACCGTTGTCTGAAATGAAGATTCTCTGCATGAGCGCTTCCTTGCCGTTGGTGCTCCTGGCCTTTAGAGCATTGCATTCTGTTCACCGCGACGCCGCACAACTCGTCCTTGCCGTGCTAGTTTTCCCCTTCAGGCTAAGGGACGCGGCTTGATCCCGCAGCAGGCCGTCCGAGGGCGTAATGGTCAGATTTCTGCTGATATTCCTGCGGCCTATTCAGCGCTTCTTGGCTCAATTGATTTCAGTCAGCACCGAACCAAGTGCGTTTGTTCGAGAACACATTCATCTAGGCGACACCACAAATTTCTTCAGGGCCGCCAATTTCTTCCTTTCCGCGATTTCCACTGCGTTCTTGGCAGAGGTGGCAACGCTATACCTATTGGGCATCGGCAACCTGACGGAGCCCTATTACTGGCTATTCATTCTTCTGACCTCGATACCTTTCGTCCTGTTTTCCTTTTTGCTCGTCAGGTTTGTTGAACCACTATCGTTCAAGGATGTTCTGCACCTCTCGTTCTATCCCATTGGTGCGGGAGTTTTCACAGGTGCTGCCTTTGCGCTGGTGGCATCGGCGGTTATCGCATTGCTAGTTGCTGTCGGCTCTATCCCAGAAATCAAATTTGATTTTAGTCAGTGGGGCGGAGAGCAGCAGTTGATCGCTGTTAATAAGCGGGTTCTGTACGACTGCCTCAAAGGGGAGAGCCTCCTATTCACTATCGTCGCAACAGGACTTGAGGAAGCGTACACAAACCTAAGGCCGCCGATTGACGACATCTCGTATCTCCGGCCGGTCATAGCAGTGCTTTATCTTATCATTGCTGCCCGCGTCTTCATGGCGGCAGTTGATCGCCGGAAGTCGGTTGTCTTTGGGACGGTGCTTTTGGCTGCGCTGATCGCCACCGGTGCAAACATTATTTCCGTAAGGGCGTACCTCAACTGGAAGGACGAGCGCTCAAGCTGTAAGGAAAACCTAGTCCAAGCTGGCCTTGATCGTGTAGCCGAGTCGGTCCTAAAAAAAATGGTTGAGGACACGGAAAAGTCAAAACCGGACAATGATCTCTGGGACGTGTCACTCCGTGCAGAACGGCGCGAACTAATTTACACTTTTCGTTCTAAGAGACCGATAGACGATATTGGGGCGTTTTATCGTTGGGTGAGTCTACGCCAAAAAGACAGGCTCGAAGCGTACTGCTCTAACAACAACTGGTTTTTGAGAAGTACAAAGGCCACCGAGACTGACAGATTTTACAATTTGAATGGTGAGCGGCTGACAGGCTTCTCATTAGGTCCGGCAGATTGTCAGCAGTGGTAGCACCAAGGGAGCCAGGCGAATTGCTCCGGTGAAAATGTTTGACGCTCACTAATGACCAAGATCGAACTGGCGAGAGAGATCGGAAGGCGCGCCCCTGCTCGTATCGTTGAGATCGAGCGCACAAGGCGCGGGACCGCTTACCGCAACATGCTCAAGCGATACAGTGCCAAGGCTGCACTATCTTCTGGGTTGTTCATGCCAGGATCGACAATGGAAGTGGCTGGCGTGCTCCTGGCGCTTGCATCCGTCATCTAATTCATTGAGGCCGGCGGTTTAAGCCTGACCTGATCGACCGGGATCAGGTCATCTTTTCGGTGCTGATTAGGGTGTGTGTTTGACGACGATTTTGCCAGCCTTCACTGCTTGAGTCGGTATGATCTCAAGGCCTTCACCCTCGCTGCCCAAGGCCTTGAGATCATCTTTTGTCAGTTCAATGAAGTAATCGGGCTCCTGCCACTGAGGCTGGCCCATATAATAAACGCCGAGCGTGCGTGAGTAGCCATTGTACTTGCGGCCCTTGGGCAGAGTGAAGCCGTCGACTTCGACTTTCTCAGCGACTTCGAAATGGACGCGCTTTATCTTAGGAGGGGGTTGATTCATAGGCTTGTTCCTAACGTAGGAGTTTAGGCAAATGTCGCCTAGCATCGCCATCATCGTCTATTCGTGTCTTGCGTCTGCATCCTTGGACGACTTCAACCCCCATCAAATCAATGCTGCACTAGTATACACCCAAGCGCACCCTGATATTTGCCGAGCCGACCCGCCCGTTGTTTTAGAGAATGACATGACGCTGGAACAGTGTCAGTCGCAAGCCATGCTTCAACTCATGCCTAACTGGATGACGGAACATCCGGATAGAGTCTGGCTCGGTGCCAAGTGCGAGAATCATGAGCCGTAGACGCGGGGGGGCAGCATGACCGACGACGACACCATGGACGTGCTTACCGGCTTCGCCGTGCGTGCTACCGGCCTTCTGGCAATAGTCGCCCTGCTCGTCTCACACACTGCGACCGCCGATGTGAAACGGTATAAATCCATCCCGGAATCTCTCTGGGGCTCGTGGGCGCCGAGTGCCGAAGCCTGCAACAAGGCCGAAAAGTCCATCATTGCCCTGGCAGCCAAGAGCTACGTCAGCTCGGAGGCGAGCTGCACGATCGACTGGGTCAGCGAGACCCCAGGCACGCGGGGCGCTATCTACTCAGCGCACCTACAATGCTCCGGCGCAGCAGAGGGTCCCCCCAAAAACGGTCTTAGACCTGGTTCTCTGGCCGAAGGACGTCAACGAAATTTCCGTTGGCGCCGATTTCAGTAGCCTGAAGACATACCTACGGTGTTCCGCAAGCGCACCTGCGTCCACCCGATAGAAGTTTTGAAGCCGAACCCGACACGGCGAGCCCTTGTCGCACCATTCGCGGTCAAGGCTCCCGCCCCGGCACCTTCGCCCACTATCATTGTGTGACATGGCTAGCAAACGTGGCCGCCGCTTCCCGCCACCATGGACCGTTGAGAAGATACCGGGTGGCTTCAAGGTCCTAGACGCCAATGGCCAATCGCTCGCCTATGTCTATTCGCGAGAGAATGAGAGTGATGCGCGCTTGGCTAAAGTGCTCACGCCGGACGAGGCACGCCGCATAGCCAGCAACATCGCCAAGCTGCCGGAGCTTCTCGGCAGAGAACCCAAATGACAAATGGCCATGAGCACGAACTTCGCTGGCTGAGGATTTTTATTTCAGGACATTGCTGGAGCGTGTTCTGAAACGAACCGTTACCGACTGGCCATACTCAGCAATCGTGACGTTGTCGTTTGCATCTATCCTTCATGGGAGGCTCCGTTTCGGATCGGATCTCCTTCCGGGGCCTTGGCGCCGGCCTTCGGGTCGACGTGGGTGAGCCCCGCGTCTCTTTGCGCGGGGCTTCTTTTATTGGCTTGGCCAAGGATCGTGGCCGTCGCCAGAAGGTGATGCGAGCTATCGATGAGGACTAACGCGGCGATGCTATCAGTGGCGGCGGTCTTGGTGCTTGCACCGTGGAGCGCCATGGGTGCTACCTGTCCCCCGGACGGCAGTGAGGGTTCTCTGCCGACCTTCGATGTCGAGGACCAATGCGGCGATCCCTATAAATGTACTGCGCTTGCACTCGAAGAGGCGAAGGCTTGCAGCCGAAAGTTTGACGAGTGTGCCGTTGCTCTGAGCAAATCGAACGCAGAGGCGGAGGCCCATAATTTGGCGCTCGAAGCCTGCAGAGCTGGAATTCCAAATCGTCAAAAAGCATCCAACCCAAAACCTTCTAGCGATGGGGCCGCACCAACCGCCCCGAGCCGTTGACTATTGGGGCGAGGTCATCAAACCTGACGCTTAAGCCCTCGCTGAGGCATCATGAGGTACACCTCCCGCCATAGGATCTCGGTCCACACCCCACGATCAAGGAAAGTGTGTCCCGAGCGACGCTGGAGGTTCAACACCCGCCCGGGACTCGCCAGGACGTCGAGTAGCGGCACAACCGCGCGCTCAATGGCCCACAATTAGGGTCAGTCCCGAGACGGCGACGCTGGAGGGACGCCGCCCCGGGACGATGCGCGCCAGGGGGAAGTGAAACCCCGGCAGCGGCATTAGATCTTCGTGTCGTCATAACCAACCCCACTGTAATCGATCGGCTCCGGGCGCTCTCGCTTCCTGGGCTCGGCCGTGGTGTCGTCCGCTATAGTGACGGATCGCAGCAATGGGCGGTAATCGTAGGGAGGTGGTGGAGGTTCGGTATGGACCGGCGCCGGCATAACCACCCGCACGATCCAGTCAATGTCGTCCCGCTGCTCCCCTGAGATCTCGCTCGCGGCTACCATCTCGTCCAGCTTCTTGGCCTGCAGATCCGGAAGGGTAGCCATATCTTCCTCGTCGACGATGAGCCGGACGTAGCGCCTGCTCGAGGGCGTCTTGGCCTTCAAGATGGCTGCTAACCGGTCGAGGCGCGTGTTGAGGGTCATGCCGCAATGTCCTCGTCAGGTATGGTGGGCAGCACAAGGTCATCTTCGGCCGTCCTTGAGGCGATGGACGCAGTAGAAAAGGGCTTCCACTGGGCGAAACGCATCCGAGTGTCGTCAGCCCTAAGCTTTGCAGCCTTCTCGATGTCAATAATGGTCCGGGGGTTTCCGGTAATAGCGTCCAGCATGGTCAGCTTGCCAGTGATCCCCTTGGCCAGTAGGGCGCGGGCAAAGTCGGTCTCGGGGTCTCGACTGCCCTTGACTACGGTCTCTCCACCAATGGTCACACTATAGCGCCCAGTGTATCGGATGCCCTCACGGTGGATTGGCGGGTGAAGGTGGGCCTCAATCATTCGTCCAACCCCATAGTGCCGAATTGGGCCGTTTTTCGTCCCATCTGTTACCTCGCTGTTACCTTTCGCCAGTTTCAATCGATTAGAAATAGCCGTAAATAAGGGTTTTCATGGTGGAAGTCCTATGATTACTAGTCATGAAACTCGATAGGACGTAGGCTGACGGGACAATAATTAGAGCCCTCGATGCCAAGAGGCTGCCAGTCAGCCTTCATGATCCAGCGGCTTCTTGCGGGTCGTTGGACAGCTATGACGGAGGTTGCCGAGGGAGCAACCACACCTCGCGCATAGAACCTTCATCAATCAGCCCGCCGGCCAGTGAGCAACTTCGGGGCAGCAGCCTGAAGGAGCTGCGCTTCCATCTGGGCAAGGCGAGCTTCAATGTCGACGGTCTCGAGGATTTGTCTCTGGTTCATCAATATCGTTGAGAGCCTACTGGCCAAGCTCGGATCGATGCGGCCACGGCGTAACTCCTTGTAAACGCGAGCGTTCTCGCTCGCTACAGAGCCGGCAGTATCCAACGGCCCAATACGCTTCCTTATATGTTCCAATGCCTTAGCCTTTTATTGGTTAGCCAAATGCTCCACTTGAGGTTATGTATTGAGGCCTTTATCCAACCCACTGAGGCTTCTTATCTCTCTCTATGGGCTTATTGCAGGACAGAAGGGCGCTTGCGCTACGCGCACCCCGCCAGTCATGAACCGAGCCCCGAAGAGGTCTCGGCCATACGGTGACTGTCGGATAGCGCGCTCGACACGTCGGCCTCATTAACGGGCTCACTGCACCAATCGTCCTTCGCCAATGTGGGCACCTCTGCTGGCCGATCTTATGGCCGATCTTCGTGATTGGCCTTTCTCCACGTCTTGGCGCGGTTCAGCCTGTGCACAACAGAAAGCGCCATATTAGTTCTCCAGTAATGCTTTCGCGGCCATGATTCGTTCGTATAGGTCCGGCAATACTTCGCCTGGTGAAACATATCCCGCAAAGATAAGTGTAGCTTCCTCTACATCTGTAGAGACTGCAAGTCTACCTCCCAATCTACTGTACCCGGAGCCACACAGTTCGTGGTTTAACCATTGTAGCTGCACGTCAAGACTGTCACGATCGGCATGGTCACGGGCTGAGGCCCAGTCTTTGAATCTATCTTGTCTTTCTGGTTGCCAGCGCGGATATGGCCGGGGATCCTCACCAAGTTGCTGGATATGAGCTGCGATTGCACATGCAGCCACCCGCGGCCAACGGAGAGCCTGTAAGCGGTCGCGGACGGCTTCAGGGGTCATTGAGGCACCACCTCATCGACCGCATCACGGAAGGTTTTCTCCATGCTGAGCACGGCCTCATCAAGAGTGTTGCCATACAACTCAACTATGGCAAACGCTTCGTTGTTGAGTTGCTGGGGGTTATGCGGATCAAGACGGCCTTTAAGCTTACGGTAGACGGCGGAAATTTTGTCTCTCTCCTGGCCGGCAAAGTAATTAGGCTTGAGGTGTATCCGCTCAACCTCGGCAAGACGCTCCCGAAGGAGCGCCTCGTCGGCCGCGGTGAGGCCATTGCTGCTTTCTTTGGCCATCACATCGCGTTTGTTTCTTCGTCGGCGCGATCAGCCGGTGGAACCTTGCCGAAGGGACGCTGCCCTGGCTTTGCTTTTGGGGAGGGCTGGTCTGGCACCTTGGCGCGCTTCTGCTCTGAATCGGGTCTATCCAAGTTCTTGTCCAGCCAGCCAAATGCGGGGTCTTTCGTTTTGCCGGTGCCTGAGGGCATGTCCTTATCTTTGCCTTCACTATTGTACATAGTAGAATTGTTCCTTTGGTTAAGTTTATCTCACACTCTTCGGAAGTTTCGCAGAGCCGTCCGAGAAATCTCGTAAATCGACGACTGCTTCAGACTTCATGTCCACGCTCATAACTGCGTCTAGAATCTCGCGCGTCCTGCCGCTTGCTAAGCTAGTTGCTGATGGGCGCTGGATATTTCGTGCGATGTACTTATAGCCACCGTCACCTTTAGTTGTGCTCTGGTCATCTTTGCTGTCGTAACTCATAGTGTATCTCCTTAATGTAGGTCGCTTGTCTTGGTTTCTACTATAGTTGTTTCAGTGCTATTGTGGCCATTTGTACCATGGCTCTTATTATGAATTGCGCCGTGCCGTAGAATACCGCGGCAAAGATCATTCGCCGCAGGATCAGCCCAACCAGTAGAAATGTGGGCGTATGAGATTGCTTCGGCTGCCAGCGCAGCATCTGCGCCTTGCTTTATTTGTTCATGTAGAAAAGCCGCCAGTATTCCGGGCCTTACTCCCTCGGGCTCAATCTTGTATTCATGGCACCAAGCAGCAAAGCCACGGCAGGCTCTGACATAACTCTCAATAGTCTCAGGTGTTTTCCTTTCTGGTTCCTGAATATCATACCATATTGCTAACTTCTGGCTCATAAGCTCAGCCAACTCCTCCTCCCAGACTTCGCGCTCGACTTGTTCGCGCGCCCATTTGCCGTGGCTGATAAGCTCCATGAAGTCGTCCAGTTCGGTAGGGCTGGCCGCGACGGTGACGCTCGGGGCTACTGGTTGGCCATCGAACTTGATGGGAATAATACCGGCGCCGCCGTCATAGGTTTCGACGACCATTGCGCCGGGGAGTATTCTGCGGGTCATCGCCCACCTCGCCTAGCCGCTAACTGGGCGGCTCTAAGCTGTTGGGCAGCGCGTAGGCTTCCGGTGGCATCCAGCTTCGCATTCGCAGCTTTGAGTCCGTATTCGCGATCGCTGATGCCACTTCCAGCAACTCCTGGCCTCTGAACAGTCGGCGGCACCGGACGAGCAGTGCTCCGCATCTTTCTGGCTTGCGCGTCACGGTAGGCAGCCAGAATAAGTTCTTGCCCAAACGCGGTTCGCATCGCTGGAACACCACCTTGATTGTAGGCCCAATCGAGCCATCGGCCGGCTTCATCAGGCGAGCGTGCTACTCCATGCGTCACAAGTTGGTCGCACATCCACTCTGCAACGCCATTCCGGATCGCGGCGGCGGTCTTCGCATCGCGAAAGATCTCCGGGTGCGCGGCAGTTACCTTTTGATCTTCTACCGCGGCAGCCTGTTGGAACTGTGTGTGAGCTTGGTGCTGTGCGTAGCCTTGTTCGACCTGTTGGTTGGCCTGCAGGAGTCTCAACGCCCAAGCGGCTCGACCTGGATCGACCTGGTTCAGGCGCTCAAGGTCAGCGGCCGAGTTTGGGTTTATGTCCCTTAGGTCGCGATCCCAAAGCTGCTGAAGTGTCGCCTTGTCTTGCTGAAATGTTTGCGGATTTGAGTTAGCAATCCGCGCCATCTGCTCCCGGCGCTGCTCAGCCTCTGCCTCTGCGTTCAACCGCTCGCTGTGTGCAACAGCCGCTGCAGCACGCTCCCGCATCGCCTGCGCCTCGGCCCGCGCCTGAGGATCGGTAAGGCGCTGCCGAAGCTCTTCGTCACTTAGGCCTGCGTCCTCGCGGCCGCGGGTATAGCTCTCCTCGAGTAAGCGCCTAGCTTCAGCCTGCACATCGTCAGGAGCCTCATCGCCGCGCAATGCGGCCTGCAGTTTCGCGGCCTCCTCAGCCTGAGCCTGCCGCTTGTCGGTGATCGCGGCTGCGGCATCCTTGATGCTGATGCCTTTTTCAATTCCCAATTCCTCATCACGAATGTCGGGCAAGGCATCGGCCCGGACTTGCTCGATCGGGCCCTCGTAAGTGTTTCGGTGCGCCTCGACGGCCGCCGATATGCCGGCTGCATCTGACCCGAAGTCTGGCTGCGGGTCAGATGGCACCGACGGTGGCTGTAATTGCGTCGTTAGTTCTTCTGCCATCGTTTTTAAGCCGCTCTGTTGAGTTTAACGCCATCGGCCTCAAGGGCCCGTAACAGCATTTGGCGGCAATACTCGGGGACGGTCATCTGGCGCCTGTGCGCTGCAATTTTGGCAGCGGCCGGGAAGGTATAAGGGACCATGATTGTGAGCTGGTCCCAGAAATTCTCAGCAGTCGATTTTCTAGCCATGCGCGGTTTTTCCTTTCTACTATATGTAAATCAAAGCTGAAGTTGCTCAATTCGCCAAGTAAATTGGCAGAATTCAGCCATTACTTGATGTCCCACCTGGGACACTATCGATTGTGGCGTTGCTTGATATAATCCGGCACGTCTGGACCGTCGTAACGACGAATCATCTTAACGCGCGGCCTTTTCTGCCACTTATAGGTCTGGCTCTTCTTGGGCGGGGATGGCTTTCTCGCTTCAAGGATCATGGGGATAGTTCTGCCGCCCCGACAGACGTCCTCTGTGAAGGCTTCATAGGCTCTCGCAATTGCTGCTTTGTCCTCTAGGTCTTCCTCGGCCAACAGTCCGTGGAGCATGAGAGTGCTGGCAAGAGCATCAGGAACCTCGATCTGAAGGATTGTCCGCCCGTCTTTCTGACGCTGACGCCAGTCCGCCTTCCTCTTGGCGTCACGGGCCCGCCGATCGTCGGTCACTTCACCACCTTGACGAATAACCGCTCCGCACGGTCACGAGCGGCACGCCGTTGGCGCAGCTCTTGTGCATCAATGACCTCGGCGCGTCGCTGTGGTGACGGCGCATTGCGGTTCGGGGAGTCGTTCTGCTGCAGCCACGCCCTGGCGGAATCGGTGAGATAGACGGCATCGTCGCCGTCATCGGTGGCCTTGGGGTACATCGTGGAATAGACGATGGGGCTAGTCCGGCGGTCGCGCTTCATACCGCGCTGTCGGGGGAAGGCTTGGGCTTAAGCCTCAGAGACTCGTCCCTGAGCGGCGCATGGGGGTCGCCGTCGCCACTTTGGGAATGGTTATCAGGTACGCCGCAATGATCGCACGGCCCGCTCCCCTGTGGTGGCGGAGAGCAAAACCAGCACACCCATCCGCGGGGATCATGCTCAGCGTGGAACTTTGGGTAACGCCAGAATTCCCCCAGACCGCAGCTAGGACAGCCCCCGCAGGGGATGCCATCGGCGTCGAAGGGAGGGATTACGCTTTTGGAAATACGCCTACCCTTGGCACCTTCAAAACCTTCAAAAGGGGGGGGCATTCCCTCTCTCTGCAACCCCTGGGGAGCTTTTGAGGGTTTTGAGGGTTTGGCGGGGCGGACTCCATTGGTCTCAGCCCGCAGCATGTCCAGATATTTGCCCATCATCTTTCTCCGTCACGGACTGCGACCAAAGCGACATAAGCGACAAAAGCCCCTTTGTTCTCGTCCCAACCACCCCTTTGGTCGCTTTGGTCGCTTTCGTCGCAACTCATAGCGCAAACCATGTCTCGACCGGCCGACCGCCGCTGGCGCGTTGTTCACACCTGGCTTTGCCCTTTTTCAGTAGCTCGGCGAGGGAGGCGCTAATGCGCTCTCCGCTTTGATGCCGTCCAAATAGGTCGCGAATTACCGTCCGGGTCATACCCTCCGAAGCCGCCGATTGCAGCGCCTGGTAGATCTCGTCCATGACCGGATCGCCGGTAGCATTGCCGAAGACGCGTCTGGCCGAAGCCTCGCAGTACGTCCAGACGGCAAGACCGGCTTCCAGATGCGACTGGCCGATCTTCACTTTCCCCTCGAGGAGCGCATAGATCATGGCTAACCGGACGGCCTGCGCCTCGGCTCTCGCGGTGATCGCGCCTAGCAGTCCCGGCTTGTCGGCGGACAGACTGCTGTAGCTGTCGCTCCAAAGTTCCCTAGCGTCGTCGTCCATTACGATCTTGGGGCATTCCCTAGGTAGAGACTTGAGCGTCGTATTCAGTCTCTCGCCGAGGTGCTCGATCTCACTGTCTGTTAGGTCGCCGCCGAAAGGCAGCTCCTTGCTGCGCTTCACGAGCGCGAACAGGAAGCGATTGCCGAACCCATTGGCAATATCCGTGCGAGTAAGGCGCGCCCTAAGCTCGGTCTCGGTGATATGGCCAATGATGGAGATATGAGCGCCAGTCGCGGTAAGCGGCGAGGCTCTTGTCATCGTCGAGAGCTTGTTGCCGTCCCATGCCTTCCGCAGGACCGGAGAAAGGGTATTGCCGTGACGCTCCATTACCGAGAGCGCGCCGGCGAACTCCGGCTCGATGATCATCAATCTCTTATCTGTCACTCCAGGATCAACAACTTCCGCCGTCTGATCCTTAACGTTCCACTTGCTCACCGCGTCGCGGACTTCGTTGATCAGCCCCTCGCCCGAGGAGAGCCCCCCTTTCGTCCTATCGTCGGCCCACGCCTGATCGACAAGCTTCACCACCAACGAAACGCGTCCGTAGCTCGTGCCCTTTCTGGCCTTGGCAGTCTCGCCGACAAGGACAGAGAAAAGGTTGGCATGATGCCGATCCGATTCCACTTGGTAGTAGAAGTCCCGGCCGATGACGTTGCCGGAGCATGTAAGGGTCTGGATAAGGAGCGCGACTTTGTCGGCCTCACTGTGCGGCGATATGGTGGTAACGATCTCGCCAGCAAGGCCGTGGTAAGCCGCATCGGCCATGTGCGGCCATGTGGACTCTGCCTTATCCTGGCTAGGCGTTTCCGCTTCCTGTGCCGCACCCCGCTGCTTAGTTGCCTCCTCCGGCGGGATATCGTTGTTGAAGGCGTTTTCAGCGTCGCGCTGAAGCGCAGCTATATCAATCTGGACGACATTATTAGGGTCACGGTTAGCGCGCGCCTCACCATGCCACGTTGGACGCCAATGTCTTTGTTGCCATCTACTCAAGCTGCTCTCCTGCCTTTTTGCTCTACGTTAACCCCCTCGACTAAAATCTCGATCTTGCGCGCTGGCGCGCGTAGCCACTCTCTCACTTGCTGACTGAGTTGGAGGTCGGTGCATACGACGCGCATCCCGTCATGGAGATGCCCGCAGACGTCTTTCGGCTGCACGATCACGATCCCGTCGCGGCCGGAGCGCAACCATTCGAGCGGTGTGCGGTGTATGCGGAGGGCGCCGTCCATGAAATTGATGGCTGGGTTGAGCACATCATCAGCATCGCCAACGCAGAATGCAGAGCCACGCCATGACGCAAGCCTGCCGCTCTTCGGTCCCCACGCAACCAAGTCGCGCGGTTCGCCACGATCGTCGGCCCTGAAGATCACGGCTCGAGATCCGTCGGGGTCGAAGTCGAAGGTGTGCCGGTCGAACTCGACCGCCGCTCCGCGGATTGCGTAAGGTGACGCCATAACTTCGCCGTCGATGCCCTGGTTGAGCAGCCACCGGAGTTCGCCGTCGGTTGGGAACGGCAGCGAGCGGTAGAAAGCGGCGAGCGATTTAGGGTTGTTTTCAGGAGGGGGCTCTTGTATGGGTTTCACTCTGAAATTCCTTGGTAGGGTGTTTCGGTTTGGCGTCTCGCTTGCAACGGGACGCCATTTTATTTTGGGGGATCATGCGGCCGCCTCTGCGTTCGCGGACGATTCCGCTCTCAACGCCTCGTCATAGGCATCGAGTTCATCCTCGGCGAAGTGCTGCCGTTTGCCGATTATCAGTGGACGGGGAAAGCGCGGGTCGTATTTCAGACGCCGCCATAACCACATCTGGCTCTTGCCGCCGTAGCGATCCCGAGTTTGTTGGTTGGTGAGGTACTGCTTGCTCAAGACACACACTCCTTTGTTTAACGAGTGTGCGTTTGTGCTCTTGGTTCGTTCCTCCAGTCAATTAATCGGGGTGCGCCATGCTGGGGAAACCGTGGATGAGACGTGAAAAACTAATCCAGCAGTCTCATAACATGCTGGCCCCATGCCTCTAAGGCAGCGCGTTTCTCGTTGGCAAAGTCGTGCCGTTGGTAGACGCCCACGATGCCGTCACGGGAGCCTGAGGTGTGTCCGAGCACGGCCTCGACCGTCTGCAGCCCGACACCAAGCTTCTGCATCCCCGTAGCAACGGTCCTACGCAGATCATGTATGCGCCAACCGGTGACGGCCGCGCTGGTATCGAGTTCGGCCTTGTGACGGCTCCATCCACTAATGGGCTTTGCGCCGAAGACGTATTCGCTGCCGGATATGCGTGGAACGGTATTTAGCAACGCCCTCGCGGGAGCAGAAAGCGGGATGATGTGAGCGGTGCCGGTCTTGGTGCGGGCGCCTTCGAGCTTGATGCTATCGCCGTCGATTTCCGACCAACGCAGTTGACCGATCTCCTCGCGACGAGCGCCCGTAAGCGCCAGCAACCGAACGACGGAGCCGAACGACCCTTCTGCCGCTCGCCAAACCTTCGCCAGCTCATCGTCGTTAAGGACGCGCTCGCGTGATTTGCAGTTGCCGACTTTCGGCATTCCCGCCGTGGGGTCAGACTTGAGGATGTCGCGTTCGATGCACCAATTGAAGAACCGGCGCACGATTGTCTGCACTCTCCGTGCCATGAGCGGAGCCCCACGGTCAGCTATCGCGTCGAGAAGTTCAATCACATCGCGCTTGGTAATCTCGTCAACGCGCCGACCACGCCATGCCGGCAGAATGTCGGCATCAACCGAACGGGTGACTTGATAGAGGGATGAAGGTTTGTTTTTCGACTGATCGCGCCGCAACCATTCCTCGATCACAGTGTCGAGCAGCATCGTCGGAGATTTCGCGCCATTACGGCTAGACGGGTCTTCACCCTTAGCGATCGCCTCTCGCGTCTTGCGCCATGCGTCTCGAGCGGCGGCTAAGCTAATTGCTGGCCATCTTCCGAGTGTTTCACGCTTCAGCTTCCCGCCGGACCGATAGAAAAGAACGAAGCTCTTAACGCCGCCATGACTCACTCTCACGGCGAGTCCGCTATAGCCGAGATCGAAGATTTCTAGCTGGCCCTTTGCCGGTGATTTGATGTTTTGGATGGTCCGGTCAGTAAGGTGTTTCTTGGCCATGTTGCTGCCTCCGTGGTAAGATGAGGTAACAATAAGCCTGTTAGTGAGCGTTGTCTAGAGTGATGCCTTGTTAGCCACTTTGGGGGATAAAACCAGGCTGTTCAAGGCGTTTAGGATGATCTCCGTGCTAACATGCGCTAACACGTTTTCCAAGGAGCGATACCCCGGAGAAATAGGCCTATTGCCGGGCTTTGTGGGACTTCGCGGCGCCTAGCTCCGCCGCAAGCACGGCTTCGTGGCACACCCCCGCTATTGCGGCTAGAATGGTGAATCGGCTGCCGGTCGCGTCGGCGTCAGGCGGCGAGCATTGCCATAGGGGGGGCATCATGAACTTCAATCTAAGCGCACCGCGGAGAGAGACCTTCCTCGTCTCCATCGTTATCGCCATCCTGGTCGTTCTCGGCATGATCGTGCCGTTGCCGTTCTTCACCGTTTACGGCCTCGGGCTTCTGCTGATCGCCTATTTGATCTTGGTCGCCGGCGTGCTGATGGAAAATCTCTAGAGCGCTTTCCACTTGACCGCATTGTCTTCACGAACGCGCTTTAGCGGATAGCAACGAGCGGCGCCTCGCCTTCATCCAACGAAAGGTAGGGGGCGATCGCCGCGAACAGATCGCGACCGCGAATGGGCTTGGAGATGTAGCCGTCCATGCCGGCGGCGAGATAGTCTTCGCGGTCGCCCTTCATGGCATGCGCGGTCAGCGCCACGATCGGTACCTCGGCGGCGTGGCCGTGCATCTTGCGAATGCGTTTGGTCGTCTCGACGCCGTCGAGTTCGTGCATCTTGATGTCCATGAGCACGAGGTCATAGGTCTTTCCCGCCAGGCGCGTGATCGCGTCGGCGCCGCTTTCGACCATTTCGTAGGTCAACCCAAACTCGTCGAGATAGGCGCCGATCAGCATTCGGTTCGGGGCATTGTCCTCGACCACGAGCACGTGACCGGAGAGTGTGGCCGGGGCTTGTGCGTCTTTGGATGCCGTCGGCATCGCACGCTCGGTCGGGATCGTGAACCAGAACAGGCTCCCTTGACCGGGCGCGCTTTCGCAGCCGATCTCGCCGCCCATCAGCGCGACCAGCCGCTGCGCGATGGAAAGACCGAGGCCGGTGCCGCCATATTGGCTCCCCCCCGAGCGTTCGACCTGAACGCATGGCTGGAACAGTCGCTCTTTTTGAACCTCGCTGAGACCGACGCCCGAGTCGGTGACGTCGAAACGGAGGGTGAGCCGGCCATCAGTCTCTCCCGCGTTGAGATGCAGGCGGACCGAGCCCTCGGAGGTGAACTTGACCGCATTGCCGATCAGGCTGGCGAGAATCTGGCGAAGGCGGCCTGCGTCTCCCTTGACGAAGCGCGGGCAGCTCATCCCGATATGCACGCCGTTTTGTAGGTTCTTCTCGTCGGCTTGCGCCTGTAAAGCGCCCCCGGCGCTTTTGACGAGGTCGTGGAGGTCCAATGGAGCAGATTCGAGTTCGAAGCGGCCAGCCTCGAGCTTGGAGAAATCGAGAATGTCGTTGAGCACCGTGAGCAGGCTGCGTGCCGACTGTTGCAGGGTTTCGGCATAGCGCCTCTGGGTGCCGTCGAGCGGGCTTTTCAGCAGACGCTCCGACATGGAGATCACCGCACCGATGGGGGCGCAGAGTTCATGGCTGACGACGGTAAGCGGCTCGGACTTGGCTCTGTCCGCGGCCGCGGGCCGCTCGCGCGCCTGGCGCTCGGCCGTCAGAGCGTCGGCAAGCTCCTGGATCTGCGTAAAGAGATCGTCTGGTCTGAAATCTTCCGGTTGCATGGTCCGGCCTGCCGTGTTTCCGCAGCCTAGCGGGCAGGATGGCAGAAACCATTTAAAAGTCGCCTAAATTGCCCGGACTAAGTCTAGGCTTGAGACGCCCAGCAGCTACAAGACGCCATGCGCAGGATCGCAAGCGAAATCGATATCAGGGAAGGGTTGGCCGCACTCACCAGCGCCTGCCCGCATTTGGCGCGCGTGCACGCCCTTGCCGGCGACCCCCCGCTCCGCCGGAGGCCCAAGGGCTTCGAGGGGCTCGCCCGCGTCATCGTCGGTCAACAGCTCTCGATTGCCAGTGCCGAAGCCATTTGGGGGCGCTTGCAAGCGCACGTGCGGCCCTTTGATCCGGCAACGGTACTCGCCTTGCCGGATTGGGATCTGCGCCGGGCCGGCCTTTCGCGCGTCAAAGTCGACACGCTCAAGATTGTGGCAGACGCGATTAGCAGCGGAACGCTTAAGCTCGACGCCCTCGCCAAGGCGCCCGATCACGTCATTCATGCCGAGCTGACTGCGCTCAAGGGCATAGGTCCGTGGACGGCCGACATCTACATCATGTTCTCCTTGGCCCGCGCCGATGCCTGGTCCCCCGGCGATCTTGCGCTTCAATATGCGGTTAAGGATACGCTCGATCTTGAGGAGCGGCCCGGTCTTCTTCTGATGAACGAGATTGCGGAAGCTTGGCGCCCCTGGCGCGGCGTCGCCGCGCGGCTGCTCTGGTCCTATTACGCGCTGCGCCGGCAGGTCAAGACTAAGCCCATGGATCCCCTCTCTTCACCAGGAAGCCGTGCGAGGACGAGCGGTAGGCCCGCATGATTGTCTGCTCCTGCAACCTCATCACCGCCAAGGACATCGAGGATGCCGTTGACGCCTTGCGCACCGCGGACCCTTTCGTCGTGCTGACGCCAGGCCTAATCTATCGGCAACTCGGCAAGCGCCCGTCATGCGGCAGCTGCCTACCACTGATCTCCAAGCTCATGGTCATCCATGACGAGGAAGGCCTCGGAGCCACCTCTTCTGGCCGGTCGCCCGTCGAGGAGCCCTAGCGCGAAACCGGTTCCGCCTGCGCGCAACGGAACCGCTCTAGCCGCGCGCTTCAGAACAGGCCATGATCATGACAGAGGTTGAGAGGAGAGAGACGCATGAAGGGAAATCCGCGGGTCATCGAGTACCTGAACAAAGGGCTGACGAGCGAGCTTACCGCCGTCAATCAATATTGGTTGCATTACCGCCTGCTCGAAGATTGGGGCTTCACCAGGCTCGCCAAGAAGGAACGCGAGGAATCCATCGAGGAGATGCATCACGCCGACAAGCTCATCACGCGCATCATCTTCATCGAGGGCTTCCCCAATCTGCAGCACATCGACCCTTTGATGATCGGACAGAACATCAAGGAAGTGCTCGAAAGCGACCTGAAGGCCGAGTACGGTGCCCGCGCCCTCTACATGGAGGCGCGCGCCTGTTGCCGCAAAGAAGAGGACTATGTGAGCATGGACCTGTTCGAGGGGCTGCTTGCCGACGAGGAAGGCCACATCAACTATCTCGAGACGCAGCTCAACCTGCTGAAAGACATCGGTATCGAGAATTACGGCCAGCTCAATGCCCACTCCGCCGACAAGCTGCCCGAGGAGGGCGTCGGGCCGTGACGGGCTTCGTCCGCAAGCGGTCCTGGATTGTCTCGAATGGCCCCGCCGCATCTTGATGGCCCTCGCCTGCCGCCCGCCTCGGGCGGGCCGGCGCGACAGCTCGTGGTGTTTCTTCACGGCTACGGCGCCGACGGCAACGACCTGATCGCGTTGGGGCGGGAATGGGCGCGCGCCCTTCCCCATGCGGCCTTTGTCTCTCCCCACGCGCCGCAACCTTGCGGCATGGCACCCATCGGCCGGCAGTGGTTCAACCTCACCTTCCGCGATCCCGCCGAGATGACGCGCGGCGTGGCGCAAGCAGGCCCGGTGCTCGATGCCTTCCTCGACGCCGAGCTGAAACGCCATAACCTCCCGTCCAGCGCGCTGGGACTGGTCGGCTTCAGCCAAGGCACCATGGTGGCGCTGGCCGTGGGATTGCAGCGCCGGCCGGCCCCCGCCGCGATCGTCGGTTATTCCGGCGCGCTAGCGGGTGTCGAGGCCCTCGACGAGCGCGCGGGAGCCGGGCCGGCGATCTTACTCGTCCATGGCGACATGGACGAGGTCATCCCGGTCGATGCCATGCTGATCGCGCGTGAGCAGTTGGCGCAGGCCGGCCTTCCCGTGGAGTGGCACATGGCGCAAGGCCTCGGCCACGGCATCGATGCGACCGGGCTGAAGCTCGGCGGCGCTTTCCTGAAGCAGGCCCTCGCCGCGGTTACGGCTGCTCAATAGTGCAACACGTGGTTCGCGAAGGCGGGCATCCCGTAGCCGCCAACGCAGGCGAATAGCATTTCAATCGGTGGCTACTGGATCGCCCGGTCAATCCCCGTGTCAGGCCCGGGAAGGGCGATGACAAGAATATCCGTGGCTCTCACTCAAACCCAAGGATCGTAAGAGCCGAAGGTCCAGACATTGCCTTCGACGTCGCGGGTCGTGTAGTCGCGCCCGCCATAGTCTTGGGTCTGGATGTCGATCACGATCTCGGCGCCGGCGGCCTTCGCGCGCATAATGCGCATTGACGTCTTCGACGACGACGTAGAGCCCTTGCGTGTTGACATTCTCCGGCGGGACCGGCGGTCTGACCAAGCGCCTATATTCGGTCTCGGCATCGCGAGCATGATCATCCCATTGCCAAGCACGAGCTCGGCATGGGCGATCCTGCCAGCTTCGCCCGGCACCACCATCTTCCTTTCGAAGCCGAAAGCGGTGCAGAGCCAGTCGATTGCCCACGCATCGCGGTAACGCAAGGCGGGGATGATTTGGCCGCCCCGTCTCTTTGTCCTCTTCGGTAATGTCTTTCGATCCTCGGCGTTGCGACTCCAGTGAGCCCGATGCCCGCGCTACCCGCCCGGCAATAGGCCGAATCTACCGCATCTTGGGTGCTTCACAGAGCTGACACGTGCCTATAGTATGCCCCCCGCGTGACCCGAGTGCGACGGGCAAGCCGAAGGACTTGACCGCCTTGAACGTCGCCACGGCATCAGCGTCACCGGGCTCTTTTCCCGCGCTCGTCCTCAACGCCGATTACCGGCCGTTGAGCTACTACCCCCTCTCCCTCTGGGGCTGGCAGAACACGGTGAAGGCAGTCTTCCTCGACCGCGTCAACATCGTCTCCGAATATGACCGATGCGTCCGCTCTCCCACCTTCGAGATGAAGCTGCCGAGCGTGGTCTCGCTCAAGACCTACGTTCGCCCCGCGCGCTATCCTGCCTTCACCCGATTCAACGTGTTTTTGCGCGACCGCTTCACCTGCCAATATTGCGGCGACGGCGAGGACCTCACCTTTGATCATCTCGTGCCGCGCTCGCGCGGCGGCCTGACGCGCTGGGATAATGTGGTCGCGGCCTGCGCGCCTTGCAATCTGAGCAAGGGCGTAAAGCTGCCGAACGAGGCCAAGATGTTTCCGGCGCAGAAGCCGTACCGGCCCACGGTGTTCGAGCTCCACCGCAATGGGCGGCTGTTCCCGCCGAACTATCTACATGAAAGCTGGCTCGACTATCTCTACTGGGACACCGAGCTCGAGCCGTAAGCCCTTTCTGGAATCGCTTGCTCGTCATTGTGATCGTCCGCGCAGGCGGGAGATCCAGTAACCACTGTCACTCATGATCTGCGAGTTTGGAGGGTATTGGATGCCCGCCTTCGCGGGCATGACGCGTCGCATTGGCCAATTACCGGCGGAACGTCGCACCATACGCGGCAATCACTGCAAGTGCGGCCGAGACCACAGCGTTCCATCCGGCGAAGGAGAGCCACAGGAAGCGCCACGACGCCTCGTCGCAGCGGATGACTTGCGCATGCTCTAGCTCGCCGGCGAGCCCACCCGCGCCCCATTCGATCGCGGTGCCGCCGGAGCAGGCGGTCGGCCCAGCCCACCACTTCCATTCGATGCCCGCGTGATAGACGCCGACGCCGGCATTCACGAGAAAGCCGAGCGCGATCAGAAGCAGCAGGATGCGCGCCGCACCGATTGCGTTGGCCCGCGCCGCGAAGAAGGCGATGGCGCCCGCGGGCACGCCGAAATAATAGGCGTAGCGTTCCTCCAGGCAGAGCGGACAGGGCGCGTAGCCGCCGAAACGCTCGAAGGCATGCGCGGTCATGATCGTTGCCGCCGCAATCGCAAAGACGAGCGAGCAGATCAGCATGAGCTGTCCCGCAATCTTGTCCCGCGCCGACATCTCAGAACGCATATTTGGCGATGAGGAAGCCGCCCACCACGGCGGCCAAGAACCCCGTGGTGACGAGCGTGAGGCGGCGCTCGATGAAGTCGCGGATCGGCTCGCCATAGATGCGGAGCAGTTCGGCCTCGAGGAAGAAACGGGCGCCCCGCGTGATGCAAGACAGCACGACGAAATAGAGCAAATTGTATCCGGCAAAGCCCGAGGCGATCGTGACGATCTTGTAGGGAATAGGGGTCAGTCCCTTGATCAGGATGATCCACGCCCCCCATTTGGCATAAGCGTCGCGAAACGCTTCGAAACGGTCGCCATAGCCATAGGCCGAGATCAGCCATTGCCCGAGCGTATCGTAGAGCAGCGCGCCGATGGCATAGCCAACGAGGCCGCCCAACACCGAAGCGATGGTGCACACAAGCGCAAACACCCTGGCGCGGGCCGGATTGGCGAGCACCATGGGCACGAGCACGACGTCCGGGGGAACCGGGAAAAAGGAGCTCTCGGCGAAGGACACGGCGGCAAGCGCCGGGAGCGCGTGGCGCCCCTTGGAAAGCGTGATCACCCTGTCATAGAGGCCCCTCAGCATCCTGCCTGCTTAGCGGCGCGCCGATGGCTTGTCTATTGCGTCGAAGCGGGTGCTCTTGGATTTGCGCTCCGCGGTTGACCGCACCTTTAGCTTATCCCATCTTCCCGGCCGTGCCCCAGTGGCGGAATGGTAGACGCGGCAGACTCAAAATCTGTTGTTCGCAAGGACGTGCTGGTTCGAGTCCGGCCTGGGGCACCACTTCACTATCCGTGACCGTTCGCACCTATCCGCCACAGGAAAAATAAGCCAATAATATCGGGCTCTTGGACCTTGGTCGGTTTACAGCTATCCGTGGCTAGCTATTGGTAGTCGCAAAATTTGTTGGTATTATTGTGGGTATCGAACGACCTCCACGATACCAACATGCTTACCGATGTCCGCGTGCGCAAGGCTAAGCCCTCCCAGCGGGCCATCAAACTCTCGGATGGCGGCGGCCTTAACCTCTTGATCCAGCCACATGGCAGCAAGCTCTGGCGGCTGGCCTACCGATTTGCCGGCAAGCAAAAAACACTGGCAATTGGCGTGTATCCGACTGTGAGCCTGCAAGAGGCTCGCGACACACGCGATGCAGCCAAGCGACTACTCGCAAAGAGCATCGATCCTTCGGCACAACGTCGGCTCGACAAGAAAGCCCTCGGGACAGGCAACACGTTCAAAGCTGTTGCAGAAGAGGTGCTAGCCAAGCTGGAAAGGGAAGGTCGCGCCGAAGCGACCCTCAGCAAAAAGCGTTGGTTGCTCGCCTTTGCCTATCCGTTCCTCGGTGACCGCCCCATTGGCGAGATCGCGGCGCCGGAGCTACTTTTTGTTCTGCGCAAGGTAGAGGGAGGCGGGCGGTACGAGACCGCACGGCGGCTACGGAGCACCTGTGGCATCGTTTTTCGCTACGCCATCGCCACCGGGCGAGCCGAGCGCGATCCGTCTGCCGATTTGCGAGGCGCGCTTACCTCACCTAAGGTCAACCACCGGGCAGCTATCGTCCATCCGGTACGCATTGGTGGGCTGCTGCGGGCCATCGAAGGCTACGAGGGCCATTCGGTGACCAAAGCTGCTCTACGACTTGCCCCTCTTGTCTTTGTGCGTCCGGGCGAGCTTCGTCGTGCTGAATGGTCGGAGTTTGATCTCGACGCGGCCGAGTGGCGCATCTCAGCAAACAAAATGAAAATGCGTCGCCCGCACCGCGTTCCCCTTTGCGCTGGCGATCTTACACGACTTGCAGGAGATCACTGGTGATGGACGCTGGCTGTTCCCGTCTGCGCGCAGCGCAACCCGGCCAATGTCGGAAAACACCCTGAACGGCGCCCTGCGTCGGCTCGGCTATGGGCCCGATGAGATGACCACCCACGGTTTCCGAAGCATGGCATCAACGCGACTGAACGAAATGGGGTGCTGGAATCCAGACGCTATCGAACGTCAACTCGCGCATCAAGAATCCGACGATGTGCGGCGCGCATACACATACGCTGCCGAATACTGGCCAGACCGGATCCAGATGATGCAGGCGTGGGCTGACTATCTCGACGAGCTTCGAGAGAACGGTAGAATGGTGACTCTGACGGACGCTAACGCGAGTTGAGCGGCTTAGATAATGGGGCTGTCGTGCCCCTCGCGGTTAGGAGCCAAGCGCCGCGCGCCCTGCTAACGTCCGCGATTTCAGCAGGGGGCCTTCTCTCATGATCAACCTGGAGTACGAACAATTGTTTGCGCGCCTCCAGTCTCTTGAGGAGACGCTCAAGCGTGCTCAGGACGAAATGCAGACCGACAGGAGGGGGGCAGCGATTACAGCGCTCCAGGGCATCCTTGATTTCGTCGATGCGATCCCTGGCTTCGAATCCCAAGGCCTCTCACGTCCAATAACCTGCTGATGGCTGGGCTTCATGATTTAAACTACGGCCGCGTCGGAGCGATGCTCACCCCCACTAGATTCGGCAACCGGCCGCCCGATCCTAGCTTTCGGAAAGTGATTAAAGCTTACGCGATTTTCAGCGTTGACGAGCTGAAAAGCCATGGCATGCCGCTCAATGACGCCTGCAGGTTTCTCGCGAAACTACTGGAACAGGCGAACATACCGATCGGCGCGAGGCCATGCACGCCCTCGTGGAGAACGGTAAAGACCTGGCGTAATGAGGTTACGCGGCTCGGTCCTAACGATCAGGAACGACACACACTTGAAGCACTGAGAGCGCAATGTAGTTTCCCCCAAGACATGCCTATCGACGAGCTTAAGAAGCTGGTGGCGCAGTTGTTATCAGTGATACTGCCGGCCACTCAGGCCTCCTTGGAATAACGACGGCTCCTTTCCCAACTTAGTCCGTGCGATGTTGTCCCAATTCGATGCTAGCCGCACGTTGCGCGGCGGTCTTTGGAGACAATGAGATGACGGATACAAGCACAGTTGAGCCGGTGACGGTCACCGTGCCCGTTGCCCTTCGGATCAGCGGCCTAGGGCGGACCAAATTCTACGAGCTGCTCGCCAACGGAGAAATCGAGTCCGTGCGCGTCGGCACGCGCCGTCTGATTGTCTTCGCCAGTCTCAAGGCGCGGCTAACCGGCAGGGCGGCATAGTATGAAGCCCGCTGACAAAGAACAGGGTAAGCCATCGGTCATTGCCATCCTCGACCTCGGCCCGGAGTTCGATCGACAGATGGCGCAATTGAGGGCAGAGGACGAGCGCGAGCTGGAACTCGCCAGGTTGCGCCGCCGAAGGCCTCAGGCTCGCAAGCACCGTCGTTAGTCCCGCCGGAGTGCTGCCACGTGGACGCAGCAGCCAACGTCGCCCGTTTGCCGATAAAGCCCAATCTCGTCATCCGGCATGACGATCTCACCGTGACGGCGCGCGCACTCGCTCCGATCATTGCGTGCTCGGGCCGAATATTTGCGAGAGATGTTCCCGTCAAGATCATCGAGTTAGCCGGCGGCGGGATGCCGCGAGCAATGGCGCTGACACAGGATGACGTTGTGATCGAGGCCCACGCGCTCGCGCGGCCTGTAGTCTATAATAGGGAGGGTAACCTCTCGCCCCGCACGCTGCCCGAGCGGGTCGCCCGCTTGTACCTCGCGCTCCGCGATTTGGGATTGCCGCCGCTCAACGGAATCACAACCGCGCCGCTGCTCTCGGCTGATGGAACGATGCGCGCGGCCGATGGATATGACGCGCACAGCGGCATGTGGTGCGCCAATGTGCCAGCAATCGAAATCGCACCAGCACCGTCGCTACAAGAGGTGCACGCGGCGCTCCGAATGATCCGTGAGGCATTCTACACGTTCCCATTCGCTAACGCGGCGACGGTCGATGGATCGCGCCCCGGCGTTCCGGTGATCGACCTATCAGCCTCGCCGGCCTTCGACGAGACTGCGCTAATCGCGGCCTTGCTCACGGCGATTTGCCGCCCGTCGCTGCGGCTTGCTCCGGGTCTCCTAATAAGCGCGCCCTCACAGTCAGGCGCCGGCACTGGTAAGGGCCTCCTGGTCCGGGCCATTAGCATGATCGCCTATGGAATCGAGCCGCGCGCCTTCAATGCTGGGTATGGCGCTGCGGAACTGGAAAAGCGGCTCGGCGCAGCGCTGATGGAAGCAGCGCCCGTGCTGTTCCTCGATAACGTCAACAGCGCAAGCCTTCGAAGTGACTTGCTGGCAAGCATTCTTACCGAGTCGCCGGTGGTCGCGCGCGTGCTCGGTGTTAGCCGGATGGTCCGGCTAAATGCCGCAGCCTTTGTCGCGGTGACAGGCAACGGCGTTATCCTATCCGAAGATTTGACGCGACGCTTTATCCTCTGCGAAATAGACGCGCACATGGAGGATCCCGAGGGACGGCCATTCCCGCCCGGCTTTCTCGAAGGCATAAAGGAGGACGACGCGAACTATTGACAGCCGCGCTGACCATCTGGAAATGGGGCCGGCTTAACGAGTCGGCATTGCGTCCCGGGCGGCCGCTTGGCAGCTACGAAACTTGGTCCCGCTGGGTGCGTGATCCGCTGTTGGCGCTTGGCTGCGCCGATCCGGTTGAGCGCACGGCGCTTCTCAAGGCGCGCGATCCGATTAGGGAGCGAAACGCCCAGCTATTCACGGAGTGGTGGGCACGCCATGCGGACCGGCCGATGCAACTCATTAAGCTCGACATACGGGTGACCCACATCATTGATCCGCAAGGGCGGGGAAGGCAGTACGTCGCCGTTGCCATCGGGCGGCTCGTTGGTACGCGCGCGGCCGGTTTCGTGTCACGCGGCAGGACGCGGCCGGGAAATGGGGCGCGGCGACATATGCCCTCAAACGCGTCGAAGCGCAGCTATGAGAACCGATGCCCCCTATGGTTCCTATGCCTTTCGGGTCATGGCTTGATGGCCATTAGCAATGCGTCAAATTCTCCTGGACGCCAAAACTATAGGGTTCATAGGGGGCATAGGACCTACGCTCACACAATCGCGCCTTCGGTGCTGGCTAGTCATCGCAGACCGGTTTTCACTACCGGGTCAGATCCCTGGCGTCGTGCTCCGCACCGCGCTGCCGTCGTGAACCTCTTTGCGGAGCACATGAGATTGAGGCTATCTATCTCTCTTGTTTTTGCCGCAGCGCTAACTCTGGCAGGCGTGGCTCTTGCATACCAGGCGTGCGCACGTACCGCCCCCTTTGAATTTGTAGTTAGTGGGTTTGCTATCGCCGCAGGCTTAACCTGGCTTTGGTCGGTCATCAGAGAATGGCGGGCCAAGGAATGAGCGAGCCAGCCCTAGCGTAGCCCAAGGGTATAGCTGGTTTCTCTCCAATTGGTTAAGGGTAGACCGCGCGAGGGGCGCCCGAAGCCGACGCCCCTCAGGTGCGTTTCAGGCGTCATACCCCTTCGATG
Organism: Methyloceanibacter sp.; assembly: GCA_049801475.1. Classification (GTDB taxonomy): domain Bacteria; phylum Pseudomonadota; class Alphaproteobacteria; order Rhizobiales; family Methyloligellaceae; genus Methyloceanibacter. The sequence goes on from JBARKP010000049.1 coordinate 87,872, forward strand.
ATGAAACGCATCCGGTCGCCATTGGCGGCGTGCGCCCACCAAGACTCCTGCTTCTCATCATAGCCTGAGCGCAGATAACGCGAGATCACCCACTCAACGCGAGTAACCGCCTCTTCGCGCGTGTCGAAGGGATGTCGCCAGACTTTGCGGTCAGTAACGTCGCCGTTTGCATCCCACTCCACAACCTGAAAGGCCATTTTGCACTCACTCCAAGCGTTAGCGAATCGGCCCCTCCAAGGCATTCAGTGTACCACCGCCAGAAGGCGAAGAGGGCGCCGGCCGAAGCCGACGCCCCTCTGCTAAGGCGTGAACTTCCAATCGCTCGCAATACGCCGCCGAAGGCGCTTCACTTCCTCAGGCGCAACGGCATCGGCCAATGCCAAGGCGTCTTCCGATATCGACAGAAGGCATCGGCAGAGCAGCAGGCGGGGCCAATAGAGCGCGGTCATGGCCTGCCTCCTTGCCTCTCATCGAGAGCACGCTTGGTGGCGTCCATGTCGATTGGCGAAAGCCGTTCGATTATTTGCTCGATATCTCGGCTTGCCTAGACAGTGATGATCCGCTCTACCGACAATTTGGTCGCGACCCAGCCCCCGGCCCTGGCTTTATTGGAACAGGTGAATAGTCCTGCGGCGAGTGGGGCGCTCTGGCGAATCACAATACAATCAGCCCCAGAAGCCAAGTTGGTCTGATGCGCTACAGCCTACACGAGATTGATAAGCACGATGTCGTAGCGACCACGGTCGCAGGCGACAGGGATGAGGCGCTAGAATGGTTCAGTGAGAAGCTCCGCGTGATGTTGACTTTCGAGGGTGACCCTGTAGCTGCCGAATATCTGCTCGACGAATGGGCCGATAGCTCGCCCTATAGGCCACACACTCCAAATCCTAAGATTCCGGTTTTCGTGGTCAGCGTAGTAACTGCGCACCTTGAGGCGCCACAAGGCGTTGGACGTGGCGGGTCAATGCAGTGAGTAGCTTCCGGTTCCGAGCGGGCGGGCCCAAAACAACCAATGTCCGCGTCACATTACCGTAGCCCGCGGCGTTCTGCGCGCCGATCAATACGAGCTGCCGGGCTCTGCAGTCGCGCCACGAACGCCTCGGTGGCAGCGTAGTCTGCGGCCTCGATTGAACCCTGTATGCGCCAAAACTTGGATGTCCACATTCCCTTCGGCTGGGCCATGGGGGCAAGCTCAAACGGCCGCCAAATTCGATACCCCAGTCGTGCGCGTGCCTTGTCGGCGCGCCGCCCAGCGCGTCGGTAGGCATCTTCAAGTTGACACAGGTAGGCGAGCCGATGACAGCGCCGACAGCGAAACAGGCCGCCCACGAGATAGAGAGCCAATACTTGTCGGCCACAGCACGGACCGGGGCACCGAAAATAGCAGCGCGTGCCGCGGAAGCCCGCCGCAAGGCGCTCTAGGGGTACGCGCTCCACGACGTCCTGCGAGTTCGCGCCATCGTCAACGTCATACCTCAATGTGAGGTCCGTCGCGCTCGTGCTAAACGCCACGGCCGCCTTCGGTTGGGCCGCATCGCCCCAAGCGAGCGTGCCCGAGGCGTCCGGCGCCAACGCGCCCGCACGCTGGAGCTCTGTCAGCGTGAGCGCAACGTGCGCCTCAACGCGGCGCTTCCTTGCGCCCCCATGCCGTCCTGAGCCGAAACCGCCCATCCCAGCCACCGATTTTCGAAATCGTCCGCAAATTCGGGCAGCTCGCAAGGTGCCGTTGTCCGGCAAGCACCGTAAGCGTTTCTGCCCCGCCGCATCGGCCCACCAAACTTATATCGGGCGACGATAACGGACTCGCGTCATACGTCATTGATTGTTCTGGATCAACGCGCGCACTTGGGCTGCCTCCTCGCCGCACTTGGGCCGCCACTCCCTAGCGAGGCGTTGCGCTTCATTGATTTGCCCATTCGTCATTTTTGCGGCCAGGCTGTCTCGCTCCACACCGGCTCGATAGCTCCAAAACTTAGGTGCTGCAGCAAGATTGAACCACATATGTGCGGCTACGTAATCCTGTGGCACACCCAAACCATCTCTATACATTTCTGCAAGGTCGAACTGCGATGAAGCAGCGCCCGCCTCGGCGCCAATGCGCAGCCACTTAGCCGCTTCCGCATAATCTTGGGGAACACCGTCACCTGTTTTGTACATGTCAGCAAGTTCGCCCATCGCCAGAGAACCATCGATGCCAGCGCATTCTGCTGTCTTTTCTAGCCATCGCACGGCTTCACGACCATTGGGAATTGTGTCTATCTCCTGGTCACTCACCCCGACACGCCCATGGCGATATAGGGAGCCAAGGCTGTAACGCGCATTTTCAACGTCGAGATCACATTTTTCGTGACTTGCAGCTTTCTCTAGCCACCGCCATCCCTCTTCAGTACTTTTTGGCACCCCCCGGCCCAGGAAGTATGCCGCGCTTTCCTTAATCTGGGCCGACGCGTTGCCCTGCTCCGCCGCCTTGCGAATCCACTTCGCCGCTTCGTCAATGTCTTTTGGGACAGTGACCTGAGCCCCTTCTTTCATCCAGCGATAAGTAGAGCCCGTTCGTCATTTGAGCCTATCAGGCTCGGTGGTGCAACGGGCGGGGCGTGGAGCCCGCAAGTGAGCGCAGCGTCCCATCCCGTTGCATCGCGGGAACGCTGAGCTTGGCATAGATTGCCGG
>JBARKP010000050.1:0-104333 GCA_049801475.1 Methyloceanibacter sp.
CAAGGTCGTGAGGGTCGCCTTACAGGACGCGAGTTCCGTCGCTGGCCTGCTGGTGACAACGGAAGCGATGGTTGCCGAAAGGCCGAAGAAGGATTCTGGTTCTCCGACCATGCCGGGCGGCGGTATGGGCGGCATGGGTGGGATGGATTACTAAGCCTGGCAACGAGGCATCTCTGACAGGCAGCGAGCTGCAGGGCGGCCGCAGGTCGGCAAAGCAATAAGAGGCTTTGACCCTGGGGCTCAGGTTCGGCCGGTGGGAAACCGTGCGGTCGCACTACCGGAGACCGCCCCGCTGATCCCGACTGCTTGCCAACGCTAGGCAGCCCGCATGGATTACATCTACGTAGATAACTCCAACCTCTACATAGAGGGGCGGCGCGTCAGCGCAGTCGCGAACGGGCTCGCCGAGTCAATCGTAGACACCATGAATGATGGTATTTTCGATCACGGCTATACAATGAGCTTCGGGAAGCTCCACGAGTTCCTCACGGGCAACGATTTGACGAAGATCAAACGCGTGGCTCTGTTTGGCTCTCGTCCACCGCCGAACGACTCCATCTGGCGTCACGCTAAGGCAGCTGGATTTGAGCTGCATATGGAAGACCGGAACTATGTGAACAACGAGCCAGTGCTGAGATTGCTCGAGCAGAAAATGAACCAACGACGGCCGCGGATCCCGAGCTGCTCAAGGCCGCGAACAAGCTCGCCGCGGAATTGCGGGACAAGGAAAGGGCGTTGCGTGGTCACCATCCGCAAGCCCAAACGCTCGACCGCCGTCCGATACCGGCCTCTCTTGTGAGCCCCAAATCGGGCGCTCAGCATCGGCTTTTATGCGAACTGGGACGATAACAGCTACCCGGCCCTGAAGCGGGCTCTGCCAGATCTCGACTGGATCATCCCGGGCTGCTCAGCCTCGAAGGCCCGAGCATGGAGTTGAAGTCGGATGTCGATGCTCGCGTGCTGAGCTACATCCAGGCCACGAAGCCCAACACCCCGATCCTGCCCATGATCCAGAACGCGGTGGAGGGTGAATGGAATGGCAAAGGGCTCGCAAAACTGCTCGCCGATCCTGCCGCCCGCGCCGCGCGGATCCAGGAAATCATGGCTTTCCTGGACCAGAACAAGTTCCAGGGACTGACCATCGACTTCGAGGAAGTGCCGCAGGCGGCGCAGAAGAATTTGCAGCTCCTCCTCACTGAAATGGCCGCGGCCTTCGCACCGCACCACTACGTCATCGTGCTGGCCGTGCCGTTCGATGATGATAGCTGGCCATATGCTGCCTACGCCGATATCGCCGATTTCATGCTGCTCATGGGCTATGACCAGCATTGGGAGGAAGGTACTCCGGGTAGCATCGCTGGCCAGAGCTGGTTCGAGGAAACTCTCGACAAGCGCATGCAGACTCTGGACCCCGAGCGCACCATCATCGCCATCGGCAGCTACGGCTATGACTGGGTGCAAGGCAAGCGCGCCGACGACCTCTCTTTTGAGGAGGCGGTACTGTCAGCGCGGGATTCCGAGGCGGACATCGACGTCGATCCGCAGACGGAGAACCCGCATTTCTCGTTCATCGAGGATAATGGCCAGCGCCACGACGTCTGGTTCCTGGACGGCGTCACCGCCTTCAATGAGGTCCATGCTGCCGATGTGTATGGCCGGCTACGCGCTGTGGCGGCTCGGCTCCGAGGACCCGTCGATCTGGTCGGTGCTCGGGCGCCCGTATGATGCGCCGGCGCCCGATGGGTTGCGGGCGATCGGGACCAGCGAGGACATCGATTTCGAAGGGGAGGGTGAGATCCTGCGCGTGGCCGAGCAACCGACCCCTGGCGCGCGGACCTTCGAGATCGACAAGGATACCGGCGATATCGACGACCAGATCTATACGAAGATACCCACGCCCTATGTCATCGCGCGAACCGGTGACAAGCCAGGCAAGCTCGCGCTCACCTTCGACGATGGCCCCGACCCCGACTGGACACCCCAGATCCTCGACATCCTGAAGGCCAAAGGCGTGCATGCGAGCTTCTTCATCGTCGGCGAAAACGCGCAAGCCTATCCGGCTCTCGTGCAGCGCGTCCTCGCCGAAGGTAACGACGTGGGAACCACACCTTCACCCACCCCAATCTCGGCGAGATGCCCGATGCGCTCGTCACGCTTGAGATCAATGCCAACCAGCGCCTGTTTGAGGCGCTGACCGGGCGATCCATGCGGCTCTTCCGGGCGCCCTATCTTGGAGACGCCGAGCCGACCACGGCCGACGAGATCGTGCCGATCCAGATCGCCCAGTCCATGGGCTATTCCTCGGTCGGTCTGCATGTCGATCCCGACGATTGGCAACGGCCTCCTGCCGATGTCATCGTCCAGCGCGCCATCGCGCAGGTCACCGACCCGAACCCCGATATCAGGGGCCATGTCATCCTGTTGCACGATTCCGGCGGAGACCGATCGCAGACCATCGAAGCGTTGCCCAAGCTCATCGATGCGCTGCGTGCCAAGGGTTATGACTTCGTGACGGTGTCGGAGCTCGCAGGTCTCACGCGGGATCAGGCAATGCCTCCCGTCCCCCCTAACTCCTTGGGGACGCTCGTCGGCTTCCCCGTGTTCGTGACGCTTAGCTGGCTCGGCTATCTCATCACCAAACTATTCTTCGCCGCCATCTGGCTCGGCGTGGTCCGGGTGGTGCTCCTGTGCGGCATCGGCTTGGGCAATCGTAGAGCGGAGACGCGACGTGTGGCGCCGTCCTTGCCCCAGCCCGCACCACTGCGGTCCGTGCTGATTCCGGCTTTCAACGAGGCCAAGGTCATCGTTCAGTCCATCCGCCGCATCCTGGCGAGCGATTATTCCAATCTGGAGGTCATCGTCATCGACGACGGCTCCATCGACGGGACCTCGGACCGCGTGCGGGAACATTTCGCCGATGATCCGCGCGTCACATTCGACGGCGATACCTTGCGCAAGGTCCTCATCTATTATCTCGCGTTCCTGCTCATCGACCTGACGAGCGCGGTCATCGCTCTCGCCATGGAGCGGAAGGAGAAATGGAGTCTGGCGCCGTGGCTCGTGCTGCAGCGTTTCGGCTACCGCCAGCTCATGTATTACATCGTCGTCAAGGCGTTGCTGACCGCGGCACTCGGGCCGCTCGTGGGCTGGGGCAAGCTCGAGCGCAAGTCGACCGTCGCGGAGGCGGCCTGAGCTCGCTCACGGATAGCCGGGCAGCGAATAGCGAGCCGGCGTCGCTGGATTACACTGGATTACGAATTCGGCTCTTGCCCGGCTTCGGCCGGCGCCTCCTTTGTGGGCTCTTTGGCCTCGGGGGTGTCTCTGGCTTACCTGCCGCAGGCACCGGGACCCCAGCTCCTATAGTAGGACAGGCACGGCTCCCAATAAGGGTCGTTGGGATCGCCTCGGTTAAACCCACCCAGCGCTTTCGATAGACGCTCCGAAGTCGGCCCCACAGGTATGTGCTTCGTTTTGGTTTGCATCTTGCCTGACGCAGCCGACACGGGGGCCGCACAAACAACCACCAGTGCAGCGGCAAGAAGAAATCTGTTCATGATGACGCTCCATAGGCTTGCTGGCCTCTAGGTGTAAGTTGCCGGCCTTCAGATCAAGCCATCTGCGCGAGGCCGCTTTGCGACGGGAAGCGCCTCGCTAACGTGATCGGTCATGGAGATTGCCACTGGCCAGCGCGAAGAGGAATTCGAGGCTCAGCGATAAATAAAAAAGGCCGCCCCGAAGGACGGTGTGGCAAATGCCACAGCGCTATTGCGAGCGATGATCCATGATCCCTTTCAGCTCAAGATGGTCTTGAGCAGACGAAAGGAGGATGCTCCCATGTTCCCGCTCTCTCATGACCTCCTGATGTTCACAATAGCTGGCGCAATCATCGCCCTCTCCGCTGCTGTTCACTCTCCCTTCGCTGAGACCCTCGCGCCATGGCTCTTCTGACGGCCTGCTCTCTCAGCCGCTTGGCTCCATCTCCAGTGCGGTGACAATGAGAAGCGCCAGCCGAAGGCGACGCCCTTCCATTCCGCACTCTCAAGCCTGGCGGTCCTGGTCATGGCGTGACTATCGGCCAAATCGGTGCGAGCGTTGCTCTGCTTGCAGCGGATGCGATGACGGCGTACTGTCGCGAGGGTCGTCTGCGGCACCGTTGTCGAGAGTGGGAGTGGAGGCGATGCCAGAGCCGTGGGAGCCGTGGGTGAACTTTCTTTACGAGTACGTAAGCGGCGTTGGCTCCGTATTCGAGCTAGGGAGCAGCGTCGTTCAGATCAACGTCGCAAATCGAGGCGGGACAGAGGGGGTTGCCAGAGCGTTCCTCTCTCAGCAGAACGCGACGAAGTTCGACAGCGGCGACGGGACCATCGCCCCAGGGGACTTGTGGCTTACCGAGTACGAACCTGGTAGTGAGTGGGATCTCGGTCAGTATTGGGCTCGCATCTTCACGACGTCAGCAAACCTCGTCCCGAGCATGCGGATTTGGCGAACACAGGTCGAGAATGAACCTTCGATCTCGGACGTCTACTTCGCCCCCGGCGACTTCGCCGTTTTCCAGCTGCCGTTCCGGGCGTTCCCGCCCCCACCGATTGGGCCAGTCGAAGGCAAGGCGTAGTTTCGCCCCTTCGAAGTACGGGGCCGTCTCGCGTATTAGCGACTGGCGGCCTCTTACATAAGGCAGGCAGGGGGGAAGTCATGACGCCGACGCAGGGCCTATGCCAACCAGCCATCACGTTAGGGTATTAAGGGTGTTTGGACACAGATTGCGTTCCGCCAGGGAACGCGCCGAATTTAAGTCGGCCCAGCAATTCGCTAACCGTCTTGGATTGGAGCCGGGAACCTATCGCTGTTATGAGCGAGGACAGGCAGAGCCAAACTTGGTCACGCTCGTTAGAATCTGTGCCGAACTGTCAATCACGATCGACCATTTATTGCCGCCAGCCGCGACCTACCCTGTCCCTTTTCTCCCAGGCGGGGTCGTCAGCGGCTTCGTAGCTTAGGGGGGCCGTCCTTCTGGCTTCGCTCTAGCGATGCTGTATGGGGCGGCCTTTTTATGCCCGCGCCTCCCTTCCCCAGCCTATGCCTCTTCGCCAGAGCGAGCGCCTAAGCGCGGCGCTCTCTGGCTCTGAGTAGCCTCTTTTGCTGACACAGCGCGGACACGAAATTGAAGCCTTCCCCTCCTGATTCCGTAACCTACTGAATTTCCTTTAAGATTTGGTGCCGCAGGAGGGATTCGAACCCCCGACCCCCGCATTACGAATGCGATGCTCTACCAGCTGAGCTACTGCGGCTCTTTCGTGGGCGACTTGCAGCCAGCTTGCAGCCGGCGCCGTAGAAATTGACTCTTTAGGGTCGGTTTTTCAACTCTCTCCGGTATTTTTGAGCCGGTTGATTTACTGCTTACGAATGATGTGCTCTACCAGCTGAGCTATTGTGGCACGAGCCCGAACAGGTGCGGCTCGGACAAAACGATTTTGAGCCCCCCCGGTGCTTAATGCCAATACCCCGGCGTTGCAAGTTTGCGGGTGCAGCCCTGCTGGCCTCAGCGGATTTGCGCCGCGCGCAGGCGCTCCAAGGACGCCGGACTCTCATCGGCGTCAGTTGGCGCGATGCCCGGATCGTCTGGGGCATGGGGCGGCACGAAGACATCCGGCTTCGACCTGCCCTGTCCCAACTCCTGGCGAGGGGTGCCGGCCGGAGGGCCCGCTCGTCCGGGCTCCGCTTCGGTCGCTGCACGCCGAAGGACAGGGCCGTCTCCAGATGGCGCTGGCGCGCAGGATGATGCGGCAAGCGGCAGATCGGGCTGAACTAGCACTGGCGCCGGGATTGCGGCAGCAGGCGGTGGCGGTCCAGCCGGCTCGATTCTTTCTTCGATCAGCAGGGTCTCGTCGCCCCGGCCGATCGCGTCCACGGGAGCCTTCCATTCGAAGGCATCGACGGTGCCAGTGACCGGGGAGACCGGCAGCCACCGGTCGGAGATGTAGCCGTCGGCGATCCAGGCGCGATCGCGGGGAGCACGCACGGCGCGGGTGAGCCACTCGCGCTCGCGTCCCTTGTTGCCCTCGCCGGCTTCGATCCGCGCCATCAAGGCGCAGATGCGTGCTGGCGGGCGCTCATTGAGATAAGGAGAGAGGGTGGCTTCGGCATCCTGCCATTCATGGGCCTCGATCGCGGCAACGGTGATCGCGATCGGTCCCTCGATGTCGGCGGGGGTGAGGCTCGCGAGATGCTTGACGCGCTTCAGCCGCTCCCGCGGCGACTCCCCCGGCTTGGCGAAGGCATAGACGAGCGCCAGGTCCGGATGGGGTGCGAGCTTCCAGGCTCGCGCAATGAGGCGGCTCGCCTGCCGGTTCTCGCCCTTGGACGTAAGGATACGCCCCGCGATCTCAGCCGCAGGCACAAGCGATGGGGCAAGCCGCAAGGCTTCCGTTGCCAGCGCGAGCGCCTTGTCGGGCGCGGCTCCTTCCAGGTCGTGGGCTTCGGCAGTGAGCAGCACCGCGCGCCGCCTGAGCGCCACATTCGGTTCGATATTGCCGTGCTGGCGCGCCACGGCGAGCGTGTTGAGCGCCCCCTTCCAGTCGCCGGAACGAGCCTGCATGTCGAACAGGGCGTTGACGCTCCAGCCAAGTTGGGGGTCGCGGCGCACCGCCTGCTCGGCAAGGGCCCGCGCCGCCTCATTGTCGTTGCCGCGCTTGGCTTCCAAAAATAGACCACGCAAGCCCAACAGCTCGGTCTCTGGCTGATCGAGCATGGCCTCGAAGGCGCTCCGCGCCGATGCCCGATCGCCCTTGAGCTGCGCCGCCTGGGCTTTGAGCAAGGCCGTCAACGGCTCGTTGGGGAGACTGCGGCGCGCCACGTTTGCATATCTTTGCGCGAGCTGGCGGTCGCCGACGCCGATGGCGAGGAGCCCGCGGGTGAGCGCGTCAAAACCCTGGCGCCGCCGGCGCTCCTGGAAATAGTTTGCCATCGCGGCGGGCCGGGTGAGCAGAAAGCGCAAGCACGACCAGACCAAGATCAGGGCGGTGACGAGAGCAGCGAGCGCAAGCGCGCCGACAAAGGCGCTGCCTTTGACCTCGTATCCGAGCCACTCGATGGTGATCGAGCCGGGCCGGTCGGCAAACCAGGCAAGTCCCAAGGCTGCCGCGATAACGCCGATGACGAAGAGAAAGACGCGGATCATGGGTTCAAGGCTTCGCTTCACCCGTCGCTCCGCCCATGGACAAGAGCAGAGCGCCTTCGAGACTGCTCAGCGTCGCATCCGCGGAAGTCCGCGCGCGTGCAGCATCGAGCCAGCTCGCAAAAACATCGCGCGAAGGGGTAGGGAGCGGTTCGACCTCCTTCACGGCAGCAGTAAGCTCACCCTGTTTGAGATGAGCCTCCGCTCTGGCCAGCACGGCGCCAGGGCCTTCACCGGTCGCCCCGGCGTCGATGCGGCGGATCCTGACCGCCAATTTGGCGCTCGCGATCACGCTGTCGAGGAAGGACCCGTCAGCGGGCGATACGGGGGCGGCGAGGCTTACCTCCACCAATTTCTGAAAAGCGCGGGTAAGCTCGGGAACAGTCGGAATTCCGGTTTCGGCGTGGCCCGGCAGGGCGCCTAAGTCGCCAATTCCGGGAGCGAGAGATCGGATGGCGGCGAGCTCCGCAACATATGGGCGGCCAGCGTTCACGGCCTCACGCAGATTGGCAAACGCGATTGCTGCGGCGCCGGATTTCGCGCTCGCCGCCCCCTGGCCAATCGCCTTGGAAAGATCGGGAAGCGCCACTTCGAGCTTGGCGATCCGCTGGTCGAGCGCAGCCAGCTCTGAGCTCGGACCGGACTCGTCCACCGCCAATTTCGCCTCCGCCAAGGCGCCGAGCTTTGCCTTGAGGACGGCAAGCTCCCCCTGGAGGGCTTCAAGACCCTTGGTATTGGTGGCCTCTTGCACACCCAACGCAGCGTCGATCTTGGTCTGCAGCGTCCGCTCGATATCGCCGATCTTGGCGTCGAGCGCGGCGGCATCAGCAACGGAGCCACCGTCCTTGGCGGTTTCGGCTAGGGCATCGAGGCTCTCTTCGAGGCGCGCCACGCGGCCGGTCAGGCCGGAGAGGTCCGGCGGCGCCTCAATCTTGCGCTCTTCCATGGTCTTGATGCGCGCGTCGAGCAGGGCGAGCGCCTCGGTGTCCCCAGCGGGCGCGGGCTGCGCTTCGAGCTTGTCCAGGCGGCGTTGCATCGCCGACACATCCGGGGCCTCCGTCGTGCGGGTCGGGATCTTGTTCCAGGCAAACGCCAAGGCCAGGACGCCGACAAGGCCGCCGAGAAGCCCAGCGGCGAGGTGGGTCAGGAAGTTCTTGAGCTCGGACGGGCTGGTTCGAGGAGGCGCGGTCTTGGCACTCGGCTTTGCCTCCCGTGCTCCGAAATGAACCTCACGCTCGTCGGCCGCGGGGTCCGCAGTAGCGTCGTCGCCGGAAACGGGCTCGATCGATATTTCGGTCGCGGTTCCCTCGATGGTCGGGGCCGGCCGCTTGGGGCCCGCACTATCGTTTTGGTCGCCAAAGGGCTCTGCCATAACGCTTCACCTTAGCTGCTCAGAGCAGATTCGATCCTTACGAGGATGCCGCGTCGGAGTCGATGAGCGCAAGGATATCTTCCTCACGGGGGCGCGCGGCCACAGACACTCTGGCTTTGAGCGGTTTCACCGCCTGTGCTACCGCTCCCGATAGGCAATAGCAATTAAGTCGCGATGCTTGCGTTACCACACCGTGTTGCAAACTAAGGCGGGCGAAGGTCGCCGCGGTGCGGGGCGACATGAGGACAACGCCGTCAAGCCTGCCGGCCTTGAGCATCGACAGAGCATCCGGTGGCAGCTCCGGTGCCGCAACCGCCCTGTAGAGGACGGGCTGTCGCACAAGGAAGCCCTGCGCCTCCAACGCAGAATTGAAGTCAAAGGCGACCGTCTCAGCGGAGAGATGCACGAGCGGGCCGGCGCTCGCTGTGAACCTATCGGCGATCAAACGCGCAAAGGCTTCAGCCGTTCCGGAGCCCGTCGTGACGTGGGCAAAACCGAGCTCGGCCGCGGCTTTGGCCGTGGCTTCGCCGATGGCAATGAGCGGGAGCCGCAAGGCATCGGACAGCTCTGGGTGGGATACGAGCGCCCTTAGCGCGTTGCGGCTCGTGACGATCAGCGCCTGAGCCCCCTTGAGGTCGAGGGGCACACTCTCGACGAACTCGATCGCAAGCAGTGGAGCTAGCACCGGTTCATGGCCCCGGGCAGCGAGCGCTTTTGCTTGGCTTTCCGCGTCCGGCTCGGGTCTCGTGACAAGGAGGCGCATCAAGCTAGCGTGCGCCGAAGCTTGCAAGGAAGTTCGGTCCAGCGCGGTCAAGCAGCTCTCGACCCGCGTCTGCCCCGATCCTTGCGGCATCGGTTGGCGCGCCAGTCACCTCGATCTCATGCCACTGCGTGCCGTCGGGGTTCAGGACCAGGCCGTTAAAGCGCAACGTCTCCTTCGCGATCTGGGCGAGCCCCGCAATCGGGGTCCTGCACGACCCGTCGAGTTGCGCTAGGAACGCCCGCTCGCAGGCAACAGCCGTAGCAGAGGCATGGTCGTTCAGCGCCTGCAGGAGCTCGCGCGTCTCGACATCGTCGCTGCGGCACCCGACGCCGATCGCCCCTTGCGCCACGGCCGGAAGCATCTCCTCCGTCGAAAGAACCGAAGTGACGTGGCTGGCGAGGCCGAGGCGCTCAAGTCCAGCAAGCGCAAGAAGCGTGGCGTCGGCCGAGCCTCGCTCGAGTTTCGCGAGCCGCGTCTCGACATTGCCACGGAAGTCGATGACCTCGAGGTCGGGGCGCAGGCGCCGGACCTGCGCCTGACGCCGCAGCGACGAGCTGCCGACGACGGCCCCTGGCGGCAACGCCGCAAGGGAGTCTCCCTGGCGGCTGATGAAAGCATCGCGGACGTCGCCTCGCGGGAGCACGGCGGCGACTGAGATGCCCGACGGCAGCATCGTCGGCAGGTCCTTCATGGAATGCACGGCGAGATCGACCTTATGCCCAAGGAGGGCTTCGTCGATCTCCTTGGTGAACAGCCCTTTGCCACCGAAATCGCGCAAAGGCTTGTCGCGGATGCGATCGCCCGACGTGGTGATGATGCGGAGTTCGATGTCCGCCTCTTCGAGGCTAGAGGTGCCCACCAGGAGCGTCCGCACATGCTCCGCCTGCCAGAGCGCGAGCGGGCTGCCCCTTGTGCCAATCAGGAGGGGGCGTTTGGGCAAGCTATCAACTCCTCAAGCTCGATCGCGGCATTCTACGTCGCCGGGCGGCCCTTCCCTTTAGTCGTGGCCGCCATTAATGGCGCGATCCGGCTCCCCCTTCAATCTGCCCGGGTTTACCGTGTAAAGAAGCATCATGACGAATGGCCCGAGTGGGCGCTCCCTCCTCATTCTCGGCATCGAGACGAGCTGCGATGAAACCGCGGCTGCGGTTGTGCGCTACAACAGCGACGGCAGGGGCGCAATTCTTGCCAATGTGGTGCGCTCGCAGCTCTCCTTGCACGCACGCTACGGCGGCGTGGTGCCGGAGATCGCCGCACGCGCCCATGTCGAGCTTCTCGATGCCGCCATCGTCAAGGCGCTTGGCGACGCTCGCCTTCAGTGGGGCGCAGTCGACGGCGTTGCCGCGACCGCGGGTCCCGGCCTGATCGGCGGGCTTATCGTCGGCCTGACCACCGCCAAGGCCATCGCCCTTGCCCGCGGGATGCCCTTCATCGCGGTGAACCATCTCGAGGCCCACGCTTTGACCGCAGGCCTCACCCATGGGCTCGGCTTTCCTTATCTGCTGCTCCTCGTCTCGGGCGGGCATACGCAACTCCTCATCGTCAAGGAGGTGGGATCCTATACCAGGCTCGGAACGACGTTGGACGATGCCCTTGGTGAAGCCTTCGACAAGGCCGCCAAACTGCTCGGGCTTGGCTATCCGGGCGGGCCCGCGGTCGAGGACTCCGCCTCACGCGGCCATGCCTCTGTTGCCCTCCCGCGGCCCATGCTCGGGCGCCGCGAGCCGCATTTTTCGCTCGCTGGGCTCAAGACGGCTCTCCGGCACGAGGCTATGGCGCGTGCGCCTTTGCGCGAAGAGGACGTCGCCGATCTTTGCGCGAGCTTCCAGGAGGCGGCGGCCGACATCGTCAGCGACAGGACGAGGCGCGCCATAGAAATCTATGTTGAGACGCTCGGGCAGGACGCCCAACGGGCCCTCGTCGTTGCCGGCGGCGTGGCCGCCAATCAGCGGCTCCGCGCTGCGCTAGCAAGCCTCGCTACAGAGCGAGGCTTCCGTCTGATCCTGCCACCGCCAGAGCTTTGCACCGATAACGCCGCCATGGTCGCCTGGGCAGGAGCGGAGCGTCTTGCCCGCGGCTTGACCGACGATCTAGCGGCCCCAGCGAGGGCCCGTTGGCCCCTCGACCCAGAGGCGCCCTCAGCTCTTGGCGCCGGCGTCAAGGCTTGAAGCCGCGGTGGTGCTTCTCGCGAGTCGACCGGGCGGGGGCGACGGCGCTGCAACATAACACTGGTTCAGTGGGATTCCAGCATTGGCCAGTATGACGATGCCGGCCTCTTTCAGGTATGACAGCCTTGGGCATGAGATAGAGACCAGCCATGGCTCTGCAAACGGTCGGCATTGTCGGGGCGGGCGCGTGGGGCACCGCGCTTGGCGTGAGCGCGCGGCGCGCGGGTCGCGACGTGGTCATCTGGGCCTACGAGCCGGAGACCATCGTCGAGATCAACGAGAAGCATCGGAACTCGCTCTATTTGCCCGGAGTTGATCTCGATCCCGCCATCGAAGCGACGGCCAAATTCAACGAGGTCGCCACCTGCGATCTCCTGTTGATGGTCACGCCGGCGCAGCATGTGCGCGCCATCGCCGGCGAGCTTTCACCCTATTTGCGACCAGGTCAGCCGCTGGTGGTCGGCGCCAAGGGTATCGAGCAATCGACTGGCCATCTCTTGTCGGAGGTTGTCGCCGGCGTGCTCCCCCATGCAGAGGCCGGCGTCCTCTCCGGACCAAGCTTCGCCGCCGATATCGCGCGCGGGCTCCCAGCCGCCTTGACGCTCGCTACCGCGAGGGAGGCGCAAGGGCGGGCGCTCGCGCACGCGCTGAGCCACGCCTCCTTCCGCTGCTATTGGAGCGACGACGTGGCCGGCGTGCAGATCGGCGGGGCGCTCAAGAATGTGTACGCCATCGCGGCCGGCATCGTCGTCGGCAAGAAGCTCGGCGCGAGCGCGCACGCGGCGCTCATCACGCGAGGCTTCGCCGAGATGACCCGCTTCGGCAGCGCGCTTGGCGCACGGCGGGAGACCTTGGCCGGGCTCTCCGGTCTCGGCGACCTGATCCTGACCTGCGGTAGCCCGCAATCGCGCAACATGTCGCTTGGCATCGCTCTCGGAGAGGGGCGCGCTTTGGGTGAGGTGTTGAAGGCGCGCCTCTCCGTCACCGAGGGTATTTATACGGCGGGCGCCGTGGTGGAGATGGCGGCCGCGCGCGGCATCGACATGCCGATTGCCCGGGCAGTGCACGCGGTGATCTCCGGGCTTGCCACCGTGGACGAGGCGATCGAGGCCCTGCTCGCCCGGCCACTGAGGTCCGAGGCGCCATAGACAGCCATGCAGCAACACAATAGCTTGGTCGGCCAACAGGGGAAGCAATGCTCTACGCGCTGATCTGCACCGACAAGCCGAATAGCCTCGCCATCCGCAAGGCGAAGCGCCCCGAGCATGTGGCCTATCTGCAAAGCCTTGGCGACGGCCTTGTGCTGGCCGGCCCGTTTACCGAGGCCGATGGCGAGACAATGAATGGCAGCCTCATCGTGATTGAGGCAGCTTCACTGCAAGACGCCGAGAAAATTGCCGCCGGCGATCCCTTCGCCAAGGCAGGTCTGTTTACCTTCGTCGAGGTCCGCCCCTGGCTCTGGGCGTTCAACAGCCCGCGCGACGAGGAAGAGTGAACGTACCCCGATGGCCTACTGGCTGTTCAAGTCCGAGCCCGACGCCTGGTCCTGGGACGAGCAGAAAAGAGAAGGCGCCAAGGGTGCGGAGTGGGACGGCGTGCGCAACTTTCAGGCGCGCAACACCATGCGCGCGATGAAGCAAGGCGATCTCGGCTTCTTCTATCATTCGGGAGAGGAAAGACGCGTCGTGGGCGTGGTGAAGGTGGTGGCTGAAGCGCACCCGGACTCGACAGATGGAACCGGCGCCTGGGAGTGCGTCGACGTTGCGGCGGTCGCGGACCTGCCGCGCCCGGTGACTCTTGCGGAGATCAAGGCCAATAAAGAGCTCAAGGACATGGTTCTGGTCAAAAACTCCAGGCTTTCGGTGCAGCCTGTTTCGGCCAAGGAATGGAGTATTATCAGCCGACTTGCGGGACTCGCCAAGCTGCCGTGACTTTTGAAGGACAAGG
Source organism: Methyloceanibacter sp. (assembly GCA_049801475.1). GTDB lineage: Bacteria > Pseudomonadota > Alphaproteobacteria > Rhizobiales > Methyloligellaceae > Methyloceanibacter. The sequence goes on from JBARKP010000050.1 coordinate 13,425, forward strand.
TCATCAAAGGGGGGAACAAGATGGCTGCCGTTTCGATCAACTATCTCGCCGTCGTTGCAGCTGCCGTCGCGGGATTCCTCGTAGGCTGGGGGTGGTATGCCGTCTTCGGCAAGGTCTGGATGGTGAGCCTTGGCAAGACCAAGGAAGACTGCAAGCCCACCCCGCTCCCCTTCATTATCGCGGGGGTCCGACGGCCACGAACCACGCCTTCGCGGGCATGGGCGCCATGGTAACGGCGATCGATGCCGGACATTGGCTTGCCGTGCTCATGGTCATGGGCGCGATCATCGGCGCATTTGGAGCCTAGACGAAAAACTTAAATACCAGCGCGCGGTCCGGCGCATGATTGTCGCCTGCCTCGCCGCTGTTCATAATGTAAGTGGGCTTCGCAACGCGTAGGAAGGAGCGGGCCGATGCCGGAGGAAACTGTCTACAAGGTTCCGAAGCGCTGGAAGAACCAGGCTTTCATCGAAAAGAGCGCCTACGAGAAGCTCTATGAAAAGAGCATCGACAGGCCGGACAAGTTCTGGGGCAAGGAGGGCGGGCGCCTCGATTGGATCAAGCCGTACACGCGGGTCAAGGACACGTCCTTCGCCTATCCCGACGTCTCGATCAAATGGTTCGAGGACGGCACCCTCAACGTCAGCGCCAATTGCATCGACCGCCACCTGAAGACGCGGCGGCACCAGGTGGCCATCATCTGGGAGCCCGACGATCCATCGGAGGCGCCGCGACACATCACCTATGGCGAGCTCCATCGCGAGGTGAATGTCTTTGCCAACGTGCTCAAGTCCATGGGCGTCGGCAAGGGCGACCGCGTTACCATCTACCTCCCGATGATCCCCGAGGCGGCTTACGCCATGCTTGCCTGCGCGCGGATCGGGGCCATCCACTCCGTCGTGTTCGGCGGCTTCTCACCTGATTCGCTCTCCGGCCGCGTCACCGACTGCAAGTCGAAACTCGTCATCACCGCCGACGAGGGTGTGCGCGGCGGCAAGAAGATCAAGCTGAAGCACAATACCGATGAGGCCCTGACCAAATCGCTGGGTGACGAAAGGGTTGTCGTTATCCGGCGCACGGGCGGCCAATGCGCCATGCATGAGGGCCGCGATTTCTGGTACCACGAGCTTGCCGCCAAGGCGTCGGACGACTGCCCGCCGGTGGAGATGGGGGCAGAGGATCCGCTCTTCATCCTCTACACGTCGGGCTCGACCGGAACGCCGAAAGGGGTGCTGCACACGTCCGGCGGCTACCTCGTCTACGCCGCCATGACGCATCAATATGTCTTCGATTATCACGAGGGCGACGTCTTTTGGTGCACGGCGGATGTGGGCTGGGTCACCGGCCACTCCTATATCGTCTATGGCCCGCTCGCCAACGGCGCGACCACACTGATGTTCGAGGGCGTGCCGAACTACCCCGATGCCTCGCGCTTCTGGCAGGTGATCGACAAGCACGGGGTCAACATCCTCTATACCGCACCCACTGCGATCAGGGCGCTGATGGGCGCGGGCGACGACTACGTTAAGCGCACAAGCCGGGAGTCGCTTCGCCTCCTCGGCAGCGTGGGCGAGCCGATCAATCCGGAAGCCTGGGAGTGGTACTACCGCGTGGTGGGCGAGGAGCGCTGCCCGATCGTCGATACCTGGTGGCAGACGGAGACCGGGGGCATCCTGATCACGCCGCTGCCAGGCGCCACCAAGCTCAAGCCGGGCTCCGCGACGCTCCCATTTTTCGGCGTGCAGCCGGCCATCGTTGATAATGACGGCAACATGCTCGAAGGCGAAGCCTCGGGTAATCTCGTCATCCTCGATGCGTGGCCGGGGATTGCGCGCACCGTCTATGGTGACCACAAGCGTTTCGCCGAAACCTATTTCTCGACCTACAAGGGCAAATATTTCACCGGGGACGGCTGCCGCCGCGATGCAGACGGCTATTACTGGATCACTGGCCGGGTCGACGACGTCATTAATGTCGCCGGTCACCGCATGGGCACTGCTGAGGTTGAGTCCGCGCTCGTCGCCCACCCCAAAGTCTCGGAGGCCGCCGTTGTCGGCTATCCACACGACGTCAAGGGCCAGGGTATCTATTGCTACGTCACGCTCATGGCAGGGGAAACGGGGTCAGACGCGCTCAAAATCGAGCTGCGCGATTGGGTACGCAAGGAGATCGGCCCGATCGCCTCTCCGGATCTCATTCAGTTCGCGCCGGGATTGCCGAAAACCCGCTCAGGCAAGATCATGCGGCGCATCCTGCGCAAGATCGCCGAGGACGATTTCGCCAATCTCGGCGATATTTCGACGCTTGCTGATCCTGCCGTGGTCGCCGACCTCATCGAAAAGCGCCAAAACCGCGGGGCAACTTAGTCGCTGAGACGTGGGTCCAGGCTGGGCTCGCCCGACAAGGGGGGAATATCATCATGACATGGCTCAAATGGATGCTGATCGCTCTCGGCATCGTTGTCGTGCTCCTGATCGCCATCATCGCTGCGCTCGGACTATTGACGTCAAGTGGAGGAAAGGAAGTCCGGCACATTTCGGTCGGCCAACGGACGATCAGCGTTTCGCACTACAAAGACATGACCCAGGAGTCGATTGCGGACGGCGTGAAGATCGTCGCGGACGGCCACGTCATCACTGCGACCCCCGACGTGATCGCCATCGACGGCAAGACGCAAGACTTCGATCCAAGCCAGGACGTCGAAATCAGTATCGATGCCAAAGGCGGTGTCGAGGCCAAGGCGGTGAGCCCCGCGCCGCCGGGTGCCGACACGGCGAGCCCCGACGCAGGCGGTTCCGACAACACGCCTCCCGAATGAAAGCGAGCGCGGCCCGTGCTTAGGACGCCGTGGCGAGGCTCATCTGAGTAAGCAGTGACGTCCAGCCCTCTTTCGCCTCGCGGGTGAAACGAGCCTCGAGCGACTGCTCCAGGGTCCACACCCAAGCGCGCCGGAAGGTTGCATAGTGGTTGGCTTTAATCCCGTCTTGGCGCTGGCGGCTGCCGAGCAGCTTGAGAACGGGCTGAAGCGCCTGCAGCCGATCGATCGAGATGACGGCGATCTTCAACGCGGCCATGAATTTGCGCCTTTGCGCCCGGGTCGGGGCCTTGAACACGGCGCGGAGCGAGGGATCGAAGTCGATCGATTTGAGATAGAAGAGGCGTGCCACGAGGTCGGCGGCAGGCTCGATGCGGGCGAAGGTCTCGCGGATCAGGCGCTTTTGCTCCTGCGTGAGCGAAGTGCCGGTGGAGACGATGGGCTCAGGCGGCGAAGCTGGGAGGGTCAGAGACATGGCATTACTCGCATGACTGAAGCTCCGCTAAGAATGCCTGAGCAGCCTTGACGAACCGTTAAGGTAACCGGGGGGTAACCACCCCTGAAAGCGCGGCGAACCGTTCCGAATGGCGAACCGGCTTGAGCCCCGCCGCTCCTTGTGGCGCGAGCCACGACGCCCAACATATTTAGCGTCGGCGTGAGCGCGTTGACGGTCGCCACGTCCATTCGGAGATGGGTTCCATGGGATATTTCCGCACTGCCATCCTGCTCGCGGCACTGACCGCGCTGTTCATGGGGATCGGGTACCTGATCGGCGGCCAGTCGGGCATGGTCGTCGCTTTTCTCGTCGCGGCGGCGATGAACCTGTTTGCCTATTGGAACTCGGACAAGATGGTGCTGTCCATGTACGGTGCCCGCGAGGTGGATGAGCGCGCGGCTCCGGAGCTCTACGGGCTCGTGCGGCAGCTGGCGCGCGAGGCGGAGCTGCCGATGCCGCGAGTCTACATCATGGACAATCCGCAGCCCAATGCCTTCGCGACGGGACGCAATCCCGAGCATGCCGCAGTCGCGGTTACGACCGGGCTGTTCCAGAGGCTGAACAAGGATGAGCTCGCGGGCGTGCTCGCCCACGAGCTCGGACATATCAAGCACCGCGATACGCTCACCATGACGATCACGGCGACGCTCGCCGGCGCAATCTCCATGCTCGCCAATTTCGGCTTCTATTTTGGCGGCAATCGCAACAACAACGGCGTGGGGCCGATCGGCGGCCTCCTGCTTCTCATTCTTGGGCCGCTTGCCGCAGGCCTTGTGCAGATGGGGATCAGCCGCGGGCGTGAATATGAGGCGGACCGCATCGGCGCCGAGATCAGCAGGCGCCCCCTGTCGCTCGCCTCGGCCTTGCGCAAGATCGCGGGCGCCGCGGAGCAGATCCCCAATCCAACCGCCGAGCGCAATCCAGCAACCGCTCACCTCTTCATCGTTAACCCCCTCACGGGCGCGCGATTGGACAATCTGTTCTCCACACACCCCAATGTGGAGAACCGCATCGAGCGGCTGGGCGAGATGGCACGGCAGATGGGTCAGAGCGAAGGGGCGGAAGACTTCACGCAAATGGCTCGCGCGTCCGGACCCTGGTCGTCGCCGCAAGCGTCGGGCTTGCGCAGGCGTGGGCCCTGGGACGCAAGCTAGAGCTCGGCGACACTCCCCGATGACCTCTGATGAAGGGACGCGCGAGGCGACCAGCGCGCGCGCGGCCCAGGTCGGACTCCCCGCGCGACGCGCGGCGCTGGAGCTGCTCGTCGCGGTCCTCAACAAGAAGCAGCCCCTTGAGAAAATCTTGAGCCGCTCGCTTGCCACCGGCTGGATACTCAACCTGCCGCAGCGCGATCGCGCGCTCACGCGTGCCATCGTGGCGACGAGCTTAAGGCGTCGCGGACAGATCGATCACGTCCTCGGTACGTTTCTCGAGCGGGGGCTGCCCGAGAAGGCCGGCACACTCTACCCCATTCTGCTGTCCGCAGCGGCACAGCTCATCTTCCTGAAGACGCCACCACACGCGGCGATCGACCTTGCTGTGAGGCTCGCCCAATACGACGCCCGCGCCAGGAGCTACGACAAGCTCGTCAACGCCGTGCTCCGGCGTGTCGCCAAGGATGGCGAGACTATCGCGGCAAGCCTCGATCCGGCGCGGTTGAACACGCCGGATTGGCTCTGGACGCGATGGGCCACCTATTACGGCAAGACCCACGCCCATGCCATCGCTGCGGCCAACATGATCGAGCCGCCGCTCGACCTCACCGTCAAGAGCGACCGGGAAGGCTGGGCGATGCAGCTTGCCGGCCGCGTACTTCCCACGGGAAGCGTGCGGCTCCTGCCCAAGGGCCGTATCGAGGCGTTTCCCGGATATGAGGAGGGCGCCTGGTGGGTGCAGGATGCCGCCGCCTCGCTGCCTGCGCGGCTGCTCGGGCCAGTGGCCGGCAAGCGCGTGGCCGACCTCTGCGCCGCCCCCGGGGGCAAGACGGCACAGCTTGCGCTAGGCGGCGCCTCAGTGGTTGCCGTAGACAGCTCCGCGGCGCGGTTGCGCACCTTGAGCACAAATCTTGGCAGACTCGGCCTCTACGCCACACCGGTCGTCGCCGACGTCGCCACTTGGGCGCCGGAAGCGCGCTTCGACGCGGTGCTGCTCGACGCGCCTTGCTCATCGACCGGCACCATTCGCCGGCATCCCGATATCCCGTATCTCAAGTCACCGAAGGATATCGAGGCTCTGGCGGCGCTGCAGGTGCGGCTCCTCGACAATGCCGCGGCATTGCTCAAGCCGGGCGGCAAGCTTGTCTACTCCACCTGCTCGCTCGAGCCCGAGGAAGGCGAGGCGCAAATCGCCGCCCTGCTGGTGCGGAACCAAGACCTTCGCCTGGACGAAATCCAGCCTGAAGACGTGTTCGGGCAAGGGGAGTGGATAGAGCCCTCAGGCTGCCTCAGGACCTTTCCGTACCAGCTCGACCTCGGGACGCCCGAGTGGAGCGGCATGGACGGCTTCTTTGCGGCGCGCCTGCTGCGCAACAAATAGCGCCATCGTCGCCTCCCGCCCCCCATTCCTCTTGATCCTGTCCGGTTGCGGTCCGAAAATGCCCAGGAGTTGTGCGGGGAGGCCCCGAGGCGCCCGAGTGCGGGCGGGGCCAAACGTAGGAGATGACTGAGCATGGCGACTGACCCACTTGCCGGCCAGGACCTGTCACGCGCCCAAGCACCGCGCGGGCCGGGCCCGCTTCGCCGCTTCATGCTCTTGCGTATAGCGAGCCTCAGCTACCCGGGCACCGAGGCCGAGCAGCTTCTGCTTGCCCCCCAAGATTTGCGCACCGCCGACCCGAGCTTTGCCACGGAGATCTACAACGGGCATTTCGGTCTTGCCGGCAGCCTCGTCGAGCTTGGCGCGCAGTCGCCCTTCGAGATCGCGCCGCCTTCGGAGGGCTGGGCCAGGGAGCTTTATGGCTTTGGCTGGTTCCGGCATTTGCGGGTCGCCGGCAGCGAGATTTCCCGCGAGCAGGCCAAGGCGATGCTCGGCGACTTCCTCAGATTGCACAAGACGGTCCGCGGCCTTGCCTGGCAGCCCGAGGTGGTGGGGCGCAGGGTCATCTCCTGGCTGTCGAACTCCGTCGTGGTACTCGATGCGGGCGATTCCCGCTCCTATGAAACCTTCTTGCACGCGCTCACGGCACAGCTCCGCTATCTCTCGGCGAGCTACCGCGACGCCCCGGACGGCGTGCCCTGCCTCGTGGCGCTCATGGCGCTCGTCTATGCCGGGCTCTGCATCGCCCAGCAGGAGGCGGTCGTCGATCGCTACCTGAAGCCGTTCTGCAAGGAGATCGATCGCCAGATCCTGCCCGACGGCGGTCACATCTCCCGGAATCCGGCGGCGCTTGTCGAGCTCCTGCTCGACCTCCTGCCGCTCAGGCAGTGCTTCATGGCGCGCGACCGCCAGCCGCCAAAGCAGCTTTCCGATGCCATCGATCGCGCCATGACCATGGTCCGCTTTTTCCGCCTGGGCGATGGCACGCTGGCGCGCTTCAATGGCACCGGGGTGACCGCCACTGACTCGCTCGCCACGGTGCTCGCCTATGACGACACCGAGGGGGCGCCGCTCAGCACAGCGCCGAGCTCCGGCTATGCGCGCATGGGACGCGGGGCCACGCTCATAGTCTGCGACGTGGCGCCGGCCCCGGCTCTCTCCTTGAGCACGACCGCACATGCGGGATGTCTTGCTTTCGAGATGAGCTCGGGCGAGCACTTGGTCATCGTCAATTGCGGGGCACCCTCTGCTGATCACGACGACTGGCGGATGGTCGCCCGCTCGACCGCCGCCCATTCTGTGCTCGCCTTCGAGGAGGCCTCCTCAGCAATCTTTGCGGGCGGCACCAACGGAAGCGCGCCGACTGCCGGCGCGGCGCTGGTGGGTCCTCCAAATGTCCAGGCATCGCTCAACGACGAGGCCGAGGGGCTCGAGCTCAAGGGCGCCCATGACGGCTATGTCTCCCGCTTCGGCGTCAGCTATTCGCGCCGCATCCTGCTGGCGCCGAGCGGGTTGCTGATCAGCGGCGAGGACATGCTTGCCGCGCCAACGGGCCTTAAGGGCGAGGCCCAAGGGAGCGGCGGCGGCTACACCGTTCGCTTCCACCTGCATCCGAGCGTAAGCGCCGAATTGGCGCCTGACGAACGCAGCGTGACGCTCGTGCTTTCCAATCGCGAAGGCTGGACGATCAGCGCCAACACGCCCACGATCGCGATCGAGGAGAGCGTGTTCCTGGCCGATGAGCGGGGGCCTCGTCGGAGCTTGCAGGTCGTGCTCGCGGGCGGCCTGGAGGAAGAAAAGGAAGTCCGCATCGTGTGGACCATAGAGCGGACAGCCGGACCCGGGGAGGCGAGCCTGGTTGAGCCGAGCGACGCGCACGCGGCCGCTTAAACCCTAAGGAGTTCGACACGCCGGTTTTGCCGAACGCGGCAAATCGTGATACCGGGCGACTTGTCCAACATTACCCCTTGAGTCATCCACCATGGAGAAGATCGCCCGCGCGCTCCTTTCGGTCAGCGACAAGACGAGGCTCGTCGATTTTGCGCGTGGTTTGAGCGCTCATGGGGTGGAGCTGGTTTCGACCGGCGGCACCGCCAAGCTATTGCGCGAGGCGGGGCTCAAGGTGACCGACGTCGCCGAAATCACGCGTCTCCCTGAGATGATGGGTGGGCGGGTTAGGACGCTCCACCCGAAGATCCATGGCGGACTGCTTGCGGTGCGCGGGAATGAGGATCACGAGCGGGCGCTCAAGGACCATGCGATCCCGAGGTTCGACCTCGTCGCCGTCAATCTCTATCCCTTCGAGACGACGGTCAGGAGCGGCGGCGATTTCGCCGCCTGCATCGAGGACGTCGATATCGGTGGGCCGGCGCTGATCCGCGCCGGGGCCAAGAACCACGCTCACGTCACCGTCGTCGTGGATCCGGCGGATTATCCCCGCGTGCTCGCCGAGATGGAGGTCAATGGCGGGGCGACCGCTTCCGACTTTCGCAAGTCGCTCGCGGCCAAGGCCTTCGCCCGCACTGCCGCATACGATGCGGCCATCGCTTCCTGGTTCGCCGAGATCGCCGGCGATCGCACGCCAGCAACGCGCATCCTCGCGGGAACGCTCGCCAATGCGCTCCGCTACGGCGAGAACCCGCATCAATGGGCGGGCTTCTACCGCACAAGCGAGCCGCGCTTCGGCGTCGCCACGGTCACCCAGGTGCAGGGCAAGGAGCTCTCCTACAACAATCTCAACGATGCCGACGCGGCCTACGAGCTCGTGGCCGAATTCGATCCTAAGGCAACGGCCGCGGTCGCCATCATCAAGCACGCCAACCCTTGCGGCGTGGCGACCGGCGCCACGCTGAAAGATGCTTATGCGAAGGCGCTGGCTTGCGACCCTAAAAGCGCCTTCGGCGGCGTGGTGGCGCTCAACCGCACTCTCGACGCGGAAAGCGCGAAGGACATCGTAGAGATCTTCACCGAGGTCATCATCGCCCCGGATGCGAGCAACACGGCCAAGGCGGTGGTCGCCGAGAAAGAGAATCTTCGGCTCCTGCTCGCCGGCGGTCTGCCCGACCCCAAGGCGACGAGCATGGCTTTCCGTTCGCTGGCGGGCGGCTTCCTGGTACAGGCCCGCGACAATGCCGTGGTTGCCGATGCCGATGTGAGAGTGGTGACAAAGCGGAAACCCACTCGAGAGGAATCGGCCGACCTGATCTTCGCGTTCACGGTGGCAAAGCATGTGAAGTCGAACGCCATGGTCTATGCCAAGGACGGGGCCACCGTGGGCATCGGCGCCGGCCAAATGGCGCGCGTCGACGCGGCCCGCATGGCAGCGTGGAAAGGCGAGCAGGCGGCCAAGGCTGCGGGCCTAGAGACGCCGCTTACGCAGGGGTCGGTGGCGGCGTCGGATGCGTTTTTCCCCTTCGCCGACGGGATCGAGGTGCTCGTCGAAGCCGGCGCCACCGCGGTGATCCAGCCCGGCGGCTCGCTGCGCGACGAGGGGGTGATCGCCGCGGCCGACGCAGCGGGCCTCGCCATGGTCCTCACCGGCATGCGCCACTTCCGACATTAGCCGACCCTCCTCATGCCGAGGATCGCTATGACGAGAGGGTTGCTTCACCCACTGCAGCAGGAGCAGTCCGGCAAGCAGGAAGACGAGGCTCGTGCTAATGCCGAGACGCTGACTGCCCGTCGCCGCGGTGACGACGCCGATCGCGAGGGGGGCGGCGAAGGCGGTGATCTTGCCGGAAAATGAGAAGAAGCCGAAGAATTCGGTGGTCTTGTCGGCCGGACACAGCCTCGCCAGCAGCGTGCGGCTCGACGATTGGATCGGCCCTGACGCGAGCCCGATCAGGATGGCGAAGGCGAGATAAACCTGCTCGCCGATAGACACGAAGGGAGCGCTCCCTTGAACCTTCACATCGACAGGAAGCAGGAACAGGACATGCTCCTTATCGACCGAGAGCACGCCGATCGCAGAGATGATGAACAAGCAAAGCGGCCAGGCGATCACGTGCTTGGAGCCAAGCCGATCGTCAAGCATACCGCCAAGCGCCGCGCCAATGGTGCCGGCGATGGTGAGGATGATGCCGAACAGGCCAAGCTCGGAGGTGCCCCAGCCGAACACAGTCGCAGCATAGATGCCGCCAAAGGCGAACACGGCGCCGAGCCCATCGGCGTAAAGCATCCGCGAGAGCAGGAAGAGCGCGATCTGCCGGTGATGGCGATAGATGTCCTTCACGCCGCGGACGAGCTGGGTAAGCCCGGCCGTGACCCGGGCCGTGGCCCGGGACTTGGCAGGTCGATCCGGCGTGAACAGAAACAGCGGCAGGACGAAGATCAGGTACCAAAGGCCTGAGAAGGGACCGATCAGCCGGTCACCCTCGCGCGCCGCCGGGTCAAGGGGGATGACCGGCTTCAGTCCAAGCAGGGTCTTGCCGGTGCTTGGATCGGCAACGACCAGCCCGGCGATGAGGGCGAGGCTCACCAGGCCACCGACATAGCCCGTCGCCCAGCCGATGCCCGACAAGGTGCCGAGACGCCGGCCTGAGACAAGCGAGGGCATTATCGCGTTGTTGAAGACGGTGGCGAGTTCCGCCCCAATGGTCGCGAGCCCAAAGGAAGCGAGCACGAGTGGTGCGAGATCCGTCCGGCCCGGGATAGCGAGCCAGAGCCCGCACAGGCCGATCACGAGCAGCACCGAGAATCCCGCGATCCAAGGCTTGCGCGGCAGGCCAGCGTCGGCGATGGCGCCGAGCACGGGCGCAAGGAGCGCGGCGATCAGCGCGGCCACGCCCGTGGCATAGGCCCAGAGCGTGGAGCCGAGCGCGGGATCGCCCACGAAGCCGTTCACGAAATAGGGCGCGAACAGGAAGGTGACGACGAGGGTATAAAAGGGCTGCGTCGCCCATTCGAACAGCACCCAGCCGAGAAGCGCGAGCGGACCGGCCGCCTTGGCAATTTTGCCTTCGGGCCCGCGCCCTTCCTTAAGGGATCCAGCACGCATCGAGCACGATCAGGTGATTGGGCAGCTCGTTCTTGTTCGCGTGACCCGGCGGAAAATGCAGGGCGAGAATCTGGCCACAAGCGTCAATGGCGCCGATGAAGCCTTCGGTGCGCGCGCCTCGGCCGAGATGATGCGTGAGCCTGCCTACCACCTGCCTCCATGTGTCTTGCGGCACTTTATTGTAGATGCCCTCATCGGCGATCACTTCGGCGTAACGCTCGGCGAAGGACACATAGATCAGTACGCCGGTGCGGTCCTTAGTGGTGTGGAGGCTTTGCGCCAGGAACTGCTCGACCGCCTTTTGATGCGCACGCGAGCGCGTTATGGCCTTGGGCACGATGGCGAAGCGCAAGGCCTCCCACTGGCTGAGCGCGACACCCACGGCAAAGACGCCGAGTTGCGCGAGATAGATGTGCTCGACGGGCCAGCTCGTGCCGTAGATCAGCGGCCACGGCACGAGCAGCGCGGCGAGCGCCGCCCACATCAGCGCATAGGCGAAATAGCCGCCGCTTACGTTCGCCACGACCACGACGATTTCTCCGCTCGTCGTCCGCTCGGCGGCGGTGATGGCCTTGGCGATCCGTGCCCGCTCCTCAGCGCTGAAGGGCTGCATCGCCGTTCCCTACCAGCCGCCAGAGGCGCCGCCGCCGCCGAAGCTGCCGCCGCCGCCCGAGAAACCACCTCCGCCGCCTCCCCCACCGCTGCCCCAGCCACCGCTGTCGCTGTCGCGCGAGCCTCCGTTCCATCCGGGTCCAGGTATGAATATGGGTCCGAACCCACGGCCGGCACGGTAGCCCGGCTGTGACGTTCGCCACATGCTCCACACAACCCAAAGAACGATGAGGGTCCAGAAGATCACGACCGCCCAGTTGGTGGCGGGGTTGTCGGCATCGTGGCGTGCCTTCGCCCTTTGCTCCAACTCGGCCGCATCGCCGGTCAACCCGAGCGTGATGTCGCGCACCCCGTATTTAATGCCGCCGGCATAATCGCCAGCGCGGAAACGCGGAAGGATCGTGGTCTCGATGATGATCTTCGATAGCGCGTCGGTCAGGATCGGCTCGAGCCCTCGGCCGACCTCGATGCGAACCTTTCGCTCATTGGGCGCCACGATGAGGAGCACGCCGTTGTTCAATTGCTTGGTGCCAATGCCCCAATGGCGGCCGAGCTGGTAGCCGAAGTCCTCGATGGTGGAGCCTTGCAGGGAAGGCACAGTCACCACGACGAGCTGATCGGAGCTCTTGTCCTCGAGCGCCTTCAGATCGGACTCGAGCTGGTCCCGGTCGGCTTGGCCTAAGAGCTGCGCGTCATCGACGACCCGGCCGGTGAGCGTGGGGAAGGTGGGCTCGGCCGCGACTGCAGGCCCAGTCCAAAGCATGAGCGCGAGCCCGAAAAGGATTACGCCCAAGCGCCGCGGCGTGGAGGCCATGTCACCCTCGCTCGCGTCTCGCTGCTAGAACTTGACCTCCGGCACTTTGGTCTTCTCTTCGGCAACGGTGAAATTCTGCATCGGCTGCGCATCGGGATAGAGCAGGGCGCGCCACCAGCGGCCGGGGATGGTCCTGATCTCGGTGTTGTAATCCTGGACCGCGGCGATGTAGTCGCGCCGCGCAATGGCGATGCGATTCTCGGTGCCCTCGAGTTGCGATTGCAGAGCGAGGAAGTTCTGATTCGACTTCAAGTCCGGATAAGCCTCGCTGACCGCGAGCAGCCGTCCGAGCGCACCTGACAGCTGGCTCTGCGCCTCCTGGAATTTCCGGAACGCCTCGGGGTTAGTGAGGATGTCTGGCGGCAGCTGCATCTGGGTCGCCTTGGCGCGCGCCTCGATGACTTCGGTCAGCACCTTGCTCTCCTGAGCGGCATACCCCTTTACCGTCTCGACCAGATTGGGGATGAGATCGGTGCGGCGCTGGTACTGGTTCAAGACCTCACTCCAGGCGGCCTTGGTCTTTTCCTGCAGCGTGGGAATGGTGTTGATGCCGCAGCCGGCGAGCAGAGCTCCGGCGAGCAGCACGCAACCCGCGCGGGACAGGCCGCCAGATCGCGGCCGCCTCAAAGCCAACATGACATCCTCCTCGAAGCCCAAATCGCCTTCGGATACGGGTGTATTGAGGGCTTGTCCCCGAAGCAAGGGCTTTCACGGGAGACACGGGGCCTAGGCGGGCGCGGCTCCGTCGGGTCGGTCTGGCTGTTCGCCCATCGGCAGATCGGGCGCGCGCCCCTATAAGTTCACCTCGGCTCCAGACCGCTCGGAGGCGCATCCGTGCGTCCCGGGCGCCCCCAGGGTGATGACGGATGGGAAGGCTCGCAGATGGCTCAAGAGGCCTGCTCCTCATAGCGGTCATGCTCTCTTGGGCGACTCCTGGGACGGCGGCCTCTTGCGGCGGTAATTTCGACGCTTGGCCGCAGAACTTTACCCAAGAGGCGGCGGCACAGGGCGTTTCGCAGCGGACGATAACCACGGTGCTTGTGGGGCTTGCACCGGACCCCCGGGTGCTCTCGCTCGACCGCAATCAGCACGCGACCTTCCACAAGAGTTTCGAGCAGTTCGCCTCGACGCGGGTGACCGACTTCGCCATCAACAAGGGCCGGAGCCTGATGGCTCGCTACAGTGCTGCGCTTACCCGCATCGAGCAGCAATATGGCGTTCCGCGCCAGGTGGTTGTCGCGATTTGGGGCTTGGAATCGGGGTTCGGAGCCGTCACGGGCATGCTCCCCACCATCCGCTCGCTCGCGACGGTCGCCCATGATTGCCGCCGGTCCGAACTAATCGCGGCTCCGAAAATCATCGACCGCGGCGACCTATCGCCCGGCGAAATGCGGGGGGCCTGGGCGGGCGAGCTCGGTCAAACTCAGTTTCTGCCCTCGTCTTACCTCAAATTTGCCGTTGACTATGACGGTAACGGCCGGCGCGACCTGATCCGCAGCGCCTCCGACGTGCTGGCCTCGACGGCGAATTACCTCAAGGGCTAAGGCTGGCGGAAGGGCCAACCCTTGACCGAAGGTTCCGCCAACTTCCAGATATTGCTAGAATGGAACAAGAGCGAAGTTTATTCCAAGACGGTGGTCTATTTCGCCAGCAAGCTTGGCGGCGGCTAGCTAGGATTTTAGCAAGCGACGCTTGGAGTTGTCGCGATCCTGGTGCAAGACCCGAGGCGTGCGCGAAATCTTTGACGGATGGTCCCGAATGTTAGGTAATCGGAAGCCTTTAGCGGCCAAATTTGCTAGCCTCACCGAGCGTGATTCGCGGGGCTGCGGGACGCCGGGAGAGGGGACGAATCCAGCGCATGAGGGTTAGATCAACGACGGGGACGAGAGTTGAAAGCGCAGCGTGTGAGTAGGGAAGAGGCGATCGAGATCGCCAAGAGGGCAACCCGGACTTCGGCAACATGGCTTGGAATTGCGGCGCTCGCGCTTTTGGTCGCAGCGGCGCCAGCTGAAGCAGGGCAGAAGCAGAAAAAGGCGCCCGCCGAACCGTCAAAGGCTGACATTGACAATGGTGAGCCTGTGACGCTCATCGTCTCTGTTGGCCAGCAAAAAATCGATGTCTATCGTGGGACGAACTTGGTCGCCAGTTCCGCGGTGTCGACCGGGACCGCGGAACACCCTACGATGATCGGCGCGTTCAGCGTCCTGGAAAAGCAGAGGTGGCACCACTCCAACATCTATAGTGGCGCGCCGATGCCCTGGATGAACCGGATCACGTGGTCCGGCACCGCGCTGCATGCGGGTGTGGTACCGGGCTACCCCGCATCGCATGGATGCATTCGCCTGCTATATTCCTTCGCACCCACCCTGTACCAAATGACGTCAGTGGGTGACAATGTGATCATCTCGCGCGGCCGGCCAACGCCCACCCTGGTCGAACATCCGAATCTATTCCAGCCCTTGCCGCCTCCGAGTCCGCCCGTGAAGGCGGAAGAGGACCATATCGCGCCCGTCCAATCGGCGAGTTCGCCCTTGCCGGCCATCACCACGGGCGCCGCAAGCCCGGTGATCCTGGCAAAGGCCGAGGTGCCGACGACGGTGGACAGCGAAGAGCAAGTCGCGGTTGAGCCCGCCAGCGCCCATTCCCAAGCTGACCCCCCAGCCACCGGCCCGGACAAGCATGCCCTGCCCGATGCTGCGTCCGACCCCAACCGAACCCATGCGATCACGCCGGACGTTGGCGATGATGCCCGAACCCATGCCGTCCCCGATCCAGTGGTTAGCGCTGTCGGGGTCGTGGCGGAAAAGAAGATCGCCTCCGCGATGGTGCCTTCGCCGGCTGCCGTGCCGGATAAGCTCGCGCCTGCGAATCCGGCAAGCGCTCCGCCGGCCGCGGCGAAGGTCGATGCCGGCGTTGCGGCGGCCGCAATGCAAGCTGCCGAGCCGCGGTCGGAAGCCCCCTTGCGCATCCTGCTGACGCGGCGAACGCAGCGCGACCGCATCATCGGCGTGCAGCAAATCTTTGCCGCAACGGGCTACCTGCCCCAGCAAGATTTCGACGGCACCATGGGCACGGCCACCATCACGGCCATCAAGGCGTTCCAGAAGGCCAATGGGATGCCTGAGACCGGAGCCTTCACCGATGAACTGGTGAAGAAGGTGTACGAGGTCGCCGGCAAAGGCGAGCCACCGGCCGGGCATCTCTTCGTCCGCCAAGATCGTTCTCGCGTGTTCGACACGCCGGTCGGCTTCCGTGATCCCGACCAGCCGCTCGGCACCCATGTTTACACCGCCTTGAAGTTCGCCCCAGGGGACACCAAGGCGCGGTGGATGACGCTCAACGTGCAGGACAATAAGGGTGCAGGTCCGCTCGACCGCATCGAGATCCCCAACGACGTGCGTCAGAATATCTCCGAGCGGCTGACCCCCGGGTCGACCCTCATCATCGCGGATACGAGCATCAATTCGGCGAACCTGCCCAAGGGCGGGGATTTCGTGGTCCTCTCCAAATCGACCGCGAGCGCCAAGGTCAGCCAATCTGATGACGACACGCCCACGTTGAAAGCCAAGCCCCGCCGCCGAGGCGGCACCGTGGTCAAGCGCTATTATTACAATTCCCCATGGGTCAAGGCCCCCTGGTATGCGCGGTCCTGGTAAGCTCCAGCTCGGTTTCAAAACTCAACGTTAGAACGGTCGTGGCCAGGCGCCCGTGTTGGCTGCGCATGCCTCCCGCTGCCTCGACTACGATTGATTAATCTTACGATGCCATCGTGGTGCCGTGCCGCTCCCGGGGATTCCGGATCGGATCCATGCACCAATCCAGAAAGATCTTGGCTCGTTGCTCGACGGCACTATCGGTTGCCGCAGTCCTCGGCGTGGCCTCGTTTTTCGCCCCGCAGGACCCCATCTGGTCTCGCGCTATAATGGCTTGGGCCGGGAAGGCACCGGAGGTTTCACCCACAGAATGGATTGCGGACGCGTCTCCGCTTGGACGCCACTCAGAGCATCCCATTGTGCCGGCGGACCAGGCAAAGGAGTGGGCCGAGGCGTCGGGACCCGAACTGGCTGCACAGGACGGCTCGGCCACGGTGCCCATTCCTCATGCGTTGCTGCCCGGCGTTTCCGATTCATCGCAAGCCGAGTCGCTACCCTCGGATGCGGCCGTTGTGCTGCCTCCCGCCCAATGGTCCGACCGGGAGATCGAGGCGGCGCTCATGGAGTGTCTGCACCTCTTGGCGCCTCTGACTGCCGACGTCGTGCCACTCGCACCCATTCGTAGCGGGAGCTGCGGCACGCCGGCGCCAGTCCTTTTGCGCAGCCTCGGCAGCAAGGAGAAGGTCACCGTCGAGCCGCCCGTCCTCATCAATTGCCCGATGATCGTCGCGCTGCATCACTGGCTCGAAAAAACGGTGCAGCCGGCCGCCCGCGCTGCCTTTGGGTCACCGGTCGCCCGAATTGTCGGCTCGTCCTACTCATGCCGAAACCGCTATAACCTGCCCAACGACCGCCTTAGCCAGCACGCCTTCGCCAACGCAATCGATCTTCCGGTGTTCATTCTTGCGGATGGTCGAAAGGTCGATATCGCCCACTGCTGGGGTCCGACCCGGCGCGACCTAGTGGCCGCGGCTGAGGTCAAGCTTATGCCGGTCGTTACCAAGGAAACGCCGTCGGACCCCAAGCTAAAGAAAGGCGCGCCTACGGACAAAGAGGCGGCCCAGCCAATGGGCGATTCCGCTCGGATGACGATCGCGGTGAAGGCTTCTCCCACTCAGAGGGCCGATACCGGTGAGGCGGAGACTAATGTCACCACTCAGGCTCCAGACCCTCTGTCTATTCCTCAAGCTAAATTCCTACGTCGCGTGCACCAGGGCGCCTGCGAGACGTTCTCCACGGTGCTTGGCCCTGAGGCCAATGAAGCGCATCGCACGCATCTGCACCTCGACCTGCAAGACCGGAATTCGCTCAACGTCTGTCAATGAATCTGTCAATGACGGACCATGGTGAAGCAGAGTGGGAGCCAGGCGCTTCTCGAGCGCCCTTCCCCAAATCCCCCAATTTTTGCATGATTTTTTTGCGTAAAGCGCTACGCCGAACCGTGGCCTAAGCCGACAATAAAGCGAGGCCACTTCAGCGCGGCCTCGCCCGTGATCTGCCTCACGAGATCGTCCTTGCCCTTGAGCGCAGACACATCCTACTCGGAGAGCTTGCTCCACTTCGTAGCGATTTCCTTGCGAAGATCCTTCTTGGCTTGGTCGGTATTTTGCGTAGCTGGAGAAGCTGCTGTGGCCGGCGATAAATTCAGCTCTCTTCGTCTGTCACACCCAATAGTCCGCAGGGGCCAGCAAACGATCGACCCCCTTCACACGGAGGGCTCGACGGAACGTGACGGATTTGCTGCTTGTCCGTATTGTCATCGAACGAGGCTCCTTCGAGCTCGAGGGGAGAATTTGTTCGCACGCAACGTGCACCCAATCGGAAACCGCCCGAAAGGCCGTGAGACTCTCCGGTCGACGGATTGCATTAGGGAGAGGCGAGTGGATCGAGCGCCTGCGTCGGAGCGAGCTTAATCCGCACCCTTTTCGCTCGGCGTGGGGCCTTGCCTGCGGTTTAAGTCCCTTCGGAGAGGCGTTCAGTTCGCCTTCTTGCGCAGCTCATCCATGCCTTGCGCCACATGCGCCTTGATCGGCTCGGCCGCAGCGGCCGTCACCTTGGTCGAAAGCGCGCGGACTTCCTCGGCTTGGGAGTTGAGCGCGTCGAATTGCTTCCGCCAATAGGCGGCCTGCACTTCCACGATCTCGGCGAGGTTCTTAGCGCCCGCCAAGCTCTTAGCCAGGTCGAAGCCGGAATTCAGGTTCCGCTGGGCGATGTCGATGATTTTGCGGTTGAACGCCGTAGCGCCTTGGCCGGCAGCGTCGAAGGCCCGCTCAAACGTCGCGATCGATGCGTCGAGGGCATCCTTGGAGCGGTCATAGACTTCGCGGGTCTGCGCCAAGGTCTTCTCGGCCATGGCTCGCACGGCCTCCGGAACGGCCGTGTCGAGACCGAGGACACCGAGTTGGGCCGTTACGTCGCGGTAATTTTTGCGGGCTTGGGCGACCGCAGCTTGGGGATCGTAGGTAGGGGTCATCATAGTACCTCTGGGGTTAAATCGAGTTACGTCACAGGCGTGTGTTCGCAGGCTGGGAGCCGCGGGGCCTCGAGGCCGTAAGGGAGGCTCGGCTTGCTGAGATCTTCGGAAAAGGGGGCGTGCACGAAGTTGGCACGGTAGTCTTTACCGTCAGCGCCTAGGGTTCGGCGTGCCAGTGGTCGGACTGTAGGCCTTGTCTTACGGAATTGCAAGCTTTGCGCGATAAATCGCCATGTCTCTAGCTAAAGTTGAGGGCGTAGCACGCGTTAGCCGCTCAGAGAATTACGATGTGAGATAAGAGTGGCCGATCGTCGTGCTTTGGCGCTACCACGTTCTTACCTGGCGCGATCGAGCTGGGGGCATCCCACCCAGCTCGGGCAGGGGCGAAACCGGTGCTGGAAATGTAACTTGAAGCCATAGGAGGACGACATGGCGAAAGGCCAACAGAGAAGCAATCGCGAGAAGAAGAAACCGAAGGCAGACAAGAAGAAGGTCGCGTCGACGGCCCCCTCAACTGCGTCAACCGGAGCCTGGGGGAAGCCTGGCCAAGGCGGCGTCCCGAAAAAAAGACCTTGAGGAGCCCGTATCACCCATCCTCATTGTGTTCGGTGATGACTTTTAGGCGGGGCCCCCTAGGCAACGCTTTGGCAGGGATATCGCCCCTGTCTGGTTTCAGTCCGCTGGCTTTTTGGCGTACGGCGCGCAAAGGCCAACACGCCGTCTCCGGCTATCCCGCATTAGCGTGAATGGTTTGAAGAATTTGGAGCGGGCGATGGGATTTGAACCCACGACCCCAACCTTGGCAAGGTTGTGCTCTACCCCTGAGCTACACCCGCGATCCGGCCGCTCCTGTCGCGCTCTTGCCAAACCATCCGGTTCGCGCTTGAAGGCGGCGATAGGCGTTGTAGTTGATCGCCCCTCTGATGTCCATAGGACGCCCTCCTCGGGCGATTCCCAGGAGCAACATTACGCGGATCAAGGACTTGGTCAGGCCGAGCGGGATACCACCAATACCGATGCCGACGGAGCGGGAGAGGCTATTCGCCCGTCTCGAAGAGCTCGGCATCGCCTCAACCACCGTCGAGCACGAGCCGATGTTTACGGTCGAGCAGTCGCAGGCTTTGTGTGGCAGTCTGCCTGGTGCCCACACCAAGAACCTGTTCCTCGCCGACAAGGACGGGCGCCCGGTCCTGGTCGTCGCCAAGGAGGACACGCGCGTCGACCTAAAAGTGGTGGCTGAGCGCCTCGGGCTCGGCCGCCTCAGCTTCGGCAAACCTGAGCTCCTGGCAGAGCTGCTCGGCGTGCCGCCCGGCTCGGTGACGCCCTTCGCGCTCATCAACGATCCTGAAGCCCGCATCGCGGTGGTGGTGGACGAGAAGCTGTTTGCATTCGACCAGGTTAGCTGTCATCCCCTGGAGAACACCGCCACCACGCGGCTCGCCACTGCCGATCTCCGCCGCTTCATCCTCGCTTGCGGTCATGAGCCGGTCGTCCTCACGCTGTCCTGACCGACTTCAGAGCAGCCCATTTGGCCGGTTGCCAAACGGTGCATGGCCGCCCATGTCTTGCGTGCGCGGCGCGCGGCCGGCATCACTTTGGCATCGCCAAGGGTTGGGGTATAGGTTCGCGAGCCCAAGTCAACGAGTAGGAGCATGGATACTCCCATCCTTACCAAGGGCGTCGCTGACGCCGACCTCATCAAGGACACGACGACCAAGGACTTCATGCGCGACGTGATCGACGCCTCGCGCGACGTACCGGTCCTGGTCGATTTCTGGGCGCCGTGGTGCGGCCCCTGCCGGCAGCTGACCCCCATCTTGGAGAAGGTCGTTCGCGCGGCCAAGGGCGCTGTCAAGCTAATCAAGCTCAACATCGACGAGCATCCGCAGATCCCCGGCCAGATGGGCGTAAAGTCGATCCCGGCCGTGTTCGCCTTCCAGGACGGGAGGCCGGTCGACGGCTTCATGGGCGCGCTCCCGGAAGCCCGCATCAAGGCGTTCATCGCCCGCCTTGTCGGCGACGGCGCGGCCGATGCGGCTGCGGATTTGGACACCGCGGAAGCTGCCTTGGCCGCAGGTGACGTCAACACCGCCGCCCAGCTTTTCGCCGAAACCCTGCAGAAGGACGCCGAGAATGAGCGCGCCGCGGCGGGGCTCGCCAAGTGCTACATCAAGACCGGCGATTTGACGCGCGCCGAGCAGACCTTGGCGTTGGTGCCGCCCGTCAAGGTCGATAGTGCGCCGGTGGCAAGCGCCCGCGCGAGCCTCGAGCTGGCGCGGAAAGCTGCCACGGCCGGCGACGTGGAAACGCTACGAGCCAAGACCGAGGCAAATCCTAACGATACGCAAAGCCGCTTCGATCTCGCGCTCGCGCTGAATGCGAGAGGCGACCGCCAGGGCGCGCTCGACGAGTTGCTCACCATCATCCGTAAGGATCGCGCGTTCAACGACGACGGAGCGCGCAAGCAGCTCCTTCAACTCTTCGATGCCTGGGGTGGAAGCGATGCCGCCACGATCTCGGGCCGCCAGAGGCTTTCATCGCTCTTGTTCGCGTGAGGGTAGGAAGCTTTGCCGCGTGGAGTGACCGACCATTATCGAAAGCCCGCGGACCTGCCGCAGGTACTCCCGGTGTTCCCGCTGCGCGGCGCCATTCTGCTGCCGCGGGCCACGCTGTCGATGAGCGTGTTCGAGCCGCGCTATCTGGCGCTGGTCGACTTCGCGCTCGGCAGCGATCGCCTCGTCGCCATCGTGCAGCCGGCGCCGGAGGCAGGGAGCAGCGAATCGCCCCCCGGCAAGAATTTTCCCTTGCGGCGAGTGGGCTGCGCCGGGCGCATCACCGCCTTCAGTGAAGGGGATGACGGGCGGGTGCTCCTCTCGCTCACTGGGATCGCGCGCTTCCAACTCGCGCACGAGGTCGCGTCGGAAGAACCGTTCCGCCTGTGTCAGGTGGACTTCGCCCACTACGCCGCCGACTTCACTTGGGGTTACGGAGAGGAGGATGTCGACCGGCCGCGCCTGCTTGCAACCCTGAAAGCCTATCTTATCGCCAACAATCTCAGCGCCGATTGGGACCGCATCGACAGCGCCAGCAACGAACGGCTGGTCAACACGCTATCGATCTTGAGCCCTTACGGGCCGGAGGAAAAGCAGGCTCTGCTCGAGGCGCCGGATTTGAAGGCGCGCGCCGAAGCGCTCGTGGCGCTCGCGGAGATGGAGCTCGCCGCGCGCGACGACGGCTCGGGAACGTCGCTGCAATGACGGCAAAAAGCGAAGGAGACGTATCGTGACGAATGAGCGGGAGACGCGCGCAAAGCTCGATCCGAAGCTGCTTGAGATCCTGGTCTGTCCGCTGACCAAAACCTCGCTCGATTACGATGCCGAGCGCCAGGAGCTGATCAGCCGCGCCGCCGGGCTCGCCTATCCGATCCGTGACGGCATCCCCATCATGTTGCCGGAGGAAGCGCGCAAGCTGGACGAGCGCTAGCGCTCATCATACCCGTTCTCCTTTCAGCAAGCGCGGCACGTTTCCGCTGAACCCCGCGGCCTCGCGGACGAGAACGTGCTTGAGCCACGGCGCCCTGTCGACGACAGCAAGTCCAAGGTCGCGCAGCGCGCGCAACGGAACGTTGTCATTCGAGAAGAGGCGGTTCAGCCCATCCATCACCGTGGCCGAGAAGGCGCTGTCGAACCGGCGCCAGCGCTCGTAGCGCTCAAGCAGCGCCGGCGCGCCCATGTCGAGACCGAGTCGCGCGCCCTCCACGATAACCTCTATCAGGGCCGCAACGTCGCGTAAGCCGATATTGAGGCCTTGGCCGGCGAGCGGGTGGACCGCATGAGCGGCGTCGCCCACAAGCGCAAGCCGTTCGGCGACGAAGCTCCGCGCGATCTGCAGATCGAGCGGAAAGGATAGGCGGGGGCCGGCGAGCGCGATGTCGCCGAGCGCGTGGCCAAAGCGCTTGGTGAGCTCGGCCAAGAAGCTTGCTTCGTCGGCCGCCATGATCGCTTCGCCCCTCCCTTTGTCCTCCGTCCACACGATGGAGGAGCGGTTGCCTTTCAGTGGCAGGATGGCGAAGGGACCGCCCGGCAAAAAATGCTGCACGGCTTTCCCCTCATGCGGCTTGGCATGGGCCACCGTGGTGACGATTCCGATTTGCGGATAGGTCCACGCGACGCATTTGATGCCCGCGCGCTCTCTTAGCCGCGAGCGTTTGCCATCGGCGGCGACGAGCAGAGGCGCGTTGATCTCCTTGCCGCTGGCAAGCTTGGCGCCGACGCCGAAGGGCCCCTTTGCGTAATCGGTGACGCACTCGGGAGCGAAGGTCTCGATCGCGGGCTCCCGGGCCACTGCCAGGCCAAGCGCGCGACGAAGATCGCTATTCTCGATCATGTACGCGCCGGCTTCGCCAGGCCGAAGCTCATCATCGAAACCGAGGAAATGTGGGCGAAGCGCCGCGTTCAATGGACTATCGGTGATCTCGATGCTGGTGATCGGTTGGGCGCTCTCTACAAGCTCCGGCCAGATGCCGAGGACGAAGAGGAGGCCCTTGCTCGCGGCCGACAGCGCCGAGGCGCGCGCATCGGTCTTGCCACCCACGGGCGGCTCGGCATCGACCAGCGCCACGCTGAAGCCCTTCGGCGCTATCGCGCCCAAGCCAAGCGCTAGCGTCATCCCGACGAAACCGCCGCCGGCAATGATCACGTCGTAAGGGTGTTGCTTAGCCATGAGCTCGGGGGACAGTTTCCTTCCGGTGCCCGATCCGCTGTGGGCTCTCCTTCATACCCCCTTCCCTACCCTATCCTGCAAGGGGCGACGGCAATTGGTCTGCGCCTGGCCGCAACGGCAATCGCCGCGCGTTCCGCTCTCCGGCCGAAACTGGTAAAGGGCGGCGGACCATCATTGCAGGCGAAGGTCATGCCCATGAGCCGTGCACTCGAAACGTTGCTGTCGATCCTCGACCTCGAGACGCTCGAGGTGAACCTGTTCCGGGGCGTGAGCCCGCAGGTGGGCTGGCAGCGCGTCTTCGGCGGACAGGTGATCGGCCAGGCGCTCGTTGCCGCGTACCGCACGGTCGAGGACCGGACCGCCCATTCGCTGCATGGCTATTTCTTGCGCGAAGGCGATCCGTCGGTGCCCATCATCTACGAGGTCGACCGCATCCGCGACGGCGGCAGCTTCTCCACGCGCCGCGTGGTCGCGATCCAGCATGGGCACGCGATCTTCTCCATTGCGGCCTCTTTCCACAAGCCTGAAGAGGGCCTGACCCACCAGATGACGATGCCGGAGGTGCCTGCGCCCGAATCCCTGCCGAGCGAGGCCGAGCTGAAGGAGCGCCTGATCAAGCGCTTGCCGCCCCAGGTCAGAACCTATTGGGAACGCGAGCGGCCGATCGAGATTCGCCCGGTCGACCTCTCACGCTATCTATCGCCGGAAAGGCGCGCCGCCACCCAGCTGGTCTGGATCAGAGCCACGGGAGCCCTCGGCGAGGATCTTGCGCTCAACCAATGCGTCCTCGCCTATGCCTCGGATTTCACCTTGCTCGACACGGCGCTGATCGCACATGGCCGCTTCGTGTTCGATCCCTCGCTGATGCTGGCGAGCCTCGACCACGCCATCTGGTTCCACCGCAGCTTCAGGATCGATGACTGGCTCCTCTACGCCCAGGACAGCCCAAGCTCGGGCGGGGGCCGCGCCTTCTGCCGGGGCACCTTCTTCACCCGGTCTGGAGAGCTCGTTGCCTCCACGACCCAGGAGGGTCTGGTGCGCGAGCGCAGGCCTCGCTGAATTTTTGCCCATTGATCAGGCAAACACCAATATGTGCCTAATTAATGTGCAATGATTCGATGCCCTCACCGTTTTGGTTGGCCCCCAGCTCTAAAAAATCCCGTTAAAGCCAAGGAAAAGACAGCGGCCGGCGAAGTTGGCACGCGGCTTGACTCTGCTTCCAGATGCGGCTCGCAAACAACTGGCCAAAACCGAAGAAACCGCAAATTGGAGGGGTAGAGAGATGAAGCTGGTAATAGCGATCATCAAGCCATTCAAGCTCGATGAGGTGCGGCAAGCCCTCACCGAGCTCGGCCTGCAAGGCATGACCGTGACCGAAGTTAAGGGTTACGGACGGCAAAAGGGCCATACGGAGATCTATCGGGGCGCGGAATACGCCGTGAACTTCCTGCCGAAGATCAAGATCGAGGTCGTCGTGCCTGCCAAGCAGGTCGACAAGGCCGTCGATGCCGTCGTCGCCGCGGCCAAGACCGGGCAGATCGGCGACGGCAAGATCTTCGTCGTTCCGGTCGAACAGACGGTGCGTATCCGTACCGGCGAAACCGACGAATCAGCGCTCTGAGAGCGGGAGGTAATCAGATGGTGACCCTTATCAAAATTCTTTCCGGCGTGGTTGCAGCGCTCGCTGTGCTACTCCTCGCCCACATCGATCCAGCATTCGCCCAAGAGGCAGCGGCCGAAGCGGCGGCGCCGGCTGCGGCAGCCGCTCCCGTATCGCCGATCAACACCGGCGACACGGCGTGGATGCTGACATCCACGGCGCTGGTGCTGATGATGACGATCCCTGGCCTTGCCCTCTTCTATGCCGGCATGGTGCGCAAGAAGAACGTGCTTGCCACGCTGGGGCAAATTTTCGGGGCCACATGCATCATCACCGTCTTGTGGATGATCATCGGCTACTCGATCGCGTTTACCACCAACGACAGCGAATCGCTCAACCGTTGGCTCGGCGGTTTCAAGTATTTTTTCCTGAAGCCGATGGGCCTCAACGTGGTCAGCCCTTTAGCGGGGACGATCCCAGAATCCGTCTATATGTGCTTCCAGATGACCTTCGCCATCATCACCCCGGCGCTGATTGCCGGCGCGCTGGTGGACCGCATGAAATTCTCTGCATTCATAACGTTCATGGGCGCCTGGCTGCTCCTGGTCTACTGTCCTATCGCGCATTGGGTGTGGGGCGGCGGCTGGCTTGGTCAGCTCGGAGCGCTCGACTATGCAGGCGGAACCGTCGTGCATTTGAACGCCGGCACGGCAGGGTTGGTGACCTGCATCGTGCTCGGCAAGCGCTCCGGGATCGGCCAGGAGAACATGGCGCCCTACAACCTCGCCTATAGTGTGATCGGCGCCTCGCTGCTGTGGGTGGGGTGGTTCGGCTTCAACGCCGGCTCCGCCGTGACCGCCAATGTCAATGCCGGTATGGCCATGGCGGCTACCCAGATCGCCACGGCCGCAGCCGCCCTTGGCTGGATGGTGTCGGAGTGGATCATCGGCAAGAAGCCGAGCGTGCTCGGCATGATCTCCGGCGCAGTGGCAGGTCTCGTCGCCATCACGCCGGCATCCGGCTTCGTCAACCCGACGGGCGCGCTGATCATCGGCATCGCGGCCGGCGTCGTATGCTACTTCGCCTCGGTGCACATGAAGAAGGTCTTCGGCTATGACGACGCGCTCGACGTCTGGGGCGTGCATGGCGTGGGTGGCGCGCTCGGCGCCATGCTGACCGGGGCGTTTGCCTCCAACGCGATCAACTCGACTTCCAAGGGATGGCTGATCGATGGCAATCCGGGCCAGATGCTGATCCAGTTCTATGACGTCGCCGGCACGTTCCTTTGGTGCGGAATCATGACCTTCATCATCCTTAAGGTGATCGATATCATCATCGGCTTGAGAGTATCCCAAGCCGTCGAGGTCGAAGGCCTGGATATCAACCTGCACGGAGAGGTGGTGCAGTAGGACATTCGCGCGGAACTCCTAGAGGGATAAAAACGTCAGCAACCAGAGCGAAGTCTCCTCCTCCCTGACTTTCGCTCTCACCTTAAGCCCCGGCGCGTTGTCGGGGCTTATTTATTGATGCCTACCCCCGGAGGCCACCAGGCCATTGCCGGGAATCACGCCATCCCGTAACACCGCTCCCATGGCGACTCATGCTGGGCTCACCCATTTCGACGACCTGGTCGCCTCGCCTTTCGCGCGCCTTACCGAGTTGCTGCACGGCATTGAGCCCGGAGCGCCGCCGATCGACCTTTCGCTCGGTGAGCCCCACGCGCTCATCCCATCCTTCCTTGGCCCGACACTTCAGCGCCATGTGAGCGAGTTCGGCCGCTACCCTCCGATACGCGGCATTCCGGCCCTCCGCCAGGCCATCGCGGATTGGTTGGGGCGACGCTATCCGCGCCTCACCGGCCAGATCGACACCGACACCCATGTGCTGCCGCTGAACGGTTCACGCGAGGGATTGTTCTCCGCCATCTTTCCCGCACTCGCGCGAAAAGGCTCGATGGCGGCCCCGGTGGTGCTGATCCCCAACCCCTTCTATCCGGCCTACGCGGCTGCGGCGGCCGCCTCTGGCGCGGAGCCCGTGTTCCTCGCCGGCTCCGCGGTCACGGGCTTCCTCCCGGACCTCGACGCGGTCGACAGGGAGGTGCTTAAGCGCACCATCGCGCTCTACCTCTGCTCGCCATCGAACCCGCAAGGCGCCGTGGCGGATCGTGGCTACCTTGCGACCGCGATCGCGCTTGCGCGCCGCTTTGACTTCATGCTGTACGCCGACGAATGCTATTCGGAGATCTATAGCGAGAGCCCGCCACCTGGCGCGCTCGAGGTCGCATTCGCGACAGGCGGCACCTTTGCCAATGTCGTGGTGTTCCAGTCCCTCTCGAAACGCTCCGGACTGCCGGGCTTGCGGTCGGGATTCATTGCCGGTGATCCAAGCTTCATCGCGCCCTTCGCCCGCTTCCGTAACGTCGCCTGCCCGCAAATGCCCTTGCCCGTCCAGCACGTCTCCGTGGAGGCCTGGTTCGACGAGGAGCATGTCGAGCAGGGCCGCGCGCTCTACCGGCAGAATTTCGATATCGCCGACGCGGTGATCGAAGGCCGCTATGGCTATCGGCGCCCTCAGGGAGGCTTCTTTCTCTGGCTCGACCTGGGGCGCAAAGGCGGCGGCGAGACGGCGGTAAAAACCCTTTGGAAAGGGTGTGGTGTCAAACTGCTGCCGGGATCTTATCTCGCCCGTGACGGGGCCTGCGGGATCAATCCTGGCACGAATCACGTCAGGATTGCGCTTGTGCATGACCCTAAGATCACGGGCGAGGCTTTGGCGCGCATCGTCGCCACATTGGGTTAGGAGATGGCCAACAGGCGCAGACAAACGGAGCGGAGGCGGCTCCTACCGGGCTCGGTCGAGTCGGGCCTAAGGAGGCTCGTGCTTGGCAGCTACGGCCTCGCTTTCATCGCCATCGCCGGCGCGGCCTGGGCGAGCCTCGCTACCTGGTCGGTGTACGACCCGAGTTTCAACAACGCCACGCAAGCCGCGCCCCGGAACCTCTTGGGGCATTGGGGCGCAGTGGTTGCCGACCTCGCCATCCAATCCCTAGGCCTTGCCTCGATCGTGCTCTTCCTGCCGCTGGCTGCATGGGGGTGGCATCTCGTGCGTCGCACGGTTCCGGAGCGCCGCCGGGCAAGGCTCTTCATTTGGCCCATTGCCGTATTGATGCTCGCCGCCGCCCTTTCCGCCCTGCCACAGCCGAAGAGCTGGCCGCTGCCAAACGGACTTGGCGGGATTCTCGGCGATTTCTTCATGGCGGGCGCCCATGTCATCGGACTGCTGCCCGCAGCAGCCGCCTCCTTCCTCGCCGGTCTCATCTTCCTGATTGCCGGCACCTCCCTCTTGCTCTTTGCCTGCGGCACGAGCGCGTCCTCGCTCATCGCCGTGTGGGCGCCGAGAACGAAGATCCCCAGCGAATGGGCCAACGCCTCGGTTGGCGCGGCGATGCATCTTGCCATGCATGCGCGCGCCAAACTCAGGCGCGGCTTCGGGTGGCCGAAGCGCAAAGAGGCGCCCGATGAGGTTCCGGACTACGCCGGGGATGAGGCAAGCAGCCGGGAGGCGGCTTGGGTCGAGCCCGACGCGGATGGCCGCATCGAGCCTTCCTTCGATCTCGACCCCCTCGACCTCGTCGATGAAGCGGACGGCGAGGAGGCCGAGGACGTCACGGAGCAGACCTATCGCATCACGCGCACCAGTCCCGAAGCGAAAAAGGGGCATAAGGGCTTGCGCCGCTCGCCGCGCATAGACACTCCCTACGACACGCCGCCGCTCAAGCTCTTGCAGCAGCAGCCTCGCTCCAACCGCGGCCGCGGCATCAGCGATGAGGTGCTGCAGGAGAACGCGAGGGAACTCGAAGGCGTGTTTCAGGACTTCGGCGTCAAGGGCGAGATCACCAATGTGCGGCCTGGCCCCGTGGTCACGCTCTACGAGCTTGAGCCCGCGCCGGGAACGAAATCCTCGCGCGTCATCGGGCTTGCCGACGACATCGCCCGCTCCATGAGCGCGGTCGCCGCCCGCGTTGCCGTGGTCCCCGGCCGCAACGCCATCGGCGTCGAGCTCCCCAATGATCGGCGCGAGATCGTGATGCTGCGGGAGCTCATCGAGTCCCCGGACTTCCAGGAGACCGATGCGCGACTT
Source organism: Methyloceanibacter sp. (assembly GCA_049801475.1). Classification (GTDB taxonomy): domain Bacteria; phylum Pseudomonadota; class Alphaproteobacteria; order Rhizobiales; family Methyloligellaceae; genus Methyloceanibacter. The sequence continues at coordinate 42,281 of JBARKP010000050.1, forward strand.
GCGCTCGCGCTCGGAAAGAATATCGGGGGCGAATCGGTCATCGTCGATCTCGCCCGCATGCCGCATCTCCTGATCGCCGGCACCACGGGCTCCGGCAAGTCGGTCGGCATCAACACCATGATCCTGTCCCTGCTCTACCGGCTGTCTCCGGATCAGTGCAAATTCATCATGATCGATCCAAAGATGCTCGAGCTCTCGGTCTATGACGGCATCCCGCATCTGCTCGCGCCCGTCGTCACCGATCCGAAGAAGGCGGTGGTGGCGCTCAAATGGACGGTGCGCGAGATGGAAGAGCGCTACAAGCGCATGTCGAAATTGGGCGTGCGCGACGTCAAGGGATACAACAGCCGCATCCTGCAGGCAGACGCGAAGGGCGAAGGGCTGACCCGGACGGTGCAGACGGGCTTCGACCGCGCTACGGGGCGCGCCATCTACGAGCAGGAGGAAATGGACTACGACGTGATGCCCTACATTGTCGTCATCGTGGACGAAATGGCCGATCTGATGATGGTGGCGGGCAAGGACATCGAGTCAGCGGTGCAGAGGCTCGCCCAGATGGCGCGGGCCGCCGGCATCCATCTCATCACCGCGACGCAGCGTCCGAGCGTCGACGTGATCACCGGCACCATCAAGGCGAACTTCCCGACGCGGGTGAGCTTCCAGGTGACGTCGAAGATCGACAGCCGCACGATCTTGGGTGAGCAGGGCGCCGAGCAGCTGCTCGGCCAAGGCGATATGCTCTACATGGCGGGCGGCGGGCGCATCATGCGCGTGCATGGGCCATTCGTCGCCGGTGAGGAGGTCGAGAGGGTGGTGCGCCACCTCAAGCGGCAGGGCGTTCCGGACTATCTCGACGCCGTCACCGAGGACGGGGACGACGAGGGCGAGGTCGAAGAGGGCGCTGAGTATGGGGAGTCCGGCGACGACCTCTACGATCAAGCCGTGGCCATCGTGCTCAAGGACCGCAAGGCCTCGACCAGCTATGTGCAGCGGCGGCTCGGCATCGGCTATAATCGGGCGGCTACCCTGGTTGAGCGCATGGAGAAGGAAGGGCTGATCGGCGCCGCCAACCATGCCGGCAAGCGCGAGATCCTGGTCGGCGACGAGGCTGTGACGCCTTACTAGGGCGTTTCGGCCTTACCCGAGGAGGGGTTTGAAATGCGTCGCAAAGCTGGGCTCCGAGCCCCTCACATCGCTTCGCCAAGAAGTTGACCAGATTTTGCGGAATCATCTATCGATTGCTGCTGGGGGTACCCACCCGCGCACCGGTCCATGAGGGGGTCATCAATGCGCCGCAGATCCGTTTGGCTTGCTTTGAGCCTATTACCAGCTCTTTGCCTCTCGGCGGGGCTTGCGCTCGCCGAAGACCTTACATCGACGGTGCAAAAGACGCCCTCGAGCAGGGGCACCATCGCCCCTCAAGATGCGCTCCGGCCTACGCAAGATCTGCAGGACGGTGCCGGACCGGCGACGCAGCTCTACGATGCCGCAGTTCCCGAGCCTGGCGATGCTGCACAGGCGCCAGGCGAGATCAATCCGAGCGCCGGGGACGAGGGCGCAGGATGGGATGCCGCGGTGGAGGCAGCACCTGGGCCCACACCCCTGATTGGGGAGGAGCAGACCGCGGCCGTGCAGCGCATCAATGCCTATTTCAACGGCATCACCAACCTGCAAGGCAGCTTCGAGCAAATCGACTCAAATAACAAGCACACCAAGGGTCGCTTTTACGTGCAGCGGCCGGGGAAGCTCCGGTTCGATTATGCTTCTCCCAGCACGCTCCGCGTCGTGGCAGACGGCCATTTCCTTGCCATCGAAGATTCGGACCTGAAGACGATCGAGAAATATCCTCTCGAGTCGACGCCCTTCCGCTTGCTGCTGAGTGATGGGGTCGATCTCAGTCGCGATGCCCGCATTGTCGGTGTCGAACGGCAAGAGGGCTCGCTTGCGGTCACGCTTGAGGACAAAAGCGGCGATACCACTGGCCAGATCAAGCTCAACTTCGACACCGAACCGGACCTAAAGCTGAAGCAATGGGTGATCACCGACGCCCAGGGCCTCGCCACCAGCGTGATGATCAATGACGTCGTTCCGGGGCGAAAGGTCGCAGCGGATTTCTTCAACGCGACGGTGTCGTTTCAGCCGTTCCAATAAACCGTGAGGGAATGCTCCCAGAGCCTTGCCGCGGAAACCTTGTCATTTACTTCACGAATTTGTTAACTTGTGCCTATAACGCTAGGAAAATCAATAATTTAGGCTTTGGCATATTCCCTCCATTTACTGCGCATTAATTTTTTTGCGGTGCTTCGGTTGAAATCCGTGGCGGACTTGCATATTTGTGGGAGTAGAAGCGGTCCACATCGCTTTTCATCGGTAGTGCCCCCCGTCTAGCCGAAGATGTGGTCCGCCCGCGCCGGCTTCCCTCCCGGTGCGCGCGCGCAAAAAACGCGCTTCTGGCGCCCAACCACGCGCAGCGGTTGGGCGCCTTTCTTTTGGTGATATTATCGTTGACGTACCCGATATGAGCCCGGCCAATGCGCCGGGCTTTTTCGTTCTGGGTGTGGGTAGCCCTCTCAGACTCGATTCGTTCAATGAGCAGGCGTGCGGTGCGGCGTTCAGTCGAATTACTAGAGGGATGGGCCTCCCGCAAAGCTTCGGCGATACGATCAAGCTCACGCTGCATAAAGCTCATTTGAACCTCCTAACGAAGAAACCCCAGGTCGCTTGGCCGGGGTTGATTAATCTCAGCTAACTCCTAGGTGGACAGCGTGATGGGAATTCCTCCCCCCATCATGGTTCCCCCCAAAGGAACCGAAGAAGCCCCGTTCGTCTCCCCGTCGGGGCTTCTTCATTTGTTGAACTTTCTGGGAACAAAGGGTCGGACTGCGAGTTTGCGTCCTAGAAGGTTCGGCGAACTATTTCCCCAGACGTGCCCCCGTCCGGAAGCTGAACCTCCCGATTGAAGCCCCGTCACCCCCGGCGGGGTTTCTTCTTTTCTGACTTGTGCGACTCTGGCTTCTTCGGGGGCATGATCTTGCTGAAGGTCCGCTCGAAGGCTTGAGATAGCGATGCAAATGGCGCTCGCTGCAATGCTGATAAATGCCTTTCATGCCGCCTTAAGATCGAGAAATAGCCTTCAATCGTGTTCGTGTGGATTGGGCCGTAGCCGTACTGACCCTTGCTGTGGCGCATGGAAGCCGCCCGCGAGATCGACTGCGACGAGGACGAGGCTGCTTTTGAGGAGCGGCTAAGGAAGATCGCGAAGGCCCCCAGAGAACTACGCCTAAAAAAGCGGCAAAGTGACACATTCCCAGGTCACCGCTTTGTCTCCGTTGCCTAATAGGCTGCGCTTGGCCGGTTTCCGGCAAAAGGAAGGAGACTCCCCATAAGGAAGTTTGTTTCGGTGCTCGTTGCGTTGGGGCTTGCGGTTGCTTTCGCTGCGCCCACACTGGCGGCTGATGCACCCAAGACCAAGGCTGACTGCGAGAAGGCCGGCAAGAAGTGGGACGACACAGCTAAGAAGTGCACCTAGTAGCTATGGGCATCTTGGCATACCGGACGGCGGGTCTTCGGACCCGCCGTTTGTTTTCCCGATTCCGCGAGGACTTGGGTTTGGAAGTATACAATCGCCTTTCTTTTTTTTGGGCACAGCTTCAATGCGCATTCGCCTCGCCACCTGGAACATCAACTCGGTGCGGCTCCGTCTCGCCCTCGTCGAGCGCTTCGTCAGAGTGCATCAGCCGGACGTCCTCTGCCTGCAAGAGATCAAATGCGTCGACGGCCGCTTCCCCGAGCTGCCGCTGCGGGCGCTCGGGTTCAGCCACGTCGCGATCGCTGGGCAAAAGGGCTATCACGGCGTCGCCACCCTCTCGCGTATTCCCTTCACACCGATCGAGCGCCGCGACATTTGCGGGCGCGGACATGCACGCCATCTTTCGGTGGCGCTCAATGGCGGCGCGGCGGCGCAAAATCCACTGGTGCTGCACAATGTCTATGTGCCTGCGGGGGGCGATGTGCCAGACCCGGCGCTCAATCCAAAGTTCCGCCACAAGCTTGATTTCCTCGAAGCGATGGAGGCCTGGTTTCGCGGCCTGCGCGGCAAGACGAAGAACCGCATGATCCTCGTCGGCGATTTGAACGTGGCGCCGCTTCCGACCGATGTGTGGTCGCACAAGCAGCTGCTCAAGGTCGTGAGCCATACGCCGGCCGAGGTGGAGCGGTTCGAACGCATGCAGGCTTCCCACGCTTGGATTGACGTGATGCGCCGGCACGTGCCGCCCGAGCAGACGCTTTACACCTGGTGGAGCTACCGGGCGCGAGACTGGCGGGCATCGAACCGCGGCCGGCGGCTCGACCATATCTGGACCACCCCTGCTCTCGACGGGGCTGCCGTCTCGATGACTGTCCTCGATGAGACGCGCGACTGGCCACGCACCTCCGACCATGTGCCGGTCATTGCGGATTTCGAGATTGAGGAGTGATGATAGATCCTCATGCTGAGGAGCCGCCGAAGGCGGCGTCTCGAAGCATGAGGCCTGGTGCACGCGACGACGTTCATCGGCCTTGGCTCTCAAGGCACGAGCTTGTACCCGCCGGTCTCGGTGATGAGCAGCTCCGCCTGCGAGGGGTCCTTCTCGATCTTCTGGCGCAAGCGATAGATGTGAGTCTCCAGCGTATGGGTGGTGACGCCGGCGTTGTAACCCCACACCTCATGCAGCAGCACGTCGCGGGTGACGACCCGCTCCCCCGCGCGATAGAGATATTTGAGGATCGAGGTCTCCTTCTCGGTGAGCCTGATCTTGCCACCGCCGCCATCCACGAGCAGTTTGGAGGCTGGCTTGAACGTGTAAGGTCCGATGGTGAAGACAGCGTCCTCGCTCTGTTCGTGTTGTCGAAGCTGCGCGCGGACGCGGGCAAGCAGCACGCCGAGCTTGAAGGGCTTTGTCACATAATCGTTGGCCCCGGACTCCAAACCGAGAATGGTGTCGGAATCGGACGCTTGCGCCGTCAGCATGACGATGGGTCCTTTGAAACCACCGCGGCGCAGCAGCTTGCAGGCCTCGCGCCCGTCGAGATCGGGAAGGCCAACGTCGAGGAGAACCAGGTCCACATGGCCGTTGCGCGCCAGCTTCAACCCGTCCGACGCCGTGGCCGCGAGCAGCGTCTCGAACTCCTCATGCAGCGACAGTTGCTCGCTCAAGGAGTCGCGAAGCTCGTCGTCGTCGTCGATGATCAGGATCTTGCGCGCGTTGCCCATTGCTCCCCCCGACAGAACTCCGAGGAGCCCAGTATTAAGCGCGGGGTGCCGCTTGGACAAGCGGATCGCTTAAGACCGATCGAGCGAAAAAGGTTAATCGACAATGGGGGTTAAGCGTTCAGGGAGAATCGTCGTCAGGCGGGCGCCGGGAAACCAGGGGGAAGGGCGCCTTGCGCTCGCCCATGGGGTCGGGCGCGCCGCCCTTGGTCGGTCAGGTGTGGCGGCGCTGAAGCGTGAAGGCGACGGCGCTACCCCGCTTGGACGCTTTGCTTTGCGTCAGGTGTTCTATCGTGCTGATCGCGTGGCCAAGCCAAGGACTCGGCTGCCGACCCGCGCTATCCGCGACACGGACGAGTGGTGCGATGATCCCGCCGACCGCAACTATAACAGGCTGACCAAGCTTCCGTCGCGGGCAGGCGCGGAAGGCTTGAAGCGCGCCGACCATCTCTATGATCTGGTGCTCGTGCTCGGCTACAACGATCGCCCGCGGGTCAAGGGGCGCGGCAGCGCCATCTTTGTGCATCTGGCGCGTCCCGGCTACTCGCCCACCCAAGGCTGCATCGCACTTTCGTTCCGCGATCTCTCCGCACTGCTCACGCAAGCACAACCCGGCATGGCGATCGACATCAGCTGATCGGTCCAGTTTCCCGCGCGCCGAAGATGGCCGTGCCGATGCGGACGTAGGTGGCGCCGAAGGCGATTGCCGTGCCGAAATCGCCGCTCATACCCATGCTCAGCTCTTTCAGCCCGAGGGGCGCGGCGATCTTGGCGAGCAGGGCGAAATGCGTCGCTGGCTCCTCGTCGACAGGCGGGATGCACATCAGACCCTCGATCGAAAGGCCGTACGCATTGCGGCATTGCGCAACGAAGGCGTCTGTCTCGTTGGGCAGCACACCGGCCTTTTGCGGCTCCTCGCCGGTGTTGACCTGCACAAGCAGGCGCGGACGCTTGCCCGTGCGCGCGATTTCTTCAGCAAGCGCGTGCGCGAGCTTCGGCCGGTCGACACTATGGATAACGTCGAACACCTGCACGGCATCGCGCACCTTGTTCGACTGCAGCGGGCCGATGAGATGCAGCTCGAGATCCGGATAGCGCGCTTTCAGCTCCGGCCACTTTGCCTGGGCCTCCTGGACCCGGTTCTCGCCGAACCGCCGTTGACCTGAGGCGACGGCTTCCTCGATGACGTCCTCCGGCACCGTCTTGGTCACGGCGATGAGCTTCACGGACGCGGGGTCGCGTCCGCATCCGCGCGCCGCCGCAGTGATGTCCCACTGAACAGCGTGAAGTGAGGATGCCACCAGCCCTGCGTGGATCATGGGGTTCGGCATGCCAGAGAGAGCGCCGCGCTGCAACTCTCGCTATTTCACGCCGGCCTGGTCGAAGACATTGGCAATATCAGGTTTGATCGCCTTCGCCGCGGCGATATCTGCCTCGCCGCTTGCATTGCCCTTTTTGCGCTTGGCGAGGCCGCGTCCATAAAGGGCGGTGGCCCGCTTGGCATCGAGCTGCAAGGCTGCGTCGTAATCGGCGATAGCCTTGTCGGTTTGGCCTTGGCTCAGAAAGGCAAAACCGCGCTCCTCGTAAGCGCCCGGAGTCTTTGGACCGATATCGATCGCCGCATCGAAATCCTGGATGGCGCGTTCAGCCTCGCCCTTGGCGAAGTAGACGCGGCCCCGATTGTAGAATGCGACGGCGGATTGCGCGTCGAGCTTGATCGCCTGGTCGAAGTCGCCGAGTGCGTTCTCAAAGTCGCCCCGGCGTGCATAAGTCAGTCCCCGATCGACGAATCCTCTGGCCTGATCCGGCTCGAGCTCGATGACGCGGTTATTGTCCTCGAGCGCGCGCTCATAGGCGCGCTGGTCGGCATAGATGGCCCCGCGGTTGCTCAAGGCCTTGACGTGATGGGGGTCGAGCTTGATCGCTGCGTCGTAATCGAGAACTGCGCGATCGGGGTCGCTCTTGGCCTCGTAAGCAACACCGCGGCCATAGAATGCGGTGGCGTTGTTGGGATCGAGTGTGAGCCCCTCGCCGAAGTCGTGGATCGCGCTGTCATAGTCCTGCTGCTTGAGATAGGCAGCAGCGCGACGGAAATAACCGAGGGCAAGTTCGCGCCCTTGGCTGACGCCAGACTCGATCAGCGCGGTGCAGCCGCTGATCTGCTGCTCGGGAGTGGAGTTTCCTTCCCCCTTGCACCAGGCAAGACCCTGCGCGCTCTCAGCGCCGGTCACGCCTGGCGCAACCGTTGCCATGAGGGCAACCGCGCCACTCAGCACAAACGCGCGAAGCATCGGGGGGACACCTCTCTTTCGCGTGGCTCAATTGCCACCATCTTGTTGCACGCAAGCTGCCGAGGGCAAATCACGCTGTCGTTGCTAGATGTGAGCGCGGCTATTGGCTGCAAGCCGTCGCGCCCGATTGACCGCGCTTCGCCTTTCATGGCCTAGTCGGGCCACTTTGAACCGCCGTAACATCCCCATGGCCATTGAACGCTACAACCCGCGCAAAGCAGAACCCCGTTGGCAGAAGCTCTGGGATGAGCGGGGCCTGTTCCATGCCGACGAGAACGATGCCCGCCCGAAATATTATGTTCTTGAAATGTTCCCATACCCTTCCGGGCGAATCCATATGGGCCACGTCCGCAACTACACCATGGGCGATGTCGTCGCTCGCTACATGCGGGCGCGCGGCCACAATGTGCTCCACCCGATGGGCTGGGACGCCTTCGGCATTCCGGCGGAGAACGCTGCGATCGAGCGTGGCATCCATCCCGCCAAATGGACCTACGACAACATCGCCATCATGCGGGGCCAGCTCAAAAGCATGGGGCTTTCCATCGACTGGGCGCGCGAATTCGCGACCTGCGACCTCGGTTACTACCATCAGCAGCAGAAGCTTTTTCTGGATCTGCTTCAAGCCGGCCTCGTCGACCGCAAAAAGCGCAAGGTGAATTGGGACCCGGTCGACCAGACCGTGCTCGCCAATGAGCAGGTGATCGACGGCCGCGGCTGGCGCTCGGGCGCTCTCGTCGAGCAGCGCGAACTGCCCCAGTGGTTTTTTACGATCACCGCGTTTGCCGACGATCTTCTCGATTCGCTGCGTGAGCTCGACCGCTGGCCGGAGAAAGTGCGGCTGATGCAGGCCAACTGGATCGGCCGCTCAGAAGGGCTGCTTTTGCGCTTCGAAACGGTGAAGGGGACCGCGCCACAAGATCACGAAGTGATTGACGTCTTCACCACTCGGCCCGACACGCTATTCGGCGCAAGCTTCCTGGCCATCGCGCCGGACCATCCGCTGGCGAAAGCCGTCGCAGCCGACGACGCAAAGGCGTCAGCCTTCATCGCCGAATGCCAACGCATGGGCCCTACCGCGGCAGAGCTCGAGACGCAAGCGAAGAAGGGCTACGAAACCGGGGTGCGCGTGAAGCACCCGGTGATCGAAGGCGCCCAGCTTCACGTCTTCATCGCCAATTTCATCCTCATGGAGTACGGCACGGGAGCCATCTTCGGCTGCCCGGCGCACGATCAGCGCGACCTCGAATTTGCGCGGGGCCATGGGCTCCCCGTGGTCCTGGTGGTGCTGCCGCCAGGCGCCGATGCAAATACCTTCGCCATCGGAGACGAGGCCTATACCGGCAATGGCGTGATGATCAATTCGGCCTTTCTCGACGGGCTTTCCGTGGAAGCGGCCAAGGAGGCAGTCGCGGAGCGCCTGGCCAAGACGACGGTGAAGGGCACGCCGCAAGCCGTGCGCCAGACCGAGTTCCGTCTCCGCGACTGGGGCATCTCGCGGCAGCGCTATTGGGGCTGCCCGATCCCGATGATCCATTGCGAGGCCTGCGGCATCGTGCCGGTGCCGGTGCAAGACCTTCCGGTCAAGCTCCCCGAGGACGTGACCTTCGATGGGACGGGCAACCCGCTCGACCGCCATCCCACATGGAAGCAAGTCAGCTGCCCGCAATGCGGCGGTCCCGCCACACGGGAGACCGACACCATGGACACCTTCGTCGATTCGTCATGGTACTTCGCCCGCTTCTGCTCGCCACATGCTTCCGTGCCAACCGACACCAACGCTGTCGGCTATTGGCTTCCAGTCGACCAATATATCGGCGGCGTCGAACACGCGATCCTGCACCTCCTCTATGCGCGCTTCTTCACCCGCGCCATGCACAAGACCGGTCACCTCCAAGTCTACGAGCCTTTCAAAGGCCTCTTCACCCAAGGCATGGTCACCCACGAGACCTACAGGGACACGCAGGGCAAGTGGGTGCTGCCGCAAGAGGTGACCATCCGCGACGGCCAGGCGGTGCACGTCAGTACCGGAGAGCCCATCACGGTCGGCGCCATCGAGTCCATGTCGAAATCGAAAAAGAACGTGGTCGATCCCGACGACATCATCGGCTCCTACGGGGCCGACACGGCGCGCTGGTTCATGCTGTCCGACACCCCTCCCGAGCGTGACATCGAATGGACGTCAGGCGGCGTCGACGGCGCCTTCCGCTTCCTGCAGCGCATGTGGCGGCTCGTGAACGAGGCGGCCGAGAAGGGGGGAGAGAGTTCAGCGCCCGGGCAGGTGGGGAGCGCGGCTCTGGCGCTCCGGCGCGCGAGCCACAGAAGTGTCGCAGCCGTTACAGCCGCCATCGACAAGCTCCGCTTCAACGTCGCCATCGCCCATATCTATGAGCTTGCCAACGCGCTGTCGGCGGCGCTGCAAGGCGCCGATTCGCCGTCACCGGGCATGCGATTCGCCCTGCGGGAGGCCGCGGAAATGTTGACCCGCATCGCCGCCCCAATAGTGCCGCATCTGGCTGAAGAATGCTGGGCGACGCTCGGTCATCGGACCTTGCTCGCCGAAGAGGACTGGCCCACCCCCGATCCGGGGCTCCTGATGGACGACACCGTCACCATCGCGGTCCAGGTCAACGGTAAAAGGCGCGACGAATTGAGGATTGCGCGGGACGCCGCGAAGGAAGATATTGAAGCTGCGGCGTTAAAGCTCGACAATGTCGTGCGCGCCATTGGGGGACGCAAAATCAAGAAGGTCGTGATTGTGCCGCAGAGGATCGTCAATGTGGTGGCGTAGCCCCTGTCTTGCCGCCATGCTCGTGGCTGCGGCAGCAAGCTTGACCGCTTGCGGCTTCCAGCCCCTTTACGGTACCACCGCAGGGGGGTCTCGGCTGGGCGCAGTGATGCAGGGAGTGGAGGTCACCCCCATCCCCGGTCGCGTCGGGCAAAGGCTGCGGAACGAGCTCATCTTCGAGAATACCGGCGGCGGCGAGCCGGCGGCGACGAATTACAAGCTCGACATCGTCATCAAGGAAAGCGTGGTCAACGAGCTGGTCGAGATTACCGGCAACGCCGCGGAGCAAGTCTATGTGCTCGACGCCACGTTCAAGCTGATGAAAGAAGGCAAGGTTCTCATTGAGGGCAAGGCAACCTCGAGCGCGTCCTACGAGCGGTTCCAGACGATCTTCTCCAATGTGCGCGCCCGTGTCGATGCCGAGAACCGGGCGGCCAGCACCGTCGCCGAAAGCATTAAGGTCCGCATTGCGGCCTTTTTGTCGCAAGCGGCTTGAGCACCGCTTTTCCGTGCCACTCCTGCTACCGCCATGGTCGCCTATAAGGCCGGATCGCTTCAGCACCTGCTGAAGTCGCTCGAGCCTCACTGCCGCGCCGCGCTTGTCTACGGTCCGGATGCCGGGCTCGTGGCCGAGCGCGCTGGGGCACTGGCGAGTTTCTTTGCGGGACAAGGCAAGGACAAGACCGAAATGGTCCGTCTCGACGATCGGGACCTCGCGGAAGACGGAGCACGTCTTGAAGTCGAGCTTCGCACAGTGCCCATGTTTTCCGACCGGAAGGTGGTGCGGCTCGCCGCCGCCGCAAGGCTCGATGTTCCGTCGTTGAAGGCAATGCTCGAAGCCCCATTGGAGGGCATGCTCGTCGTCGAAGCGGGGCCGCTCCGGCCAGACTCCGCCTTGCGCAAACTGTTCGAGGGCCACGTCACGGCGGCAGCCCTTCCTTGCTATGGCGACGAGCGCACCATTGCCGATCTGATCGACGAGGAGCTCGACAAAGCGGGCCTCAGCATCGATGCCGAGACCCGCGCCTATTTGGCGACGCGGCTCGGCGCCGATCAGGCCTTGTCACGCTCCGAGGTGACAAAGCTTGCGCTATACGCCGCTGGGAGGGGCCATATCGGCCCCGAGGACATCGACGCCGTCGTCGGCGACAGCGCCGAGATAGCGGTCGAGACTTTTGTCTATGACGTCAGCGGCGGCGAAACGAAGGAAGCGCTTCGCCAGCTTGCTCGCCTTGCTGCCGGAGGGACGGAGCCCTCGGTGGCGCTTTCGGCGCTCGGCCGGCATTTCACTCAGCTGCACCGCGTGGCCGCCACCAAAGCCGGCGGAGGAACCGCCGAGCAGGCGGTGCGGTCGCTTCGGCCGCGTCCCCATTTCAAGCGCGAGCGGGCCTTCATCGCCCATAGCCGCCGTCTTGGCGCGCGCCGGCTGCTCGAGGCACTCCCGCTCATTCAGGAGGCCATCAAGCGAGCGCGCCTGAACCCCGACCTTGAGCGTGCGTTGGCGGAACGGCTGGTGCTGGCCTTGACCAGGCGAGGGGGATCTACGGGCTCCAGGGCGCACCAAGACAGCTCGTAGCGCCGTTACGGATGGCTGTTGCAGAGGCAACGAAACCAGTATACCCGCGCCCTTACCTCTCCGATTCCCCGAAGGTGCCGCATGGATATCCGCCGCAGTCAGCTCGACCTGCGCAACAGGCTCTTCTCCCTGCTTAAGGAGCGCTCGTTCAGGCGCGGCCGCGTCGTCCTCGCCTCGGGCAAAGAGAGCGACTACTACTTCGACACCAAGCCCACCATGCTCCATCCGGAAGGGGCAGCCCTGCTGGTCGAGCTCATCCTGCGGGAGCTGCAAGACGTGGAGGCGGATTGCGTCGGGGGGCTGGAAATGGGGGCGGTGCCCCTGATCGCTCCCGTGGCGATGAAGAGCCTCGACTCGGCACGCCCTCTGTCGGGCTTCTTCGTGCGCAAGGCGCCGAAGGGCCACGGCACCCAGCAGCGAATCGAAGGCATGGATGTCGCGGGGAAGACCGCCGTCATTCTCGAGGATGTGACGACCACCGGCGGCTCGGCGATGCAGGCGGTCGACGTGGTGAAGGCGGCAGGCGCCAAAGTTGCGCTCGTGCTGTCGATCCTCGACCGCGGGGAGGGAGCGCGCGAGCTCTATGCAGCTGCCGGCATTCCCTTCAAATCGCTCTTTCACGCCGAGGACTTCCTCGCCGCCTAGCGGTACCCCGAGCGGCGCAAGAGCCGATGGCGCAAATCTTCGAGCTGGTCGAGCGTGGCGTAGCGGATGCGGAACTCGCCCTTCTCGCCCCGGCCGGAGCGGATGTCGACGTCCAAACCCAGCGCTTCCTTAAGCTCGGCCTCGGCAGCGCGCGTGTCGGCGTTTTTGGCAGCGGGTTTCCGGATCTTGCCGGTGCCACCGCGATTCTGAACGAGGGCCTCGACCTGGCGCACCGTTAACCCTTCGTTAACGGTGCGCGACGCCAGCGCAGCCGCGTCGGCGTGCCCGACCAGGGCCCTGGCGTGCCCGGCGCTGAGCTCGCCGGTACGCAGCAGGTGCTGGACGCTGTCCGGGAGCTTGAGCAGTCGGAGCGTATTGGCGAGATGGCTTCGGCTCTTGCCGATGACCTTGGCGAGGTCCTCCTGCGTATAGCCGTGGCCGTGCATCAGAAGGCGATAGCCTTCCGCTTCTTCGACCGCATTCAGATCCTCGCGCTGAACGTTCTCGATGATGGCGATCTCGATCGCTTCCTGATCCGAGAGCGCACGCACGACGACGGGCACCTCGTGGAGATTCGCCCGCTGCGCGGCCCGCCACCGGCGTTCGCCGGCGACGATCTCATATCCTTCTTGATCGCCGCGGATTGGGCGGACCACGAGCGGCTGCACCAGTCCGCGCTCACGAATGGAGACCGCAAGCTCGTCGATCTGCTCCTCGGGGAAGTTCCGCCGGGGGTTGAACCGGCCGGGCCTCAGCGCGTCGAGCGCCACGATTCGCTGGCCTTCAACGTCAGCGAAATCGGGTCCTTCGCCCTCGCCGATGAGCGAGGCCAAGCTCCGTCCGAGCCTCATCTTGTGCGTGCTCACAGCCATTTTTTGGCCTCCTCTTTGCCGCCGCTTGAAACGCACTCAACGCTATGCAGCACGCATCCGCCGTTCGCGCTCGATCACCTCCGAGGCAAGTCGAATATAGGCTTGAGCGCCGGAACACCGATAGTCGTACAGAAGCACCGGCTTACCATGGGAAGGGGACTCGGCGACCCGCACATTGCGCGGGATGATGGTGGCGTAGACCTTGTCGCCGAGCACCCGCCGCACGTCGTCGACTACCTGATCCGACAAGCTCGTCCGTTGATCGTACATAGTGAGCACCACACCGTGGATTTGCAGCTTCGGATTGAGGCGCACCCGGATCTCCTCCACGGTGCTCAACAGCTGCGCCAGGCCCTCGAGCGCGAAGAACTCGCACTGCAGCGGCACGAGAACGGCATCGGCAGCCGCAAGGGCGTTGACGGTGAGCAGATTGAGCGAAGGTGGGCAATCGATGAGGATATAGGTCATGGCGGTCTCGGGCTCCTCAGATGCCAGCATGGAGGCGATGGCGTCGCGCAAGCGGTAATGCCGCCCCGTTGCCGCCATCGATTCGCGCTCAAAGGCCATGAGGTCGATCGTGGCCGGCACCAGCCAGAGCCCCGGAACGCGGGTCGCCACACGCGCCAGCGCGAACGGCACCTTGCCGCTGATGACATCGGCAGTGGAGTGGGCCCGTTCGTCGATGCCAAGCCCCGTGCTCGCATTGCCTTGCGGGTCGAGGTCGACAATCATCACGCGCTCGCCGATCGCCGCTAGCGCCGTGCCAAGATTGATCGCCGTGGTGGTCTTGCCGACGCCGCCCTTCTGATTGGCGAGCGCGAGCACGCGGGCGCGGCGGCGTTCGGGATTGCTCATAGCGCCGTCACCTTCGGAAACTTCGTCAGATCGCTGAGCTCAATGATCCATGAGTCGGAGGCGGTTAGGCTTGGATGGAGGTGGTAGGCAAAGCTCCAGCGCCGCTTGGCAGCTTCGATCTCCTGCTCGGCGTCGCGGCCCTTCAAGAACAGTCCTTTCGCTCTTGGTTCAATCCACGGCGCGGCAAGTTCGAGCAATCGCGGTAGCGGGGCGAGGGCCCTCGCGCTAACGATCTCAGGTCTAAGGCTTGTAGCGTTCCGGCTCAGCTCTTCAATGCGCATGCGGTGGATCTCCACAGGCGCTTCCGTGGCCCGCGCCACCTCGGCGAGGAACGCGCATTTCTTGGCGGTGCTTTCGACGAGATGCATGCGGAAGTCTGAGTGATTCGCCCTGAGGATGGCAATGACAAGACCGGGAAAACCTGCGCCCGAGCCGAGATCGAGCCAGACCTTGGCGTCGGCTGCGAGACGGAGCAATTGGGCCGAATCGGCGAAATGCCGGTCCCACACATGGCTAAGCGTTTTGGCCGAAACCAGGTTCTGCCGCGCCTGCCATTCGGCCAGGAATTCGGCATAGCGGACGAGCCTGTGGATTGTTTCACGTGGAACTTTAAAGACTTCGGAGAAATCCGCGGGGCCGGTGATCGGGGTTGGCGGGTTCCAGCTCGACCTCTCTCCGAGGCTCGGGGTCAGGCGCTCTTCCACCGCGAGCCCTTCTTCAGATGCGCCAGGAGCAGCATCAGGGCAGCAGGGGTCATGCCATCGAGCCGTGCCGCCTGGCCGAGGCTTGCCGGGCGGTGGCGTTCGAGCTTCTGCCGAAGCTCGTTGGAGAGCCCGGCGATGCGCGCAAAAGCGAAGTCGAGCGGGATGGCGACACTCTCCTCCTTGCGGAACGCAGCAATGTCGATTTCCTGACGCTTCAGGTAAACGGCGTAGCGCGCATCGACGGCGAGCTGGTCCGCAATCTTACGACCGAGCGCCTCGATCTCGGGCCAAAGGCGCGTGAGAGAAGCGAGGTCGATGTCGGGATAGGAGAGAAGCTCGAACGCGCTCCGCCTGCAGCCGTCGCGATTGACGGCGAGGCCTGCCTTGGCGGCATCGTCAGGCGTCAGCGTGAGACGTCTCAGCAGAGCCTCACCTACGGCGAGTATCTCAGACTTGGCGGCGAAGGCTGCTGCTCTCGCAGCGCCCACGCAGCCGGCGGCGATTCCAAGCGGCGTCAGGCGCTGGTCGGCATTGTCGGCGCGCAAGCTGAGGCGATACTCGGCGCGGCTCGTGAACATGCGGTAGGGCTCGGTGACGCCGCGCGTCACCAGATCGTCGATCATCACGCCGAGATAACCGTCGGCGCGCGTCACGATGAAAGCATCGCGCGCGCCAGAGGCCGCACGCGCCGCATTGATCCCGGCCAGCACCCCCTGCCCCGCGGCTTCCTCGTAGCCGGTCGTACCGTTGATCTGGCCAGCCAGGAACAGACGCGGCACCGCCTTGACCTCGAGCCCCGGCGTCAGCTCGCGAGGATCGACATAGTCATATTCGATAGCGTAGCCCGGCCGCTTCACCCTCACCTGCTCGAGGCCCGGGATGGTCGCAAGGAAGGCATGCTGGACGTCCTCGGGCAGCGAGGTCGAGATGCCGTTCGGATAGATGGTGTCGTCGTCGAGGCCTTCGGGCTCGAGGAAGATCTGGTGGCTGCCGCGCTCCTTGAAGCGCACCACCTTGTCCTCGATGGAGGGACAGTAGCGCGGGCCGACGCTTCTGATCTCGCCGGAGTACATGGGCGAGCGGGCGAGATTGGCCTCGATGATGGCGTGGGTGACTTCCGTCGTATGGGTGATGTGGCAAACCGTTTGCGGCGTGGAGATCCTCTCCGTCAGGAAGGAGAAGGGCTGTGGCGGCTCGTCGCCCTGCTGCACCCGCAGCGCGCCGCAGCGGATCGTGCGGCCATCGAGCCGCGGCGGCGTGCCGGTCTTGAGCCGGCCCATGCGGAGCCCTAGGCCATAGAGCCGCTCCGAAAGGCCGAGCGCGGGGGCCTCGTCGATGCGGCCGGCCAGGATCTTGCGTTCCCCGATATGGATGAGGCCGCGCAGGAAGGTGCCGGTGGTGAGAACCACGGCGCCAGCGCGGATGCGCCGTCCGTCGGCGGTGACGATGCCGGCGACGGCGCCGTTGTCGAGCGTCAAATCCTCGACCGCAGCCTCGATCACCTTTAGCCCAGGCGTGGCGCGGATCGCCGCCTGCATGGCCTCACGGTAAAGCTTGCGGTCGGCCTGGGCGCGGGGACCCTGCACCGCCGGTCCCTTGCTCCGGTTCAGCACGCGGAATTGGATGCCGGCGACGTCGGCCACCTTACCCATCAGGCCGTCCAGCGCGTCGATCTCCCGCACCAAATGGCCCTTGCCGAGGCCGCCGATGGCAGGATTGCAGGACATCTCGCCGATCGTGGCGACGCTATGGGTGACAAGAGCGGTGCACGCACCCATGCGGGCAGCGGCCGCCGCAGCCTCGCAGCCGGCATGGCCGCCGCCGATCACGATGACGTCGAAGACGTTAACGTCGGAGCTCCGGTTCATGGCTTGTCCCTAATCCGTTCCGCACGCGGCGTCAAAGAGGCAGCCGGATTGTTTCACGTGAATCAATTTCGGCTTCACTTGCCGATGCAGAACTCGGAGAAGATGGCGCCCAAGACCTCATCCACGTCGATGCGGCCGGTGAGGCGTCCGAGATGGCGAGCGGCGATGCGGAGCTCCTCCGCCTTGAGTTCCGGCCCTCCCCGCTCGCCGCGAAACCGTTGCAGTGCAAGGGCCGCGGCTTCCAGCTCGGCGCGATGGCGGGCGCGGGTGATGACTGCTGGCTCGCCGACGGCCAGGCCGTCTCGCGCGCGCTCAGACAGGAGTTCGACGAGCTTGGCTACCCCCTCCCCGGTCTTGGCGGACAGCGCGAGGCCTTCGGCGATTTGCGCGGCTTTGACCAAATCAACCTTGTTCAATACGCAAACTTTGCCGTTATTTGCCGCGATTAGCGCATCCGGCGCGTCCCATTGCGGCGCGGTGGCATCGACCAGCCAGAGGACGAGATCAGCCCTTTCGGCGCGGGCCAATGCCCGCTTTATCCCCTCCGTCTCCACGCCGCTTTCCGCCTCGCGCAGGCCCGCGGTGTCGGTGACGATGACCGGCAAGCCGCAAAGGTCGAGATGCACCTCGATGACATCGCGCGTCGTCCCCGCCTCCTCCGAGACGATGGCCACGTCGCGCTGAGCGAGCGCGTTCAAGAGGCTCGACTTGCCGGCATTCGGCGGACCGGCGATGACGACGCGGAAGCCGTCGCGGAGGCGCTCGCCGCGCCGGTCGGCAAGATGTAGCGAGATCGCCGCAAGCAGCTTGGCGACGATCGCGTCCGCCTGCACGGCCGCGTCCGCCGCGACGTCGGCCTCATCGGCGAAATCGAGGCCCGCCTCGCTCAAGGCTTGCGCCTTCACCAGCTCCTCTCGCCAGCGCTCATAGAGGGCGCCCGCACCCCCTTCGGCCTGCGCCAACGCCTGGCGGGCTTGCGCCTCAGTTTCCGCATCGATGAGGTCGGCGAGGCCCTCGACCGCGGTCAGATCGAGCTTGCCGTTCTCGAAGGCTCGTCTAGCGAACTCGCCGGGCTCCGCCAGCCGCAATCCTTCCAGCGACAGCAGAGCGGCGACGACATTCCCAACCACGGCGCGGCCGCCATGCACATGCAGCTCGGCCATGTCTTCGCCGGTGAAGCTAGCGGGCGCTGGCAGCCACAGCACCAAGCCGCGATCGAGCACGTCGCCCGTTCGCGGATGCTTCAGCTTGCACAGGCTCGCACGGCGCGGCGCGGGCAGCGTGCCGGACAGCTCCCCAAGCACCCTGGAGGTCGCGGGCCCGGAGATGCGGATAACCGCCACCCCTGCCCGGCCAGCGCCGCTCGACAGCGCGCAGATCGTGTCGGCTGGCGAAGTCACTGCCTTTACCTCTCGCTTTAAGTCGCCGATCGGATAACAAAGCGCATTATCTTAGACGCGATTGGAGGCCCGATGTCAGAGGCAAGCCCCGGAAACCAACCCGTCGAAAACCGGCCTCCCGGGAACCGCTTAAGCCGCGAGACGAGCCCCTATTTGCTCCAGCACGGGGAGAACCCGGTGCATTGGTGGGCCTGGGGGCCGGAGGCGCTCGCGGAAGCCAAGAGCACGGGCAAGCCGATCCTGCTCTCGGTCGGCTACGCCGCCTGCCATTGGTGCCACGTCATGGCGCATGAGAGCTTCGAGGACGACGCCACCGCGAGCGTCATGAACGACCTCTTCGTCAACATCAAGGTGGACCGCGAGGAGCGCCCGGACGTCGATGCCATCTATATGGCCGCGCTGCATGAGCTCGGCGAGCACGGCGGCTGGCCGCTCACCATGTTCCTCACCTCCGACGCGGAGCCCTTCTGGGGCGGGACGTACTTCCCGAAGGATGCACGCTACGGCCGTCCGACTTTTGTCAGTGTGCTGAAGGAAGTCGCGCGCATCTATCGCGACGAGCCCGCCAAGGTGCGGCAGAACGCCGATGCGCTGAAGGAGCGGCTCAAGCCGAAGCAGCAGGGCAGCGCGAGCACGCTGCCGAACGACGAGAGCCTTGCCGATCTTGCCGCGCGCCTCGCGCAGATCGTCGATCTCGTCCATGGCGGCATCCGGGGCGCGCCGAAATTTCCGCAGCCCCAATTCTTCAATTTCCTTTGGCGCACCGGCTTGCGCTACGGACTTGCGAACCCGCTCCACGCGGTCGAGCTCACGCTCACCCATATCGCGCAAGGCGGTATCTACGATCATCTCGGCGGCGGCTTCTCCCGCTACAGCGTCGATGCGCGGTGGCTCGCGCCGCATTTCGAGAAGATGCTCTACGACAATGCGCTCCTCGTCGAGCTGATGACCGAGGCCTGGCGCGAGCGAAAGTCGCCGCTGCTGGCGCAGCGCGTGAGCGAGACGGTGGATTGGCTGCTCCGCGAGATGGTCGCCGAGGGTGGAGGCTTCGCTGCGTCGCTCGACGCCGACAGCGAGGGCGAGGAGGGGAAGTTCTATGTGTGGAGCGCGGCCGAGATCGCGGAGGTGCTGGGCGCGGAGGACACGCGGCTGTTCTCTGAAGTCTATGACGTGACGCCGGAAGGCAATTGGGAACACAAGAATATTCTCAATCAGATCAATGCCCTAGAGCTTCACGACGAGGAGACCGAGCGGCACCTGAAAGAGATGCGGGCGAAGCTCCTGGCGCGCCGCGATGCCCGCATCCGGCCGGGCTTCGACGATAAGGTGCTCGCCGATTGGAACGGGCTGATGATCGCGGCGCTCGCCAAAGCCGCCGACGCATTCGAGCGGCCGGATTGGCTCGCGGCGGCGGAGAGAGCCTTCGCTTTCATCAGTACCAGGATGAATTCCAATGGCCGTTTGTTTCACGCCTATCGCGCCGGCGAAGCGAAGGCGCCGGCGATTGCGGCAGACTACGCCAACATGATCAAGGGGGCGCTTGCGCTTGCCAACGTCACGGGCAAGAGCGAGTACGTGGACCGGGCGCGCGAGTGGACGGACGTGCTCGACCGCCACTATTGGGCGCCGGATCTCGGCGGCTATTATTTCGCCGCGGACGACACGAAGGATCTGATCGTGCGCCCGATCAACGCGCTCGACGACGTGGTGCCGAACGCGAATGGGACGATGGTCTCGAACCTGATCGCGCTCACTCTCTGGACCGGCGAGGAATGTTATCGCGACCGCGCCGAAGCGATCGTGAAGGCGTTCGGAGGCGCGGTCGCCGATAATATGTTTAGCCACACGGGGCTGCTCACCGGCGCGCTCGACGTGCTGGCGCCGGCCCATATCGTGCTAATCGTGCCCACGGGCGGCGACGCGCGGAGCTTGCGCCGTGCGCACAGCAACGTGTCGCTGCCGGGCGCCGTAGTGCAGGAGGTGAGGGAAGGGCAGGCTAGCCTGATCCCCTCGAGCGCGCCGGCGCATGGCAAGACGGCGATCGAGGGCAAGCCCACGGCCTATGTCTGCATCGGCCCGCAATGCTCCGCGCCGGTCACGGACGCGGCAGCGCTGATTGAGACGATGAAGGCCGCGCGGCAGTTCTCGGTCGCTTGACGCCTCTATCTTCCGAATCGCCCTAGCAGCCGGCCATTTGCCAAAATAAGCAGTTTGGAGTCGCAATACGTCGGCGCGGTGCGGCATTGCAGTTGAGAGTTAGCCACAAAAGAAAGAGGCCCCGTCGGGGGGAGCGGGGCTTCTTCCGGAGACTTCCACTAGTGTAGAGAAGTGATGGCGGGGGAACACCATCACAGTAACCGGCACAGCACTTCCACGGCATGGCGCACTGGGCATTTTGTCCCATGGCTCGGACACGCCGCACTCCAACCTAGAGCGTTGTTTTCGCTAGGTCATCTAGCGTACTCTACCTCTCCTCGGTGGCGAGAGTCGGCTCGCGGAGCGAGACGGGTGAGGGGGTTGCAAGGCTGATAGGTCAGCGCCGCCTCACCCTCTCCGCCAGACCACTTGCTCGGCTCGCCTCGCAGCGGAAAGCCCTCCTCCCCATTGCGGCCTGTGTTTGAGTATCGCGGAAATTCGTTTGTTATTTCAGATACTTACCATTTATTTTGGCGTGGACTCGCCGAGTGCATTTAGGTAGCAACCTGTGCATGGGCTGCTTCCGCGGCCCTCACCGGATGGATATTTGAACCTGCTTCCATTACGCGGGCATTCCGCGGAGGGGAAATTGCGGCCACCTCGTTCATCAGCGGCGCGAGCCACGGCCACGGCGGCCCCTATGCTCGCGAGTGTATTCCAGGAGCTCCGACACGCCGAACAGCAAGAGCATGAAGCCGCAGACGACCTCGAGCGAGGCGAGCAGGCGCGCGAGGTTCGAATGCGGGACGATGTCGCCATAGCCAACCGTGCTGATGGTGACGATGGAGAAATAGATCGACTCCGAGAAGGTCAGCACGCGGGGCGTGCCGCCGACGTAGAAGTGAGCGTCGGAGGCGTAGTGCGAGAGGATGTGATACGCGGAGCCGAACAGGATCACCAGCAGCGAATAGAAGGTGAGGAAGGCGAAGGCCGGGATCACCAAATGCGAGATGCGGAAGAAGAACTCCTCGAACAGGAGGCCGGTGTCGACCAGGAAGATCGCCACGTCGCGGCTGACTGTGAACACGATCAGCCCGATCAGCACCATGGCGCCGAGCAGCACCACCGCGCTGTTGGCGATGGGCTCGGCGACGCGAGAGAGCAGGATCACCCCGCCGCCCACGATGAAGGTGGGAAAGAGCCAGAGGAAGGCGCCGAGCATGCGTCGCTCGCTGCGGATCGCAGGATGGGCGACGACGGTGCGCACCTGATCGCGCCTGAGCCAGCATCCGGCCACGAAGGCGACGATCGGCAGGCAGAAGCCGAGGCTGAGCAGCACCGGATCCACCCCGCAAAAGACATCCTCGACGAAGAGGGAGAAGATGGCGGCGTAGACAGCGATCAAATTGGCAAAGGCGATGGAGAAGAGGCGGCTCACCGGGAACATCGCCTGGATCGCGGCGATGGCGAGCCCTGCCGACAGCAGAATCGCGAAGAACAGCGGACTGGAAATGCCGGCGGTCGCCACCGCCACGAGGAAAAGGAAGGCGAGGGAAACCGCTAGTCTCGCAACGTCCGGCACAAAGCGCCGTGTCTCTCCCATCGGCCTGCCCCCCCGACTCGCTTGGGCCAGGCCACTATAGGCCAGGCGCGGCCGGATCGGTGCACCCGTTCGGCCTTTAGGTGTTCATCGAGTCGAAGAACTCGCCATTGCCCTTGGTCTGCTTCAGCTTGTCGAGCAGGAACTCGATGGCGTCCTGGGTGCCCATGGGGTTCAGGATACGGCGGAGCACGTACATCTTCTTGAGCTGGTCGGGCGCGACCAGCAGCTCCTCCTTGCGCGTGCCGGATCGGGCGATGTCGATGGCCGGGAAGATGCGCTTGTCGGCGACTTTCCGGTCGAGCACGATTTCCGAGTTACCGGTGCCCTTGAACTCTTCGAAAATCACCTCGTCCATGCGACTTCCGGTGTCGATCAGGGCGGTGGCGATGATGGTGAGCGAGCCGCCCTCCTCGATGTTGCGCGCGGCCCCGAAGAAGCGCTTCGGCCGCTGCAACGCGTTGGCATCGACGCCGCCGGTCAGCACCTTGCCGGACGACGGCACCACGGTGTTGTAAGCGCGGCCGAGACGCGTGATCGAATCGAGCAGGATGACGACGTCGCGTTTGTGCTCGACCAGGCGCTTCGCCTTCTCGATGACCATCTCGGCAACCTGCACATGGCGCGAAGCAGGCTCGTCGAAGGTGGACGAAATCACCTCGCCATGCACCGACCGCTGCATGTCCGTCACCTCCTCCGGGCGCTCGTCGATCAGGAGGACGATTAGGTAGCATTCCGGGTGATTGGTGGTGATGGAGTGCGCGATGTTCTGCAGAATCATGGTCTTGCCGGTGCGCGGCTGCGCCACGATCAGGCCGCGCTGGCCCTTGCCAAGCGGCGCCACGATGTCGATGACGCGGCCCGTGAGGTCCTTATGGGTGGGCTTCTCCATCTCCAACTGCAGCCACTCGTCTGGATAAAGCGGCGTCAGATTGTCGAAATGGATCTTGTGGCGCTGCTTCTCGGGGTCGTCGAAATTGATGGTGTTGACCTTAAGCAGGGCGAAGTAGCGCTCGCCGTCCTTGGGGCTCCGGATCTGTCCCTCAACGGTATCGCCGGTGCGCAAGCCGAATCTGCGGATTTGGCTCGGGCTCACATAGATATCGTCGGGGCCGGCCAGATAGTTGGCGTCAGGCGAGCGCAGGAAGCCGAAGCCGTCCTGCAATGACTCGACCACGCCCGTGCCGGTGATATCCACATCGCGGGCCGCTAGCTGCTTCAGAATCGCGAACATCAGCTCCTGCTTGCGCATGGCGCTGGCGTTCTCGACGGCGACCTCTTCAGCGAAGCTCAAAAGCTCCGTGGGCGACTTCGACTTGAGGTCCTGCAGTTTCATTTCCTGCATGCACTGCTACTCCAAACGGGGAAAGGGTGAACCCTAAGGTTTCAAGGTCCCCTCGCGATTTGCGCGCGGGGCATGGGGGAAAGGGAAGATAAAGCCTCGGCGGTGAGGCAGGACGTGAAGAGCCTGCTCCGCTCCGGGTGACCCGATATTTCAAGGAAAAGGCCGGGCCGCGATAGCGCCCCGGATCGGATGCGACTCATCTTATAGCAGACCCTGAAGGCGGGCGGAACAGATTTACCGAGACCCGTTAAAAGGGGCGGACAATCACCAAAATGACGATGCCGATCATCAGCAGAGTCGGCACTTCGTTGGCGATCCGATAGAAACGCGCGGGCCGCGTGTTGCGGTCCAAGGCGAAGTCTTTCGTCCATTTGGCCAACAGGCCGTGAAAGGCCGAAAGCAGAAGCACAAGGGCGAGCTTGGCATGGAACCAGCCATCGGCCGACCAGTCGATCAGTCCGGAAAGGGCGAGGATCAGCCCGAAGAGCCAGCTTGCGATCATGGCCGGGGTGGTGATGAGCCTGAGGAGCCGCCGCTCCATGACCTTGAAGGTCTCCGACTGCTCGGAGCCTTTGGGGCTGTCCGCGTGATAGACGAAGAGCCGCGGCAGAGAGAGCAGCCCAGCCATCCAGGCGATGATGGCAATGACGTGGAAGGCCTTGATGTAGGAGAGGAGCATCGCGAGTACCGGGGGTGGCTCAGCCGTGCTTTACCAGCGCGATGAGCCGCACCACGTGGTCGGGAGGGGTCTCGGGCAGAATGCCGTGACCGAGGTTGAACACGAAGGGCCCGGCGCCCAAGGCGCCCAAGATTTCCTCCACACGCCTCTCCAAATGTTTTCCGCCGGCAAGCAGCAGAAGGGGATCGAGATTGCCCTGCACCGGGAGACGACTTTGCAAGCTCTCCCGCATGAAACCAAGCGGCATGCCGGTGTCGCAGCCGATGGCGTCGATGCCGGTCTCGCTCGCGTAAGTCTCCGCCAAGGCGCCGCAGCCTCGCGGGAATCCGATCACTGGCACATTTGGGGCTTCCGCCTTCACCCGGGCCACGATGGCGCGAGTCGGCGCGATGCACCAGCGCGCGAATTCGTCCTCCGGAAGACCGCCGGCCCAGCTGTCGAAAATCTGCAAGGCGCGCGCCCCCGCCTGAACCTGGCCAAGCAAATAGCCGACCGAGGTCTCGACTAGGAGATCGATGAGCTCCTGGAACGAGGCGGGGTCGTGGTAGGCCCAAAGCCTTGCCTCCGCCTGGTCCTTGCTGCCGCCGCCCTGGACCATATAGGTAGCCACGGTCCAAGGAGCCCCGCAGAACCCGATCACGGGGACGCCGGCGGGGAGCTCCGTGGTGACCCGCTCTAAAGTCTCATATACCGGCGCAAACCCGTCCGTAGCCGCCTGAAGGTCGAGCTTCACTAGATCCGACACACTTCTCACCGGATCGAGGCGCGGCCCTTCGCCCTCGAGGAACTCGACCGTCTGCCCGAGGGCATAGGGCACGATCAGGATGTCGGAGAACACGATGGCCGCGTCGAGGTCGAACCTTCTTAAGGGCTGCAGCGTTACTTCAGCTGCGAGCTCAGGAGTGCGGCAGAGATCGAGAAACGAACCAACCTCGCTCCTCACCCTTCGATATTCCGGGAGATAGCGCCCGGCTTGGCGCATCAACCAGATCGGAGGGGAAGCGAGCGTTTGGCCGCTCAGGGCGCGAAGGAAGGGGCCCTCAGACGAAAGAACGTGTAACATTGCTTTCTCAAAACATTAAAAGAGAGAGTCTTAAAGAGTTTTTTATTGTTACTACTTCGTCGTGGGTAGCGGAGATTCAGCGCTGTCACCAAACTATCGACAGGCTAAGCGAGAGCGCACGGAGCGAGCTGTTTGTGCCGCTCGGCGATTGTGGGCAACGCCGCATCGGAGGGCCGGCAAATAGCGCCTTGTGGGGCCTTCCGCGTGTTTGGCCCGCTGTGAAGTAACCTCGCATAAGTTGTCAGCAGTCGCTTGTCCTGCGTGGGGACGAGGGAGGGTATTGTCGGAGAGGTCGCAAACCATGGCTTTTTCTCGACATCGGCGAATCTGTGAACAAGATTGCGCGCTGATCGGGATGGGCGGGGACTGGCTGCATGGGTCCGGCCGGTTGCTCCGTTAATCATTCGCGGTTATCCAAAGGCATAGCCATGGATACCCCCCGCTCTTTCCACCTACACATGATCTCCGATGCGACCGGCGAGACGCTTGTTGCGATCGCCAAAGCCGTGCGGGTGCAATATCCGCAAGTGCGCGCCATCGAGCATATCCACCCCTTGGTGCGCCACCGTCGGGAGCTCGAGCGCGTGCTCAAGGATGTCGACGCAACGCCCGGCATCGTGCTCTACACCATCGTGAACCAGGAGCTGGCCGAGGAGATAGAGCAATCCTGCAAGCGGCTCAACCTACCTTGCGTGCCGGTCCTAAAGACCATCTTGCAGGTGTTTGAATCTTATCTCGGCACGCCGTCGACGCCCAAGGTCGCTGGCCAGCACGTGCTCGATGCCGACTATTTCCGGCGTATCGAAGCGCTCAACTTCACCATGCTGCATGACGACGGCCATCTGCCGGAGAATCTCGAAGACGCCGATATCCTGTTGATCGGCATCAGCCGGACCTCGAAGACGCCGACCAGTATCTATCTCGCCAATCGGGGCTTCAAGGCCGCGAATGTACCTCTGATTCCCGGGGTCCCATTGCCGCCGAAGCTTGAGGCGCCGACCAAGGTCTTCGTCGTCGGTCTCGTGGCGAGCCCCGAGCGCATCGCGCAAGTCCGGCAAAATCGCGTGCTCGAACATGCAGCCTCGCATTTGGATGCTTACGTCGACCGCGAGGCGATTGCGGTGGAGATCGCCGAGACGCGTCAGCTCTGCGCCCGCAGGGGTTGGCCGGTGATCGACGTCACACGCCGCTCCATCGAGGAGACGGCTGCCGCCATCCTCCGCCTCTACCTGGACCGGGAAGCTCCGGTGCTCGATCCATGAGCGGGTTCCTGCAAAGCGGGCACCTGCCGCTCATCCTCGCCTCGGAGAGCAAGGTCCGCGCGCAGTTGCTCGCGGCGGCGGGGCTTGCCTTTATCGTCGAGCCGCCTGGGCTCGACGAGAGCGCCATGCGCCAGGCGATCAGCGGTGAGGACGCACTCGATGCTCAGGACGTCGCCGAGGTGCTTGCCCGCGCCAAGGCGGAAGCGGTCAGCGATCTTGCGCCAAGCGCTTTCGTCGCCGGCGCCGACCAGGTGCTTGCGCTCGGCGACCGCATCCTGGCCAAGCCGGACAGCATGGAAGCCGCGAGGACGCAGCTACTCGATTTGAGCGGCAAGAGCCACATCCTTCACACGGCGGTCGCGGTCGCCAAGGGCGGCGAAGTCCTCTGGGCCTATAGCGAGACATCGACGCTTCGCATGCGTAAGCTCACGCCGGCGTTCATTGGCCGGTATCTCGCGGCAGCCGGTGAGGAAGTCCTGAGCTGCGTCGGGGCCTATCAGGTCGAAGGGATCGGGGCTCAGCTGTTCGAAAAGATCGACGGCGACTATTTCTCCATTCTCGGCCTGCCGCTGCTGCCGCTGCTCGACGCGCTGCGGCGCGAGGGTGTCATCGAAGGTTAAGGAGCGGACGTGAAACGGGCTTGCGTCATCGGCTGGCCGGTCGAGCATTCGCGATCACCGGTCATCCACCGCTACTGGCTGAAGCTCTATGGTCTTGCCGGTGCCTATGAGAAGGAAGCCGTGAGGCCTGAAGAGATCGAGGGCTTCCTGCGGGCCCTCGGCAAGCGCGGCTATGCTGGGGCCAATGTGACGCTTCCCTACAAGGAGGCCGCCTTAGCAGTGGCGGACAGCGCCGATCAAGCCGCCAAGGCAATCGGCTCGGCGAACACACTCTGGCTCGACGCCGCGGGGACGCTTCATGCGAGCAACACCGACGCTTACGGCTTCATGACGCATCTTTCACAAGAAGCGCCCGATTGGAACAAGGGGCGAAGAGCCGTCGTGGTGCTCGGCGCGGGCGGCGCGGCTCGCGCCATCCTCTACGCGCTGATCAAGGGGGGCGTGTCCAAGATCCTGCTCGTGAACCGCACCGGCGAACGGGCGGGGGCGCTGGCGAAAAGCTTTGGTGGGTGCGTTGTGGCTGTTCCTTGGGAGGACAAGAACAAGGCGCTCGGCGGTTGTGGCCTGCTCGTCAACGCGACGAGCCTCGGCATGGCGGGTAAGCCGCCGCTCAATATCGACCTCGTGGCCCTTCCCGCCGACGCGATCGTGGCCGATATCGTCTATAGCCCGCTCGAGACCCCACTCCTTGCCGCCGCGAGAGCCAGAGGAAATCAGATCGTGGACGGGCTTGGCATGCTGCTTCACCAAGCCGTCCCAGGCTTCGAGCGCTGGTTCGGCATCCGCCCCGAGGTGACGCCAGAGCTTCGAACCCATGTCGCCGTGAGTCTTGCGGGGCAATGATGCTCGTCATCGGTCTCACCGGCTCGATGGGCATGGGCAAGTCCGCCGCGGCAAAGCATTTCGCGCGGCGCGGGGTGCCGGTGTTCGACGCCGACGCCGAAGTGCACCGGCTCTATGAGGGGGAGGTGGTGGTCCCCGCCATCGCCGCTGCCTTCCCAAAAGCGGTGAGCGGCGGGAAGGTCGACCGCGGGCTGCTCGCGCAGGAGGTAGCAGGCTCGCCCGAGAAGCTCAAATCGCTCGAGAGGATCGTGCATCCCATGGTGGTGAAGGCCGAGATCGATTTCCTGCGCGACCTGGAAGTAAAGGGCGCCAGGCTGGCCCTGCTCGAGATCCCGCTCCTGTTCGAGACGGGCGCGGAGTCCCGCGTCGACGTGACGGTCGTGGTCAGTGCGCCGGCGGAGGCGCAAAGGACTCGCGTGCTGGCGCGCCCAGGCATGACGGACGCCAAGCTTGCGGGTCTGCTCAAGCGCCAGCTCTCGGATCGTGAGAAGCGCGCCCGCGCCGACTTCGTTGTGGACAGCGGCACGAGCCTTGCGGACATGCAGCGGCAGATCGATAAGCTTATTGAGTCGCTCGAAGGCCGCGAGGGCCGGGTGATGGAGCGCCTGCGGCAAAGATCAGAGGCTTGAGGGGACGCGTGCGATTTGCGCGAAATCATCGTCGATACGGAGACGACAGGGCTTGATCCCGCCGGCGGTCACCGCATCGTCGAGATCGGCTGCGTGGAGTTACTCAACTGCATCCCCACCGGCAGGGTATGGCATTGCCACCTCAATCCCGAACGCGACATGCCGCAGGCGGCTTATGAGGTTCACGGTCTCTCCTCCGAGTTCCTCTGCACCAAGCCCCGCTTCCGTGAGCTCGCCGACGATATGCTCGGCTTCATCGAAGGCGCTATGCTCATTATGCACAATGCCGCCTTCGACTTCGCCTTCCTGAATGCGGAACTTGCGATATTGACGCGGCCGCCGCTCCGTTGGGACCGCGTCGTGGATACGCTGGCGCTCGCCAGGCGCAAGCACCCTGGCTCGCCCTGCAGCCTCGATGCGCTCTGCAAGCGTTACGGCGTCAACCTGTCGGAGCGGGAGAAGCACAGCGCGCTGCTCGACTGCAGGCTGCTTGCGGCGGTCTATGTGGAGCTTGTGGGCGGTCATCAATCGCGCCTCGAATTCGCGGCCAACGGAGCGCAAGCGGCACTGCTGCACGCGGTCATGGAGGGCGCGCGGCCACGTTCAAACCCGCTGCCCTCGCGCCTCACCGCGGAAGAAAGGCTGGCCCACGAGGCCTTCGTGGCGAGTCTCGGCGCTGAGGCGTTGTGGCTGCCGCTGCTCGCCACGCTCGCCGACTAATTGTTCCCCGGGCCTTCAGCGCGCGCGAGGTTCTGCGCGTAAAGCCTGCCAAAATCGATGGGATCGAGCATCAGGGGCGGAAATCCGCCGTCGCGCGTCACATCGGCCAGCACGCGGCGCAAGAACGGGAACAGGATCGTCGGACAATCGACGAAGAGCACCGGCTGCAGCAGGTTCTGAGGAACGTTGCGGAGCCGGAAGAGCCCGCCATAGGCGAACTCCACATTGTAAATCACCCCTGTATCGCTCTTGGCATGGACCTCGATCTTGAGGGTTACCTCGTAAGTCTCTTCAGGCCGGGCCCCGGCGTTGACATTCACGGTGACCTGAAGCTGAGGGTTCTGCGGCGGAGCCTGCAGCGCTTGCGGGGCGCCTGGGTTCTCGAAGGAAAGATCCTTGATATACTGGCCGAGAACATTGAGCTGCACGCCGGTTCCTGCTCTTGGAACTGCACCCTCAGTCGGCGCGGCCTTGGGCTCGGTCGCGGGCTCAGCCTTGGGCTTACCGTCGCCGTTGCGCTTGGCGCTCGGTTCGCGCGTTTCCTTCTTCCCGGCCATGCGGCTTCCAAGTCCAGCTTTTGGTTGGGAGGTGCTGGCTAGCATGGCGTGTCTCGTCCTGCAATCTAGGCGGTTGAGGGCGGTTGCTCTCGCTGAAAGCAGGAGCGAATCAAGGTCTTGGCCGTTTAGGGGTTGGCTAAGGCGCCGCGAATGCCTTAAGTTGGCTGTGATTTGGGTGCGGTGGGGATAGCCCACGAACCCTGAGGCTCCCGCTGGCAAATCTCTAGGCGCGAACCAATATGCACCTGGGGGGTTCCGCTAGAATTGCGGTTCAATCGAACAATGCGGGTGGCGGCAAGGATGAGTGAAGCCTTCGACATTTACACGCTGCTGTTCCTGGTGCTCGCAGTCGTCATCTTCATTCGGCTGCGCAATGTGCTGGGGCGGCGCACGGGCAATGAGCGTCCGCCCTACGACCCATTTTCGGCGCCGGAGCAGAAGCGGCCGGGCGGGCCGAAGAGCAACGACCCTGTCGTGGCTCTGCCGCGCGGCCGCCCCGCCCCGCTCGGCGAAGCGTCCGTCCCGTCCGTGGAGGACATCGAGGCGAAGCTCGGCAGCCATGCGCCGAAGGACAGCCCGCTCGCCCAGTCGCTGACTGCGCTGATGCGCGCCGAGCCGAGTTTCGACCCGAGTCACTTCCTCGATGGCGCCAAGGTTGCCTATGAGATGATCGTGACGTCCTTCGCCGAAGGGGACGAGGCGCTGCTCAAGCAGCTGCTCGGCGCCGAAGTCTTTGAAGGCTTCGAGACCGCAATTCGCGAGCGCGAGGCGCGCAATGAGAAAGTGGAGTCGAATCTCGTTGGCATCGACAAGGCGGACATCATCGAGGCCGAGGTCAGGAACCGCACCGCCTATGTCACCGTCAAGTTCGTGAGCAAGCTCGTCTCGGTGACGCGCGATGCTGACGGCGAGGTCGTCGAAGGCGATGCGAAGAAGGTGCGCGAGGTCACCGACATCTGGACCTTCGCCCGCGAGGTCAATTCCAGAAATCCGAACTGGAAGCTTGTCGCGACCGAAACCGCGAACTGAGCGCCGCCTTGGCATGGTTTGGCGCAGCCGCGCCACCGTATTGCTGCTCGGCGGCATAGCTGTCACCATCGTCCTTGTCTTGCTCTTGCGGGGGAAGACCGTGGACGACGAGGCCGTCAGCTTTGCGCAGGTCACCTTCGCCGAGCTCGATGGCTGGCAGGCGGACGACCAGGCACTTGCGTTCCAGGCATTGCTGAGGTCCTGCGGCAAGGCG
The DNA here is from genome assembly GCA_049801475.1 of Methyloceanibacter sp. Taxonomy (GTDB): domain Bacteria; phylum Pseudomonadota; class Alphaproteobacteria; order Rhizobiales; family Methyloligellaceae; genus Methyloceanibacter. The sequence continues at coordinate 73,228 of JBARKP010000050.1, forward strand.
TCGGCCAAGGCCGACCCGGACGCGCATGCTTCCAACGGAGGAGCCAGCATTTGTGCGGAAGCGCTCGCTTTGGGGTCTCGCGGCGAGGTGGGGCGCGATGCGGCGCGCGCCTTCTTCGAGGCGCATTACACGCCGTATCGGGTCCTGGGCGCACGCAAGCCCGGTCTGGTCACCGGCTATTACGAGCCGGAGGTGGATGGCGCGCGTGAGCGAGGGCCTCGATTTAAGGTCCCGGTCTATAGGCGCCCCGACGATCTCGTGGCGCTCACGCCCGACGAGATGCGGGCGCGGTTCAACGACCGGCTCACCGCGATGCGCCAGACGAGCGATGGGCTCGTCCCCTATTTCACGCGAGAGGAGATCGACCGTGGCGCGCTCGAGGGCCGCGGGCTCGAGATCCTCTATCTCGCCGATCCGGTCGAGTTGTTCTTCATGCAGGTGCAAGGCTCGGGGTGCGTGCGGCTCGCCGACGGCACCACGCCACGCCTCGGCTACGCCGGCAAGAACGGCCATCCTTACACCTCCATCAGCAAGCTCCTCGTCGAGCGGGGAGAGGGCAAGGCCAGAGGTAAGTCCATGCAGGTGATCAAGGACTGGCTGCGCGCCGACGCCCTGCGCGGGCGGAGGCTGATGTGGAAGAACCGGTCCTACGTGTTCTTCCAGGAGCGCGAGGAGGAGGACGCCGGCCCGATTGGGGCGCAAGGCGTGGCGCTCACGCCCGGACGCAGCCTCGCCGTGGATGCCTCCTACCACGCGCTTGGGCTTCCGATCTTCGTCGACGCTGCCGAGCTCAAAGGCCCCGACGATGCGCCGTTTCGCAGATTGATGATCGCGCAGGATGTAGGCTCGGCGATCAGGGGCCCGGAGCGCGGCGACATTTTCTGGGGCTCCGGCGAGGCCGCCGGCCTGATCGCCGGGAGCACGCTGGCGCCAGCGCGGTTCACCGTCCTGCTGCCGAGCCCGGCACCGGGGGCTTAAGGCCATGGGCAAGCAAGGGAAGGACGAGGACGAGGGTGCAGCGCTCTGGGAGCGCGTCGCCGGCACCGCCGCCCCCTTGAAGCGGCGCGAGCCGCTTCCTCCAGTCGACAAGGCCGCGAGGTCAGCGCCTAAAACCAAGCCAGCGCCAATGCAGCCGCAACAGCCAGTGGCGAAACCAACGCCAAAGCCCAGTCATGTTGCTCGCGCGGCGCCGCTCGACCGGCAGACCACGCGGCAGCTCGTAAAGGGACGGCTCGAGGTCGAAGCCAAGCTCGACCTGCATGGTATGCGCCAGCGCGACGCCCATGATCAATTGCGGAGGTTCCTCAAGACGGCGCAAGGCAGGGGCCTGCGCCATGTGCTTGTCATCACCGGCAAGGGCGCCGATCAAACGGCGAGCAAGAGCTTCTACGAGGAGGAAGAACGCGGGGTGCTGCGCCAGGTCGTGCCGCGATGGCTCGCCGAACGGGACTTCGCGAACCTCGTGGTGAGCTATTCCCTGGCGCCGCGGCGGCTCGGCGGCGAAGGCGCGATTTATGTGCGGCTGCGGAAGGCACGCGACTTTTGAAAATCGAGCCTACAGAATAAACTTGGAGAGGTCGGCGTTCTTGGCGAGCTCGCCGACATGGTCGCGCACATAAGTCTCGTCGATGACGATGCTCTCGCCGGCCTTGTCGGCGGCGCTGAATGAGATGTCGTCGAGGATACGCTCCATCACCGTGGAGAGGCGCCGCGCACCGATATTCTCGACATTGGTGTTCACCTCGACCGCGATGTCGGCGATGGCGTCGATGGCGTCGGCGGTGAATTCGAGGTCGACGCCTTCGGTCTGCATCAGTGCCACATATTGCTTGATCAGGCAGGCCTTGGGCTCGGTCAGGATGCGGCGGAAGTCCTCGCGCGTCAGTGCGCGAAGCTCGACGCGGATCGGCAGCCGCCCCTGGAGCTCGGGGAGCAGGTCCGAGGGCTTGGCGGTATGGAACGCGCCCGAGGCGATGAACAGCACATGGTCGGTCTTCACCGGCCCGTATTTGGTGCCGACGGTGGTGCCTTCGATCAGCGGCAGGAGATCGCGCTGCACGCCCTCACGGCTCACATCGGCGCCGATGCGCTCGGATCGGGCGCAGATCTTGTCGATCTCGTCTAGGAAGACGATGCCGTCATTCTCGACGTTGCGGATTGCCTCCTGCACGATCATGTCGTTGTCGATCAGCTTGTCGGACTCGTCCGCCATCAGAATATCGAAGCTGTCGCGCACGGTGACGCGCCGAGGCTTGGTGCGAGCGCCCAGAGCCTTGCCGAGGACCTCGCTCAGATTGATCATGCCGACCTGACTTCCGGGCATGCCCGGGATCTCGAAGGCGGGCATGCCTCCGCCCGTGTCGGCGACCTGGATCTCGATCTCCTTGGTGTCGAGCTCGCCCGTGCGCAGTCGCTTGCGGAAGACTTCGCGCGTCGCCGGCGTGGCGCCGGTGCCGACCAGAGCATCGACCACGCGTTCCTCCGCGTTCAGCTGCGCCTTGGCCTCGACCTCCTTGCGCTTGGCGTCGCGCACGAGTCCGATGCCGGCCTCGAGCAGATCGCGAATGATCTGGTCGACGTCGCGGCCGACATAGCCGACCTCTGTGAATTTGGTAGCCTCGACCTTGATGAAGGGCGCGTTGGCGAGCTTGGCCAGTCTCCGCGAGATCTCCGTCTTGCCGACGCCGGTCGGACCGATCATCAGGATGTTCTTGGGCAGGACCTCTTCGCGCATCTCGCCCTCGAGCTGCTGGCGCCGCCAGCGGTTGCGCAGCGCAATGGCGACTGCGCGCTTGGCGTCGCGCTGGCCGATGATGTGGCGATCGAGCTCGGAGACGATCTCGCGGGGGGAAAAGCTGCTCATGGAGTCCTGTTACGTTCTACTTCTTGTTGTCATGCCCGACCATGTGCCGGGCATCCACGAACAGCGGCGGTTGCCATTGTTGTGGTTTCGTGGATGGCCGGGACAAGCCCGGCCACGACGACTCAGGCGATGCGAGTCCGAACAATCATCTCGTCGACTCGAGACTTTCGATGACGACCTCGTTATTCGTGTAGACGCAGATGCTCGCGGCGATGGCCATGGCCTTGCGCGCAATGGTTTCGGCGTCGAGCTCGGTGTCGAGCAGCGCCCGCGCCGCGGCGAGCGCATAGGTGCCGCCCGAGCCGATGCCCATGACGTCGTCGTCGGGCTCGAGCACGTCGCCCTTGCCGGTGAGCACCAGGCTTTCATCGGGGTCGGCCACGAGCATCATCGCTTCCAAATGGCGCAGATAGCGGTCGGTGCGCCAATCCTTGGCAAGCTCCACGCAAGCGCGCTTGAGCTGATCGGGAAAGCGCTCAAGCTTCGCCTCCAGCCGTTCGAAGAGGGTGAAGGCGTCGGCGGTGGCCCCGGCGAAACCTGCGATGACCTTGCCGCTACCCACCCGCCGGACTTTCCGCGCATTGCCCTTGATGATGGTCTGGCCAAGGGTGACTTGGCCGTCGCCGGCTATCACGACCTTGCCGCCCTTACGGACGGTGAGGATGGTGGTTCCGTGCCAGCTGTCGGGAGAGGATGGACTCATGCTGCATTGCGATATCGGATTGGGCGCGGCCTTAGTCAAGCGTTGAGGGCGAAAGAGCGACGCGGGACCGGGGCGCGCCGAAGGCCCTGTCAACGCAGCTCCGGGCTTGCACCCCCGGTTGCCCCCGGGCATAGCACTCTTTGGTGCCAAGGCGTATAAGCGGCGCGACGACAGAAGCGAATTGCTAAGAGCCTTGCGCTAGGCTGCCCCCATGCAGAAGCTCAGCAAAGCTGTATCTAAGCGGACCGCCACCGTCGAGCGCCGCACCAAGGAGACGGCGATCACGGCGAGCGTCGATCTCGACGGAAGGGGCGCTTATGAGGTGGCCACCGGCGTGGGCTTCCTCGACCACATGATCGAGCAGCTCGCGCGACACTCCCTGATCGACATTTCGCTCAAAGCCAAAGGCGACCTCCATATTGATCAGCACCACACGACCGAGGATAGCGGCATCGTGCTCGGCCAGGCGGTGGCGAAGGCGCTCGGCGACAAGCAGGGCATCGCGCGCTACGGCTTTGCCTATCTGCCTATGGACGAGACGCTCACCCGGGTCGCCATCGATGTCTCGGGTCGGCCCTACCTCGTCTGGAAGGTCGCCTTCACCCGCACCAAGATCGGCGAGATGGACACCGAGCTCTTCCGGGAGTGGTTCCAGGCCTTCGCCCAACATGCGGGGCTGACGCTGCATGTGGAGACGCTCTACGGCGAGAATAGCCATCATATCGCCGAGACCTGCTATAAGGCGCTCGCACGCGCGCTCCGCCGGGCGGTCGCCATCGACGAGCGCCAGGGCGGTCGCGTGCCGTCGACCAAGGGCCAGCTCCAAGGCTGAGCGCAACCATCACCTGACAGCATGCGATCGTCGTGACTCTCTATTCGGTTTATGAGCCGCCTGCCGAGGCGCCGGATCTCGTGGATCGGGCCGAGGCGCTCACCTTCGTCAAGGAGGGATTCGCCTGGCCCGCGCTGCTGGTGCCGGGGCTGTGGCTCTTGTATCAGCGCATGTGGCTCGAGCTGATTGTGTTCATTCTCATTTTCGCCTTGCTTGCATGGGCATTCGGCTCAAGCGACGAAGGGCAGGCCCTGCTCGGCTGGATCAGCTTGGCGCTCGTCGTGCTGTTTGCCTTCGAGGCGAATGACCTCCGCGGGGCGGCGCTCGTCCGGAGCGGCTACCGGCTGACGGGCGTCGCCATCGGCAACTACCTCGATGCCGCGGAGCTTGCCTTCCTGCGGACCTGGCTACCGCAGCAGCAAAAGGAGGCGGGAGAGGGGGAACGCGAGCAGGAATGGCTTCGTGGGGCTAAGGCGCCGGCGCGGCAAATGTCGGCGGCGATGCGTGGTTCGGAAGGGGAGGAGGTCATCGGGCTGTTCCCGAGACCGTGAAAAGCGCTCATGCACGTCGCCATCATCGATTACGGATCCGGCAATCTCCACTCCGCCGCCAAGGCCTTCGAGCGGGCCGCGCGCGAGCATGGGTCGGAGCTCGCGGTGAAGGTGACTTCGGAGCCCGGGGAGGTGGCCGAAGCGGACCGCATCGTGCTCCCCGGCGTCGGCGCCTTTGCCGACTGCAAGCAGGGGCTTGCGCGCATTCCCGGGATGATCGAGGCGTTGGAGGAGGCGGTGCAGGAAGAAGGCAAGCCATTCCTCGGCATCTGCGTCGGGCTTCAGCTCATGGCGGAGCGTGGGCTCGAGCATGGGGTGACGCCAGGTCTCGGCTGGATCGGAGGCGAGGTCGGGGCGATCACGCCCGCCGATCCCGCGCTGAAAATCCCCCATATGGGCTGGAACACGCTTCGTGTGGTCCATGAGCATGCGCTGTTGGAAGGCATCCCCACCGGCGAGCAAGGCCTGCACGCCTATTTCGTGCACTCCTATCATTTCGTGCCGGAAGATGAGGAGGCGCTGGTGGCGAGCACCGATTATGGCGGCCCGATCACGGCCTTTGTCGCCAAGAACAACATGGTCGGAACGCAGTTCCACCCGGAGAAAAGCCAGAAGTTGGGCTTGGCCCTCATCGCGAATTTCCTGAGATGGAATCCGTGAGATCGGCAACGATTGCCGCCAAGGACTGACGCATGATCCTCTTCCCTGCCATCGACTTGAAGGACGGCAATTGCGTCCGCCTGCGCCAGGGCGAGATGAACAAGGCCACCGTGTTCAGCGCCGATCCCGCAGCCCAGGCGAGGAGTTTCGAAGCCCAAGGCTTCGCATGGCTGCATCTCGTTGATCTCGACGGCGCCTTTGCCGGCAAGCCGATCAATGCCATTGCCGTGGCAGCGATTCTCGAGTCCGTGCGCATCCCGGTGCAGCTCGGCGGCGGTATCCGCAACCTCGCCACCATCGAGGCGTGGCTCGGTGAAGGTGTCACCCGCGTGATCCTCGGCACCGTGGCGGTGCGCGATCCGGACCTGGTGCGGCAGGCCGCCCGCAAATTTCCGGGCCGCATCGCCGTCGGCATCGACACGCGCGACGGCAAGGTGGCGATCGAGGGCTGGGCGGAGAAGAGCGAGACGACCGTGCTCAAGCTTGCCCGCAGATTCGAGGACGCGGGTGTCGCGGCCATCATCTATACCGACATTGCCCGTGACGGCGTGCTTGCGGGCCTCAATCTGGAGGCGACCGCCGCGCTTGCGCGCGCGATCTCCATCCCGGTGATCGCCAGCGGCGGCCTTGCGTCGATCGAAGACGTTCGCATGCTGCTTCTCCCCAACTATGCCATGCTCGAAGGCGCAATTGCCGGGCGCGCGCTCTATGATGGCAGGCTCGATCCGGCCGAGGCACTGGCACTCATCGCCTCGAGCCGCAAAGCGGCACACGGTCTGGCCTAAGCGGGGACACTATGCGCGCACGCACGGTCTTCATCATCCTCTTCATTCCCGCTCCTATCAGCGTGGGAACCCAGGAGGTGGCTGAGGCGTTCGACTGCGAAGTCGATCTCAACCGCGTGATTCCTTGCGTGATCCGCGGCGGCCTGGTGCTGCTGGGCGTCTGGGCCGTGGCCGCGCTCATCGCCTTCATCGTCAGCTGGCGCAAGAACGCCTTGGCGAAAACTTAATCCCGGTCATGCTCAAAATCCGTGTCATCCCCTGCCTCGACGTGAAGGGCGGCCGCGTCGTCAAGGGCGTCAATTTCGTCAATTTGCGCGACGCCGGCGATCCGGTTGAGGCCGCCGCGGCCTATGACGAGGCGGGCGCCGACGAGCTCTGCTTCCTCGACATCACCGCAAGCCATGAGAACCGCGACACCATCTTCGACGTCGTCGAGCGCACGGCAGAGCGCTGCTTCATGCCGCTTACCGTGGGGGGCGGGGTGCGCAAGCTCGACGATGTGCGCAAGCTCTTGGAGGCCGGCGCCGACAAGGTCTCGATCAACACCGCGGCGGTGAAGGACCGCGATTTCGTGCGCGCGGCGTCGGAGAAGTTCGGCGCCCAGTGCATCGTCGTGGCCATCGACGCCAAGCGCGTGAGGGGCCAGCGCGGCCAGAACGGCGTGGCGCCCCGCTTCGAGATCTTCACCCATGGCGGCCGCGAACCGACCGGCATCGAGGCGGTCGCCTATGCGCAAGAGGTTGTGGCGCTTGGCGCGGGCGAGATTCTGCTCACCTCCATGGACCGCGACGGGACGCGAGAGGGCTTCGACCTAGCGCTCACCCAAGCCGTCGCCGACGCGGTTTCCGTGCCGGTGATCGCGAGCGGCGGGGTCGGCACGCTCGACCATATGGTCGAGGGGGTCCGCGAGGGCCACGCATCCGCCGTGCTCGCCGCCTCGATCTTCCACTATGGCGAGCATTCGATCGGCGAGGCCAAGCGCCACATGGCAGCGGCAGGCCTGCCTGTACGGCTCGACGGCTAGCCAGCGCGCTCCCTGCCTCAATCCTGCCTGCCAAACAGGCACAATGCCTCTCCTTTGCTAAGGATGAACCGCACGCGCGGCTATTCCACTCGACCTCGCGGCAGTGTATGAGCCAAGTCATGAGCAATAACGATGTGCTGAGCCGCCTCGCCGCCAACATCAAAGCGCGGCGGACCGCGAGACCAGAGGACTCCCATACGCGGCGTCTGCTCGACGGGGCGCCGATCAAGCCTGCCAAGAAGCTTGGCGAGGAGGCGGTAGAGACCGCCATCGCCGCCTTGGCCCAGGACGATGCGGCGCTCATCGCCGAGGCCGCGGACCTGCTCTATCACCTGCTCGTTGTGCTCGAATCCCGTCACATCGCCCTCGATCAGGTGTTGGGCGAGCTTGAGCGGCGCATGGGCGCCACCAATCTTGCGCAAAAGAGGCGGAAAGCGGCGTCGCTCTAACAGGTGGCGGCTTCGTCCCCATGACTCCGCGTCCGTCCGTCGCGTTCTCTCCCTACACCGTCTATAGCCGCGACGAGTGGGCGGCGCTTCGGGCCGACACACCCATGCCGCTCACCGAGGCCGAGCTCGAGAACTTGAGCGGCCTCACCGAACGCGTGTCGACCCTGGAGGTCGTCGAGATCTATCTGCCGCTCAGCCGCCTGCTTAATTTCTATGTCGAGGCGCTGCAGGAGCTGCATGGGGCCACGACCGGATTTCTGCGCAGGGGCGACAGCAAGATGCCCTTCATCATCGGCCTTGCGGGCAGCGTTGCCGTGGGCAAGAGCACCACGGGCCGCGTGCTGCAGGCGCTGCTCGCCCGCTGGCCGAGCCATCCAAGCGTCGAGCTCGTGCCGACGGACGGATTTCTCTTCGCCAACGCGGTGCTCGAAGAGCGCCAGCTGATGGGCCGCAAGGGCTTTCCCGAAAGCTACGATCTCACTGCGCTGCTCAACTTTCTCGCCGACGTGAAGTCGGGCCGCGAGCGCACCGAAGCGCCGGTCTATTCGCATCTCGTCTATGACGTGCTGCCGGACCAGTCGATCCTGATCGAACGCCCTGATATCGTTATCGTCGAGGGTTTGAACGTGCTGCAGCCGGCCAAGCTGCCGAAGGACGGCGAGGCCATCCCTTTCGTATCCGACTTCTTCGATTTCTCGATCTATATCGATGCCGCCGATGGACTGATCGAGAGCTGGTATGTCGAGCGCTTCTTGCGTCTCAGACAGACGGCCTTTCGGGACCCTGCTTCCTATTTTCACCGCTACGCGACGCTGTCTGAGGAAGAGGCGCGCAAAATCGGGCTGTCGCTGTGGCGCTCGATCAATCTCGTCAATCTCAGAGAAAACATCCTGCCGACGCGGCAACGCGCGGACCTGATCCTCCGCAAAGGGCAGGATCACGCCGTGGAGACCGTGGCGCTCAGGAAGCTCTGACACGGGCGAAAAATTAGCGCCAACGTCCTATTTCATTGGAGGGGCGTAGAGCTGCGAGGGCCCAAGGCCGATATTCAGGCGCAAACTCGTGCGCTCCGAGAAGGTATCGCCGTCAGTGATATGGGTCTGGTTACCGTTGCCGTCGTTATAGCGCATGGCCGGCACAAAGGAGTACCAATCGTACTCGCTAAGTAGGGAAAGGCTCGTGCGCGGGCTGAACTGTTTGCGCGTCTCTAATTTCACCCCGCCGATGAATAGAGCGACGGGAATAGGGAATATTCGCCGCCGAAGGTGACGTAGCCGCCATAATAGGTGGTATCGAGGCCCTCCCGGTAATTGAAGAGATCGCTTGCGCCTGCGGTGTTGCCATGAATGCCGAGGTTTTGGTCGAGGCCCCGCACGTCGAAGGCCGCGCCCCAATGGGTGCTCCTGAACAGGCCGGGCATAATCGCCGGTGAGGGATTCGGCGTGGTCAGCTCGAAGGCCACGCCCCAGCTGTCGACGTCGCGGGTCGTGTCTGAGGTGAGCGTGCCCGCGACACTGACGATTGACGGTCCGGGCTCATCGACGATATCCGCGGCGGCGCAGATGCTGCTGTTCGTGGTGGTGCATCTGTTGCGGTTCGAATTGTCGATGCTCGACCAATATCCGTGCACCGCACCAACCCAGGGCATGCCGAAGGCCCCGCCCAAGGGGGTTGAGATCGATCCACTGAAGCCTCCGCCAAAATCGTTGAAGGTGTCGTTCTTCTGCTTGCTGGTGGTATCGCCGGGTCCGCTGTCCTGGAAACGGAAGGTGAACCGCGTGTCCGGCAAGGTCAGGTAAGCGAAGCCGCCACCGAGCGAGATCGTGGTTTCACCCGCGACCATTGTCGTTATGTCCTGCGCGAGCGCAGCCTAGGCCGTGAGCGCAGCCGCCAATTAGACTCCGTATTTTGGCTAACATAGCAGTCGCGGCCTGTAAGGGTTAACCCCTTCTTAACGAAAGCAAATTTGGCCGTTTGCGTGGCGGAAAAGCCACAGACGAGCCTGTGGCTTACGCTTCGAGCAAACCTCGCTCCCGAGCGAGCTGGCGGAGGGAAATCTCCGGTCGCGCACCGATATGGCCGATGACCTCGGCGGCCGCGAGGCTGCCGAGACGGCCACAGGTCCCAAGCGGCGCGCCTCGGGTGAGGCCGTAGAGGAACCCGGCGGCGTAGAGGTCGCCGGCCCCTGTCACGTCAACCACCTTGCGAATGGGCTCGGGCTCGATGAGGATGGTCTCGCCTTTGGCCACGATCACGGAGCCGGCTTCCGAGCGCGTCAGCACGGCCAACTCGCAGTCTTGCAAGGCGGCGTCTGCGGCCTCGGCGAAGCTGTTCACCTCGTAGAGGGTGGTAATCTCCTTCTCATTGGCGAAGACGATGTCGGTGCCTTCGCGGATGAGCACCTGGAAGTCGGCGCGGTGGCGGTCGACGCAGAAGGCGTCCGACAGGGTCAGGGCGACCTTGGCGCCGAACTGGCGGGCAAGTCGCGCCGCCTCCCTGAACGCGGCCTTGGCGTCCTCCCGGTCGAAGAGATAGCCTTCCAGATAAACGATCTTGGCGGCTTCGATGAGTGAAGCGTCGATGTCGGGCGCAGCAAAGTTCACGCTCGCACCAAGAAAGGTGTTCATGGTGCGCTCGCCGTCCGGCGTCACGAAGATCAGGCAGCGCGCCGTCGGAGCGCCGTCCTGAGATGGCGGCGTCTCGTAGGTCACCCCGAGGGAGCGGATGTCATGGCGGAAGATGCCGCCGAACTGGTCCGCCGCGACCCTGCCGATGAAACCGCATTTTGCCCCGAAAGACGCGAGGCCTGCGATGGTGTTGGCCGCCGATCCGCCGGAGCGCTCGATGGCAGGTCCCATGGCCTCATAGAGCCGGCCCGCTTCGCCGGCCGGAATGAGCCGCATGAAGCCCTTGGCGAGATCGTGCTTGGAGAGGAAGGCGTCGTCGCAGCCGGCGATGATGTCGACAATGGCATTGCCGATGCCCACCACATCGTAATTGCGTTCGGCCATCGATTTGTCGCCCCCGTTGCGTGTCCGGTCTGGTATTGGCCGGGGCGCCCACTATATTCGCGGCCGCTAGAGTTGGAACAGGTCATGCTCGCCGCCGCAATTCAAGCCTTCCAGCCGATGTTCACGCCGCCCTTCCGCGCCGTGCTCGTCAAATGCGTCGGCTTCACCATCGGGCTCCTCGTCGTCCTCATCATCCTAGTCGAGTGGGTGTTCGGCCATTTCGTCGAGTGGCCCCATTGGGTCGAAACCGCGACCGAGTGGCTAGGGGGATTGGCGCTGGTCGCGGGGTCGATCTTCCTGATCCCGCCCGTCACCTCGCTGATGGCTGGCCTCTATCTCGACGACATCGCGGCCGAGGTAGAGCGCGTCTACTATCCCTCAGACCCGCCGGGGCATGAGCTGCCGACACTTGCCGCTATCGGCGTCGGAGTGAAGTTCTTCCTGGTGGTGCTGATCGTGAACTTGATTGCCCTGTTCGTCCTGCTCATACCCGGCGTCAATCTCATCGCCTTCTATGTTGGCAACGGCTATCTGTTGGGGCGTGAATATTTCGAGATGGTGGCCATGCGCCATCTAACGGCGGAGGAGGCGAGGCGGCTTCGGAAGGCGAACATGGCCTATGTTTCGCTCTGTGGGCTGATCATCGCGGGACTCGCCTCGGTACCGGTCCTGAACCTTTTGACACCCCTCTTCGCCACGGCCTTCATGGTGCACATCTACAAGTCGTTGGCCCGCCACGCCGGGTACGGGGCCAGAGCAGTTCTTGCCGCTTAGGCCTCCAATTTGACGCTGCCCTCACCCTTCCGCCGCCAAAAGACGATCGGTTCTCCTCTCCGCAGAGGGGAAGGGGAGGCTATGCGCGGCAGCGCCACAGCAATCGGCGCAACCAGACGCAAGCGACAGCAATACCGGTCAAGCCGCCGAGCAGAGGGCTCCCTATCTCCCCTCTTTCGTTCGGACGCGAACGCTGCCCGGTTGCAGCATTTTGGTCCGATGATCAGCCAGTCAAGGAGGAGTCATCATGAAGATCGCCGTCGCTTTGGTCGTTGCTTTCGCAGCGCCCGCCATGGCCCAGAATTTCACCAATGCTTATTGCGAGTCCTGCAATTAGGACTTGCACGTGGTTTGGGCCCTGCGAGGCTCCAATTCACCAGCCGCTCCTTTGGCGCCGCTCGTTTTTGTCGCAGCTTAATTCGTCAAGACTCGGACGTTTCAACGTTGAACCCGCCCTTTCGAGGGACAAAGATAGATCGTGACCCCCTTCGAGGAAAAAATGGTGCTCGTGCTGCAGGGTGGCGGGGCACTCGGAGCTTATCAGGCCGGCGCCTATGAGGCTCTGGCCGAGGCCGGCCACCTGCCAACCTGGGTCGCCGGCATCTCGATCGGTGCTGTCAATTCAGCCATCGTCGCTGGTAATCCGCCTGACCGGCGCGTTCCGCGATTGCGCGAATTTTGGGAGCGCGTCTCAAGTCGCCTGCTCGGCTGGCCTCTCGCCAACGATGACAATTCGCGTCGGATCTTCAATGAGACCAGCGCAACGCTGGCTGCCGTCGGCGGCGTGCCGGGGTTTTTCGAGCCGCGTGTCCCTCCTGCCGTGTTCATGCTGCAGGGCACGCGGGAAGCCATCAGCGTCTACGACACCACGCCGCTCAGGGAAACGCTACTCGAGCTTATCGATTTCGATCTCCTGAATTCCGGCGCGGTACGGTTGAGCATCGGCGCGGTGAAGGTGCTCACCGGTAACATGACGTATTTCGACACAGCTAAACAGTTCGTCGGTCCGGAGCACGTCATGGCGAGCGGCGCGTTGCCGCCCGGTTTCCCTCCCATCGAGATTGAAGGCGAACCCTATTGGGACGGTGGGCTGGTCTCCAACACGCCCCTCGAATATGTGCTCGAGCGAGGTGGTCCGCGCAAAGATATGTGCATCTTCCAGGTCGACCTCTTCAGCGCCAAAGGCTGCATGCCGCAAACCCTGTTCGATATCGGGCAGCGGGAAAAGGAGATTCGCTATTCGAGCCGCACCCGGCTCAACACCGACATTTTCCGCGACATGCAGACCATCCGCAGGGCCATTCGTCGCTTGCGGACAAAGATGCCGCGAGAGTTCAGCGATAATCCCGACTGGCAACTGCTTGACAGCGTGAGCTGCGACGCTGCGGTCACCATCGTGCTACTCATTCACCGGCGCGCTGGCTATTGGACCCAATCTAACGACTACGAGTTCTCGCGCTACTCGATAGACGAGCATTGGCTTGCCGGCACCGACGATGTCGAGCGTACCTTGAGCCATCCCGACTGGAAGAATCGCACGCGGCCAGAGGGGGTCAAGGTGCTCGATCTCACGCGGCACCTCGACACCGATCCTGAGGAACGAGTCTTATGAAAATCGACGACGTCAAAGCCCGTGCCTTCGCCATGCCACTGACGAGCCCCGCTTTCCCGCCGGGGCCCTACCGCTTCATCGATCGCGAATATCTGATCATCACCTATAGGACCGACCCGGCTGCTCTAGAAGCGGTCATTCCCGCGCCGCTCGTCTTCGATGAGCCGATCGTCAAATATGAGTTCATCCGCATGCCGGACTCCACCGGCTTCGGCGACTACACGGAATCAGGCCAGGTTATCCCGGTGAAATTCAAGGGACAAGAAGGCAGCTACAGCCATGCCATGTTCCTGAATGACGGCCCCCCCATCTATGGTGGCCGGGAGCTTTGGGGCTTTCCGAAGAAATACGCCCAGCCATCCTTAAGCGTCGATAAGGACACGCTGATCGGAACGCTGAACTATGGCTCGGTGCGCGTCGCCACCGCCACCATGGGCTTCAAGCATAAGGCGCTCGACCAGGCGACGGTTCGTGCCAGCTTGGTGAAGCCGAATTTCCTTTTGAAGATCATCCCCCATGTCGATGGTGGCCCGCGCATCCTAGAGCTCATCGACTACCGTCTTGAAGACATCGTCATGAAAGGTGCTTGGTCGGGCCCGGCAACGCTTGACCTTGAGCCGCATGCTCTTGCCCCCGTCGCCGCGCTTCCTGTGCGCGAAATCCTCTCCGCCACGCACATCGTTGCCGACCTTACGCTCGGTCTCGGTAAGGTCGTGTATGACTATCTCAAGCCTTAAGGAGTGTGGCCCATGAAGCTCGAAGGCAAGGTTGCCCTCATCACCGGCGCCGTTAGCGGCATCGGTCATGGCATTGCCAAACGCTACCTCGAGGCCGATGGCCGGGTGGTCATCGCCGACTTGAACGTCGAGGGCGCGACCAAAGCGGCGAGAGAGCTCGCCGGCGAAGAATCGGCGATCGGCGTGGGCATGGACGTCTCCAACGAAGACCAGGTCAATGCCGGAGTGGAGCAAGCGGTGGCAGCATTCGGCCGGATCGACATCCTGGTTTCGAATGCCGGTGTCCAGATCGTGCATCCGATCGAGGACTTCCCCTTCGCCGATTGGAAGAAGCTGCTAGCGATCCACCTGGATGGCGCGTTTTTGACGACCAAGGCTTGCGTGAAGCATATGTACAAGCAGAACTCTGGCGCTCTGATCTATATGGGATCGGTGCATAGCCACGAGGCCTCGCCGCTCAAATCGGCCTATGTGGCGGCCAAGCATGGCATTCTCGGGCTTGCGCGCACGATGGCGAAAGAAGGGGCCAAGCACAATGTCCGCGCCAATGTCATCTGCCCGGGCTTCGTGAAGACGCCGCTCGTTGAAAAGCAGATTCCCGAGCAGGCCAAGGAGCTCGGCATCACCGAAGAGCGCGTCGTCAAGGAGGTCCTGCTCGGCGAGACCGTGGACAAGGAATTCACGACGGTCGAGGACGTCGCCGAAATCGCCCTGGTGCTCGCCGCCTTCAAAACCAACGCGTTGACGGGGGAGTCCATCATCGTCAGCCACGGCTGGCATATGATTTAGACCTCGCAACCGTGCGCCGGAATCCGCCCGGAGCAAGACCGGATGAGAGGCGCTTTCGGTTAGTTGCTACTATGGTGGTGGGGTCTTGGGTTCGTAGAGGCAGATGTCGGCGATGAGGCAGCGCCAGCATTCGGGCTTGCGTGCCCTGCACACATAGCGGCCGTGCAGGATCAGCCAGTGATGGCAATTGTGCTTGTAGCGCTCGGGGACGATTGCGTTAAGGGTGAGCTCAACCTCGAGTGGTGTCTTGCCCGGCGCCAGGCCGGTGCGGTTCGCGACGCGCAGAATATGTGTGTCCACGGCAATCGTCGCCTGACCGAAGGCAACGTTGAGCACGACATTGGCGGTCTTGCGGCCGACGCCCGGAAGGCTGACCAGCGCGTCGCGAGTGTCCGGCACCTTCCCGCCATGCTCCTCGACCAGCTTCTGTGATAGCGCGATTAGGTTTCTTGCCTTGCTGCGATAAAGCCCGATGGTCTTGATCTTGTCAGTGAGTCTTGCCTCGCCGAGCCTGAGCAGCTTCTGCGGCGTGTCGGCCCGTTTGAACAGGTCCGGCGTAGCCTTGTTGACAGAGGCATCGGTGGCTTGCGCCGACAGCACCACGGCGACGAGGAGCGTAAAGGGATCGACATAGGCAAGCTCGGTCTTGGGATGGGGGTCGGCGGCCTCGAACCGCCGGAAGATATCATCGACTTGGGCTTGCGTGAGCAAGGAGCCGGGTGCCTTGCCGCTGGCCTTCTCACGCCCCCTCGACTTTCGGGCGCGGGTGCGCTTGGAGCTTTTCGGTTGAACCCCCATCCCCCCTTGGTTACCAATATTTCTCGGAACAGCTACGAGCGAGCTATGACAGAGCCCTTAGCGGGCCCACAAGAGGAAACGCGTTTCTCCGCCATGCTGACGCCCCACCGGTCGCTTGGGCCGAAGGGCTTCATGGTGCTGATGAGCGCGGTCTGCCTCGTGAGTTTCGGGACCGGCCTCCTGTTCTACATGCTTGGCGCCTGGCCCGTGATCGGTTTCATGGGTCTCGACGTCGCGCTCATTTACATTGCCTTCAAGCTCAACTACCGCGCCGCGCGCCTCTATGAGACGGTCGACCTCACCCCCGCAGCGCTGACAGTGACCCGGGTGCAGCCCTCAGGCAAGGCGCAAGTCTGGAACTTCAACCCCTATTGGGTGCGCCTTAAGCTCAACGAGCGCATCGGCCGCTCGACCGAACTGTCGCTTGCCTCCCACGGCAACCGCCTCATCTTTGCGACCTTCCTGACCGACCTCGAGCGCGAGGACTTTGCGCAAGCTCTTTCGGCGGCGCTATCTGCCAGCAAGGCACCGAAGGCGGTCTAGCCCGGGCGCACGGCGCGTCACCACATCACGGTATTGGACGTTAGGCTGCCAGGTCGCGCTTCTCGGCGACCGAGCCGTCCGCCCGAAACCGGTACACGAGCGGCATGCCCGTCCCGATGTTGAGCTCGATCACCTGGTCGGGGCTCAACCGGTCAAGCTGCATGACAAGCGCGCGCAAGGAATTACCGTGGGCGACGACGAGCACGTCCTTACCTGCCTGGAGCTCGGGCACGATGCGCTTCTCAAAGAATGGGAGAACCCTGGCAGCAGTGTCTTTGAGACTCTCGCCGCCGGGAGGAGCGACGTCGTAGGAGCGTTGCCAGAGATGCACTTGCTCGTCTCCCCAGCGCTTGCGGGCCTCGTCCTTGTTGAGCCCCACGAGATCCCCATAGTCGCGCTCGTTCAGCGCGGAATCTTGGATGATGGGAACGTCCTCCTGTTCGAGCTCGCTCAGGATGACTCTCAGCGTGTTCTGGGCCCTTTTCAGGGTGCTCGTGAAGGCGACGTCGAGGCGGCGTCCCTCAGCCTTGAGCATGGCGCCGGCGCGATGCGCTTCCGCGACGCCTTCTTCGCTTAGGTCGACATCTTGCCAGCCGGTGAACATGTTGAGGCGGTTCCACTCGCTTTCGCCGTGGCGGACGAGAACCAGCGCGTTCTGCATGGTGAGTGATTCTTCGCTCGGACGGCGCGACATCGCGGGATCGCTGTTGTCCAGGCCGCCTAAGCAGTTCCCGCCTTGTGTAGGCAAGAATAGCGCAGCAAAGTTAGGTGAGGGCTCAATCCTTGACTCCCTTTCGGGTCTATTCGCGGCGCAAGAGGCGCGAATTTAGGTGTACCACCAGCATTTTGCCAACTGGTGAACAAGAATTGGGTTTCCGGCACGCGAAATCACAGGCCAATTACGTCCGCCATGGAATAGAGTCCTGGGCCTTGTCCGCGCGCCCAGAGCGCCGCCCGGACCGCCCCCCGGGCAAAGATCCCTCGGTCGGTGGCGACATGGACGAGCTCGATCCGCTCACCCTCGCCGGCGAAGATCACCCGATGCTCGCCCACGACGTCGCCGCCGCGCAGGATGGCGAAGCCGATGTCACCTTCGCGGCGGGCGCCCACTTCCCCATCGCGGGCACGCACGCTGTGGCTATTCAGCGAAATGCCGCGGCCGGCGGCGGCGGCTTCGCCGAGCATCAGAGCCGTGCCGGAGGGCGCGTCACGTTTGTGGCGATGGTGCAGCTCCATGATCTCGATGTCGAACTCAGGCCCAAGCGCCCGCGCCACCTTGGTCGTAAGCCCAGCAAGCAGATTAACGCCAAGGCTCATATTGCCGGCCTTCACGATGGATGCATGACGCGCGGCTGCCTCGATCTTCGCCTGGTCGTCCGCGTCGAGCCCCGTAGTGCCGATGACGTGAACGATGCGTGCTTGGGCGGAGAGCGTGACGAAGCCCACCGTCGCTTTCGGGGTGGTGAAATCGAGGACGCCGTCGACACTCGCAAAGACCGGTAGCGGGTTGTCGGTGATGGGAATGCCGAGGGTCCCCAGTCCTGCCATCTCGCCAAGGTCGCGGCCGACTGCGGGGGAGCCCTTCGCCTCGACGCCGCCTGCAAGGACGCATCCTTCGGTAGCGGCAACGCTGCGGGCGAGCGCCTGGCCCATGCGGCCGGCGGCGCCGAGCACAGCGATCTTCATGTCAGACATGGCGTTGGAACCATTAGAGGCGCCGAGACAGCTGGTAACGCGGCTTCTTGGTGAACAGGCCTTGACCTTCTAGGCCGTGGCTCGTTCCGTCACAAGGCCGCATCGGCAGTTGGGCCACCCTCGTCGAAATACCGGGAACAGCCATAACGAAAGCCCGCACACAAAGAATTGAGCCGATGTGGCATTACAACCACTGGCTCGCGCTCTGCCCAAACCCCAAACTGCTGGTCCAAAAGCAGTCCTGTTTCGGCGAGCCCCTCATGCTGAAGACGACCACCAAGGTTCGCCCTTCCCGTCGCGCGGCGGCGAGCTTCGAGGTGGAGATCGCGGGCGTGGCCACGGCCGTGCCTCCGCACCGACTGTCGCAGGAGGACGCGGCGCTCCGCGCCCAGAGGCTTTTCCCGCAACTCGCGGGGCATCAGAACCTCTTCCGCAACACTGGGATAGAAGCCCGCTATACTTGCGAGCCTCCGGAGTGGTACGACCAAGAGCATGGCTGGGAAGCGCGGACGGACGTCTTCCTGCGGCATGCACTCACCCTGCTCGAGGAGGTGGCACGAGGCGCGACCAATGCGGCTGGCATCGAGCTTCAGGACATCGGGGCCATCGTCGTCAACACCATTACGGGCCTCGCCATCCCGAGCCTCGATGCGAAGCTGATGAACCGGCTCGATCTTCGCGCTTCCGTCGAGCGGCTGCCGATCTTCGGGCTCGGCTGCGGCGGCGGCGTTGCGGGGCTCGCAAGGGCCGGTCGCTACGCTCACGCGATGCCCGGAGCCCATGTGCTGTTTCTCACGGTCGATCTTTGCAGCCTGTGTCTTCGCGTCAACGATCCGAGCATGGCGATGTTCGTGTCTGCGGCGCTGTTCGGTGATGGCGCCGCGGGCGTCGTCCTGCGCAATACGAACGGCGCGCAACGAGGCGCGAGCGCGCACGGGAGAATCCTCGCCGCGGGCGACCATTTCTGGCGGGGCACCGAGCACATCATGGGTTGGGACATCAAGGAGGACGGCTTCGGAGTGGTGCTGAGCCCGGAGCTGCCGCA
Organism: Methyloceanibacter sp.; assembly: GCA_049801475.1. GTDB lineage: Bacteria > Pseudomonadota > Alphaproteobacteria > Rhizobiales > Methyloligellaceae > Methyloceanibacter. The sequence goes on from JBARKP010000050.1 coordinate 92,099, forward strand.
TCTCCTGCGCACGCATCTGCGACCCGCCTTGCAAGGCTTCCTCGACGCAAGCGGAATGAGCCTCGGCGAGTTCAATGGGTTCTTGTTCCATCCCGGAGGAGCCAAGGTCCTGGAGACGGTGCAGAAGATGCTGGGCCTCCGCCGCGACGAGCTCGCCTATTCGTGGAGGGTGCTGCGCGATTTCGGCAACATGTCTTCGCCGACGGCGCTGTTTGCCCTCGACCAGGCCCTCAAGGCGGGCGCGAGCGGCCCGCATCTGTTTGCCGCCTTCGGTCCCGGGTTCTCCGCCTATTTTCTCGCCGTGGAGCTTTGAGGCCCGCGACGTGAGTGCAGCGCCTCGTCTTCGAGCCAGATCTTGTAGTCCAACACGGTCCACCAGAGCGCCGTCATGATCGCCCCAAGCGCAAGCGCGCCGAACGCCAAGGGTAGAACCAAGGTCTCGACGATGGTCACGGCGTAATTCGGATGACGCAGGTAGCGGTAGGGTCCGCGGGCCACGACGGGAGCGTCAGGCAGGGTGATGATGTGGTGGGTCCAGAAGCGGCCAAGACTGGCGATCACCCAATAGCGCACGATTTGCAGCACCAGATAATAGACGATGAGCGGCCAAAGGACGATCGCGTCTGGCGGTATCAAGAAGAAGAGGGACGCGATCCAGGCAAGGTGTGTTGCCGCGACCACCGGATAATATGCCCTGCCCGCTTCGCGTCCGCCGGCGGCGAGCAAGGCTTTCGTGTTGCGTGCCGAGTAGAGCTCCTCCAGGCCGCGCTGAGCGAGCACCAAGATGGCTGCAATCTGCGGGGCACCGATGAGATCGAGGAGGGGCAAAGGGACTTCCGCAAAGAGCCAGGGCGCGAAGCTGTATCTCTAAGGGGACTCTACGGAATGCGGCAAGCCCGCCGTCCTGACCACCGATCTCAAGCGACCCCGGCCACGACGGTGAGCAGACCGAGAATCACGAGACCAGCCATGACCAGCCGGTCCCGACCACCAAGTTCAGCAGCATTGCCCGCTCCGATACAGCCCATGGAAGGAGATACGCGGCACCGTAGGCGGATCGGCGTTAAGGCTCGACCACGTTTTGCGGTTAGCAACTGGTTACGCTTCAGCTCCAGGCGAACGCCACCTTGCGCAAGGAGATCTCGCCGAACCGCTCGGCACCTTCGGCCACAGGCTTGCCGCCGAGGCTGAGATAGAAGGCGCAAGCGCCGTCATTGTCGGACAATGCCCAGACAAGGAGACCCTTGAGGCGGAGATCGGAGAGCCTTTTCCGCGCACGCTCGAACAACCTCTCGCCGAGGCCGAGACCCTGGTAGACGGGATGGAGATAGAGCTCGAAGATCTCCCCCTGGAAGGGGGTGCGTCCCGACCTGCAGCGGCCATAGGTGACATAGCCAGTCGCCGCCCCGTCGAAATCGAGCACAAGCAGCGGACGGCGCTCGGCAAGCGCACCCTTCCACCAACCCAGGCCTCTGCGGGCGATCATGCGTTCGAGAGAAAGATGCGGAATGACGCCGCGATAGGCGCCTCGCCAAGCCTCGGCATAGACCTCAGCCAAGGCAGGCGCATCTTTAAGCCTTGCCGGCCTGATCTGCACGACGTCGGTCTCCATGACCGCAAGCCTAGCGCAGACGGCGGGCGCTGTGCAGGGGGGACGCGTTTCTCTTCACAAGGCAAGAGGCCGTCTTGGGAGACGAATGAGGCTTCTAGAACAACCGTCAGTAATGGGAAGGTTAGGCAATTTGGTCGGGTATACTAAGCGAGGACCATTGATTCCTTTTGCCGCTCGGCCCGCTTCCGCTCATTGGCGTCGAGATGGCGCTTGCGCAGCCTAATCGATTTCGGCGTCACCTCGACCAGCTCGTCGTCCTGGATATAGGCGAGCGCGCGTTCGAGCGTCATGCGGATGGGCGGGGTGAGGCGGACCGCCTCGTCCTTCGAGGTGGTGCGGATGTTGGTGAGCTTCTTGCCCTTGAGCACATTGACCTCGAGGTCGTTGTCGCGGGTGTGCTCGCCCACGATCATGCCGCGATAGACCTTCCAGCCGGGCTCGATCATCATCGGTCCACGATCCTCGAGGTTCCACAGCGCATAAGCCACCGCCTCGCCCGCCTCGGTGGAGATCAAGACGCCGTTCCGCCTGCCCAGTATCGGACCTTTGTAGGGCGCATAAGCGTAGAATAGGCGGTTCATGATGCCGGTGCCGCGCGTGTCGGTGAGCAGCTCACCCTGATAGCCGATGAGCCCTCGCGTCGGCGCGTAGAAGACGAGCCGTTGGCGCACGCCGCCGGAGGGACGCATCTCGACGAGCTCGGCTTTGCGCTCGGACAGCTTCTGCACGACGATGCCGGAATGCTCTTCGTCGACATCGATGACGACCTCCTCGATCGGCTCCAGAAGCTCGCCCTTCTCGTCGCGACGGAACAGCACCTTGGGCCGCGACACGCTGAGCTCGAAGCCCTCGCGCCGCATGGTCTCGATCAGAATGCCGAGCTGCAATTCTCCGCGGCCGGCAACCTCCATGGAATCCCGCTCCTCGGACTCGGTGATGCGGAGCGCCACATTGCCTTCGCCCTCGCGTAGCAGCCGGTCGCGGATCATGCGGCTCGTTACCTTGTCTCCTTCGGTGCCGGCGAGCGGCGAATCGTTGACGCGGAAGGTCATGGACAGGGTGGGAGGATCGATTGGCTGGGCCGGGAGCGGCTGCATGACTTCGGGGGCGCAGATGGTGTGCGCCACGGTGGCATTGGGGAGGCCAGCGATGGAGACGATGTCGCCGGCGGAGGCCTCGTCGAGGCCCGCCCGCTCAAGGCCGCGGAAGGAGAGCACCTTGGACACGCGTCCCTGCTCGATCAGCCTGCCGTCATGGTCCAGCACCTTGACCATCTCGTTCGGTGCGATCGTGCCGGAGGTGATGCGGCCGGTGACGACGCGGCCGAGATAGGGATTGGCTTCGAGGATGGTGCCGAGCAGCCGGAAGGGCCCGGGCTCCACTTGGGGCGGGGCTACATGGCTGAGCACCAGATCGAACAGCGGCTGCATCCCGTCGTCCTTGGGGCCTTCGGGCGTGGCCGCCATCCAGCCCTCCTTGGCCGAGCCGTAGAGGATCGGAAAGTCGAGCTGCTCGTCGCTCGCGTCGAGCGCGGCAAAAAGATCGAACACCTCGTTCACGACCTCGGCCGGCCGGGCGTCTGGACGATCGACTTTGTTGATGACGACGACGGGCTTGAGACCCATCCTCAGGGCTTTCGAGACCACGAATTTGGTTTGCGGCAACGGACCCTCGGCGGCGTCGACCAGTACCAGCGCGCCGTCCACCATATTGAGGATGCGCTCGACCTCGCCGCCGAAATCGGCGTGCCCCGGCGTGTCGACGATGTTGATACGGGTTCCCCGCCAGACAATTGACGTCACCTTGGCGAGGATGGTGATGCCGCGCTCACGCTCGAGGTCGTTGGAATCCATCGCGCGCTCCGCCACCCGCTGGTTTTGGCGGAAGGCGCCGGATTGCTGGAGCAGCCGGTCGACGAGGGTGGTCTTCCCATGGTCTACATGGGCGATGATGGCGATGTTGCGGAGTTGCATGGGGGTCCGGAATGTCGAACGCGGGCCAGAGGCCGGCGGTTCTATTCGAGCGATATATAGCTCGTGTGACAAAGGCGCAATGGCCCCACCGTGGACGATTGCGAGGCGTGAGTGCCTTCACGCCCTTGCAGATCCCGTGTTTGTGCACAATTTGGCTTTTGGCCCCATAAAAACGCCTTGAGTGTGGGAGCCCCAGCGGTCATAGAAAAGCCCCAGCGATTCCGTCAGAGTCGCGAGCGGGCCGGCCTGTCATACCGGGCCATTTTTTGTCGCGGGATCAAGTCCCGGCACCGAGCGTTGAAGGACGCCAGACTCCCAAAAGGGGCGCTCAGTCCTTTCCGGGCGAATTCTCAAGCGAGGCAAAATGTGCGGCTTGGCAGGAGTGATCGACCTCAAGGGTCGGTTGGAGCCCGATCGGGCTTTGGTGCAGCGCATGGGCGCGGCCCTTGCCCATCGCGGTCCGGACGATTCCGGTTTCCTGTTCGCGCCGGGGATCGGCATTGCGCAACGGCGGCTCAGCATCGTCGGTCTCGAGGACGGCAATCAGCCCATCTTCAACGAGGACCGCACGGTCGCCGTCATCTGCAATGGCGAGCTGTTCGACTATCCGGAGCGGAAGGCGGAGCTTCACGCCCGGGGTCACATCTTCCGCACCCATAGCGATTGCGAGCTCATCGTGCATCTCTATGAGGAGCACGGCGAGGATTTGTTCACACATCTGAAGGGCCAGTTCGCCTTCGTCCTGATCGATTTCGCCAGGCGCCTCGTGCTGCTCGCGCGGGATCGGGTCGGCATCTGCCCGCTGTTCTGGTCGCGGGAAGGGGACTCCATCTATTTCGGCTCCGAGATCAAGGGGCTGCTCGCCTCGGGCGCCATGGCCCCGGCTGCCGACGTCCACGGCCTCGACCACCTCTTCACCTTTTTCGCGCTCGGCTCGCGCCGCACCATGTTCGAAGGCGTGCAATCGATTTTGCCGGGGCACTATCTGAGAATTGCGTGGCAGACCGGTGCGGGCGCTGCTGTCCCTGTCGAGCGCAAATATTGGGACTTCGAGTTCCCCGATTGGGGCGAGGAGGACGATCCGGCAGACGTCTCCGCTCTGATCAACGAATTCGAAGCGACGTTTCAGCGAGCGGTCGAGGTCAGGCTGCGGGCCGACGTGCCCGTAGTCGGCTATCTCAGCGGTGGAGTCGATTCGGCCTATGTGCTGGCCACCGCCGCGAAGGTCGCCGGCCGGCCGCTGCCGAGCTTCACCATCAAGGTGCCTGACCCTGAGCTCAACGAGGCGGCGAATGCGCTCGCCGCAGTGCGCCATATCGGCGGCGCGTCGACCATGGTCGAAGCCGGGCCGAGCGTCCTCACCGACACTTACGCAGATCTCATCAAAGCGGCGGAAAGCCCGGTGCTCGACACGTCCTGCGCCGCGCTTCTCGTGCTGTCACACGAAGTGCACGCGCAAGGGTTTAAGGCCGTGCTCACCGGCGAGGGCGCGGACGAGGCCTTTGCCGGCTATGTCTGGTTCAAGATCAGGGAGATTGCCCGCACTCTCGATATCGGCGATGCCTTCCGCCCAAGCACGGGCATCAGCCGCGTTGCGCGGAAATGGGCAGCACCCAAAACAAGCTTCGGCGAGTTTGCCCGCATCGACGCCTTGATCGCCGGCCCGCACGCCCAGTCCGTCATGTACAATCTCGTGGCCACCTCGCGCGACCGCTACTACAGCGCCGATCTCAAGGAGCGGCTCGGCTCATTCGTGGCCTATCAGGACCTCGCGCTCGACCTTGAGCGCATGCGCCGATGGCATCCGCTGAACCGCTCGCTCTATCTCGGCTATAAGGTGCTGCTCCCGGGCCTGCTGCTTAGCCAAAAGGGCGATCGCGTGGCCATGGCGAACAGCGTGGAGACGCGCTACCCCTTCCTCGATGAGGACGTGATCGCGTTCGCCGCGCGCATCCATCCGCGCTGGAAGCTCCGGCGGGGATTGAAGGACAAATATTTGTTGCGGCAGGCCGCGGCGCGGCTGCTCCCCGAGGCGGTGGCGCAGCGGCCGAAGGCCATGTTCAGGGCGCCGCTCGCGGAGACCTTCCTGTCGAACCCACCCGCCTTCGTGCGCGACCTGATGAGCCCGGAGGCCTTGGCGCGGACGGGCTATTTCGACGTGGGATCCGTGCGCCGCGACTGCGAGGTCTTGGCGAAGGGCGAAGGCGGCAAGCTCGGCACCTTCGCGAGCCTAGGCCTCGGCGGCGTCGTGGCGACCCAGCTCTGGCATCACCTCTATCTCGGCGGCGGATTGTGCGAGCTGCCGCATGTGACTCATCCGCCTGCCGTCACGACAGCGGTGGCACCAGCGACGACTCTCGCAGTGGCGTAAGCTTACGGCGCATCAGCTCTTGCGATTGCGGTGTCCGAGCAGCCTTAGCCGCAGCGCGTTGAGCTTGATGAAGCCTTCCGCGTCCTTCTGGTCGTAGGCGCCGGCATCGTCCTCGAAGGTGACGATCTTGCTGGCGTAGAGGGACTTCGGGCTCGAGCGGCCGATCACCGTGACATTGCCCTTGTAGAGCTTGAACTTAACCTCACCCTCCACATGCTCCTGGCTCTTGTCGATGAGAGCCTGCAGCATCTCCCGCTCCGGCGAGAACCAGAAGCCGTAATAGATCAGCTCCGCGTAGCGCGGCATCAGCGAATCTTTCAGATGCATGGCCTCGCGGTCGAGCGTAAGCGATTCGATGGCGCGGTGTGCCGCGAGCAGGATGGTGCCGCCCGGCGTCTCATACACGCCGCGCGACTTCATGCCGACATAGCGATTCTCCACGAGATCGACACGCCCGATGCCGTTGTCGCGGCCAAGCTCGTTCAGCCGCGTGAGCAGCGTGGCGGGCGACAGCATCTTGCCGTCGATGGAGACCGCATCACCCTGCGCGAAGCCGATGGTGATCGTCGTCGCCTTGTCCGGCGCATCCTCTGGCGCGATGGTGCGCTGATAGACGTAAGGCGGCGGCTCTTGGGCCGGATCCTCGAGTACCTTTCCTTCCGAAGAGGAGTGCAGCAGGTTGGCGTCGACGGAGAACGGCGCCTCGCCGCGCTTGTCCTTGGCCAACGGGATCTGATGCTTCTCGGCGAAGTCGATCAGGTCGCTACGCGACTTGAACTCCCATTCGCGCCAGGGCGCGATCACCTTGATGTCCGGGTCCAGCGCATAATAGGTAAGCTCGAAGCGCACCTGGTCGTTGCCCTTGCCGGTGGCGCCATGCGCGACGGCGTCGGCGCCGGTCGCCTTCGCGATCTCGATTTGGCGCTTGGCGATGAGGGGCCGCGCGATGGAGGTGCCGAGCAGATAGACGCCTTCATAGAGCGCGTTTGCCCGGAACATGGGGAAGACGAAATCGCGCACGAACTCTTCGCGCAAATCCTCGACGAAGATCTCCTTGATGCCGAGCATCTCCGCCTTCTTGCGCGCTTGCCCAAGTTCCTCTCCCTGGCCGAGGTCGGCGGTGAAGGTGACGACCTCGCAAGCGTAGGTCTCCTGCAGCCATTTCAGGATGATCGAAGTGTCGAGCCCGCCCGAATAAGCGAGCACCACCTTCTTGACGGCGGTTGCCATGGAATGAGCCTCGTCGGGTCGGAGCCCCGCAAAACGTGTCGCGGGACTATAGGCAGACGAGGCATTGGCGAAAAGGGGCCGCGCGGGCCCCGCGTCGCTTACACCTTGTTAAGGCAACTCACCGATAGTGATTCTCGTGACCCCACAAGGTCACATCTCCAGGACGAGTATCGTGTTGCGTCTCAAAGGGACCGGCCCCACCCAAAGGGGCCGGCCCCACCTGGGACGTTCGGCATTTACGCCCCCCTCCCCGCCAAGAGCCAATAGACGAAGCCGCCCGCGAACCCCGCCGCGGCGAAGATCGTCATGTATTGGCCAGCGGGCAATCCGGGCATCGGGCCGGCCGGAGCGGAGGCGAGCACGGGAATAGCGGCAAGCGCGGCACCTCCGGCGAGCACGTAATACATCCAGGAGCGGATGCGCAGCACTTCGCCCACGACGACGGCGATGAGCGCGGGGAAAATAGTGAGCGCCGGAGCAACGGTGGTCGTGAAAAGAGCGACGCCGAACCAGGGTCCGCCCATTTCCAGCACCGGATCGCCAGGCGCCGCGGCGCGGAGCTCATCGCCCACCCATAGGGCGCCGAGGGCAAACAGGGCGGCGAGCGCCACCATCACGGCGAGGACGAAGGCCGTTACGGCCCAAAGGACACGAAAGAAAGTTCGGATGATCACGCTTCCCCTCGCGGGACAGGCTCTCGTGCTGCGACGGCTCGCACTATACGACGATACTGGCGCCAACGGTTCGGCAGACATCGCCCATGGCTACAATCGAGTTCCGGTACGAATTCGCGAGCACTTATTCCTATCCCACCGCCGTGCGCATCGCACAGATGGCTGCGGAGGCGGGGATCTCCTTGCGCTGGCGCCCCTTCCTACTCGGCCCGATCTTCCAGGCGCAAGGCTGGAACGACTCGCCGTTCAACATCTACGCCGTCAAGGGGCGCTATATGTGGCGAGACTTGGAGAGGGTGTGTGACGCCGAGGGTCTCCCGCTCAAGCTGCCACCGCTACGCTTTCCGCAAAACGGGCTGAAGGCGGCGCGGCTTGCCCTGATCGGCGAGGCGGAGGGCTGGACGCCCGCCTTTACCCGCGCCGTCTTTGCCGCGAATCTGGCGGCCAGAAGGACATCAGCGACGATGCTGTGCTTCGCGGCATTCTCGACGATCTCGGCGTCGGTGGAGAGGGTGCTTTCGCCGCCGCGAGTTCGCCCGAGAACAAGCAAGCACTGATGCAGCAGACCGAGGAAGCCGCGGCGCGGGGTCTCTTCGGCGCGCCGTCCTTCACCGTCGGCGATGAGCTGTTCTGGGGCAACGACCGGCTCGAAGAGGCACTCGCCTGGGCCAAAGGCGCCTAGGCCGGAAGCGTTAGACGCTCGCTCGCCCTTTGTTTGACGCTTGCGCTTTTCAATTGCCCGCAGGCCGCCATGATGTCGCGACCGCGCGGGCTGCGCACCGGGCTTGCATAGCCGGCGCGGTTCACCACCTCGCCGAATTTCTCGATTTGCTCCCAGTCAGAGCATTCGAAAGGCGCGCCGGGCCAGGGATTGAACGGGATCAAATTGATCTTGGCGGGGATCTTGGCGAGGAGCCGCACCAATTCCTTCGCGTCGGCAAGCCCGTCGTTGACGCCTTTCAGCATCACATATTCGAAGGTGATGCGCTTGGCGTTGGAGAGGCCGGGATAAGAGCGGCAGGCGGCGAGCAATTCTTTGATCGGCCATTTCTTGTTGATCGGGACGAGATCGTCGCGAAGCTCATCACGCACGGCGTGCAGCGAGATCGCAAGCATGGTGCCCGCCTCCGCGCCCCAGCGGGGAATCTCCGGCACGACGCCCGAGGTTGACATGGTGATGCGGCGCTTGGAGACCGAGAGACCCTCGCCGTCGGTGGCGATTGCCATCGCGTCCCGCACATTGTCGAAATTGTAGAGCGGCTCGCCCATGCCCATGAGCACGACATTGGTGATCTTGCGCTCACTATCCGGGAGCCCGCATGGGTCCGGGGCGAGAGCGCCCGGCCAATCGCCGAGACGGTCGCGGGCGATGACGATCTGACCTACGATCTCGGCAGGCGTTAGATTGCGCACGAGCCTCTGGGTGCCGGTATGGCAGAAGCTGCAAGTGAGCGTGCAGCCGACCTGGCTCGAAATACAGAGCGTGCCGCGATCTGCTTCCGGGATGTAGACCGTCTCTACCTCCTTGCCGTCGCCAAGGCGGAGCAGCCATTTGCGCGTGCCGTCGGAGGAGACTTGCTCCATGAGGATCTCCGGACGAAGAAGCGTAAAACTTTGCGCAAGCTCCGCGCGGAGCTCCTTGGCGATGTCGGTCATGGGCGCAAAATCGGTCGCGCCTTGCACGTAGAGCCAGTTCCAAAGCTGGCGCATGCGCATGCGGGACTGGCGTTTGGGCACACCGAGGCGCTCGAGCCTTAGGGCGAGCCCGGAGCGGTCAAGCCCAATGAGCTGTTCGCGATCGTCCGCCCGCAAGGGCGAGATGTCGCTGGAGAGGGAAATTACGGACATGGCTTCGAGCTCGCCGGGCGCAATCGCCGGTCTGTCCGTCATATCATGCGAGCGGGGCCAGATGCCAAGGGCGTCGCCCCAGCGCGAGCAATCGCCGCTGGAAAACGTGAAACCGCGGTTGAGGTGGATCTTGAGGGGTTATTGCTCCTCCTTCCCCATAACCTCGTCCGCGGCACTCAGCACTCCGACCGTGGGATTGTTCGAGCAATAAATCAGGAGTTGCTCGAGTGTCGACTTGAACTTGGCGAAGTCGATCGTGGTGGGGTCTGACTCCTCCGTATAGTACCCTTCAAGCCAAAACAAGATGTTGGCCATTTGATCGCTGGAACGCGCCGAAAAGTCCGCACAGGTGATGGTCGACATGTCGACGACTTGTGCCTGCGCTGAACCCGCAGCGAGAAGCATGGCGGCCGCGGCCGCAGCGTAAATAGTCTTCATGAGGTCCTCCCATTGCGACAGCTCCGCATGGAGCGACGCTATCTCCGTTCCTTGTCGTGATCAATGAGGGGCCGAATCAGGGTAACTGCGGCACTTTAACTGCTGCATTCCTTGGCAATGCGGGAGAGCGCGTCGTCAAGGCCGTCGAGCGAGTATACGTCGCTCGTGGCGTTGCCGCGGGCGGACTTGCCCTCGATCTTCATCGTGCCGCCCTTCTTTAGCACCTCGACCAGGCTCTTCTCCGTCTCGGGCTTTTCAACGAAAGCGCCTTCGTCTTTGGTGAACAGGTCGAATTTCCTAGCGCCGACGCTGAGCGTCGCCGTGGCGCCGGCCTTGAAGGGATAGCCCATTTTGACGCTAACCTCACCGGTCACCCCGTCTGCCGGCCATTGCGAAATATAGAAGTAGACGGGGCCGCGTTTGATCTTTTTAGGGTTTTGCTCCTTCGGCTGAGCAACGGCAAAGCAGACCCTGGGGGTGCCGGCGGAGCTATAGGCAGACCAGTTCTTGAACTTCTGCAGAAGCGTCGCATTGTCCGCGCAGGCAGGCGTGCAGCATAAGGCTGTGGCCAGGCAAACAGCTCGAACGGCTCGGCGCATCTCCCCGTCCCCGACTCGTGAGCAGCAGCCGCAAACATACATATTCGAACATCCTTTGGCCAGGAGCGGATCGCTAAGACCGCCACCGCTTGCGAGGTGCTCCTTGCACATGCGGGTGCCGCGGCTCGGCGATGCCCCCTTCAGCCACCGGTCGCGAGGCGAAGCGTCCGAGGCAGCGCATGCGGTCGTACATGACGATCGCGCCCGCGGTCGCAAGGTTCAGCGAAAAGGCGGTCGGAATGCGGATGATATGGTGGCAACGGGCGATCAACTCCGGGCTAAGAACGCCCCGTTCGCGGCCAAGCACATAGGCGGCCTGCAGGGGATGGGCGAAAGCGGGCAGGTCCACGGCCTCGTCGAGAAGCTCGACCCCGACCAGCCTGCACCCTCTCGGTAAGCGAAGCTCCGGGAGGCTTTGCCAATGATAGAGGGGCAGATGGGTGGGAGCCCTAGAGGTATCCGCTATCGTATCCATGGCCCCCGCATCGGCGCCGATGGTGAAGACGAAGCTCGCGCCGAAGGCATGGGCCGAGCGCAGCAGATTGCCGAGATTGACGGCTTTGGAGATGCCCTCCACACCAATGGCAAAATATCCGCGGGGTGTCCCTGGCAAGGACTCACAGTTCTCTTATTTCATACGCTGCTGCCGCCGGCTCAGAATCGACCAGGGCGAAAGCCCTGGCCAGTACAAGAGTGGGGGCCAGACAAGGAATCTCAGTCATGCGCGTGGCGCAATTCAGCGAATTCGGCGGACCGGAAAAGCTCCGCATCGAAGAGGTACCGGATCCCACTTCGGCGGTTTCAAGCTGCAAACTGTTGGTTAGCTTGGCTTGCCTAAGCCCTAGGCAAGGTTCTAGTCAAGGCGTAGGGCTGTGACGCGCAAGCATGGAGGTAAGCGCTCTGGCGCTGGGCGCTCTTACGCTCCAGGGTCCCGGGTCTGGCTTGCTAATCGCTACGAGCAGCTTCGCTCAGAGTTCCAGAAGCGGGGCGCGGCCAAGCCAGGATACGAAGCCTTGCTTGCGCTGCACGCCGAATTGCTTCGGGACGGCAATGGCGCGCTCAGCACAACCAAGGGGCTGGTCAGAAGAGGTCGGCAAGAAAGTAACTTCTTCGACGAATTGGACGCTAAGCGACACAACCAAGAGCCGCTGTCAGACTTTGAGCAGAAAATTCTCCGGAAGCTCCGGCTCCGGTGGCTTCGGTGGCGTCTGCGGAAGGTTTGATTTCGCGCGCCCTAAAACTTGAATTTGCACGCCCCGCCTAAGGTTTCTTCCCACCCCAACCCGCGGCATGATTCACGCGAGGGGATTGGCCAATTGGGGCCGACCCGATCAGGAAGGAAATGGAATTGAGTATGAACGAGATGATTGTTAAGCGCCAGGTGCTCCACTTAAAGGGGGCCGCCCCCTCCAAGAGCGACGACCCCATTGTCGTTGCCGGGCGTGAGGCTTGGGGCAAGGAAAAGAAGGTCCACAACACGGGTTTCCGCC